>CBDUEV010000035.1:0-30460 GCA_965366365.1 uncultured Acidimicrobiia bacterium | reverse complement strand
GCGCTGGGGCCGCTCTCCACCGACGATGTCGACGTCCGCAGCGAAGGGGATGGCGCAGCCTGGCTCGAGGAACTCGAGAACGCCCGGCGGATCGTCGAGGTGACCTGGGCGGGCTCGCCACGATGGTCTGTCATCGAGGATATCGCCCGGCTCAGGGACGCCCTGGGTGTTCAGCCCCCGGCGGCGATCCCCCATGCACTTCTCGAGCCGGTCGACGATCCGCTGGGCGACGTCATCGCCCGGTACGCTCGCACCCACGGACCGTTCGACGAGGCCCAGTGCGCGGCGGCGTTCGCCCTCCCACCGGCCGTAGTCACCATGACCCTCGACCGTCTCGCCGAGGCGGGCCGTGTCGTGCGCGGTGCCTTTCGTCCAGGTGGCGTCGGTCATGAGTGGGTCGACACCGGAGTGCTGCGCAGGTTGAAGCGTCGCTCGCTTGCTGAGCTCCGCAAGGAGATCGAACCCGTCGACGCAGCTGCCTACGCCCGCTTCACGACCGGATGGCACGGGCTCGATTCAGCCCGGCCACGCCGCGGCATCGCGGCCCTCACCGATCTCGTCCGCCAGCTTCAGGCGAGTGCCATCCCCGCCTCGGTCCTCGAGACCGACGTGTTGGCTGGAAGAATGGACTATTCGCCCGAGTGGTTGGACCAACTCATGGCGTCGGGCGAGGTCGTCTGGACGGGACGCGGTTCCCTCGGTCGGCGCGATGGTCGAGTGGCGCTCTATTTCCGCGACTCGTTCGACCTGCTGGCCGTCCCGGCCTCGACCGAGGCTCCGTCGGATCGGATTCACGACGCCCTCCGGGGTCGACTCTCCGAGCGAGGCGCTTCCTTTTTCGCAGACCTCTACGCGGCGGCCGGCGGCGGCGACCCGGGCGAGGCGCTGGATGCGCTGTGGGACCTGGTGTGGGCCGGGGAGGTGACCAACGACACCTTCGGTCCGGTGCGCGCCATGCTGCGGAGCCGGCGGCGTGCCACCGCCCGTAGCCGACCGAGCCTTTCCTCGCGCTTCCCTCCCACCGCTGCCGGGCGATGGTCGCTGACAGACGACCTCCGCTCCGGCGCGCCCTCGGCCACCGAGCAAGCCACCGCCTGGGCCGAGCAAACGCTGGAACGCCAAGGCGTCGTGACCAGGCTGGGGGTGGCTTCGGAAGGGATTCCCGGTGCCTTCTCGTCCCTCTACCCCGTCCTGGCTCGTCTCGAGGAGACCGGACGGGTGCGAAGGGGGTATTTCGTCGAAGGCCTCGGAGGAGCTCAGTTCGCACTTCCGGGTGCGGTCGATCGGCTGCGGACCGACGACGGTGACGAGGCTGTCCTGCTGGCCGTCACCGATCCCGCCAACCCCTACGGGGCTGCCCTGCCGTGGCCCGAGGTTGCCGCCGGTCGACCGTCGCGGACCGCGGGAGCGTACGTCGTTCTCGTCGGTGGCCGGCCGACGCTCTTCGTAGAACGAGGCGGCAAGCGGGTCCTCGGATTCTCGGACGATGCCCAACAACTCGCCAAGGCGGCCGCCCGGTTGGGCGAGATCGGTCGCCGGCGCGGGAAGCTCACGGTGGAGACGATCAATGCCGAGCCGGTCAGCAGAACGCCCCTGGCATCGACGCTGGTCGAATCCGGATTCGTGCTGGGCCCCAAGGGGCTCGTGTTTCGACCGTGACGTTCTGCACCTAACCTGTCGGCATGCCCGAGGGCGACACCATCTACCGGGCGGCTCAGCGGGTCCGCACCGCGATCGAGGGACGGACGATCGTGAGTGTGGACGGTTCCGACCCCGGTCTCCGAGCTGCGTCCGGACAATTCCTCGGTTCGCAGGTGGTCACCGTGAAGAGCTACGGGAAGCATCTCCTCATCTACACCGACGCCGGTCTCGGCATCCGCACACATCTGGGAATGCCGGGGAGGTGGAGAGTCTTTCGGGCGGGTCAGCCGTGGCACGAACCGCCGGGGGCGGCGAGGGTCGTCATCCGGGTGGAAGGCGCCGAAGCGGTCTGCTTCTCGGCGCCCGGCGTCGAGGTGGACCGAGTGACCGGACTCGAAGCGCGTCTGGCCGAGTGGGGACCCGACCTGGCAGACCCGGGGTTCGATCTGGCCGAGGCGTGCCGCCGCGTATCGAGCCTCGCACCGGACCGCACGGCAGCCGACCTGGTACTCGATCAGCGGGTGGCTGCCGGCGCCGGCAATGTCTACAAGAGCGAGGTGCTCTTTCTCGAGCGGGTCCACCCGGACCGCCTGGTGGCCGACCTCGAGCCCGCCACGCTGCGGCGAATCCTCAGCCGTAGCCACCAGCTTCTCCGGCTCAATCTGAACCGGGCCGTGAGGGTGACAACGGCCGATTCCAGACGTGGCCACCACCTTTGGGTGTATGGCCGGGCAGGGCGGCCGTGCCGCCGGTGCGGAACCGCCATCCAGACGGATCGGCGGGGCGACCACGATCGCCAGACGTTCTGGTGCCCCGCGTGCCAGCCGGTCAAGATCCCAGCGAACGGAGCTGATCGAAGCTGAAGATCCCCGTCCGGTGGCCGTCCGGCGCGAAAGTGAAGTTGATCCCATAGCTGCCCACCAGCTTGGCGTCAGAGATCGTGACCAACATCGGGGCCACCAGGCGGAGGGTCGACCTGCGTTCCTCCGCGGCGGTTCGACAGTCGGCGCACGAACACGCATCGCGGAGCTGTTGGGCTGTCAGCGTTTGCGAGGCTCCGTCACCCCATGTGATGGTGAGTACACCACCGTCTTCGAGTTCGAGCTTCGTCGGAGTCTCCATGGTGAACCAGCGTACCGTGGTGAAAGCGGACGGCGTGGCGGCCGGTTGCCTCTAGCCTGGTGGCATGCCTGATCTGGTCATCCGCCCCGGACATCCCGATTTCCTCGATCTTCCCTGGGACACTCCCCTCGCCGATTGGGATCACGACCGAATCGTCGAGCTTCCCAAGGGAATCTCGCGCCATGTGGTTCGGTTTGTCTGTTACCCGCAGGGCATCTACGCCATCAAAGAACTCGCCGAACGCCCCGCCCACCGGGACTACGAGGTTCTGCGGCAGCTCGAACCGACGGCGGTGCCGGTGGTCGAAGCGGTCGGCCTCGTTGGCGACCGGTCGCCGGACCGACACAGTCAGGATTCGGCAGCACTGATCACCGCTTACGAAGATCATTCTTTCTCCTACCGGGAACTCCTCGAGGGGCCGGACTTCGGACGTCGTCGCGACAAGATGATGGACGCCCTGGCGGGGCTGCTGGTCGACCTTCACCTGGCCGGATGCTTCTGGGGGGACTGCTCTCTGTCCAACGTGCTCTACCGCTGGGACGCCGAGGGTCTCGACGCGGTGATGGTCGACGCCGAGACGGCAGAGATCCACGAGAATCTCACGGACGGCCAGCGAGAAGAAGACCTCCAGATCATGGCCGTCAATGTCGCCGGCGGAATGGCAGATATCGCTGCGGCGGCCGGCCGAAGCATCGACGAAGCCGACCTCTTCCTGGGTGAGGAGATCATGGGGCGATACTCGGCCTTGTGGGACGAACTCGTCGCCGAAGAGGTGATACCCCACGAGGAGGGCTATCGGATCACCGAACGGGTTGCCCGGCTCAACGAGCTTGGTTTCGATGTGGACGAGATCGATCTGGTCCCTGGGGAGGAGGGCAACACCCTTCGCATCCGGGTTAAAGTTGGAGGGCGAAGCTTCCATACCGAGCGCCTCAGGTCTTTGACCGGCGTCGAAGCGCTGGATCGCCAGGCGCGCCAGATCCTCTCCGACCTCTACTATTTCCAGGCCAAGCGAGCTCCGGAGTCACCGACGAACAAGTCGGTTGCGGCCGTTCAATGGAGGGTCGGGGTGTTCGAACCGATGCTCGAACGGCTGACGGCCCTCGACGCTGACGGGAATCCGATTCAGCTGTATTGCGACCTTCTGCACCACCGTTACCTCCGGTCAGCCGATCTCGGCCAGGATGTGGGCACCGAGGCCGCCTATGAGTCCTGGATCGAGGCAGGACGCCCCGGTTTCCTCCCCTCGGAAGATGGACCACCAGCGCCCTGACGACCCGCTCGGACGGGGCGGGGAGTTGCCATCGTCCCGCCCGACACGTCAGTCGGGCGAGCCATATTCACTGCCATGGATCGCCGTCAATGCTGCGCGCCTGATCGATCGCTTCCCGACGAGACGAGGGGCGATCGAGGGCATCCTCCGGCGGAGGATCGGGAAGAAACCGGGCCGCTTCCGGGTCCGAGCGGGGATCGGCTCGGCGTACCCGCCCGTAGAAGGCCAACCTTTCGGCGTTGCGCCTTCGCCATGCACGGTCCTCGCCTCGCCTCCCCAGGCGCGCCATGATCCAGCCAGCCAGCAGCATCCCCACCGCCGACAGGCCAAACCAACCGATGGCGAAGATCGAACCAAAGGTGAGAACCAGCACACCCAGGGTCGAACGAAGGTCGACCTGATCCTGGTCGGAGTTGACCAGGCTGAGGCCGGCGAGCAGCGGGAACACCACTCCAAAGGCGTAGGCGGCCATTCCGAGTACCCACACCAGGAGCCCGA
Organism: uncultured Acidimicrobiia bacterium; assembly: GCA_965366365.1. Classification (GTDB taxonomy): domain Bacteria; phylum Actinomycetota; class Acidimicrobiia; order Spongiisociales; family JAENVV01; genus CBDUEV01. The sequence continues at coordinate 25,926 of CBDUEV010000035.1, read as the reverse complement.
AGCTCATCGGCTCGGAGAAACTTCGCACGAGGAACGCTCCACCCACGACGGAGGCGCCGGAAAAGAGCAGCAGGGCTCCCACTCGATACCATCGCAACATGAGGCTCGCCGAGAGGTCGTCCGAAACGAGTTTCACCGGTCGCCCTCGGTGGCGTGCTGCTCAGCCCTGGCGGCGGTGTCGATCCGGGCGCCGGCGACGCCCTCGATCTGGTCGGCTCTCATGCGTCCATTATCGCCTGCGCACCTCCATCGGCGGGCCTCTTCGGAGCTACCACCGCATGCGAGACCAGCTAAGGCCAGACGAGCACCCGCCCATCCGACATTCCGGCCACCAGGACGAACCGTCCATCCGCGGTCGTCACCCCAGCCAGATTGGAGGTGAGCTCACTGCCCAGATCGAAGACCCAGACCTCCTCGGCGCCATTCTCGGTTCGTTGTACTCCGGCCAAGGACGTCCTCGCCACGTGGGGCACGACCACCTCCGGCCGCCCATCTCCATCGGCGTCGGCCGCCAGGGACTGGTCGAGGTTGCGAGATCCGATGGCGTGTGACGAGTACCCCTCCAGGGAGGCCGTCATCTCGAGTTCGCCGGAAGACCAGGCGAAGAATTCGACCGATCCGCCGATGTGAGGGGTACGCACGTCTGCCAGTTCCACCTCGCCTCTTGGACCAAAAGGGGCGACGGCGATCTGGTGCCGCCATCGATTGCCGAGACCGATCGGCTCGGAATCAGCGAGCCACTCGCCTTCTGCGGAGAGCACCGCCAAACGCGCCCCACCTTCGGCGTCGGAGACGGTCACCAGGATCTCTTGCCGGCCGTCGTCGTCGAGGTCTGCCCACATCGCCGAGATGCCTTCAACCACTCGGTCGGACGGCACGGCGATACTCCTCGCTTCAAGGGTGGCCAAGTCAATGAGGTCGATGGCGGCGGCCTCGAGGCGGTCACCGGCGATCCCGTGCGGATAGCGATCGGTCGGCTGGGTGAGAACCGCCATCACGCCCTCGGCGCTCAGAGCGAGGCGCCCGTCCGGGAGGGGGTCGATCTCGAATCTGCGGTTTCCGGTGGCTTGGGTCACCACCACGGCGCCGTCGTCGCTGACGAAGGCGAGACCACCCGCCGGGAGGGCGAGCGGACTCGTGAGCAGCGAACCGGTATTGAGCGGCGGGCCCAGGAGAAGGGCGCCTTCGTTGACCACCAGCGCCGGCGGGGCGGACTCGGGCAGCGCGGACAGATTCAGATCCGTGGGTTGGGCCGTTCCGTCGTCGATGCTGTGAGCCGACACCACGCCGTCGTCGCGCACGGCCACCACCAACAGGCGGCCTTCCAGTTCCGTGGCCAGGACCCACTGTACGGGCGTGTCGCCGGCGAGTTCCAGAGGAGACCGCCCCATCGACCCGATTCCTTCGTGGTACCGATTGCCGGTCGGATCACCGCTGGTGGAGATCGCCACCAGCGGTCCGTCGACAGTGTCCGCTGCCGGCGGGGCGCCCTCGATCGCGTCCACGGGCGGGTCGGAGGTGGGGACGGAAGTGCATCCTGCCAAGGCGACCGCCGCCACAAGGAGCGCAGCCAGCCGACCCATCGGTCATAGCCCCCCGGGAGCGGTGGCGCCCGAGGATCCACCATCGACCGGCAGGGTCACCCCGGTGATCCAGCTCGCCTTTTCAGAGCAGAGAAAGACCACGGCATGGGCAACGTCCTCCACCTCCCCCAACCGGCCGAGTGGATGCATTCCGGCGACGCCTTCTTCGCCGTTGATCCACAACATCTCAGAGAGCTTCGTCTTCACCACGGCAGGCGCCACGGCGTTGACGCGCACCCTCGGCGCCATCTCCAGCGCCAGTTGGCGTGTCATGTGGATGAGCGCGGCTTTCGAGACGTTGTAGGCGCCGATGACGGAGCTGGGCATCAACCCTCCCACCGAAGCAGTGTTGATGATGACCCCACCGTTGCGCTGCATCCACTGTTGCCAGACCTGCTGAGACCAGATGAGCGGACCGCGCTGATTGACCGCCCAGGTCTTGTCGACCGCCTCCAAGCTCACATTCCCGAGGTGACCTGGCGCCGGATTGGTGCCGGCGTTGTTCACCAAGATGTCGCACGAGGCGAATCGCTCGATCGTTTCGCGCACTGCTGTTTCAGCGGCGACCGCATCGTCCGCCCGAGCGGCGATGCCGTGGATGCGATCACCGTGACCCGATGATTCGGCGAGCTCCTGCACGACGGCGTCGATATTCTCGGGTTTCCGGGAGGTGATCACCACGCCCCTCGCGCCGCTGGCAAGCAGCTCGGAGGCGATCGCCTTGCCAATTCCCCGGCTCCCGCCGGTGACGATCGCCACCTTGTCGTCGACCCGAACGTCCATAGATCTGCTCCTGATTCGGTGTTCCTCGTGCGATCTTAGAGTCCGGAGGTGTGTCGAGCTTCCTCGCCGGGAGTCTCCGTCCACGGACCAGGCCACGTAGCCTGGGAGGCATGCCCGCCAATCTGACCCCTGACTACAAAGCTGCCGAAGCAGCCTTCCGGAAGGCCAGAGAACCCGAGGAACAGCTCGGACACCTGCGGGAGATGCTTCGCACGATTCCCAAGCACAAGGGAACCGAGCACCTCCGGGCCGACATCAAGACCCGCATCAAAGAGCTCACGGAGCGCCTCGGCGGGCCCCAGCGCGGTCCGGCTCGAACCGGGCCTGTCACCGTCGTCCATCCCGAAGGGGCTGCTCAGGTGGCGCTCCTGGGACCACCCAACAGCGGCAAGTCGGCGCTCCACGCCCGCCTCACCGGGTCCCACGCTGAGTCGGCACCCTACCCCTTCACCACGCAGTATCCCCTTCCCGGGATGCTCATGGTGGAGGACGCTGCCATCCAGCTCGTCGATCTTCCAGCGGTCTCACCTGCCCATCCGATCGGGTGGATCGCCAACGCTCTTCAGCCGGCCGACGCAGCTCTGCTGGTTGTGGATCTCGGCCACCCCGGGTGCGTGTCCGAGGCGCTCGCTCTGCGCAGCATGTTGTCCGAGCGTCGAGTTTCTCTCATCGAGTCGTGGGTCGGGGAGGCGGAATCCGTCGATGACGATCCGTTCGCCATTCGGCTTCCGACCCTCTTGGTGGCCAACAAGGCAGACATGATCCCGCACCTCGCCGAAGAGGCAGCCGTGTTCGAGGAGCTGGCTGAGATGGCGTTTCCGGTCATGGTGGTTTCGGCCGAGACCGGAGAAGGGCTCGACGAGCTGGGGCCGTGGTTGTTCACCCACCTGGGGATCGTGCGGGTGTACACCAAGGTGCCGGGCAAGCCTCCGGACCTGGAGCGGCCGTACACCGTGCGCGCCGGCGACACCGTCTTGCACGTGGCGCGTCTGGTCCATCGAGACTTCGTCGAAACACTCCGTTACGCCCGCCTCTGGAGTCGGGGTGGGATCGATGGGCAGCAGGTGAGTCGCGACCATCTCGTGACCGACGGAGACGTGCTCGAGCTCCACGCCTCCTGATCAACCCGTCAGTGACCGCCGCGACGGACGCCCCCGTACTTCATCCGCGTGTCGCTCATGGCGGCGGGACGGGCCTCATCGTCGACGATGTCGCAATCGACGAGTTCCCCGATGAAGAAGGTGTGGGTTCCGCAGTCGACGGCCTGCCAAACGCGGAGATCCATCCACGCCACCGCTTCTTCGAAGATGGGCACGCCGGTCGACGCTGCGCGAATGGGCCGTCCGTTCAGGGTCATGCCCTCCTTGGCGGCGGGTTTGGAGAATTTGACGAAGGGTCGGGTGTCTTCACTGCTCCATAGGTTGATCGAGAACGCTCCCCCATCGGAGATCAAGCGGTGGGTCACCGCACTCTTGTCCACCCCCACGCCCACCAGCACCGGTTCCATGGCGACCTGGGTGATCCAGGACGTCGTCATGGCGTTCCACTCGTCCCCCGACCTGGAACCGACCAGCGCCAGCGCGTTCGGTATCTTCCATGTCACTCGGTTGACGAGTTCGTCTGTCATTTCGGCCATCGGTCCTCCACGCTCGACCATCCCAGGCTACCTCCCCTCCAATCGCCGGCGGGTTTGACTCACCTACCGGTCCGAGGTGGGTTAATCTGGCGAGGTGCACGTGCTGGTAGCAACCGCCGGAGCTTTACCACCTGGATCAGTGACCTCGCTCGTCGAGCACCTCGTTCGGTTTGGTGGCACGGTCTCGGTGATGACGTCGATCGGAGTTCCGCGGAGTTTCCTCGAGGAACTCGCCACCGAGGAGTGGCGACCCTTTGCCGAAGAGATCCGGCCTCCCGAGACGGAGGCCGCCGTCGCCAAGTACGTGGAGGAACGCGGCCGGCGGTTGGTCGAACCGCTCGTCGGGGCTTTGGAGGCTGCCGGTATAGCCGCCCAGCCAATGTTCATCGAGGATGACGACCCGGCCAGGGCCATCGTCGAGACGGCTGCTCAAATCGAAGCCGACCTCATCGTGATGGGGGCGACGAGGCCCATCTTCGATGCCGACGCCTGGGCGAGCGTGTCGGTGAAGGTGATGCAACAGTCCACGACCCCCCTGCTGCTCGTCCCCGGTGCCGCCAGAAACGCCGAGAAAGACGAGAGCGTCCCGCCGCTCGTGTGATCCGGCCCTCCCGATGGCCTACCAGGTGACCTCAGCGCACCCGCGATGAGAATCCGGCTCCACTTGGAGTGTGGCATGGCTGATCTGGTAGCCATCCTGGAGCACTGTCCGCGCCCGGTCCAGCACCGGATGGTTGGCAGCGCCCTCACGTGTCATGAGATGCACGGTTGCCACGTCCATCTCGGACGTGAGCGTCCACACGTGGAGGTCGTGAACATCGACGACCCCCGGCACGGCCAGAAGGTCGCGTCGCATGGCCTCCAGGTCGAGTCCGGCGGGGGCGGCCTGCACCAGGATCCGGATCGCTTGTTGACCGAGGCGCCACGCCCGCGGGACGATGAAGAGGCCGATCACACCGGCAATGAGGGGATCTGCGTACTCCCAGCCGGTGAAGATGGTGATCAGAGCAGCGGCGATCACGCCGAGCGAACCCGCCAAATCGGCGACCACCTCAACATATGCGCCTCTCACGTTGATCGATTCCTGTGCCCCGGGAGCCAGCAAACGCCAGGCGATCACATTCACCACCAAACCCCCCACGGCTACGACGAGCATGGGCGCCGACAGCACCTCGACCGGATCGCTCAGCCGGGATCCTGCTTCGTAGATCACGAAGCCGGCCACCGCAAAGAGCAGGACGGCGTTGGCGAGGGCAGCCAGGATCTCCAACCGATAGAGACCATAGGTGCGACCGGTTCCGCGGGCTGCACGGTTGGCCGTCACGATGGCCGCCAAGGCCATGCCCAACCCGATGGCGTCGGTGGCCATGTGACCCGCATCCGATACCAGAGCCAGGGAGCCGGTCAGAACGCCACCCACCGCCTCCACGACCATGAATAGCACGACCAGCCCGAAGGCAATGGACAGGGGGCGTCGGTGTCGCTCCCCAGGGCGGGGACCATGGCGGTGACCTGCGCTCATCGGCCGGTCTGGGGGTCGTGGAGATAGTGCTCGATGGCCACGTCCAGGAGCACGGCCACGTGCGAGTCCGCCACTCGATAGAACACCTCTCGGCCCTGCTTTTCGGATCGCACCAGACCGGCAAGCCGCATCTGGCGGAGTTGATGGCTGGTGGCAGAGTCGCTGCTTCCGACCAATCCGGCCAGGTCGCCCACGCAGAGCCGGCCGGCTTCGAGAAGGAGATAGATCATCCGGAGCCGCTTCTCATCGGCGAGGAGCTTGAACAGTTCGGCCAACTGCTCGGCAGCCCGAGCATCCAATCTCACTCCACCGGGACTGTCGCGCCGCTCGTCTGGGGTCTCCGCCATCACTCGATCAGACTAGCAGATACATGAACATCCGCTCATATCTTCAGAGAAAACCCCGGACTCCCATTCCAGGGGACCTCCCTCTCGGCGGACGCGTATCCTCGAAGCGGGAAGACGGAAAGGGAGGGATGATGACGGATGAACCCAACGAAAGGGCAGACTCTCCTGCTGCCGGTACGACTGGAGGCTCGGGCGTTGCCATGGTGTCGCTGGGGGCTGCGTTGGTGGTGGGGGCATGGCTTCTGTTCGAGCTGATCGCCACCGAGTATTTCGTGACCACGGTGGCCGTGGTGATCGCGGGGCTGGTCATCGGCCTACCACGACTTGCCCCTGGCGCCCTCGCCGAGATCGCTCCGCCAGACGTGTTCGCCAGGGTCGGAGGATACGCGCTGGCCATCGTCGGGGTCGTCGAGCTCCTCGAAGATCTCCGTTTCGACAACTTCGACGGGTTCATTTCGGTGGTGGGCGGCCTGGTGGCGTACGCAGGCTATGCGTTGGCCTTTCTGGGCGCTCAAGCCATCAAGAGTTAGCGAGGCACCTCCGCCACGAAGCTCGCACCGCAGAATCCGGCGACCGAGTCACGGGCCGAAACCTCGATCTCCGCTAGGTCTGGCGGCAACTCCACTCCACTCAGGGAGCGAGTGAAGGGCTGCTCCGTCTCGTGCGGATGCGTCAGCACCCGCTCGCCGACCACGGTACCGCCGGCAGTGACTGTCCACAGGTCGGCGTACTTCTCCCACCCCGTGTCGGCCGAACTGACCGTTGCCGAGACGGTGTACCGGCCGTCGCCATCTGCGACGACCTCGACGTCGATGACATCCGCACATCCACTCGCGCCGGCCGCTTCGACCACGGGGGTGGTCGGTTCAGCACCAGTGACCTCACTGGTCGGGGAGGACGTCGGGGCCACCGCGCCGGCGCAGGCCGTCAGGACGATGAGAATGCCAGGAAGCCCGCGCATGCCGCCGATGTTAGGGCCGGAGCCGGTCTACACCGGTGTAGACGTTGCAGGTGCTGCCCCGTAGGAACCCGATGAGCGTCATGCCCAACTCCTCGGCGAGTTCGATCGCCAGCGAAGAGGCCGCAGAGATCCCACATACGACCGGCAACCCCGCCACCGCCGCCTTCTGGACGATCTCGAAAGAGACTCGACCCGAGACCACCAGCACCAGTTGGCGGGACCGGGCGGCGCCTCCCAAGGCTCCGATCACCTTGTCGACCGCGTTGTGCCTGCCGATGTCCTCACGGAGCAGAACCATCTCGCCGGAAGCGTCGAACACCGCCGCGGCATGAAGGCCCCCCGTGTCGTCGAACGTGGCCTGCCCGACTCGCAATCGGTCCACCAGACCGAACAGAACTTCGTAGCTCAGAACCGGCCCCGGCTCGGCCGGCGCCGCCGTGAGCCTCACCGCATCGATGCTCGCCTTGCCGCAGACGCCACAGGAGGAACTCGTGTAGACGTTGCGCTGGAAACGAGTCGGGTCGACGTGCACACCCTCGGCGAGCACCACCTCCCATCGGTTCTTCTCCGGGTCGCCCTCCACCACCCTCACCTCGGCGATCTCGTGCTCCCCCACAACGATCCCTTCGGTGATGAAGAAGCCCTTGATCAGTTCCACATCGTGCCCGGGCGTCCGCATGAGCACGGCCAACGGAACCGTCTCCAGGCGGATCTCCAGAGGCGCTTCGGCCACCACGACATCCTGAGTGGACCGGGCCGCCCCATCGCCGATTCTGACGATCGGCCGGGAGACCGTAGACGTGTCGCTGTCATTGTCGATGGGCAGACCTTCCGACGCTGCCGCGACCCTACCGGCCTGGCGCGCTCGACGGCACAAAAAGTGTCACACCCACCCGCCATCATGACAGCATGAACACAGTCGAGTGCCGCCACACCATCGTCGAAGTCGCGGGAACCGGAGTGAGCGCCTGCCCAACCTGCGGCAGTGTCGAGTGGTGGGACGCGCTTCGACCCCTCGACCCGGCCGAGGGAATGGCTCGGCTCTTCGGCCAATTCGACTTGCTGGGAGCGGTTCCGGCCGTCCGGGCCCCGGCAATGGAGGTTCTGGTGTATCGGCCCCCCAACCGACGCGCCCGGAGAGCCTTGTCGGTGTTTCCGAGCGGTCTGTGGCTCGAGGCACACCCCGGGTTATGGGTGACTCACGACGGCGACAACCTCCTCCTGGCGGCGGCCGACCCCATTCTCGCCCGCAACCTCGTTCGGGACGGGTGACGCCACCTCAGGGCGCATTCACCATCAAACCGAAGGCGGCTGGATCGGTATTGGCGCCACAGATCAGTACGCCGACCCGTTCCTCGGGGGCCGGCACGTACCGTCCTGCGAGAAGGGCGGCCAGGGCGGTGGCACCCCCTGGCTCTGTCACGAGCCGGAGATCGTCCCACAGCGTGCGCATCGCCGCCTCGACATCCTCGTCGGAGACGAGCAGCACCTGGTGGACGTACGCTCGGGCCAGCGTGAAGGTGATCTCGCCCACCGTCCGCGCACCGAGCGCGTCCGCAGCCACCCCACTCACCTCGACGGCGGTCGGTGCGCCGGCCGCCAGTGCCGTGTGGAGGGTGGCCGTACCGTGGGTTTCGACACCGAGGAGCCTCACCCCGTTTCCGAACCAGGCGGCCGCCCCGCCGATCAGCCCGCCACCCCCAACCGCCACGATCACGGTATCGAGGTCCGGAACCTGAGCGTCGAACTCTCTGAACGTGGTGCCCTGCCCGGCCACCACCGCCGCGTCGTCGTAGGCGTGGATCACCATGGCGCCGGTGGCTGCGGCGCGCTCGGCGCTGGCCGACAGCGCCTCGGAGTAGACCGAGCCGGCGACGGTGACGTCTGCCCCGATCGACCTGAGTCGGTTCAACTTGGCCGGGGAGATGACGGTCGGCACATAGATCTCAGCAGGTACGCCGAGGCGTCGTGCTGCGTACGCCACGGCCAGCCCGTGATTCCCCCCCGAAGCGGCAATCACCCCTTTGGCCGGAACGGGGCTGGTGAGGAGCTTGTTGAAGGCGCCACGAACCTTGAAAGAACCGGTGTGCTGGAGCATCTCGAGTTTGAGGCTCAGCGGGAGATCCGTCCCAGGTCGCTGATAGGCGACGACCGGCGTGGTCCTGACGTGGTCGGCAATTCTGACCGACGCGTCGTGGACATCACCGGGGTCAACCATCAGGCCGAGGTTGGCTGCGCTCGAAACTGAGTCTCATACAGGTCGCGATACAGCCCGTCGGACTCCATGAGTTCTTCATGGCTCCCCTGCTGTACGAGCTCGCCTTGGTCCAAGACCAGAATGCGGTCGGCGGCGAGGATGGTTGACAGCCGGTGGGCTATGACCAGGGAGGTGCGGCCCTTCATGACCCTCTCGAGTGCGTCTTGAATGAGCGCCTCCGACTGGGAATCGAGGTGGGAGGTCGCCTCGTCGAGGATCAGGATCTCAGGGTTCTTGAGAATCACCCTGGCAATGGCCAGGCGCTGTTTCTCGCCGCCCGAGAGCCGGTAGCCGCGCTCGCCGACCATGGTGTCGTACCCGGCAGGCAGCGAGCTGATGAAGTCGTGGATGTTGGCAGACCGACAGGCTGCTTCCAGTTCCTCGAGGCTGGCGTCTTCCTTGGCGTACCGAAGGTTGGCGGCGATCGTATCGTGAAACAGGTAGCTCTCCTGGGTGACCACTCCGATACCGTTGGCCAGCGAGCTCAGGGTGAGGTCCCGGACGTCGTGCCCGTCGATGCGGATGATCCCCTCATTGATGTCGTAGAGCCGCGGCACCAGGTAGCTGATCGTGGTCTTTCCGGCGCCGCTCGGCCCCACCAGGGCGATCATTTCGCCAGGCTGGGCCGAGAACGAAACGTTGGAGATGGCGTACTCCCTCGTCGAGGTCGACGTCACATCGACCGCATCGCCGACCACGCTGCCCGAGCCCCATGGGCTGAACCGCTTCACCTGTTCGAGGCCCTCCGGTTGGCCCGTCTGGTAGCGGAATGACACCTGGTCGAACTCGACCGCACCGTGGAGACTCTCGAGCGAGATGGCGTCCGGACGCTCGATGATGTCGAGCGGCAGGTCGACCACCTCGAAGACCCGCTCGAAGGAGACCAGAGAGGTGGCGAACTCGACACGAGCGTTCGACAACGCCGAAAGCGGCCCGTACAGCTGGGCGGTCAGGGTCGAGAACATGATGATGGCGCCCAAGGTGATCACGTCCTGGATCACGAGGAGTCCGCCCACCCAGAACACGGCGGCCGTTCCGACGGCGCTGACCAGTCCGAGAGCCGCGAAGAACCAACGCCCCACCAGAGCACGGCGCACCCCCAGATCGCGCACGTGGGCCGCTTCCTCGGCGAAATGCTGCCGCTCCGAAGCAGCCCTATTGAAGATCTTCACGAGGAGCGCGCCGCTCACATTGAACGTCTCCTGGAGAATGGCCGACATGTTGGCGTTGTGTTCCATCTGCTCCTCGGTGACCCTCCGCAACACCTTGGCCACTTGTCGAGCCGGGAAGATGAACAGCGGCAGGGCCGCCACGGCGAGGAGCGTGAGCCTCCACTCGGTCCGGAACATGACGACGAGGATGACGCCGACCGACACGACATTCGACACGATCGAGACAAACGTGCCTGTGATGGCCTGCTGGGCTCCCACGACGTCGTTGTTGAGTCGCGAAATGAGCTCGCCGGTCCGCGTGGCGGTGAAGAACCTGAGCGACATCGCCTGCAGATGGGCGTACAGCTCGCAGCGGAGATCGAAGATGATCCCCTCCCCCGCCTTGGCGGAGAGCCAGCGTTGCACACCTCCGATGACGGCATTGGCGACCGGGACGATGATCATGCCGGCGCCCAATAGGGCGAGGTAGCCGAGATTCTTTTCCGGGATAGCGGTGTCGATCAGCTCGCGAATGAGGATGGCCGGCAACACCGACAGCGTCGAGATGACCAGGATCGTCAGCAAGACCCCCACCATTGCGCCTGCATAGGGACGTCCGTAGCCGATCACCCGTGTGAGGAGGTTGCGATCGACCTTCGGTCGGTCTTGGGTTTCGTCGTACTGGAGCCGGGCGTACCAGCCACCGGAATGGAACAAAGGACAACCGTTCTGAGATGGGACCCCAGCCTATCGCCGATTCCGGCTTTCGGGCCACCGACGCTCGTGCCCCCCAGGTTCAGCCGGAGGATTCCTCAACGGCAACACCGCCGCCGACCGGCTCCAGCGCCAAGGTTGCCTCGCTTGGGCTGACCGACGCCATCGGAACCATGGACGTCGCCATGGCTTCGATCGTGGCCCGTTCGACGTTGGGACGAAGCGTGAACTCGTAACGGTATTGATCCTGAAGCAGGACGAGATTCTCTCCGTCGAGACTGATGATCCACCAGGCAGGGTGACCGTTGATCTCGAGGGCGTCGCAGCTGGTCACATCCCGATCGGCGAAACGGCCGCACCCCCCGGTGGGGTCGGTGATGTCTCTCGGTACTTCTTGTTCGGTGGCAACCTTGAGAGTGGCGACTTGTCCGACCTGGCTGCTGGCGGTGTACGGGTCGATCCGCCAGAAGCCAAAGGCGGCAACGAAGTAATTCGTGAGATTGCCCTTCGACCGGGCGTACACGAGCTGACTGGTGACGAACTTGACGCCCGGAGCCACCTCGCCGGGAATCATCAGTCCGGGGAGGGCGGCCGCGATCTCATTCGGCGAGGTCTGGACATAGGCATCGAGACCATCCGTTCGACCCCACACCATCGAGATGACCTCGTTGGGCTCGGAGGGCACCTCTCGGGCCCAGCCGTTGTACCAGACGATGTCACCGATCGGGCGCGCAACGTTGGCCGGCACCGTGGTGGTGGGAGCTTCCGTATCGGTTTCTTCTCCGGCTCCGGCATCGACCCATTCGTCGACCCTGCCCAGCTCGGCAAAAGGCGCGTCGCCACAGGCAGCCAATAGGAAGACGGCCACCAACAACATCACCCGGGTTTTCGAGTGCATCCCACCTCGTCGATTGGTAGGCATACGGTAGAGACGTCTGTGGCCTCCGCAAAGTTCCGGGCGTTAGGCTCCCGGCGTGGCGCGCACCATCACCCTCATCCGAGAGGACCACGCCGAGCGGCCGGCTCTCGACACCGCCGTGGCCCGGGCGATGCTCCTGGAGGTCTCCGAAGGCTCACGAGGCGAGACCCTCCGCATTCACCGGCCGGCGCGAGTGGTGGCGTTCGGTCGGCAGGATGTGGTTGCCGCCGGCTATTCGGCGGCCGTGCGGGCGGCCCGACAGGCGGGTTTCGAAGCCATCGAGAGGCTGGCAGGGGGACGGGCCGCCGTGTTCCACGCCGAGACGATCTCTTTCTCGTGGACGATTCCCGAACCCGACCCGAAGATCACCATCACTCCGCGGTTCGTGGAGATCGCCGAGATCGTCCGCTCGGCACTGGAGACACTGGGGGTCGACGCTCGAATCGGGGAGGTTCCCGGCGAGTACTGCCCCGGCGCCTACAGCGTCAACGCAGAAGGCAACCGGAAACTGATGGGAGTGGGTCAACGCCTCACCCGGAGAGCAGCCCATATCGGAGGGGTGGTGGTGGTGAGCGCCGGCCGCGACGTGCGCGACGTGCTCATCCCGGTCTACGAGGCGCTCGATCTCGATTGGGACCCACAGACGGTGGGGGCAGTCACCGATCATGCCCCTGATGCCACCTTCGAGTCGACGACTGAAGCCCTCGTCGCGGCATTCGCCGATCGCTATGACATCGTCCACGGCGTCGTCGGGGGTGCCACCATCGCCCGGGCAGAGGAACTCGAGAGCGATCACTTGGCCCCCTGACCAACCCCAAATGACGCCACCCCACCGGCTGGGTCGATACTCTGGCGGGCCATGCCTGACCCAGCACGGATTCTCGTCGTCAATGGCCCCAACCTGAACCTCCTCGGCGCCCGCCAACCGGACGTCTATGGATCCACCACGCTCGAGGAACTGGACGGGTTGTGCCACGACTGGGCGGGGAGCCTGGGGATGGAGGTCGACACCTTCCAGTCCAACGCCGAAGGTGCCCTCATCGATCGGCTCCACGCCGCTCGCCACGATGCCGCCGGTGTCGTGCTCAACGCCGGGGCATACACCCACACCTCCTATGCCCTGGGCGACGCCATCCGCGCGGTCGGGCTTCCCACTGTCGAGGTGCACATCTCCAACGTGAAGGAACGCGAACCGTGGCGAGGAGTCTCGGTCATCGAGCCCGCCTGCGTGCACACCATCTACGGGCGAGGCATCGAGGGGTACCGCGACGCGCTGCGGCATCTCGCCGCCCGGTCGGCGGGTCCGTTCACGACCCTGTCGTATGGTTCCGAACACGCCCAGGTGGGCGACCTGCGAATACCAAACGTCGGTGGGGCCCACCCGGTTGCCGTTCTGCTGCACGGGGGTTTCTGGCGGCACCAGTGGACGAGGGACCTCATGGACGGCCTGGCGGTCCATCTGACCGGTCGAGGCATTGCCACCTGGAACCCCGAATACCGGAGAGTCGGGGCGGGCGGCGGATGGCCGGAGACGTTCCTCGACGTGGCCCAAAGTGTCGACTTCCTCGCCGAGATCGCTCCCGACCATGATCTGGCCCTCGATCGCGTGGCGGTGGTCGGTCACTCGGCGGGCGGTCATTTGGCGCTGTGGTCGGCCGGTCGACGGACACTGGCCAATACCGATCTGGGCGGAGACCCCGCCGTCCGCCCCCGCCTGGCGGTTGGCCTGGCTGCCGTCTCCGATCTCGCCGCCGCCCAGCGGGCCGGGCTCGGCGATGACGCCGTCGATCCTCTTCTCTCCGGCTCGCCCTACCACGCCAGTCTGTACCGCACCGTCTCGCCGATCGAAATGCTCCCTCTGGGCGTCGAACAGATCATCGTCCATGGCGAAGCCGATGACGTCGTGCCTGTCTCGATGTCGGTGTCCTACGCCCAGGCCGCCACCCAAGCCGGGGATCGAGTCCGCTACATCGAAGACGCCGATGCCGACCACTCGGACCTCATCGATCCGGCCTCGCGGGTCTGGACGAAGGTTGCGGAAGCCATCACAGAACATCTGTGATGGAGGCGGTCGGAGCCATCGTGACCGCCGGGGCGACGGCAGCCCTCGTCTGGTCCGTGCGGGTCGATTCGCGCTACCGAATTCTCTGGAAACCGTTGGCTTCGACCGGGTTCCTCGTTGTGGCGCTGGCCGGCGGTTTGCCCGACGATCTCTTCGGTCGCCTGCTGGTCGCCGGGTTGGTGTGTTCCTTTGCCGGTGACGTGGCCCTGCTCGGATCGTCCGAGCGGTCCTTTCTGGCAGGCTTGGGGGCCTTTCTGCTCGCTCACCTCGCCTATGGCGGCGCCTTCTGGGTGGCCGGCCAGTCGGCGGCATGGGCGGTGCCCTCGCTCCTGGTCCTGGCCGGAGTAGGGGCACTGGTGGGCAGATGGCTCCTCCCGGCGGTGACCGAACAACTCCGCATCCCGGTGGTGGGCTACATGGTGGCTATCAGCCTCATGTTCGTCACGGCGTGGGGGGCGACAGGGGCCGGAGCATCACCCTGGATCCCACTCGGAGCCGGCCTGTTCTATCTCTCCGACCTGGCCGTGGCCCGTCAGCAGTTCGTGTCGCCAGGCTTCGTGAACCAGGCGTGGGGTTTGCCGGTGTACTACGCGGCTCAGGTGGTGCTGGCCTCTCTGGTGTGATCCACCCGCAGTCACCCCCGCCTCATTCAGTCGGCTGGCTGGATCAGCGAATAGACCAGGGCGTTTCCGACCTTGTCCACCACCCCGGCCACCTCTGCCTTGCGCAGGCAATAGGCGATCTGTTGGGCGAGACGTCGAGAGATCCCCGCCGCGTTCGCCAGCTGGGCGGTCGTCCACCGCTCCGGCAACTCCGGAAGCAGATCAACGAGGGCCGATGGATCCTCCACCCTGACACTCTCCGTCACGGCGAGGAGCCGCCGTTCCAGGGTGGCCCAACCTCGCCTGCGCCACCGGGTGCCCGGCTCGTGGCGCCGAAGTTCGTCCTCTTCGATCATGACCACCTCGATGGTCAGGTTGGGTCGCGCAAGCAAGAGCGGGATGCCGACCAGTTCGCCGAAGATGTCGAGCACCGTGCCGCGTTTGGGTGACAGCCGTCTACCGAGGACTTCTCCTTGATCATCGATCTTCGTCAGCCATTTGCGCTTCGCCACCGGCACCAGCACATGCACGGGATGGTCGAGGGTGAGCGCTTCGAGTTTGCGTTTCATCGCTCCCACGTTGCGCGTCTGGATCTCGATCAGCAGGTCGCCCCGAACCAGGTCGATCACGAACCCGTCGACCGGCACCTCTCGGCGGTCGCCGTCGAGTTCGTACCACGTCTTCAACTGCGCGTGCAGCGACTTCTCGTTGAGAGTTCCCACGCCGGACATCGGCACATGGTGCCAGCCTTCCCTGCCCAGGTCGAGCACCGACTCATTCGACGCGTTGCGCCACCTTCCCAGCCGCCATCGTCAGCGCCGCCCCGATGGCGAGCGAACCGGCTGCCACCGCCAGGGGCAGGCGGTAGTCGCCCACCAGATCTCGAGCTGCTCCCATCACCAGCGCCCCGGACGCCCCCACCAACGTCACCGCCGACCACTGTGCTCCCATGACCGCTCCGTAGTGCTCGCCGCCGTACCACTCCGTCATCACAGAGGCGCGCAGCGGGGTCAGGGCGCCGAACGCCACTCCGAATACCACGAAGTGACCCACCATCGAGAACGAGGAATCTCCCGGCACGGCCACGGCCGCCGAGAGGGAGATCGCCCCAATGACCAGGGCGGTGAGGCGGGCGGCGCCCACTCGGGGTGCGAGCAACGGAGCCAGATACCGACCTGGCATGCTGATGAAGGAGGCTGCGCCCGCCCACAACGCCACCGTGGTAGCGGCGAACCCAACCTCGGAGAATCGGTCGACTCTGTGGGCGAGAATCCCCTGAATGGGCAAGAAGGTGAGCACCAACGCGATGGTGAAGAGCAAGAATCGAGTGTCGCCGACCAGGACCCGGAAGGGCGGACGCTCGGTCGGCGGGCCGGTCGCCTTGTGACGCTGGATACCGGCCGGAACCACGGTCAAAGCCACGATCGTGGCGACGCCGAAGATGAGTGCCCCCAACAGGGCAGCGGTGAGACGCCATCCGTACGAGGTGACCAGCCACTGCACGAGCGGGATGAAGACACCCCCGGCCAAACCTCCCAAGAGGGTGAGCACCCCAAAAGCACGCGGTTGCTCATGGATGGGTACCCAGATCCCGATCGCCACGAAGGCGGGCTCGTAGTAGAGCATCGCTCCCGCCGGCCCGAGAAGCAGCCACCAGGCTGCCACCACCTGCCACGAGTGTTGGGCCAGGGAGAACCCCACCATCCCCAGGCCACCCAGCACGGCGCCGGCCAAGAGCACGCCACGCACACCTCGTCGATCCATGAACCGCCCGAGCGGAACAGCCAGGACGCCTCCCATCACCCCCGCGCCGGTCAGTCCCATCGAAAGCACCGACGTCGAGAACTCGGCTCCGGCCGCCGAATCGGTGACGAAGACGCTGAATCCGTACAGCATCGAACCGAACGCCACCACGATGATGGCGGACACGCCGAAAACCAGGAACCATTGACGGCGGGACATGGGCCAGAAGCCTACGCCGGCGCAGCCTCATGGGAGAGTCAGGCTCGATCACCGAAAATCTCGGGAGGCCACTCCTTCTACGGGCCAGGGAGTGAACCGGCGCGCCACGAGGTTGGTGACTCCATCGCGGTACTCGAGAACGCCGTCGATCACCAACCCCGGGTTCTGGCGGGCGACCTTCTGTTGACGTTCCCAGACCGGCGGAAGCACCACCACGTTGAGCAGGCCGGTCTCGTCTTCGAGGTTGAAGAAGATGACGCCATTGGCCGTCCCGGGACGCTGCCGATGCGTTACGACGCCCCCTACCTTGACCCGCACACCGTTGCGGCGTCGATCGACGGCCTCCGCCGTGGAGATACATCCCATCTCCGTGAGACGCCGGCGGATGAACTCGACAGGATGACGTGTGGAGACGCCGGTGGCCCACCGTTCCGCCTCGGAGATCTCCTGATCGCTCATGCCAGGCAAGGTGGGGGCCTCCACCCCCGGAGCGAGTGGCAGCCGGTCGGGCCCGATCTCCGCCAAGGCTCCAGCCGCCCAGACCCCGGCGCGGCGCGGCAATCCCACGCCCTCGAGAGCACCTGACACCGCCAGAGCCTCCAAGGCACCGACGTTGAGCCCGGTGCGGTGGGCCAGGTCTTCGGGTGACGAGAAATCGCCACCGATCTGACGCGCCGCTTCGACCCGCGTCACCTCGTTGGCCCCCAGATTCCGGACGTACCGAAGCCCCATTCGGAGGGCCACCGCACCGCGCAACGGATCATCGACGGGGCCTCTCCCCCGTCGCCACATTTGCCCGAGGTAGGTCACCACATCATCAGGTGCGGCGTAGTGAGGCTCGATCGTGCAGTCATGCGACGAGCCGTTGATATCCGGCTGAAGCACGATCACGCCGTGCCTGAGAGCGTCCTGAACCAATGAGTTGGGACTGTAGAAACCCATCGGCTGGGCATTGAGCAAGCCGGCGAGGAATTCAGTCGGATAGTGGTACCGCAGCCAGGCCGACATGTAGACGATGTAGGCGAAGGACACGGAGTGGCTCTCGGGGAACCCAAAGGAACCGAACCCCTGGAGTTTCGTCCAGATCTCCTCGGCAGCCGCTCCCGAGACGCCTTGGGCGGCCATGCCTGAGAAGACCTCATCCTGAAGACGGGCCATGGCTTGTTCCGACCGCTTGTGGGTCATGGCCTGCCGGAGGCGATCACATTGCGCAGGGCCAAACCCCGCGCAGACCCTCGCCAACTCCATGAGCTGTTCCTGGAAGATGGGAACCCCCAACGTCTTCTCCAGCACCGACTCGGCGAGCGGGTGTGGGTATCGAACGGGCTCGTCGCCGTTCCGCCTACGCAGGTAGGGGTGAACGGAATCACCCTGGATGGGACCAGGACGGATCAGGGCAACCTCAACGGCCAGGTCGTAAAACGTCTTGGGCTTCATCCTCGGCAGGGTGGCCATCTGGGCCCGCGACTCAACCTGAAAGAGACCCACCGTGTCGGCCTTGGTGAGCATCGCATAGATGGCGGGCTCCTGTTCGATCGTGGCGAGGTCGACGTCCACACCGTGCGTATCCGCAATGGCGTCGACGGCCAGGTGCAGGGCGTTGAGCATTCCGAGCCCGAGCAGGTCGAATTTCACGATACCGATGGCCGCACAGCTTTCTTTGTCCCATTGCAGAACTGAGCGCCCTTCCATGCGTCCCCACTCGAGAGGTACGACCTGCCAAAGGGGCCGATCCGCAATCACCATTCCCCCGGAATGAATACCGAGATGGCGGGGGAAGCCGTCCAGTCGCCAACACAGGTCATAGATGCGGTCGGCGGTCAACCCGTCTGGGAGAGGGACGTCGAAACGAAGGCGAGCCGGATCGCGGGTATCGATGTACTTGGCCAAGCCGTCGACCTGAGCTTGGCTGAACCCGAAGGTTTTGGCGACGTCTCGGAGCACGGAACGCGCCCGATACGTGATGACATTGGCGACCATGGCGGCGCGCTCTCGTCCATACCGTCGGTAGCAGTACTGGATCACCTCTTCACGTCGATCGGCTTCCAGATCGAGGTCGATATCGGGAGCCCGACCGCGTTCCTCGGAGAGAAAGCGTTCGAAGGGAAGCCCGAGCCTGATCGGATCCACTTGGGTCAGCCCGATGCAGCGACACACCGCCGAATCGCCGCCCGATCCGCGAATCTGACAGTAGATGTCGCGGCTCCGGGCGAACTGGACCAGATCCCACACCACCAGGAAGTAGCCCGGAAATCCGAGCTTCTCGATCACCCCGAGCTCATGTTCGAGGCGCGACTGGGCGGCCGGGTCGATCCCACCGTTGCGTCCCGGGTACACCTCTCGAGCGCCTTCAAAGGTGAGGTGCCTGAGGTACTCCATCTCGGAGCGGAAATGACCGGGCATGGGAAAGTCGGGCAACTGTGGAGCTACCAGCTGCAGGTCGAACGCCAGGGCCTCGCCGAGCTCCGTGGCTCGTTCGACTGCTCCCGGGTAGCGAGAGAAGCGCCGATGCATCTCCTGGGGGGCTTTGAGATACCGCTCATCGGTGGCCGGCCTGAACCCGTCCTGGAGGTCGAGTGTGCGCCGGCCGGCAATCGCTGCCATCACTTCTGAGAGGTGAGCCTCCGCGGGATCGTCATAGTGAACGTTGTTCGTGGCCACGGTCGGAATCTGGAGCCGGGCGGCCACCTCGGCGAGCACATCATTGCGGAGATCATCTTCCGGCATTCGGTGATGCCACAGTTCGATCCGCAGGCCGTCTCCGAACACATCACGAAGCCGCCCCGCCGCCACCATGGCTTCTGGGAGGTCCCCGCGCTGGGCGGCCCTGGGTACGGCTCCCTGCCAGCAACCGGTCAGCGCATACAGGTCGCCCGCCTGGGCTGCGTCAGCAATGTCCTCCCATGTGTACACGGGACGATTCTTCTCTCCACGGAACTGCGCTTGAGAGACGAGACGACTGATCGCCCCGTACCCGCCCGGCCCTCCGGCGAGCAGGACCAGATGGTGCGAGTCGGGAAGATCGGTGGGTTTGCTGCCGTGCATGCGCATGCTCCGCCCGCGCCGCTTCGGGTCGATTGCCTCGGGGACGGGAGCGGCGGCCCGATCGGCGGCTTCTGCCTTTCGAAACGGGTCGTCTCCCGGCTCGGGGACGAGATGAGAGGTCGGGTCGAGTCCGATCTCGGTGCCGTATACCGCCGGTAGCCCCAACGCCTTGGCGGATTCGGAGAATCGGACCGCTCCATAGAATCCGTGATGATCGGTGACGGCCAACGCTCGGTACCCGAGTTCGGCGGCCCGCTCCACGAGAACCTCGGGGTGCGAGGCGCCATCCAGGAAGGAGAAGTTGGTGTGACAGTGCAGTTCGGCGTACATGACGTCGCGCCATAGTATCGAACATACGTTCGATATGTCGACCGGCGGCCGACTCCCTCAGAGGACCAGTTCGGCCAGGGTCCGTAGCGTGGTCGGATCGAAGCTGGAGACCAGAAGAGTCCCCACCCCGGCCGATTCCCACATTTCCAGGCGCTCGGCAATCCGCCCACGGGGCCCGATCAGACTGAGCTCGTCGACCAATTCATCGGGAACCGCGGCAATGGCGGCCGCCTTGTCACCCGCCAGATAGGAATCCTGAATCGTGTCGGCGGCTTGCTGGTACCCGTACCGGCAGGCCAGATCATGGTAGAAGTTCTTGCCTTTGGCGCCCATCCCCCCGATGTAGAGCGCCAGTTGAGGCTTCACCGTTGCCCAGCCGGCGTCGAGATCGTCGGTGACCACGGCCGCCACGGACGGAGCCACGTCGAATCTGGCCGCCTTGTCAGGATCGCCGCTCCGGGCAAAACCCTCGTCGAGGCGGGGACCGAACACCTCAGAAGCTCGTTCGGGTGAGTAGAACACCGGCAGCCAACCGTCGGCGATCTCGGCGGTGAGTGCCACGTTCTTCGGGCCAATCGCGGCGAGATAGATCGGGACCTGAGTTCGCAGCGGGTGGGTGATGAGTTTCAGCGCCTTGCCGAGCCCCGTGGCGTCCGCCCCCTGGTACGGGATGGAATAGTGCTCACCCTGGTGTTCCGTGGGGCCGGACCGTTCCAGGATGTTCCGGACGATCGACACGTACTCACGGGTGCGGCCGAGCGGCTTTCCGTAGGGCACGCCATGCCAGCCTTCGACCACCTGTGGACCCGACAGTCCGAGCCCGAGCAGCAGCCGACCTCCCGACAGTCGATCGAGGGTGGCCGCCGTCATGGCGGTCATCGCCGGGGTGCGCGCCGGCATCTGGAAGATGGCAGAACCGAGCTTGAGGGTGTCGGTGCGCGCTCCGATCCACGCCAGGACCGAGACGGCGTCCGAGCCGTACGCCTCCGCCACCCACACCGAATCGAATCCAAGCCGCTCGGCCTCGGTGATGAGGGACGTGTCGGTGCTCATCCCCGCACCCCAGTAGCCGAGATTGAGCCCAAGCCGCATTGTTCACTCCTCAGAACAGCCGTGCCTGGCAACGCTAGCGCCATGCATACCGATCGCACACTTGGTACATTTTCTGATCATGATCGAATCCACACAGACCCGCCTCGTACCGAGGGCGCTGGCAGCTGGAGGGCTCCTGCTGGCCGCACAGGTGGCCTACGTCGTCAATCGTGACCTCCCGTCCTTCGAGGGCCTCGACGCCAGCGGCAGCCTCGGGGATCCCACCCTGCCGACGGTGCGCATCGTCGCCCTCGGGGATTCGACGATGACCGGCCCGGGACTGGATCACCCAGACGAGATCTGGATCCGACAGGCCGCCCGACGGCTCACCGACCGCTACCACGTGGACCTCGTCTCACTGGCCATCGGGGGAAGCCGGGCAGCGGATGTCGCCCGCCAGCAGCTGCCGCTCGTTTCCTCGGCCGACATCGCCGTGGTGACGGCGGGCAGCAACGACGCGTTGCACGGTGACCGTTCGGCGCGTACCGAGCGCTACCTTCGGCAGGTGGTGGCAGAACTGCTCGACAAGACCCACATCGTCATCCTCACCGGCGTGGGAGAACTGGGCGGGATCCCCCGCCTACCCCGTCCCCTTTCCTGGGTGGTGCGGGCTCGCGCCGATTCGATGGAACGAGTCCACGCGCGGGTGGCCGAGATGTCCGATCGGATCATCAAGGTCCCGATCCGAGAAACGGCCGCCCCCCGGTTCCGCACCGAACCCGACCTCTTTGCGCCCGACCTCTTTCACGTCAACGCCCGGGGCCACGCCATCTGGGCCGACGCTTTGCTGCCCAGCCTGGAGGAAGCCGCTCTGCGGCTTCCTACTCGATGAACGACGAAGCAGCGCGCCGGAACTTGGCGACCGCACCGGTGGGCACCCTCGCCACCATCAACCCCGACGGAACTCCCCACCTCGTCCCGTTCGTCTTTGCGCTGGCAGGCGATCTGCTGGTCAGCGCCGTCGACCACAAGCCCAAGAAGAGCCGCCAATTGGTCCGCTTGACCAATATCGGCGGCGATCCTCGCGTGGCGGTACTGGTCCACCACTACGACGATGACTGGGACCAACTGTGGTGGTGTCGAGCGGAAGGCACGGCCTCCATCACGACGGACCCGACGCCCACCCTGCGCGCCGCCCTCATCGACAAGTACACGCACTACTCGGCCAAACCGCCGGAGGGGCCGTGGATCGTCATCCGCATCGAGCGCCTGCGGAGCTGGTCGGCGTCATAGACTGCCCCGATGCAGACCTCGGTGAGCATCGAACGCACGCGCACCCGACTCGTATGGGCGATGTTCTCGGGCGTGGCTATCGGGAGAACCGGGTTCATCATGGCTGTCACGGTCGCCACCCTGGCGGCCGGCGAGATGGCTGCGACACGGTGGACTGGTCTGCCTGCCGCCCTGGGGACCATTGGCGTGGCGGCAGGCGCCACGGTCTTCACCCGCCTCTCGGAGAGGCTCGGACGGAAAGAGTCGTTCACGATCGGCTATGCCACTGCTGCATCGGGGACGGCGGTTTCCGCCCTGGCGGTCATCGTCGAGTCCTTTCCCCTCCTCCTCCTCGGCATGTTCTCGCTGGGTCTCGGGCAAGCGACGAGCCACCTGGCCCGCTATGCGGCCGCCGACCTTCGATCCAGCGACCGGCGCGCCTCGGCTATCAGCCTGATCGTCTGGGCAGGCACCATCGGCTCCGTCCTCGGCCCGCTCGCCCTGGAGCCCGCCGGCGACCTGGCCGTGGCGCGCGGCCTCCACGACCTGGTGGGACCCTACGCGGCCGCCACCCTGCTCTTTGGCCTCGGAGCACTCGCCTTCGCGGCGTTGCTGCGGCCGGATCCCCTCGAGCTGGCTGTTGCAGACCCCACCCCGACCGGCGACGTGGATCTGGGGGCGGAACGATCGCGTGCTGCGCTGTTCTCGTTGCCGTCGGTGAAGCTGGCTCTGACGGCGATGGCCCTCGGTCAGCTGGTCATGGTGCTGGTGATGACGATGACCCCCCTCCATCTTCGCAATGCGGGAGAGTCGCTGAGCGAGATCGGCTACGTCATGACCGCCCACACGCTCGGCATGTTTGCGGTGGCGCCGCTCACCGGGTGGCTGGTGAGCAGGTTTGGTGCCCTCGCCACCATCGTCGCCGGCTCGGTGACCCTCGTGGCTGCTTGTGCGCTGGCGATCGTCGGGGCCGGGGACACTCCGCCGGCGGTCTTGATCGTGGCGCTCTTTTTGTTGGGAATGGGATGGAACTTCTGCTTCGTCGCCGGCAGCACGCATCTCTTGACCGGTCTCACTCTGGCCGAGCGGCTTCACATCCAGGGCCCGGCCGACACCCTCACCTGGGTTGCGGGGGGCGCCGCCAACCTCGCCTCCGGCTTGATCGTCAGCTTCTCTTCATACGCGGTGCTCAGCATGCTCGGCGTTGGCCTGTCCGTCATTCCACTCGTCGCCCTCGCCCGCTGGCGGAGGCCCCTCCCCAGCGCGGCAGCAGTGTGACAATCGAGCGACCAACCACCGCTGGCGCAGGTCAACAACCGCAGGGCCGGCACCTGGCGGGAAGCGGTGACGACGTGGCGCGGCTAGACCTCGCGAACCCCGGACTCGGTGGCCAGATGGGTCATGGCGATATCGTGGGCGGCGGTGGGCAACTCCGGCACCACCAGGGCGTCGAAGGTCACACCAACTCGCTCACTCTCCGGGCGAAGGACCGCCAGAAGCCGGTCGTAGTAGCCCTTCCCGTGTCCCAGCCTCGCCCCCGTCACGGAGAAGGCCACACCGGGCACCAGCACGACATCGATCTCGGCCGGGTCGACCGCCGGGGCGCCGGCCACCGGCTGGGAGTAACCCCACGGATGTAGCTCACGAGCGGCGTCGGCATCGTGCACAGTGAGTGGCCCCGATGGCGGGGTCCGGGTCATGAGCATCCGCCCCTGATGCTGCAGCGGGGACAAGTCGACCTCCCCCGGCATGGACGAGAAAACCAGCAGGGTGGCATGCGGTTGAATCCACTGCTGGAGATACCCGACGACCACCGGCGACAGCGCCGCTGCATCGAGCTCCGCAGCAGCTCGACCGGCCCAGGTACGCCAGGTCGTCTTGTCCGAACCTGGGGAGGGATACATGGATTCAGGCTACCAAGCGGCGGGCTACTCTCCTCTGCATGCAGACCGTGGGTCACTTCCTCCTCAGTGCTTGGGTTGCCGTGACCGCAGTGACCATCACGGGCTTGGCCTGCCTCTCCATCCTCGGTGTCGCCATCAGAAACCCACGTTCGCCGATCCTGGACCGAATCATGGTGCGGTGGGCGCGGATCGTTCTGTCGTTGACCCGGTCGACGGTCGAACGGCGGGGCGGGGAGGATCTCGACACGTCGCTCCCCTACGTCGTGGTGTCCAATCACCGTTCCGATCTCGATATCCCGGTCAACATCGTGGCCGTCGACCTTCCCATTCGCTTCATGGCCAAGAAGGAGTTGTTCGATGTGCCGGTCTTTGGGCACACGCTTCGGGCCCTGGGCATGATTCAGGTCGATCGCCAACGCGGCGCCGCCGCCCATGGCGAAGTGAATGAAGCGGCCAAGGTGATCTCCGGCGACCGGTACTCCATCATGGTGTACCCCGAGGGAACCCGCTCACGGAGCGGCGAGATGCTCACGTTCAAGAAGGGGGCATTCTCCGTGGCGATCGATCGGGGGCTGCCGGTCCTCCCGGTGACGATCTTCGGTTCTGACCGGGTCTGGAAACCGGGGGGGCTCGTTCGCGGCGGTCATGTGGTCGTCGAAGTCGGGCAACCGATCCTCACCGGCGAGATGACGCGGGAAGACATCGGGGCCCTCACCGAGCAGGCTCGCCAGGTCGTCGAAACGACCTACGCCCGGCTCGCCGCATCCTGAACCACTGTCCACCCGACGAGGCGCAGGCTCGTGGCGTGATGGGCACGGCCCCTGAGAGGACCGGGACTAGTCATAGACTCCGGCCAACCATGTCACCCCGTCTTGCACTTCACACAACAGTGCCCCGGCGGACGTGACGATCTGGTAGCGATCCACGGTGATCTCGTCCTTCCACCATCGTCCGGTCAACCGCCAAGGTCCGGCCCAATTCAGTACAGGCTCCCAACGGCTTCTCAGTCTGATACGCACCGGCATCCCGTCATCCCACTCCACCTGGAGAGAAGGTCGATTGGGTGGAACCAGGGCGGGAGAAGGCGACGGCGTACCTCCCGGCCATGGCGCCTCTTCGGCGTCCGGTCCGGGCTCCTCTCCCCACCGATGCCATTGCACGCGATCGGCTGTGGTACGACCTCCCCGCGGTCGGGCACCCAGGACTCGTTCGGGACCCACCAAGCTCTGCACGCGCGCCAAAGCCCTCTCTGCTTCGATCGTGGCGACGGTATCTTCGAGAAAGCCAAGCTGGCGACCCCCTCCCGACACATCGGCCGGCGCGAGGCGGAGCCGAACGATGCCACCGTCCACCCCTCCCGAGTCGATCCATGCACGAAGTTGCCACCACACACGTTCAGCGAGCATCTCTTCGGTGAAGGGGTCCGCGCTTCGCCACACACGAAGACGCCTCTTTCCCTGTTCCGTCACCGCCTCGACCTCGATTCGATGAGCGGCCGCTCCGACCTGACGAAGGTTGTCGACGAGTTGATGAGCCAGGGATCGAGCTGCGAACCCCACTCGATCGAGGGTGTCGAGCGGCTCTTCGTAGTCCTGCGAGACCGCAACGTCCTCAGGAACCATCCGAGGAGAAGCCTGGGGTCCCTCACCGGCGGCCAGTCGATGAGCCTCCAATCCCAGATCTCCGAACCGCGAGGTCACCGTGGCGCGAGGCAGTTGCGAGAGCGCCCCCAACGTGGTGATCCCCAGCCACCGGAACGTTGCTGCGATATCCCGGTTCCCGAGGACAGAGACGTCCTGAGTGGCCAGAAAGGCGGCATCGTCGTCCACCACCACCAACCGGCC
>CBDUEV010000034.1:0-30524 GCA_965366365.1 uncultured Acidimicrobiia bacterium | reverse complement strand
ACCCGGCTTCGTCCCATCACCTTTTCCATGGCAAAGCAACTCGTCCCCGTTGCCAACGTCCCCATCCTGTTCTACGGGCTCAGAGACATTGCCGCGGCAGGCATCACCGAGGTGGCGATCATCATTGCTCCTGAAACCGGTGATGAGATCCGCCATGCCGTTGGCAATGGGTCGAAGCTCGGGCTCGACGTCACCTACATCGTCCAGGACAAACCGGCCGGGCTGGCCCACGCCCTCGGAATGGCGCTGCCGTGGGCTGACGGCGATGACGTCCTCATGTATCTCGGCGACAACCTCGTCAAGCAGGGTGTCGCCGACATCGTGGCCGACTTCCAAACGAACCGCCCCAATTGTCAGATCCTGCTCACCGAGGTGGACGATCCGAGCGCGTTCGGTGTGGCCGCGCTCGATGATGAAGGACACGTCGTTCGCCTGGTCGAGAAACCGAAGAACCCACCCTCCAACCTGGCCTTGGTTGGCGTCTATCTCTTCGACGCCAGCATCGCCGAAGCCGTGGCATCGATCACCCCGTCCGCCCGTGGCGAGCTGGAGATCACCGACGCCATCCAGTATCTGGTGACGAGCGGGAGGATCGTGCGGCCAAGCGTGGTCAGGGGATGGTGGAAGGACACCGGGAAGAAGGACGACCTGCTTCACGCCAACGAGCTGGTATTGGCAGATCTCGAGGCTCGCCAAGAAGGCGAGGTGATCGATTCGACGATTCGAGGGTCGGTGAGCGTCGGAGCAGGCGCCCGCCTGATCGATTGCACGGTGACGGGTCCGGCGGTGATCGGTGAAGGTGCTCACCTGACCCGCACCCGGATCGGGGCCAACACGGCGATCGGGAACGGATGTCGGGTCTCTGACAGCACAATCGAGACCTCGATCGTCATGGACGGGTCAGAAGTGCATGGATGGAAGCTGCACAGCTCACTGCTGGGGCGAGATACGCGACTGCACGGGGGCGCTCCCGATGGTTTCGCCGAAATGACCCTCGGCGAACGCTCCGAGGTGTTCGGAGATTGATCGTCGTCACGGGCGCCACGGGCCAGCTGGCCACCGCCTTTCGCCTTCTGGTGCCGGACGCCCGGTTCCTGACACGAGATGATCTCGACCTCTCGCAACCGGATGGAGTGGGCCGTGTGCTCGATCGGCTCCGACCGGAACTGCTCATCAACTGCGCCGCCTACACCGCCGTGGATGCGGCCGAATCGGACGAGGCAACCGCCGAGAAGGTCAATGCATTGTCGGTTGGCGAGATGGCCGCCTGGACGTCAGGGCACGGAGCGAAGCTCGTCACCTTTTCGACTGACTATGTGTTCGACGGACGAGAGAGCGGGGCCTACCTCGAGAGCTCGCCAACCAACCCGACCAGTGCGTACGGCCGGACCAAGCTGGCGGGCGAGCGGTTGGTGGGGATCGCCGACCCGAATGCTCTCATCGTGCGGACCTCGTGGGTCATTTCGGGGACCCACTCCAACTTCGTGTCGACGATGCTCGATCTGGTCGGTGAGCGTGAGCTCCAGGTGGTGGATGACCAGAGAGGCTGTCCGACTGTCACCGATGATCTCGCCTCTGCGACGATGGCCGCGATCGGGGCCGGGGCAACCGGCCTTCTCCATCTTACGAACTCAGGCGCGACGACCTGGTTTGGGTTGGCCCGTGCCGCGGTTGGCCTGGCCGGATTCGACCCGGACCGGATTTCTCCCTGCTCGACCGATCAGTTTCCCCGCCCTGCTCGGCGGCCGCCCAACTCCGAACTCGGCTCCGAGCGAACGGGCCAGTTGGGCTTGACGCCCTTGCCGGGATGGGAGGAGTCCTTGCCAAAGGTGGTGGCCGCCACGATGGAGCGGCTTTCGTCGAAGTAGGTGTAAAGGGGTGGACCCTGACTTCGGCCCGCCCGCCCGGCCGCCGAAGTTCTATTCGACCGTGGCTGGTTCGTCGTCACTCCAGCGGGCGGCCAGCTTCTGGAAGCCGGTTCGTCGCCGGATGATCCAACCGATCGGCGAACGATCGAGGCGCTCGAGAATCCAGGCAATGTCCTTCTTGGCTGTCGCAAGGTTCTTGGACGCCACAGCCAGCGACTTCCTCGCTGCCTCGGCAGCCGACCGTTCGGCCTTGTGTCTGTCGGAGGCTGCGTTGACCTGCTCCTGGAGGTTGTTGACCAGACCCCGCAAGTAGGCCACCTCGTGGATGAGGAGGTCGTTCTCCACGCGGAGGTCCTTGGCGTCCAGTTCCACGATGAACTCGTCACGTCGCAATTGCGGGCTCCTTCTCGAAGGAACTGGTCTGCTCCAGCTCACGCAGGCGGCGCCATACCCCCATGGCTCGGTCCACCAGGTCAGGATCCTGAACGAACATGGGGTAAGGCCTTGGTTGGGTGGCGCCCGGGTCGAAGACGGAATGTGTGGCGGTGCGCTCGAGGTCGAGGTTCCACGACTCGTTGAGAAGGTCGACAAGGGGGAATCCTTGTGCCACGGCATCGAATGAGATGGCGGCGACGTCCTCTGGATACTTGGCGGCAAAGCGGAGGATGGCCTCGTTGTGAACCAGCCACATGCGGAGGGCGAGATCCGGTTCGCTCCAGAATCGCATGTGGACGCGGCGTGGACCTTCGCCGCCGAACATCTGCGTCGCGTGGCGGCGCTCGAGTGAGTAGGCCGAACTGACTGCAGAGCGGAAGACGATGAGGAACTTCGCCGAGGGCATGAGGTGCTTCCACATTCCGAGGAAGAGGCACACACGAGGGTCCTTGAAGCCCCAGCGCTTGTGGGTTGCCCGTCGTTGCTGCACGAGACCTCGGGCGGCAGCCCAGCGATCGGGCAGGACGGAGGGGATCAGCGGTTCGCCAACCTGCCAGTTGAGGTCGTTGTCTCTCAGGATGGCGTCGTGGAGGCCAACCACTGCCCGGTCCTCGAAATGACCGTACGGGTTGGAGGGGCGCGCTCCGAGGAGATCGTCACCTACGAAGAGTCCCGCCGAGTGCAGGAGCTGGGTGACCATCGACGTGCCGCTCCGATGGAAGCCGGTGATGATCAGTTCGTCTGTCATTTCGTACCTGCCGGCGCGTGATGGTCTGGCCGAGCCGTGTTGGCTCATGGAGCTGGGATAATACCAGTGTCGTCCACCCGACCCTGGCGGGAGACTTGGCCCAAGCCGGATCAACCGACCCGAAGGCGGAGAGGTCGCTCCGCCGACCCAGGTTCGCCTAGCGTTGCCGGATGCACCTCGGCGATCCTGGCGAAGACTCTGCACCCGCACGGCCGCGGCGCCGTCATGGTCTCCGAACCCGGCTGCTGGTCGTCATCGTGGTGGTGGCCATGGTGCTCACAACGGTGCTGTCTGCGCTGCTCTCGCTCGGTGCTCGCTCGACCCCGCCCACAACGGTGCCGAATGTGGTGACCGCCATGGAGCCAACCGGTCCGGACGAACCGAGTCTGAGCGGTGGATAGAGGCTGAGGCAGCGGCGCCAGGAAGGCGGCCATCCGGGCACGGGTTTGCTTGGTTTGGGAGAACGCGTTCTCGCGGTCCTAGAAGCGCTGGAAGCGTTTCTTGACGAGGAGGATGGGAGCTTCGAATCGCCGGTAAATGAAATCTGCGACCACTACTGCCAGCCAGGCGAAGATGACCATCCCGGCAACGGCGCCCAAGACGCTGTCGTTCCACAGGGACGCAGACCTGGCGAACGCCCCGAGCACGAGAGCGTGCGTGAGGTAGATCCCGTACGAGATCCGCCCGATGTGAACGGTATGCGGCAGCGATAGCAGTCTGAATTTGTGATCGGTGGGGCGAGAGATGATCCCAACGATCAAAATCGCCGACGAGGCGACGACCAGGAGCTTGGCAACCGTATTGGGGCCTGGAATGAGGGTGAGGTCAACCATTGCTGAGCCGTTGACGACGACGAGTCCAATGATGATCCACGCTACGGCAGAGGCGCTCCGAACCGCTCGGTTTCCGAGAGCGGTAATCGTTTCGGCATGAAAGGCCCATGCGTAGCCGACGAGACAGCCGGCCGCGATGGCGAAGAGGTTGTTGTGAGTGAGTTCTCCGTACCCAGGCTGGAACGGAAGAACGCGCAGGTCGTACAGAATCGATGACGCTGCACTTCCGACAACGGTGAGCCCGAGGAGCCAGGGCAGAGCCTTCCGCGAGAAGAGGACCACCAGAAGCGGCCACACCAGGTAGAAGTGTTCTTCGACGGCCAGCGACCAATACACGCCGAGACCAAGCCGCACGTCGGCGACGTCAACCAGGTAGTTCTGCAGGAAGACGACGTGCGGCCACAAAGCGGATCGGTATCCCTCGAAATCGGGACTATCGATCCCAATGAAGACGCCAGAGAAGGACGTTGAGTCGAGCCGTGGCAGTACGAACGCATAGAGGGCCAGCATCCCGTAGTAGAGAGGCCAGATCCTCAGTCCGCGCCGGATGTAGAAGTCTTTGAGGCTGATCCTCGAGGTCCGCTGCTTCTCGGCGAGGAGCAGATAGGTGATGAGGAAACCGGACAGCACGAAGAAGATCTGAACTCCGACCCAGCCGCTCCGGAGGCGCACGTCTTGAGGCCAGAGCCGAACCGATCCATGCGCCACCACGACGATCATCACGGCGATTGCTCTGATGCCATCCAGGGCCGGGAAATAGGTGCGATTGCTGCCCGTGCTGATGGCCGTAGCGGTGGAAGGTCCGGATGCAGGCTCGACGGGTGATGGCTCGCTCGGTTGCGTCGGGTTGTGCGGCATTGAAGCCACTTTCGGAGTTGGGCGCCGGGCATGGTAGCGAAGACGCACCCGGATCGGATACCAGCTGCCCGCTCCTGGCGCCTGGTTGCGGGTTGCCGATGTGCCTCGGGAAACTCTTGTTCAGCGCTGCAAGAGGAACTCGCACAGCGAGAACGACTTCTTCAGACCGACGCGCATGGCGCTCTCCGGTCTACCGATGCCGCTGGCGGTCAGCCCTGGTTGGGCTGAGGTCGGCGAATCTCGGACCCATCCAGACAGCTCCAAGGCATGGGATCTTCACTTGTCGGACCAGCGGGGCCAACGAGGCTTCTCGATACCCGGTCGGAGGTGGCTCCGCTGGGGAATGTGGCCGAGCGTCGGCGGAATTATCGGCCAATCGTGTGGACAACTCGGCGCTAAACCGACCACCGTGCCGCCGTGATTCAGGATGCGGGCGGTCTCTAGAGGCCGAGGCCGCGCACGAGGAAGGCCGCCATCTGAGCCCGGGTGATGGCTTCGTTGGGGCAGTACGCGTTCGCGCCACAGCCCAATGTGACGCCGGCGGCGGCGAGGCGGTCTATGTCGTTGGCGAAGGTGTTCCCAACGGTGTCCGAGAATCCGTACGAGGGTGCGTCGGGAAGACCGAGCGAGCGCACGAGGAAGGCGGCCATCTGACCGCGACTCACCGACATGCCCGGGCAGAATTGGTCAGCCGAGCAGCCCATCGTGATACCCGCCGCGGCGAGGCGGTCGATGTCGTTGGCGAAGGTGTTGCCGACGGTATCCGTGAAGCCGGCGGGCGGGGCGTCGGGGAGATCGAGGGCACGGACCAGAAAGGCGGCCATCTGGCCTCGGGTGACCGGCCCGGCAGGACAGAACTGCTCAGGGCCACACCCGCTCGTGATCCCGGCGGCTGCCAACCGTTCGATGTCGGCCTCGAAAGGAGAACCGTCGTCGTCCCAGAAGGTCCCGTCGAACTCGGGCGAGTATCCGGAGGCATCGAAGAACAGCTCCGTGACCCACACTCCTTGACCGTCGATGTGGGCGCCGATCGCCGCGAAGCGCATGGTCGACAGCAACACATTGGCGCGATGGCCGGCAGAGCCCATGATGAGGGTGTGGATGGCGCTGCAGTCGGTCGGGTTCGGATCGCCCGTCATGGCGACGTTCTCCGCGTAACCCAACACGCCCGGCGGCAGGATGGCGAGGCGAGCGGCGTCGCTCATGTGCGCGAATTCGTGGTCGGACATCCACTCGGAATGAGCTCGAACTCCCGGCACGACGTCGGTGGCCAGGCGGAGGGCGTCGAGGCCGGCCGCTGCCCGATCGGTGTTGATCTTGGCGAGAAGGCACTGTTCCATCTCGGGCTCTGAGACGGCGGCCGAGGCTGGGAGTGCGGCCAACAGGAAGGCGGCTACCAAAACGAGGATGCCGAACGTGCGCAAAGGCAAAGGACGGGTAGCCAGGGGAAGCTGGGGAAGTCTCAATTTCTCGCCTTTCGGAGTTCATCCCAGCTCCGCCGAGAAACCATAACGGAAATAGGTCGGGAGACCCAAATTGCCTGCTTGCAGGCGCAAGCACTCGAGACGATTGGCAGCCCGCCACAGGGCCCGGCCGGTAGGGTTGGTGAAGAGGGAACAATGGAACTCTGGTATCCGAGCTCGGTCAGGAACCCCGCCACCCGTGACGGCGGCGTCTACGAATCGGGGTACCCCTATCGGGGCGTGCTGCACACGACCGAGTCGCTTTCGTTCACTCCTTCCACCACCGACTACGGCGGGTGGCACAGCTCCTATCCCCATTTCACGGCGGTAGACCGGACGTCGGAGGTGGTGATCTATCAGCATCTCCCCATTGATCGTGCCTCCCGAGCGCTCGCCAATCCCTCCGGAGGGGTCCAGACCAATCGGGCGCGAGCCATCCAGATCGAGATCGTCGGGAAGGCCGCCGAATCAGCATCGATGTCGCCGCGTCTGCTCCACGCGCTGGGAAGCTGGATGCGCTGGGTCGAGGCGCAGACGGGCATGCGATCGGTTGCTCCGTTCGAGTTCCTGGGAAGCGAGGCATATGGAACCTCGGGTGCTGCCCGCATGTCGGCCGGCGAGTGGAGAAGCTTCGACGGTTGGTGCGGCCACCAGCACGTACCCGAGAACTCCCACTGGGATCCCGGCAAGATCAGGATCGATCAGCTCCTGGCGGTTTCGCCGGAGCCGGAACCGGTCGCGATCGACCGTGGTCGGAACACCCGATATCGGGTCGTGGATGTTGCGGCTGACGACGTCTTGAACGTTCGCGCGGCCGCTGGAGTAGGCCATGACATCGTTGGCGCCCTCGCTCCCCACGAAACCACCGTCACCGGTTCAGGGGCGCGCCAGGCGGTGTCGGGCACCGAGTGGGTGGAAATCGCCCATGCCGGTGGGTCCGGATGGGTGAGCGGTCGCTATCTCGAGAAGGTCGACGTTCGGCCTGAGCTTCAGCTGTCTTTCGTCGTGGTGGGGGTGGAAGCCGACGATGCTCTGAACATGCGGGTCGCCCCCGGCATCGAACATCCCGTCCTCGGTGCGATCCCCCCTGGCGCGTCAGGGGTGGAAGGCACCGGCGCGGCGGTGGCGGTCGGCATGGCCGATTGGTACGAGGTCACCTATGGGGCAATGACGGGCTGGTGTCACAGCCGCTACCTCTCGGCGGCAGGGGCTCATACCGGGCGGGAGCGATCGTTTCTGCCGATCTCGGATCCCCGTGCCCATGGGTACCCCGACGACGCCATCTGCTGACAGGCCTCGTGGTGCGGTGATGGCCTGCCGATCGGCCTCCGCGGTCGGAGAGCCTGGTCGACCTCTGAAGGCCAGGCGGTCGTCAGCCGCCGAGAATCGGAGGCTTCTTCTTCCCGGCCTTCTTGTCTTTCTTGGCCTGCCGTTTCTCTTTGAGATCCTTCGTGGCGGGTCGTTTGGCCGGCTTGCCTGCTCTTTCGCCCTTTCCCATGACTACCTCTCGGACTGGACCATCGACACCGTACCGGCGACGCCCTGGGCAGGTAACCGGCCGCTTGGCCCTTTCCCCCGGGTATGTTTGGCAGGAGCTCCTGCGGGCGGCGCCCAAAGAAGAGACACCCCGGAGGACCCGGGGTGTCTCATCACTGGGGGGCGAAACGCTCAATCACATGGGGTGGCCAGTATGTGGCCGCCGGGGGTGGCGAAATCGGTGAACCTGCACCCGTAGTCCTCAGCCGCCACTGCCACGGGGTCGAGGACCACGTCACCCTCGGGTCGGACTCCGTTTTGAACCCAGTTGACCAGGTCTGAGAAGGCGGTGACGAGTTCCACGCCGGTGAACCCGCAGTGACCCACCCCGCGGATCGCCCTCTGCACGAGAAGGTCACTCTTGCCGTGTGCTTGCACATCCTTGGCGTACTCGATCTCATTGTGGAACGGCACGAAGAGGTCGCCCAGGTTGTGGAGGGACAGCACGGGTATGCCGATATCGCCGCGCACTTGCGGGATCGGATTGAGGGCGTTGGAGGTGCGGAGGCGACGGTCAGCGGTCACCCGGACGATGTCTTTGTTGAGTTGCTTCTCGGAGGCGCTGACTCGGGGATCCAGGTCCGTCTGGTAGACGATTCGCTGATTGTCCGAGACGACACCCGGCACGCCGGCCACGGTTCCGTCACCGACGCCGAGCCCGAAGAGGAAGTTGCCGTCACCGGCGTCGGACGGAATGGAGTTCCAGAAGGCGAACGCTTCATCGAAGTTGGGGCGGTCGCCACCGGAACGGAGTTCGACGAGCTGCTTGAAGGCCTCGCCGTCGGCGTTGAGAACATAAGGCCACGTCCCTGGAGCGGCTGCCAGGTTGGCTTTGATCTGTGGGACCTCGAGGCCGATGTAGGTCAGCCCGTCTTCCTTCGGGAAGGACGACGTACCCAGCCCGAGCTGCTGGGCGGCCACGTTGAAGTCGAGGAAGAAGTCGAAGAGTTCGTAGTCGCCGACCACTCCGCAGATCGGCATGGCTCCGTCATAGAGGCTCGGATACTGCTCGATCGATCGGGCCGTGACGTGTCCGCCCATGGATGCTCCGGTCAGGTACGTTGTGGCGGGTTCTCCGATCCTCCGCTCGAACAACCGGACCAGTCTTTGGGTGTCGACGACACCGTCACCGACGTTGTAGCTGTTCGACGAGTAGCTCGACGCCGCCCAGGCATAGCCGCTGGCGATCAGGAACTCGCGGAGGGGGTGGTTGTCGACGGTCAGCTCGAGTCCTTCGCCACGGTACCCATGGGCCCACATGACGAGCGAACCATTCCACTGGGCGGGCACCTCGATGCGGTAGCCGGACCCCTTGTGGGTGCCCCACAGGCGGTTGGCGTCTTCAAACCCCGGGAGGGGATCGAACGGAAGCTTCGCTTCGTCGACGAACCAGGCAGGTTCGTCATGGTGATCTGCCGCTGCCGTCGTTGCGGGCAGCATGGTGAAAATGGTCAGTACGGCCAGGGCCATCGCAGCGCGTCGCACTCTTGTTCCTCCTCCGGAGCCTTCCTCCGACCTTACTCAACGAGGCCGAGCCGAGGCGCTCCAAGCGGGGTTGGATGATGGGTCAAGGCGCATAGCGTGACGGCGTCTGGCGGGCACGGTCGGCGAGGCGCCGAGCGGGCTCGAGGTGCCTTCGCAGCCCAAAGAGAGGTGCAAGGCCGGCTGTCGCCACCGCCGTGCCGACGAGGGCCGCTGCCACGAAACCGTCGGAGATGGCGCCGGCAGTGCCGTCGGTACTCGGTTCCTCAGCGCCCGCCAGCAAGTCGCGCACCGCGTCGGTGTTGCCGATCTGACCTTCAACGACGAACAAGATCACCGCTCCCCCCAGCGCCGCACCAAGTGTGAACCCGATGTTCCGATAGAACTGGTGGGCGGCGGTTGCCCTGCCGATTTCGGTGCTGGCCGCGGTGGCTTGGAGCAAGGTGAGGCCTGCGTTGGTGGCCATGCCGATACCCGAGCCGACGGCGAACATCGCCGCGAACAGCACCCACAGCGACGCAGCGCTGTCGGCTGCCATGGCCGCCCCCAGAAGCCCCGAGATCGAAGTCACGAAGCCGATCAGGATCACTCTGCTGTCCGCCATTCGATCGAGGAGCCTGCTGGAAAGGTTGGCGCCCGCTGTCCAGCCCACGACAAAGAACATGACCGACCACGCCGTTATGGCTTCGCCGCCGCCACGGGCGCCCCGGATGTACAAAGTGAAGAAGCTGTGTACGGCGATTCCGCCGACGATCAAGAGGGTGATGGACCAGCCGAGCAGGCCAAAGGGCGGCTCGACGAGATGGCGTCGTTTGATGACCGGCTCGGGGCGTCTCCGTGCGTGACGGAGGTAGAGGGCGGCGACTCCCAGCGCAGCGGCAGCCAGCAACGCCGACCAGGCATTGAGCCCGTCCACGGCGAAGAGCAGCACGAGGTTGAAGACGAAGACCATGCCCAGACCGACGCCGTCCACCGCCAGAGAACCCGGCTCGGCCAGGGGTCCCGGCATGACGTTCCACCCCATGGCCATTGCCACGATTCCGAGGGGAAGGTTGACGAAGAAGATCCAGTGCCAGGACGCAAACGTGAGGAGGAAGGCGGCGATGCCTGGCCCAGCCACACCCATGACCCCCCACACGGTGGAGTTGGCTGCGAAGGCTCGCGAAACGAGCCGGGCGGGGTAGATGAGGTTGACGGCCGCCAATCCCACCGAGACGAGGGCGCCACCACCAAGGCCTTGGAGTGCGCGGGCGGCGATCAACACTCCCATCGAGGTCGCCAAACCCGCGGCCAAGCCTCCGATCAGGAAGACGACGGCCGCCACCCGAAAGATGATGCGAACTCCAAGAGAATCGACCAATGCGCCGGCCAGGACCGTCGATACACCGGAGACGAGCAGGAAGGAAGTGACCACCCATGGGAGAAGGTCGACGTCTCCTAGGTCCGCCGCCAACTCGGGCAGGGCGGCCGCCACGCCGAGGGCGTCGAAGGCAGCCAGACCGACCAGTGTGTAGATGGCGATGGAGGCGGGAAGAAGCTCCCGTGACAGGACACTCTTGGGCTCAGGCGGCATACGTGGGCCAGCCTACGCCCCTCCGGCCTGGCATGGCTGCGGTCAACCGAGTCTGCGGCGGCTGCTCCGAGCGGTCTGTCGAGGGCGGTGCCGTCGGGGTGATCTCGGGGCGTGCGGTGCTCTCTGTGGCCGGCCCGTCAGAAACGATCGAGCGCGCCGACGACTCCGCTGAGCTGCGGATGCTGGTCAACCAGCGCCGCGCCAAGCGAGCGCAGCTCGTCGAGGGCAGAGCTGGCGTGCTCGAAGCGGTGAAACTCGAAGGGTGGCCCGGCGCGGCCCGCTTCAGTTTCGAGGCTGAAGAGGTAGCGGGCCACCGGGCGCATCAGGGCTTCCATCGCTCCGTACATCAGACCCACCGCCGGCTCGCGCTGGTCTGACGTCATCGGCTCGTAGGCGCGGTCCATGAGGATGAGGAGGTAGGAGTAGATCGCGTTGAAGAAGGTCCCGACCGGCCTGATCGCCTCCGGCAACGAGGCTGTCGATGGGTTGACGACAGCCGGGTGGACGTCGCCGATCGGAATCTCGCCGTCGGCCAGGGCCAAGAACTTGGCGTAGTGGGTGAGCTCCTGGTGGCTCGGGTCGGCCCACTTGTCGTCCGAGAGGCCTTCGCCTTGATGAATCACGATCTCCAGCGCCTCCAGGGCGGACTCGAGGGAGTCGACGATCACGAGACCTCCACTGTCGGCCGTGTCGAACTTGACGGGCGAGTAGTCGGCCGGCTCGAGCTGTCGGTCGATCGACGGGTTGGCGAACAGGTCGCCTTGGGCAGCCAGGTTGGTGAGTGCATTCTCGAGGGCGTGATAGAACTGCCCGAGGGTTTCGAAGGCGTCGGCCTCGGGGGGTGCCTCACGATCAGCCGGCTGTTCGATGACGAGAAAGGCCTTCCGGATCACCTCTGGTGAGCACGGAGCCAGGTCGAGCATGAGCTCGGGTACGTGATGGGGAAGAGGGCAGGGGTACGTGGGCAGGTGAGTCGGGTCGTAGAAACGGGGTTCACCCCCGATCGCAATGAGAAGGTTGGCGACGAGGGCTGCGTGGAGCATTTCCTCCGTGGCCACCGATCGAATCAGCTTGGAGGCGTCCGAGGCCGGGTCGACGATCGAGTACATCGCATACAGGTAGGGGGGGATCGTCGTCATCTCCACCTCGATCGCCAGTCTCAGGTGATCCTTCAGGTCCTCTACCGTGTCAATGGGCATGGCGGTCCTCCTGCCGTGGTCGCTGCTCCTTCTGTCCGCGAGCCCCGACGCTAGGTCGTGAACCCGATCTCTCGGTGTGTCCCGTCGCAGAGCGGTTTGGAGGACGACGCGCCACAGCGACACAACGTGACTCGGTTCCGCACCTCGAACGGCTCTCCGTCCGCGCGAACGATCTCCACGCGACCGGTCACCCGCAGGGGTCCGTTGGGGACGGGGGAGACCTCGACCGGCAGGTCCGGTTCAATGGCGGCGCTGTCTACCTCGTAGGCGAGGGCCCCGGATGGGCAGTGCTCCAACATCCCCATGAGGTGACCCCTCACCACCGTGTCGTCGAGGTCGCTCAGCATTTCGTGCCAGTTGGTGACCCGGTTGGCGCAGAAGCCGGAGTGCACGCACAGTGCTGCATCGTGGACCACGGTGATCCCGGTACGTTCGTGGCGTCGGGCCCGGGTGGACGTCGGTTCGGTTGGAGCCGCTTCCGTGCCGTCGAACCGCACGATGGCATGGGTACCGTCGCAGAACGGCTTGTTCGACGACTGGCCGCATCGGCAGAGGTCGTACGTTTCATCGTGGTCGATGTCGTCCTCGGTCCGCCAGGTGAGCGGCTCGCCATATTCGGACTCGATCGGGGTCTTGGGCCGGATCCGTAGTCCGCCCGTCACCTCGTACGGACCATGGGGTGTCACCTCGATACGCGGTTCGCCGGCCACCATTCGCCTCCTCAGCTCGATCCTCCGATTGTTCCACAACGAGCGAGTGCGTGATGCCTCGAACGGCAAAACCGTGGCGGTACGCCGAGCACCCGACACCGCCAGGTCGAAGCCCGGCCCGGCGGCCGGAAAACCGCCGGGCCTGAGAGGTGTGTCATGGGACGTAGGCCAACCCGAACGGGTTGAGGCCAACGGTCACCTCTCCGATCGAGACCGGCAGCGGATCCTGCGCGGTGCGCTGATACACCGTCACCTTGTCGGACGTGGCACCCGAGTGGGTCACGAAGAGACGGCGGCTCGGGGTGTCCACGACGTTGTGGGGCACGGGGTAGGCGGTGTCGACGGCTCCGATGACTTCGTTGGCGATGGTGTCGATGGCCCACAGGCCGTCGGTTCCTCCTCCCGGCAGGTTCGTGGTGTAGAGGACCCGCCGGCTCGGCGTCATACCTGCCCCGTGCGCGCCGGGAATGGCGAGGTCGGTGATCGGGCTCAGTGTTTGAAGGTTGAGTACATGGACGGCGTTGGCGTTCTGGGCGGGAACGTAGAGGCCGCGGGTGGTCGCCGTCACGTGGGGGTCGAGGCCCACCGCCGCCCGATTCTTCTCAGCGAAGGTTCGGGTGTCGAACTGCACGACCCAGTCGTGGACGACCCCACCGACCAGGGTCACGTAGGCGCTTCGACCGTTGTTGGTCACGAATACGTCGTGCGGCTTGTAGCCGGCGGCGACCAGATCGGCCGGGATGGCCACCGTGGCGAGCACCTCGAGAGTCTGGGGATCGATGACGGTCGTGGTGGAGTCGATGTCGTTGTTCACCCAGAGTTGGCGGCCTTGCGGATCGCCCCACATGTGAAACACTCCGGATCCCGTCGACACGGTACCGAGGACGGCCCAGTCGGAGCCGTCGAACACCACGACCCTGTCGTTGGCGCGATCGCCTACGAAGACGCGATCTCCGCTCCGAGAAGAGACGACGTACATCGGTTCGGGTTGGTTGTCGGCCGCCGGTAGCGGAACGTGCATGACGTCCGACGGGTCGGCGACGTCGATGACCGAGATGGTTCCCGAGGCCCGGTTGGCGACGACCACGTGGCCGGCGTCGGCGGCTGCGCCCGCCGCCGACACCGTCATCAACAGGCTGGCAAGGAGCCCGAAGGCCACCAGGAGTGAGAGTGTCTTCCTCATGGAATTCCCTTTCCGCAGAGATACGACTCCTTTCGAACCTACGGCTGAGCGGAGCGTCCGTGGATGAACAATCCAGGAACAACAGCGGGCCGTCGCGCAGAGGCGCGGCGAGGACTGCGTTTCCTTTGGCTCGCATCGGATTTTTCTCGGTCGGTCTGAGGTATCGCCGGGGCGCGTCGTCGTCCTGGGCGAGACGAGCTCGATCCCTTTCTGAGAAGCGCACCGTTCCTCTGGGTTGCTGTCCACCGTCGAAATGGGTGAGGGGCTGTTCGGTTAGCCTCAGCTTGATGGGCCACCTTCTTGAGGGAGGCACACCATGGCGGCACCGACCATCAGCACGAACGGACTGGGCAAGTTCTATGGAAAGAACCGCGGCCTCGACGGCTTGGACCTCGACGTCCTGCCCGGCGAGGTATTCGGGTTCCTCGGGCCGAACGGCGCAGGCAAGACCACCACGATCCGGCTGCTTCTGGATCTGATTCGGCCCACGAGCGGTCATGCCGAAGTCCTTGGCATGGATCCACGTGTGGAGGGGGTGGCTCTTCGGCGCCGGGTGGGTTTCCTGGCGGGTGAGTTCATCGTGAACGGCGCCCAGACCGGCCGAGAGCTCCTCACCTACCTCGCCAACCTGCGGGGAGGCGTGCCCTCAGGGCGCATCGAAGCTCTCGCCGATCGGCTCGACGTGGACTTGGATCGAAGGATCCGATCCCTCTCCCGCGGCAACCGTCAGAAGGTGGGGGTGGTGCAAGCGTTCATGCACGATCCCGAGTTGCTCATTCTCGATGAGCCGACGAGTGGCCTCGATCCGTTCCTGCAACAGGAGTTTGCCGCCATGGTGCGCGATGTGCGGTCTGAAGGCCGGACCGTCTTCATGTCCTCGCACGTGATGAGCGAGGTGCAGCAGGTTGCCGACCGGGTCGGCATCATTCGGGACGGTCGCCTGGTTGCTACCGAGGACATCGAGGATCTGCGGAGCCGAGCGATGCGACGCGTCGAGGTCACGTTCGACGAGCCGATTCCTGCGGCACGATTCGACCAGATCGACGGAGTCACGGAGGTCGAGGTGGACGGGCCGGTCCTGCGCTGTCGCCTGGCAGGCTCGGCCGACGCTCTGATCAAAGCCGTCGCCGATCACGCGGTGGTCACCCTGTCGGCGGTCGAACCCGACCTGGAGGAATTGTTCTTTCACTACTACGACCGAAACGGCCGCGATGTTTCGTAACGTCTATTCCAAGTGGCTGTGGGACAACCGTCGGTCGATCGCCGTTTGGGCGGCCTCGATCGCCGCTGTCGGAATCGGTTACGCCGCCTTCTGGCCGACCATCGATTCGCCAGCCATGCAGGAAGCCCTCGCCGCCTACCCGGAGGGCATGCTCGAAGCTCTCAATTACGACAACATCACGACCCCGGCCGGCTACCTCATCTCGACGGTGTACGGTCTGCTGGCCGCCATCCTGCTCGTCGTCTACGGGGCCGGCTCCGGGGCGCGCATGCTGGCCGGCGATGAGGAGGACGGCACCTTGGATCTCATCCTGGCCCACCCCGTTGCCCGGGTCTCGTTGGGCCTCCAGCGTTTCCTGGGTTTCGTCACGGCTGTCGCCTTGATCAACCTGGTGTTGTGGGCGGGCTTGTGGGCGATCTCGGGTCCTGCCCGGCTCACGGGCATCTCGCTGGGTGGCTACGCGGCCATGCATCTCCAACTGACGCTCTTCGGCACCTTCTTCGGTGCCGTGGCTTTCGCCGTCGGAGCGGCCACCGGCAGGAGGATGTACGCGATCGGTGCAGCCTCCGGCGTGGCGGTCATGGGATTCTTTGCCAACGGCGTCATCGCCAGTGTGGATGGTCTCGAATGGATGAGCGACTACTCACCGTTCGAGTGGATGACGGGTGGGGATCCGCTCACAAACGGAGTCCAGGCCGGCGGCACCCTCCTGCTCCTCGGCTTCTCGGTTCTGTTGGTGACACTCGGCCTCTGGGCGTTCACGAGGCGCGACCTCGGCGTGTGAGCCGTCCCACCACACCCGCCCGGTTCGGAAGTGGTGGCGATCCCCCTACCATGGTCCTGCATCGGGGTCCGCCCGGTGCGTGCCGAGACCTGTTGAGCCGATGACCGCGCCGCGACGTACTTTTGCCATCATTTCCCATCCCGACGCCGGGAAGACGACACTCACCGAGAAGCTTCTGCTCTACGCCGGCGCCATCGGTGAAGCGGGCGCTGTGAAAGCGCGAGCCGGCCGGCAGCGAGACGCCACGTCCGACTGGATGGAGATGGAACGCGAACGCGGAATCTCCATCACCTCCACCGTCCTTCAATTTGAACACCGGGACCAGGTCTTCAACCTGCTGGACACACCCGGGCACCGCGACTTCTCAGAAGACACGTATCGCGTGCTCTCTGCGGTCGACGCGGCCATCATCGTTCTGGATGCGGCCAAGGGAATCGAAGCCCAAACCCTCAAGCTCTTCGAGGTTGCTCGTACCCGCGGCGTCCCGATCATCACCTTCGTGAACAAATGCGACCGGCCTGCCCTGGCTCCGCTGGAGCTTCTGGACGACATCGAGAGCCAGCTCGGTCTGACCCCCACACCGGTCACCTGGCCGATCGGGATGGGCCCGGACTTCGTGGGTGTGATCGACCGTCGCGACGGCGCGCTGTGGCGCATGGAGCGCACCGCCCACGGCGCCAAGGAGGCCACCGAGGTGCGGATCGAGGCTGACGACCTCTCCTCGCACGGGGACGCAGGAACGGCCGCCGCCCACGAGGTGGAGCTGCTCGACGCCGTAGGCGCGGCCCACGACCAAGAGCTGTTTCTGGCAGGTGAGACGACTCCGGTGTTCTTCGGTTCGGCGCTCTGGAACTTCGGGATCCGTCAGCTCCTCGACGCGGTGACCGACCTTGCCCCGGCGCCGTCGGCACGCATGGATATCGAGAGCCAGTCGGTTGCCCTCGATGGCGGCTTCACCGGGTTCGTGTTCAAGGTCCAAGCCAACCTCGATCCTCGGCACCGCGACCGCATCGCCTACCTGCGGGTGTGCTCCGGTGTCTTCGAACGCGGGGCCCAACTCGTCAACCACCGCACTGGTCGGTCGTTCGCCGCCAAGTACGCCCATCAGATGTTCGGGCGGGAGCGCGACACCGTAGATCTCGCCTACCCGGGAGACATCGTCGGCCTCATCAACGCCGGCGACCTGACCATCGGTGACACGCTCAGCGCCAAGGGGAATGTGCAGTTCCCGCCCATCCCCACCTTTGCACCTGAGCATTTCAAGCAGGCCTACAACCGGGACACCTCTCGCTACAAGCAGTTCAGGCGCGGGATGGAACAGCTCGACGAGGAAGGGGTCATCCAGGTCCTTCGTCACCCCGACCGGGGTGATCAGCAGCCCGTACTGGCTGCGGTTGGTCCGCTCCAGTACGAGGTGGCGATGCAGAGGCTGGAGTCGGAGTATGGCGCCAAAGTCGAACTCCAGCCGACCTC
Organism: uncultured Acidimicrobiia bacterium; assembly: GCA_965366365.1. Classification (GTDB taxonomy): domain Bacteria; phylum Actinomycetota; class Acidimicrobiia; order Spongiisociales; family JAENVV01; genus CBDUEV01. Next base: position 13,157 of record CBDUEV010000034.1, on the reverse strand, counting down.
GTTCACCGTGGCGAGACGGACGGATGCTGCTGGAGCAGCAGCCCTCACCGGGGTACGCGGCTGCGAGGTGTACTCCCGGGCCGATGGAACCCGCATGGCTCTCTTCCAGAGCGTCCATCGCCTCGAAGCCGCCCGACGAGACAACCCTGACATCCTGCTCGACACGATCGTGATCTCCTAGGACGCCGCGACGGCGGCGCCCACTCCCCGGGCGCAGGTCCAGGTTTCTTCCGGCGAGAAGGCTCCGCCTCCGACTCGCCAAGGCCAGGCGGCCGAGAACGGGCCGGGCCGAGCGTGGCCGGTGACCCGGCCGATTCTCTACTCGCAGCGGCCCACCCATTCCACCTCGGGCAGTTTGCCGATTCGGTAGGTGGTCACGACGTCGTCGACGGTCTCGAAGCGAAGCCGGAAGTCGAGGTCGGCGGCGTCCGAGGGGATATACGTGAGGTAGTCGTGGTTCACCGTGTCCAGATGACCGGGAGACACCACAACTCTTTCGCCATATGTGGCGGTTATCTCCGTTGTGCTGCTCCCGACGCCGACTCCAGAGATGGTCCTGAGTAGCGATCCGTCTATGTCGACGCGCACTATCAGGTCGGCGCGCACCATGAAGCGAAGCTGGTTGGCCAGGCCGGTGGCTTCGTCGAAGACGTAGTACGAGCAGGCTGGGTCGTTGTCGTCGGCCTCGATCAAGGAGGTGCCCGCCGCCGCCTCCGCCTCGGCCACGGTCATGCCGATCTGAAACGGTCCGGCGGCGCGCAAGGAGACCGACCAACCGGTCGCCGCCCCGGCCAGCGCCGGCACGAAGACGGTGGTGGTGGTCGGCGCGGCCGTCGTCGACGTGGTGGCTTGGCTCGTGGCGGTCGGTGGCTCGGTCGTGACCGGCGAGAAGAAGTCGTCGTCGAGCCGATCGCACGCCGAGCCGGCAACCAACAGGACGATCAGCAGCAACGCCGAGAGGTAGCGGATTGCGATGTGATCCCCCTTTCCGGGTTTCTTCTACAACGACCAAGGGCGAGGTTATCGTTCCATGCCGGTCGTCGACCCGCTCCGGTCCCTAGACCGGACGTCGCCGCTTCGATGAGATCACGCCGGTGTCGAAACCGGCATAGTGGAGGCCACCGTGCCAACGGGCGTGTTCAATCTTCAGGCATCGATCCTGCACCACGATGAGCCCGGCCTGTCTGGCCCTGCGTGCTGCCTCGGCGTGCCGAAGGCCGAGTTGCAGCCACACGACCTTGGCGCCCACTTCGATAGCTTCGTCGACCACCGCCGGGATCGCATCTGGGCGCCGGAACACGTCCACGATGTCGGGGACCTCAGGTAGGTCGCCCAACGATGCGTACGACTCGAGTCCCAGTACCTCCTCGTAGGCGGGGTTGACCGGATAGGTGCGCAGGTTGGTGCGGATGAGGTAGCTGGCCACGAAGTTGGACGACCGAATCGGATTGGCGGACACGCCCACCAGTGCTACGGATTCAGCGTTCTGGATGATCTTCAAGCGGTCGCCGGCGGTCGGTTCTGTGCCTTGGGGTGTCACGATGCCTCCAAGGCACGACCGAGGTCCCAGATGATGTCCTCGACGTCTTCGATGCCGACGGAGATTCGGATCATGTCGTCGCCGACCCCCATGGAGCGGCGCTCTTCGGCGGGTACCTGCTGGTGTGTGGTCGAGGCCGGGTGGATGACCAGGGTCTTGGCGTCGCCGACGTTGGCGAGATGGCTGGCTAGCTCGACATGCTCGATGAAGGCCACACCTGCGGCGAAGCCGCCTTTGACGCCGAAGGTGAAGACGGCGCCCGGACCCTCGGGTAGATAGCGCTGGGCGGAGTCGGTCCAGGGATTGTCATCGAAGACCGGGTAGTTGACCCACGCCACCTGTGGATGGTCACGCAGGAACTGAGCAACGGCTCGGGCATTGGCGACATGTCGGCCCATGCGGAGCGGAAGCGTTTCGAGTCCGAGAAGCAACAGGAACGCGTTGAAGGGTGAGAGGGCGGCGCCCGTGTCTCGCAGCAGTTCGGTACGAGCTTTCATGAGGTAGCCGTACTCGCGGAAATTCTCAAAGAACTGAAGCCCGTGGTAGGCAGGGGACGGTTCGGTCATGAGCGGGAAGTTGCCGTTGTCCCATGGGAACTCGCCGCTCTCGACGATCACGCCACCGATGACCGCCCCGTGGCCGCCGATGAACTTCGTCGCCGAGTGTGTCACGATGTCAGCTCCGTGTTCGATTGGCCGGCACAGGTAGGGCGTTGCGAACGTGGAGTCGACGATCAAGGGCACTCCGCGGCGGTGGGCCACCGCCGCGGTTGCTGCGATGTCCAGCACGTCGGCTTGGGGATTGCCGATGGTCTCGGCGTACACGGCACGGGTGCGGGGAGTGATCGCCTGTTCGACGGCCCGCTGGTCGTGGATGTCGACGAAGACGACATCGATACCCATGCGCCGCAGGGTCACGTCGAGCTGCGTGTAGGTGCCGCCGTAGAGCGAGCGGGAGGCAACCAGCTCGTCCCCTTTCTGGGCGATGGTGAGGATGGCAATGAGCTGGGCAGCCTGCCCCGAGGCGGTGGCCACAGCACCGATACCTCCCTCCAGCGAAGCCATCCGTTCCTCGAAGGCCGCAGTCGTCGGGTTGCCGATACGGGTGTAGATGTTGCCGAAGTTCTGGAGGGAGAACAGGTCTGCGGCCTGCTGTGCATCGTCGAAGACGAAGGAGGTGGTGGCGTAGATGGGCTGAGCTCTCGCACCCGTTTCGGGGTCGGGCCGCTGTCCGGCATGGACGGACCGTGTCGAGAAGCCGAACCGGCGTTCCTCCTCGGTCATCGTGGACCGCTCGACGGGCTCGTCTGTCGGAGCGCTTGGGGCCGGGTCATGGAATGCCTTTCGTATGGGTGGACCCGGATCGCCGGCGGGCGACGATCCGGGTCGGTTGTCAGGCCAGGTCGATCGAGACGGGGATGGGGCGGCCCAAGGTGTGGCCCACAGGTGACGTGTCGACCACCGCCTCGTGGAGGGCGGCGATGGCCTTCTCGTCGGCGTCGCTCTCGAGATGCACCTTGACGCGGATATCGTGGTATCCGGCGTGGCCGTCCTGGCGCAGACCCAGGAACGTGTGGAGATCCAAGTCCCCTTCCAGCTCGACACGCAGCTCCGAGAGTTCGATTCCGGCTGCGGTGGCACCGGCCGCGTATCCGACGGCTAGGCAATTGCCGAGCGCTCCGAGGATTTGCTCGACGGGGTTGGCGGCGGTGTCTGTGCCGCCCAGGCCGACCGGCTCGTCGGATGGGACGGGAGCGAAATCCCGCACCGTGGTGCTGGAACGGAAGCCGCCTTCCCAGTTGACGGTGGCCTTCCACGTCGTGTCCGCCTTGGCGGGGTCGGCCTGGATGGCGCCGGCGAGATCGCCGACGGCGGCGATGTCTACTTCGTTGAGTCTGGTGATCTGAGTGGTCATGTGTTGGTTCCTATCTCGAATCGCCGGCGGCCGCCGGCACGTGCGTGATCGAACGCCGAAGCTGCATACAGCTCGGATACCTCTCGGGTGGTGGCGTCGGTTACGTGGAGCGGTTGCCCCGGTGAACCACCCGAGAGCAACACATGACGTCGCCGGCGCGGCGGGGCGCGCCCTCGTTGACCGAATCAAACAACCTCATGGCAGGCTCCTCTCGTCTCGCTAGACGCGCTCTACGAGCGCCGCGAGCGGGAACTCCCGCTTTCGGCTGACTCATCGATCAGGCATTGGCACCGTGTTGGCGGTTGCCGCGGCTTCGTAGGGCCTGTCCCTCCACCGCTCTGGATGAGCGCGTTGTTCACGGCGAGTAGAGCACAGGTCGGGCGACGCGTCAAGGGAGTATCTCAGGAAGCCGGTCGGGGTGCGGGCTGTAGCTGCTCTCCGAAACGCCCGGCCAGTAGTGTCCTTCCATGTTCGTGACGAGGCGGATACGTTCGGATGATTGGCAAGCCCTGCGAGGCCTGAGGTTGGCGGCGCTTTCCGATGAGCCGAGTGCGTTTGGGTCGACGTACGGAGACGAACTCGCCGCTCCCGACCGTCGATGGAAGGAGCTCGCAGCCGTCCGGTCGGCCGGCCTCGACGGGGCCAACTTCTTCGCGGTCGATCCATCGGGAATTCCGTGCGGCATCGTGGGGATCTTCCCTGTCGGAGCGTCCGCCGCGGAGCTCACCTCGATGTGGGTGGCTCCACCGGCCCGGGGCCAGGGTGTGGGTGCACTCTTGGTGAATGCGGCGGTGGAGTGGGCCGACTCAGCGGGCTGTTCTGAGGTAGAGCTGTGGGTCACCCGGGGTAACGACCGAGCTCGTTCGCTCTACGCGGGGCTCGGCTTCGTCGAGACGAACGACGTGAAGCCGCTGCCGTCGGATCCGTGCAAAGACGAAGTGAGGATGCGCCTGACCAGGGGACCTGAGGGCTGGCCGGGCCGCTATTCGGGGGTCACGTAGGCGGCGGTGATTCCGCCGTCCACCACGAACTCGGTTCCGGTCACGAAGGAGGAGTCGTCCGAAGCCAGGTAGAGGACCGCCTTCGCCATCTCCTCGGCCTCGCCGAACCGCCCCATCGGTATGTGGACGAGGCGCCGTTGCTTCTTGGCTTCCGTGTCGAGGTACTTCATGAGCAATTCGGTGTTGAGCGGTCCCGGGCACAAGGCGTTGACTCGAATGTTCTCCCGAGCGTGGATCACCGCCAGTTCCCGGGTCATCGCCAAAACGGCTCCCTTCGATGAGGTGTAGGCGAGTTGGGGCGTGGCGGCGCCCAGAAGGGCGACGAACGAGGCGGTGTTGATGATGGACCCGCCCCCGGCGCGCCGCAAGGCCGGAATGCCGTGTTTGCAGCCCAGGAAGACGCTCTTGACGTTGACCGAGAAGGTGAGGTCCCAGACCGCCTCGCTCGTGGCGATCGCGTCGTCGTCTTCTGCGTGGCTGATGCCGGCGTTGTTGAACAGGATGTCCAGCTTGCCGTACGTCTCCTCGGCGGCGTCGACCATGGCCCGACAGTCTCTGTCGGTGGAGACGTCGGCTCGCACGGCAATGGCTGTTCCGCCGCCGTCGGCGATGTCGGCCACCGTCTTCTCTGCAGACTCGACGTTGAGGTCGGCGGCAATGACGGATGCTCCCTCAGCGGCCAGCAGCAGGGCGGTGGCGCGTCCGATGCCGGACCCTGCGCCGGTGAGGAGAGCCACCTTCCCATCGAGCTTCATCGTGTTCCCTTTCAGATCCGTTCGAAATAGCGTTGGCGTTCCCAGTCTGTCACGGCATTGTCGTACGCCGCCTGTTCCGTTCGGAAGAAATGGGTGTAGTGCTCTTGGACAGCGGCTCCGAAGGCTTTCGTCACGAACTCGCTGGCCTCGAAGAGATCGGTGGCTTGCCGCAACGTGGTTGGCACGGCGGGGAGGTCTCGGGCTTGGTACACGTCACCCTCGAATATGGCGGGTGGTTCGATGCGGTTGCGAACCCCGTCGATTCCCGCCGCCAACACCGCCGCGTAGGCGAGGTAGGGGTTGGCGTCGGCGCCGGGCACCCGACATTCGATGCGGAGGCTCTTGCCCTCTCCCACCACCCGAAAACCTGCCGTCCGGTTGTCGTAGCTCCAGGCGATGCGAGTGGGTGCCCATGATCCTTCTTGGAAGCGCTTGTACGAGTTGATCGTGGGGGCGAAGAAGACCATCAACTCCGATACGTGGGCCATCCAACCGCCCAGGAACCAACGGAAGGTGTCGGACCCCTGCACCGGTCCCACTGCGACGTCGCCGGGAAAGGCCGGAGCGTCGTCGTTCCACAGGGAAAGGTGAATGTGACAACTCGAGCCGGCCTCGGCCGAATCGGGCTTGGCCATGAAAGTGACGCTCACGCCGAGCTCTTCGGCTATCTCCTTCATCGCCTGTTTCATCACGACGTGGCGGTCCGCCATGGTCAAGACCTCTGCGAAACGCACGTTCATCTCGTGCTGGCCTCGACCCCATTCGCCCTTCGAGTTCTCGACCGGGATGCCCGACGCGGCCAGGTGCCTTCTCACAGGGCGATTGAAGAACTCCTCCCTGGTTCCTTGGAGGAGGTGATAGTCCTCGATGTACCAGCCGGCGGGACGCAGTTTCCCGTACTGCTTGTCTGCGGCCTCTCGATAGCTGTCCTCGAAAATGAAGTACTCGAGCTCGGAGGCGCCCATGGCCGTGTAACCGAGATCGGCGGCCCGCTCCAACTGCCGGCGCAGGATGGAACGTGGTCCCACTTCCACCAGTTCGTGGCCTTTCGGTTCGTGGAGATCGCAGAGGACCAAAGCCGTCGACTCGAGCCAGGTGGCGAGACGCAAGGTCGACAGATCGGGGACCATGTGAAAATCCCCATAGCCGAGCTCCCAATTGGCGTACCGATAGCCGGGCACCGGCTCCATCTCCATATCGACGGTGAGGAGATAGTCACACCCGTGGGTGCCGGCCTCGTGGCTCTCCTCGACGAAAAATCGAGCGTCGATTCGTTTGCCGAGAAGCCGGCCGTAGTGGTCCGTGAAGCCAACGATGACGGTGTCGACGGCGCCGTCATCGACCATCGTTCCCAACTCTTCGAGCGTGAGCATTCCTTGGGAAGCCACTCTGTACCCCTCCGTCCACCTCGATGACGTCGCAGGGATTCCCGGCGACACGGTTCACCCTATCTGCCGTGCATAGGCGACGAGGCCATCTCCTCGAGCGATGCGGGATTGGTGGCGGCTCGGCTATCTCCCGGCGGCGGCCCGCCGGCCACCCAATCTCCACCGTGTCTCCGTGCGGCGTTCACGAGTTCTCCACATCCGGGCGAGACGATGTGGTCATCGAATCGAGAAAGGAATCGATGATGTCGATGCGTCGAAGTCCATTTGGGATGATCCTGATGGTTGGGTTTGGTGTTCTGTTGGGGGCTGCCCTGTTTGGTGGGTCTGCGGCGGTTGGTGGCCTGGTGGCTGCGCCGTTCATGGTGCTGGGCTTCTTGTTCAAGGTGGCCCTCCTCGTCATGCTCTTCGGCCTGGCGGCGAGCTTCGCCGGGTTCGGCGGCCGGCGGAACAAGGGCTGGTCACGCCCGTCACGTGAGCGGTGGTCCCAGGAGGCCCGCAAACACTGGCATGGTCAGAGCGAATCGCCGCCCGGAGAGCCCCATCGGTCGACGGACGACCGCTTCGAGGAGTGGCACCGTATGGCCCACGCCCGAAAGGAAGTCGACGACCATGTACCACCCGTCGATGACTGAGCGACCACACTGAGAGTCATGAAAACGATCCTGGTCGTCGACGATGAGCTGAAGATCACCCGTCTGCTGCGGGATTACCTGCAGCGGGCGGGCTTCCGCGTGGTCACCGCCGCCGATGGTCCCGCCGCTCTCGCCGCCGCCCGGTCCGAACGGCCCGACATGATCGTCCTCGACTTGGGACTGCCGGGATTGGATGGATTGGACGTGACCCGGGCCCTGCGGGCTTCCTCCGACGTTCCCATCGTCATGCTGACGGCCCGAGCGGAGGAATCCGACAGGATCGTCGGTTTGGAACTGGGCGCCGACGACTATGTGGTGAAGCCGTTCAGCCCCAAGGAACTGGTGGCACGGGTCCGGGCGGTGCTTCGACGGGTCGATGCCTCGGTGGAGGCCCCAGACGTCGTGCGGGCAGGTGAGCTGGAGATCGACACCGGCAAACGCACCGTCATCTTGGGCGGCAGAAACATCGACCTCACCCCAACCGAGTTCGAACTGTTGCTCCACATAGCCAGTGCTCCGGGACGGGTCTACACGCGGGCCCAGCTTCTCGATGCGCTCCATGGGGTCGCCTTCGAATCATACGAAAGGGCGATCGACGCTCACATCAAGAACCTGAGACGCAAACTGGAGCCAAACCCGTCCAACCCGCGGTATCTGCTGACCGTGTACGGAGTGGGGTACAAATATGCCGATGCGTAGGTATCACCACGGCGGCCCCGGTTGGTGGCCCGAAGGGGAGCACTGGCCCCCCAGCGCAGGTCGTGGCTACGAGACCTGGTCGGGTTTTGGGAGGCGCCTGTTTGTGGGGGCGTTGGCCTTCCTCGGCTTCTTGGTTCTGGCCGGCGCTCTGGTGGGAGCCTTGGTAGCCACTGTCGTGACCGGCGTGGGGTCGACACGCCGGGCGACCGTCGTGCTGGCGACCCTCTTCGTGGTTGCGGCAGGAGCATGGCTGCTGAGATCAGCCGTTCGCCGGACCTGGCGTCCGGTGGAGGCGTTGATCGGAGCGGCCGGCCGTCTTGCGGACGGCGACTACACCACCCGGGTGGACACGCACTCCGGCGCCGGGATGCGGGCCGTCGCCTCCTCGTTCAACTCCATGGCGGAGCGTCTCGAGCAAGCCGACGCCCAAAGACGCACTCTCATGTCCGATCTCAGCCATGAACTGCGCACCCCGTTGACGGTCATCAGGGGCGAAATCGAGGCCGTGGTCGACGGGGTTCGCGACGGCGGTCCCGCCCACATGGAGTCACTGCTCGACGAGGTCGAGGTGCTGGAACGACTCATCGAGGATCTACGCGTCCTCACGCTCTCGGAGGCGGGGAAGCTGCCACTTCAGACGGAGCAGGCGGACCCGATGAAGGTGGTCCGTGAAGTGGCGTCGTCGTACCGGCCGAAGGCAGCGGAGGCCGAGGTCGAGATCTTGGTACAAGCCCCCGCCGAGGTGCCCGCGGTGGAGATGGATCCCGTCCGGATTCGCCAAGCCCTGGCCAACCTCCTGGTGAACTCGTTGCGGGCCATGCCCAACGGCGGCATCGTGACTATCGCCGTCAAGGTCGAAGTGGACCGGATCGTGGTCGGCGTGACCGATACCGGAACGGGCATCGATCCGGAGCAAGTCGAGGAAGTCTTCGGCAGGTTCGTGAAATCTGAGGATTCGCCCGGCAGTGGCTTAGGCCTCTCGATCGCCCGGGGTCTCGTCAATGCGCACGGCGGCCAGCTGGAGATCACATCCAGCGGACCCGACGGGACCACCGTGACTATGTGGCTGCCCCGATAGGAGGCTCCTGCTGGGACGGTCGGGCATCTCGGCGGCTCGCTCAGCTGGCCGAAGCCAGGGAGGGCCAGGGTGGCGGAGCCACTCGGGCTGCTGGTCGGATCTGCCAGGCAGGTTCCTCTCGATCGACCTGCGCGGCTCCCACCAACTACATTCGGCGGGAGGGTCAGGGCGGCCTGCGGCGATGGAGGAGATCGAGAATGGCGAGGATGCAAGCTACATCGACGGTGGTCGTGGCCCGTCCACCCGAGGACGTGTTCAACTACTTGCGTGACGTCCACCGGCACAATGAGTGGTCGCCGAAGCCCTATAGGGTGGAAGGTATCGAGGGTCCCGTCGAGGCCGGCAGCACGTTTGTTTCCTACGGGTGGATACCTGGAGACGCTGAGCACCGCAACGAGGTCGAGGTCACCAACTTCGAACCATCTCGCCGAATCGAATTCACCGCTCGCGAGCAGGGTGAGGAATTCTTCAGCACGTACGTCCTCACCCCCGACGGAGAGGGCACGCGTGTGGACAAGATCATCAACATGCCGAGACCGAGCGGACTGATTGGCGTTCTCTTCCCGGTTCTGTTCAGTGGGTTGATCAAGCCTGCCACCAACAAAGGCATGGGCATGTTGAAAGAGCGGTTGGAGAAAGGGTCGTGAAGAGGTAGACGCCGCGGGGCCGCAGAGTGGCGGCTTCCAGGGCGTCTCGGCGGCTTCCGAGTCACGGTGGAGCCGCCGTCCTGAGCAGGGTGGTCGTGGCGGAGGCGCTGGACATCTGGGAGTCTTGAGCACATGCGCGACGTACTCGTTGACCTGGCAACCGGCTCCGTGATGGGCGTCGTGCTCTGGATCGCAGTTCCAGCCCTGCTCGGGACGTTCGGTCGCTCGGCCACCCGGAGATCCCGCAGCTGGCTCCTGGCCGCCATCGCAGCCATTCTGATTTCGTATTTCCTCCCCAGCCCATGGCTTCAAGCCAACACCGAAACCTTCAGCCAGCATTTCGTCGGGGGTGGCATCGCCTCCGCACTGGTCGCCTTCGCTCTGATGGTTCCGTTCAGCATCCCGAAGCGGCTGCACCGGGCCCTTCTCGTGCTCTCCGTGGCGTCCGTACTCGGAGTAGCCAACGAGTTGTTCGAGCTGACAGTCGATGTGCTCTTCGGGACAGGAGCGGTGGCGGATGCCTCCTGGGACTTGTTCGCCAACACCGCCGGCGCCGCTGCTGCTTTCGCCGTCGGAGAGCTGGCCGCGGTGTGGCGCCCACCACCCGTTCCGGACTGACGATCTACCGCTAGTCGGTTGCGGTTGGTCGTCCACACCTCCCGCTGAAGCGGAGCGTCGTCGATGTCAGGGACTCGGTCGCACGATCCGGCCGGCGTTCGCCGTGAGAAGCCCGTCGACACAGGCGTCGGTACCGACCTCGATCACTGCTCCATAGGTCACCCACCCCGTCACACGCTGGGCGTCGGGAGCGACGACGGCGCACTGCTCGAGAGCCACCACGAGATCACCGATACGGAGCAGCGAGGCGTCCACCCTGCCTCCTGCGGTCACGGCGAGCTCCAGGCGGTCGGCGACGCCCGAGAGCTCAACGGACGAGCCCTCGCCCACCCGAATCGAAGCCGGGGCGACAACACAGAGTTGAGCATCCTTCCCGAGATCGTCACCGGTGACGACGATCGTCGTGTCGTCCGCTGAAGCGGTGTCGGCGTCACTTCGGTCGTCACCGTCCAGCTGCGGGTCTCCTAGGACGAGACGGATGCAGGCACCGCCGATGATCACGATCGACTCGACTTCTCGATGCACCGACACAGGCGCATCTAAGCACCCTTCCCGATCGACCGTCTCTGCCATCCGCTCCACGTCGTCCGGGAATTCATCGGCCATCGTCGGACGGGGGGCCCCGAGGTTCGTCAACACAATTGGCACCGTTACACCTGCTCGTCCACCAAACGCACGCGCCAGCTCGGACTCGTCGCGTAGCCTTGGGTTCCAAAGACAGGCAGTGGCACCCCTTCTGAGCAGACGGAACGCTCTCAAGATCGTCCCCGAGACATCAGGGTTTCTCGGGGGTGACCCCTCATAGACGGAACACCCGGTCCCGTTCATGATGAAGGCAGAAGGACAGAAAAAGGAGAAACCATGACTGATGAAACCCCCACACCGGCCGAAGAGGTATCCGCTCCTCTGGAAGAACCAGCCGCCCAACCAGACGTTTCCGAAACGCCGCCGGCCGTGAATCCGCCGCAGCAGATGACACGCGATTCGCAGAATTGGGCGACCGCTGCACATCTCTCGGCCTTCATTCAGTTCATCGGAGTTCCGTCATTGATCGGACCGCTGTTGGTGTGGCTGATGAAGCGGGACGAGGATCCGTATGTGGCCGACCAGGCGAAGGAAGCCCTCAACTTCAACCTTTCCTTCCTCATCTACTCGGTCGTGGCCGGGCTTCTCATCTTCGTGCTGATCGGCGTCGTCCTCCTGCCGATCGTGCTGATTGCCTGGTTCGTTCTGGTGATCGTCGCCGCAATGGCAGCCTCCCGAGGCGAGAGCTATCGGTATCCCCTCACCATGCGCCTGGTCAACTGACCGGACCCTCCCTAATCGACCAAGACCCCGGCATCGGGGTCTTGGTCGCGTCTAGGGGGCTCGCGTTGCCGACGATGCTGAGCTGACCCTCAGTCCCAGACCGGCTGAAGCCGAGCCGCTGCCTGGGATGGGCGCGGCGGGATCCTGGACACTGAAAACGAATCGTCGAAATTTCTCGCGCTTTTCCGGCCGATGAGAGAGCCTTCGCGCCATAATCATGAGACATGAATCAGGTCTCAGGTTCTGCCACGGTAACGAGCCCGCCAACTGCGCGGGGCCGGGCCACGCGTCAAGCCTTGCTCGACGCCGCAGAAGAGGTGTTCGGGGAATTCTCCTACGAGCGCGCCTCCGTCTCGGAGATCACTCGGAGGGCGGGCGTGGGCCAAGGGACGTTCTACGTCTATTTCGCCGACAAGAAGGCAGCCTTCGTGGAGTTGGTACGCCATCTCAACCACTCGCTACGAGAGACCATCGCCATCGCGGTAGCCGATCTGGACGACCGGCTCGAGATCGAACGTGTCGGGTTTCGCACCTACTTCGACTACATCCGCGGGCATCGCTCGCTCTATCGCATCGTGCGCGAGGCCGAATTCGTCGCCCCCGAGGTGCACCGTTGGCACTACGACACCTTGGCGGAGGGATATGTGCGCGGCCTCGAGCACGCCCGCGACGCCGGCCAGATTTCCGCCAGCCTCGAGCCCGAAACCATCGCCAACCTCTTGATGGGGGTGGCGGAGTTCGTCGGAGGGCGTTACCTGCTCCGCCAGGGAGCGGAGCTCTCCGACGAGGTGTACGAACAGGTGCTGGCCTTCGTCGGTCGGGGGCTGGGCTACCAACTCGAGGAGGGTGGATGAGCGACCCCGCGCAGCAAGGCATCACGGCCCAGACCGTCTCGTCCGACCGTATCGCCACCAGGGTCTTGTTCAGCGGTCCAGCGGAAGGCGAGCCGGTTCTGTTTCTGCATGGCAACCTTTCGTCGGCGACGTGGTGGGAGACCACCATGCTGCGCCTGCCCCAGGGTTTTCGGGCCATAGCTCCGGATCAGCGGGGGTTCGGCGAGGCCGACGGCGCCGCCAAGATCGACGCCACCAACGGCCTGGGCGACCTGGCTGACGACGCCTTCGCCCTGCTCGACACGCTCGGGGTGTCCCGAGTCCACGTTGTCGGCAACTCGCTCGGGAGCGGCGTGGTGTGGCGGATGATCGCCGACCAACCGTCCCGCCTTCTGTCGGTGACCCAGGTCGCCCCGGGGTCGCCGTATGGCTTCGGGGGCACCAAGGGCGAATCGGGCGACCGTTGTTGGGACGACTACGCCGGATCGGGTGGCGGGCTCATCAATCCGCAGCTGGTCGAACGACTCCAATCGAACGACGGCGGGACGGATAGCCCGTTCTCGCCGCGCAACGCCCTCAGGACACTGCTGGTGGCCCCCGGCTTCATCCCAGAAGATGAGGATGCGCTGGTCGCGGGGATGCTGGCCACCCATCTCGGCGACGAGGACTACCCCGGCGACACGGTTCCAAGCGCCAACTGGCCGTTCGTGGGTCCTGGCAACCGCGGCCCCAACAACGCCCTTT
>CBDUEV010000033.1:0-31576 GCA_965366365.1 uncultured Acidimicrobiia bacterium | reverse complement strand
CTGGGCTGGACCGGACTGGGCTGGACCGGACTGGGCTGGACCGGACTGGGCTGGACCGGACTGGGCTGGAGCATCGCTCGCCCGGCGACGACGCATCACGAGGCGCCACACGAGCCACAGCGGCACGGCCACGAGCAGCATCAACGGCACCACGGTCAGGAGCAACCAGATCAGACCGGAACCCACGGCTTGAAGCGCCGAGACGGTCGCTCGAAGCGCCCGCTGCGCCGTGGCGCCGACGTTCCAGCCGTCCTCGTCGACGATGGGGGGCTCCGAGGGTGGCTCTTGGATCGTCACCGAAATCGTGGCGAGTCCGACGAGGTCGTCGAGCAGACGCTGGCGACCTTGCAGCGATTCGATCTGGCCGCGTACCTCGCTGATCCGGTTGAAGACGGTGAGGAGTTCCGACGGCTCTGCTTCGGTGCTCTCCCGCACCTGTCGCAGCAATGCGAGCAGCTCGGTCTCCAACACCTGCAGGTTTCGCACCTGCGCCTCGATGTCTGCGTACTCCTCGGTGACGTCCTGGCTTCCCAACGAGCGGTCGAGAACCTCACCAACCACCTCGATGGCTTCCAGCGTCGCGGTCATGGAGGAGGCCGGAATCCGAACGGTCATGAAGACCCGATCGCCCTCACCTTCATCGGATGGCGTCACCACGTTGGCGTCGGAGACATACCCTCCCGCCCGTTCGACGATGGCGGTCACGGCCTGATAGGCGGCCTCCGGGTCATCCGCTTCCAGGACCAGGGAGGCGTTTCGGATCACTTTCCGCTCCGCGAGCACCTGATTGGTGGTGGTCTGGAGAGCTGGATTGGGGGCTTCCTCACCGGCGATCGCCAAGGCGCCGCCCTCTGTCTCGTAGGCGAGAGTCTCGTCGATAGCCGCCAGCCTGTCGGCTTCCTCCCCGGCGGTTTCGGTGGTGGAGTCGTCTCCCGCGCATGCGGTCAGAGCCAACACCAGCAGCAGGAGAACGGTCAGTTTCCTCGTCATCTCATGTCCCTTCGGAGTCTGCGGATGGGCCTCGACGACCCTTCCGCGTGGTTGGGACGCCACCGCGGGTGTCAGAGGTTCCGAGAGGTCAAAACCGCCAACCGACCAGGGCCTCGCTCCACAGCACCAGCACACCGCGCCCCTCCGAGCCTTCCCTGACCTCACGATCGGTGCTGATCACCACCACATCGCCGGCCGTTTCTGCGGCGATTCGGCGGACTTCGTCGTCGGCGGATCTGGCGAACGTGACTTCGACGGGATCGCCGTGGCTCGGCTCGACGGTGCCGTGTTGCGAATCGAACACGACCAAGATCCGCATCGGCCCAACCGCAGCTCGTTTCAGCCGGGCGAGCCTGCGCAAGAGCTCGGTGCGGGACGCCGGCGTGGCGAAGGTGCCCGGGTCCAACAACCAGGTCACGTTGTAGCCGTCCACGATCAGCGTGGTGGCACTCTCTCGTGAGGCAAGCCAATCGACGGCGGCTGGAGAATCGGGCGCCAGGCCGGCCGGCAGCTCAAAACGGTGGTCGGCGCCTCCCCTGGTCAGTTCACCCTGCGAGAGCGATATGTCGAGGGTCGCAGCCTCCGGCAGCACCGCCGCGGTCAGCGCGTCCAGCTGCCGGGCGAGTTCTAGGGGATCGCTCCCACCCCAGCTCCGGGAGTCCGGCTGGTCGCTCACCGCCCGGGAGCGCCTCGCCTTGAGGAGGTCGGCCTTGAGGCGGTCGATACGCCCGTCGGCGTCGCGGAGATCCTCTCGAAGTCGGTTGCTCTCAGCCAGCGACGCCTCCAAGGCGGCCCGGACTTCGGCGACCTCTCGATCGGGTCGCCGTTGCGCACCGGCGGCCGCCCGCGTCTCGGCGAGCCGGCGGGCGGCGGCAGATCGCTCCTGGTCCAACGCCCTGGCCGCCTGTTTGACCTTGGCGCGGGCTGACGCCAGATCGGATTCCAGCGTGGTGAGGCGTCGCCGCAAGGCGGTCAGTTCCTTCGCCGCCTCTCGATCCGTGAGGTCCGACACGACCTCGGCAAACATCTCCTCCCATCCCTCCGGTTGGAGCACGAGCAGCGAACTGGCCCGCAGGTCGCGGTCCGACGATTCGAGATCCCAAGCATCTGAGGCGGCGGTCACCTTGGCGCGAAGCCAGTCCTCCCCCACCAGCTCGTCGACCAAGGTGCGAGCGAGCGGAGGCGGCAGACGTCGAGCCGAACTGGCGGCGACCCGCCGCAGGTTGGAGGGCGTCTCATCGGGCTCGAGTTCGCGGAGAACCGCACGGGCGGCGTCGATGGCGGCGCGCACATGCTGGGGCGTGATCGGAGGCGCTTGAGCCATGGCGCCATGTTCGCAGACGATCGGGCCAGGCGCGACCATCTCCGTCGACGAACCAGGTTGACAACGGCCCCACCAAACCGCATACTCGTCCACGACAATGAACTCCACCACCATCCTCGTACTTATGTAGGCGCACACGTTTCATCCCGACGTGTGCGATTCGATGCCCTCCCACTCGGAGGGTTTTTTCGTTCCTAGGAAGGCCACCATGCCCACCGATACCGATCCCGACCAAGCCACCGCTCCCATCACCGGCGCCGATGCGTTGATCAAAGCCCTCGAATACGAGGGAGTGGACATCGTCTTTGGAGTGCCCGGCGGAGCCATCCTTCCCGCCTACGATCCGCTCTACGACTCACCCATCGTCCACGTGCTGGCCCGCCATGAGCAGGGGGCGGGTCACATGGCCGAGGGCTATGCGTGGGCCACCGGTCGGGTCGGAGTGTGCATCGCCACCTCGGGTCCTGGCGCCACCAACCTCGTCACCGCTCTGGCGGACGCGCTGATGGACTCGGTCCCGGTCGTCGCCATCACCGGGCAGGTGGCTACCACCTCGGTCGGCAACGACGCCTTCCAAGAGGCGTACACCACTGGAATCACGATGCCCGCCACGAAGCACAACTACTTCGTGACCGACGCCAACGACATCGCCAACGTCATCCACGAGGCGTTCCATATCGCCCGGTCCGGACGGCCCGGGCCGGTCCTGGTGGACCTTCCCAAGGACATTCTCAACGCCGAGCTCATCTGGGAGCCGCCCACCGATCTGGCCCTGCCCGGCTACAAGCCCACGGTGGAGCCCCATCTCCGTCGGATCCGCGAAGCGGCCAACCTCATCGAACGAGCCGCTCGCCCGGTGCTCTATGTGGGGGGCGGGATCATCAAGGCCGGAGCCAGCGAAGAGCTGCTGGCCCTCGCCGACGCCGCCAACGTGCCGGTCGTGACCACCCTGATGGGGAGAGGCGCCATCTCCGACCACCATTCCCTCGTGTTGGGCATGCCCGGAATGCACGGCACCTACACCGCCACGACGGCGATCCAGAAGTCCGACCTTCTCATCGCCATCGGTGTGCGATTCGACGACCGGGTGACAGGCGATCCGGAGTTCTTTGCCCCGGACGCCCAGGTGATTCACGCCGATGTCGACCCGGCCGAGATCGGCAAGGTTCGGGTCCCCGAGGTGCCCATCGTCGGTGACGCCAAGGCCGTTCTCGCCCGCCTGGTGGAGGAATGGGGCACCCGCCCGACCCCCGACCGCACGGAATGGTTCGAAACGCTGCGTCGGTGGCAACGCGAAAAGCCACTCCGCTACGAGCAGGAGCCGGATGGAGCCATCAAGCCGCAGTTCGTCGTCGAAGAACTGCATCGGATCACCGGCGGAGACGCCATCTTGGTGTCGGGTGTCGGACAGCACCAGATGTTTGCCTCACTGTTCTGGAAGTTCACAGACCCGCGTCGCTGGATCAACTCCGGTGGGCTGGGAACCATGGGTTTCGCCATCCCCGCGGCCATCGGCGCCAAGGCCGGCATGCCCGACGAGCTCGTCCTGGCCATCGACGGAGACGGCTGTTTCCAGATGACGTTCCAAGAGCTGATCACCGCCGCCGTCGACAAGATCCCCATCAAGGTGGCCTTGTTCAACAACAGTCAGCACGGCATGGTCACGCAATGGCAGAAGCTCTTCTACGGCGGGCGGCTCTCGGCCAGCGAGCTCGGCGTCGGGGCGGTCGACTACGTCAAACTCGCCGAAGCGCTCGGGTGCGCAGGCCTGAGGGCGGAGACACCCGCCGAAGTCGCACCGACCATCGAAAAAGGCCTCGCCATCTCCGACCGACCGGTACTCATGGAGTTCGTCATCGACCGGGAAGAGATGGTCTTTCCGATGGTTCCGTCCGGAGGCTCGAACGACATCATCCTGATGGGACCGGAGGACCTGTGATGCACCATACGCTGTCGGTGCTCGTCGAAGACAAGTCGGGCGTGCTGGCCCGGGTCTCGTCTCTCCTGGCGAGACGCGGATTCAACATCCACTCCCTGGCCGTGGGGCCTACGGCCGAAGAGGGGATGTCGCGCATGACCATCGTCGTCGAGGCTCCCGAGTTGGAGCAGGTCAAGAAGCAGCTCCACAAGCTGATCAACGTCGTCAAGATCACCGAGCTCGACCCGGCGCGATCGATCGAACGAGAAGTGATGTTGGTACGCGTCTCGGCCTCCGCAGGAAACCGCACCAATGCGCTGGAAATCGCCTCGATCTTCAAAGCGACCGCCGTCGACGTCGGCAACAACTCCATCACCTTCCAGGTGACGGGAACACCGACCAAGATCAACGACTTCCTCGAGTTGGTGCGCCCGTACGGCGTGGTCGACATGGCCAAGTCGGGCAGAATCGCCCTGGGCCGTGAGGCGAAAGGCCGCAAGCTGCGGGCCATATCATGACTCGGCAGCTCGGTCATCTGACGCGCCGGCGGTGGCTTAGGTAGCCGGGCGACCGCCCTTCGGTCGACCCGGCCCACGGCACACATCCCCGTGTCCACCACCGCCACCCGTTTCACCTTAGGAGAAGATCACATGTCAGACGACCGCCTCATCATTTTCGACACGACGCTGCGCGACGGAGAGCAAGCGCCCGGCATCGCGCTCACCCCCGACGAGAAGGTCTCCATCGCCCACCAGCTCGCCAAACTGCGCGTCGATGTGATCGAAGCAGGTTTTGCCGCCTCCTCTCCGGGTGATCTCGAAGCCGTCACCCGGATCGCCACGGAGGTCCGAGGCCCGGTCATCGCCTCACTCGCCCGATGCGTACCCAACGACATCGACCAGGCCTGGGATGCCCTCCGACACGCCGAGCGCGGCCGAATTCATGTCTTTCAGTCGACCTCGCCGATCCACATGGAACGCATGCTGCGGATGACCCCGGACGAGGTCATGGCGTCTGTGGTCGAGGGCGTCAAGAGAGCCCGAAGCTACACCGACGACGTCGAGTTCAGTCCTCAAGACGCCACACGAACGGACCCCGATTTCCTCCTCGCCATCTGCAGGGCAGCGGTGGACGCCGGAGCCACCACCATCAACGTGCCCGACACGGTCGGGTACGCCACCCCGGCGGACTTTGTCGCGCTGCTCACGACCGTCTACGACGAGGTGAAGCAGGGACGGGACGACATCATCGTCTCCACACACTGCCACAACGACCTCGGCCTCGCTGTGGCGAATTCACTGTCGGCCATCCACGCCGGCGCCCGCCAGATCGAAGGCGCCATCAATGGCATCGGCGAACGGGCCGGCAACACCTCAACCGAAGAGGTCATCATGGCGGTGAAGACGCGCCAGGATCGATTCGGCGTGGAGATCGGCGCCGACACGACCCAGATCTTCGAGACGTCCCGTCTGGTGTCCCGCCTGACCGGCTACCCGATCCAGTACAACAAGGCCGTGGTGGGACGGAACGCCTTTGCGCACGAATCGGGCATCCACCAGCACGGAGTGCTCAGGGACCGCGAAACATACGAGATCATGGACCCGACCGCCGTCGGACAGTCCGGCACCAACATCGTGCTCGGCAAGCATTCCGGCCGAGCCGGATTCGCCGACGCACTGGAGCGGCTGGACATCGTGCTCGAAGATGCCGACTTCCAGCGGGCCTTCGATCGATTCAAGGAACTGGCGGACCGCAAGGTGGAGATCACCGAAGAGGAGATTCGCGTCATCTGCGAGGATGCTCCACTTTCTCCCAACGCTCCGGTGCGCCTCGTCGGGCTCCACGTGGCAGGAGGCAACACGGTCACACCGAAGGCGGAAGTCACCGTGGAGGTCGACGGCGTCATGCAGAGCTTCGCCGGCACAGGCGATGGAATGGTCCACGCCACGTTCGCGGCACTGCGCGCCGCCTTCGATGTCGAGGCGAAACTCATCGACTATCGGGTCGTACCGGTCTCGTCGGGGGCCGATGCCATGGCCGAGATCAACGTCGTGGTTCAGCTCGGTGGCCGCACCACGTCCGGACGGTCGGTCGACACCGATGTCGTGGAAGGTTCGGCGCGGGCCTTCGTCCAAGCCCTGAACAAGCTGGTGGCCCGAGCTCCTGACTGAACCATCGGGCCCCGGCAGTATGATCGGCGAGGCGCGAACGATGGAGGACGACGATGGCAGACTATGACCTTGCGGTGATCGCAGGAGACGGGGTGGGACCCGAGGTGATCGCTCAGGCGGAGAAAGCCCTCGTGGCGGCCGGGGACCGGTTCGGCTTCAATGTCGATTTCACGCCGTACGACCTTGGCGGCGACCGGTATCTGCGCACGGGTGAGGTGCTTCCTGATTCCGTCCTGGCCGAACTGCGCGACCACCAGGCGATCTTGCTCGGAGCGGTTGGAAGGCCCGACGTGCAGACCGGGGTCCTCGAGCGGGGCCTCCTCCTCAAGATCCGGTTCGCCTTCGATCAGTATGTGAACCTGCGACCGGTCAAGCTCTACCCGGGAGTGCCTAGCCCGGTGGCCGGCCTCACCTCCGAACTGCTCGACCTCGTGATCGTCCGTGAAAACACCGAAGGTCTCTATGTCGGAGCCGGCGGAATCGTGCGCGGCGGGACCCCCCACGAGATCGCCATCCAGGAATCGGTCAACACCCGCTTCGGGGTGGAGCGCATCGTTGTGCACGCCTTCGAGCGAGCCATGCGCCGCAAGAAGCACCTCACTTTGAGCCACAAGACGAACGTGCTCACCTACGCCGGCGACCTGTGGCAACGAACGGTGGACGAAGTGGCGGGCGAGTATCCCGAGGTGGAGACCGAGTACGTGCACATCGACGCCATGTGTCTCTATCTGATCCAATCCCCGCAACGCTTCGACGTCGTCGTCACCGACAACCTCTTCGGCGACATCATCACCGACCTGGGTGCCGCAGTGCAGGGCGGGCTGGGATTGGCTGCGTCAGGGAACATCAACCCGGCCAGAGGAGTCCCCTCGATGTTCGAGCCGGTGCACGGCTCCGCTCCGGATCTCGCCGGGAAGGGCTGGGCCAATCCGGTTGCGGCGGTTCTCTCGGCGGCACTGTGCATGGCCGACCTCGGAGAAAACCAAGCCGCCCTCAGCATGGAGCAGGCCGCCGCGGGGGTCCTTCCCCATCTGAACTCGATGGGTGGACCGGACATGGGGATGAGCACCAGCGAGATCGGCGACCGCATCGCCGCCACCATCGCCTCGACCGGGTAGGAAACCACGGCGGGTTGGCGCCTGGGGAACATGCTTCAGGAGCCGGCTGCGATCAGCTCCTCAACTTGTCACCGAGGGTATCCACGAAGGTGCGGACATCGTCGAGGCCGTGCCGCATGTCCGTACGGAGAATCTCGACGGCCGGCATGGCCTCTTCCCTGCCTCGGTACCACTCGGTTCGGAGAATCCGGTGCAGATGACGGAGTTCTCGATTGAGCGTCCCGATATCGTCGGCCAGATCCATTCTGGCGAGGTGCGCCCGGAGCGAGAGCTGTTCGAGCGCTCCACGGGTGGCATCCAGTTGTTCGTCGGCGGCGCGTCGGTATGGCTCGAGAGAATCCGCCATCTCTGCCTCCAGATCGGCGTGGCCCATCCGGAGATTCGAGCGGAGGCGGTCCACGGCGAACTCGAATTCGTCGAGGGTGTGCTCAAAGCTCTCCTCGCCGGCCGCGATGACCCTCTCATACGCCTCCCGGACCGCTGCCAGGTCAGCGGTAACGCGGGCCCGGATCGGGCCGAGCCGCCTGGCGATGTCTGCAACGGCCCGTTCGACGTCGTAGGTGAAGGCATCGACCCGGCCCGCCAGTTGCTCGATCAGGTGACTCGCGTCGGCCTCGAACCCAGCCTTGGGAGTGATCATCGTCAACCCCTTTCTCTTCGATGCGCCAGCCCGACGCCACCGAGGCGGCGCCTGGCAATACCGTAGATCCCCATCCGGTCCGGGCATAGTGGACTATCGCCTCTATCGACCCCGGTCACTCGTAGGCAATGGCCTCGAGGATGTTGAGGTTGGAGGCCCGATAGGCCGGATAGATGGCAGCAACCACTCCTGCGATGCCGGATCCGACCAAGGCGGCGATCACGGTCACCCAGGGCACGTCGTAGGAGAACCCGCGACCGAACACCGCCCACGACCCGATCCAGCCCAGAGCCAGGCCCGCCACCAAACCGAGGATGGCGCCGAGCAGCGCAACCAGGAGCGCCTCCCAGCGAATCATGCCTCGCACCTGGGGTCGAATCATGCCGACCGCTCGGACGAGTCCGATTTCTCGACGCCGCTCGAACACGCTGAGCACGAGCACCAGGACCACCCCGACCAGGGCGATCACGATGGACATGCCGAGCAGCCCGAAGATCAAGAACAACACCCCGAGCAGCGCTTGTTCGATCTGGCCGAGCAGGTCCTCCTGCGTGAAGATCGTGGCTCCTCCGAACTCGTCCAGAACGCCCTCGACTGCCGCCTTCCCCTCCTCGTCGGTGACACCCTCGGCGAACAGAACCGAAATCTGCACCTCGGGGAGGGTCGGGTCGAGCACCGCGTACTGGTCGGTGTTGACGTAGTAGCTGGCCTGGTCGGAGGCCTCGCCTGCAAAGTCGAAGATGGCAACGACCTCGTGGTCGATCTCGTCGCCCGTCACAAAGACCTCCACGGAGTCACCCAGCTCGAGACCTGTTCTGTCTGCCTCGCTTCGCTGGACCGCCACCGTGGCGCCTTCCAGGTCGTCGAAGGTCCCCTCGACATCCTCGAAGATGGCAACCAAGCCGATCTGGGCCGGGTTCACGCCGACGAGGAAGGTGGTCTCGCCGGCGATGCGGGCCGGACCGGATTTCACGGCGGCGGCACCCTCGACCTCGGCGAGAGCGACGACAGCGTCGTCGACACCCGGAGCCAGTGCCTGGACCGGGCCGAAACCGGGGAAGATCACCGCATCGGCCGGAAACGCCTGCTCGATCGAGTCGCGCGCAGTGGTCTGGGTCGTGAAGACGACGATCGATACCGCGGTGACCAGCGCCACTCCGATCATCAGGGCTCCGGCGGTAGAACCTGTCCGACGCGGCGATCGGCGAGCATTCTGGGTGGCGAGCGTTCGCGTGACGGTGCCCTTGCCGACGACCCGCTCGGCAAGTCGCATGATTCCGGGCGCCGTCGCCGCGCCCAGGATGTAGAAACCGGCCATCATCACCAGAGCGCCCGCTCCGACGATCCACAGAGCCTGCCGAGCGATCAGAGCCCACAGCGCCACGCCTGCACCAACGGCCAGAAGCGATAGCGACCAGGACCACGCCACCGCCGGGTGGGAGGGTCGCTCGTCGACGTCGGCGAGAGCGGCGATGGGAAGCACTCGCGAGGCACGGACCGCCGGGATGATGGCGCTGAGGACGGTGGTGACCAGCCCGACGGCAGTGGCGACGAGGGCGGTTCGGAGATCCAATCCCACTGCGCCCTGCGGGAGATCGCTCCCGACCAGCTCCAGAATGGTCCGCAGGAGTGCCGCCAGGCCGAAGCCGGCTGGGATGCCGACAGCCGTGGCGAGCAGAGCGATCACGATCGCCTCGAAGATCACCGAGGTCAACACCTGCCTGCGGGTGGCGCCGAGCAGGCGGAACAGCGCCAGCTCACGAGTTCGCTGACCGATGACCGTGCGGAAGGCGTTGTACACCACGAACACTCCGACAACGACCGAGACGGCGGCAAAGACCAGCAAGAAGGTGGTGATGAATCCCAAACCGTCGCGCACTTCGGCCGCCTGCTCCTCGGCGAACGACTGTGCGTCCAGAGCCCGAATGCCGTCTGGCAGCTGAGCCTGGATGGCATCGAGGGTCGCCTCCGGGTCGGCGTCGGCGACGAAGGTGACATCGAACGTGTCGGCTTCGTCGGGAAGGTCGAGCAGCCGGCGAGCCTCACTCAAGCCAACGAACACGAAATTGGCGCCACCAAAGACATTCCCTCCCTCGATCTCGGCGACACCGACGATCTGCAGGTCTTCTGTGGGACCGAGCACGCTGATCGTCAGCGTGTCACCGAGGGAGTACCCACCCGACTCGGCCAGCGAGGCGGCGATCACAACGGTGCCGGGCTCACTGGGAGGAGTGCCTTCGGCGAGTTCGTAGAAACCAGGAGCCTCGTTCCATGCGGCGAGGAAATCCGGCGCCCCGAACCCTGCCGGGATCTCCTCACTGTCTTCGGCAACGATCTGGACGAAGCCCGTCAGATTGATGAACACCTCTTCGACGCCGGATACGCCGGCTATGGTCTCGGCGAGTGACCCGTCGATACGTTGTTCACCGAAGGCGAAATCGTCGGCGATCGACTCAGGATCGATCGTCACCGTGGCATCCAGGCCGGCCGCTGCCTCGGTGAAGGCATCGTCGAAGGCGCTGGCAATGGTGTCGGTGAAGATGAAGGAGGCCGACACGAAAGACACCCCGCCGACCACGGCGAGGGCCAGAAGCAGGGTACGGAACTTGTGCTCCCAGAGGCCCCGAAGGGAGGCGGCCAGCATCAGCCCTCCAGGATCTTGAGACGATCAAGCACCCGAACCGCGGTGGGCTCTTCCATCTCATCGACGGGTCGTCCGTCGGCCAGGAAGATGATCCGATCCGAGTACGCCGCCGCGGTCGGGTCGTGGGTGACCATGACGATCGTCTGGCCGAATTCGTCCACTGCGCGGCGCAAGAACGAGAGGAGTTCTCCGGCCGACTTCGAATCCAGGTTTCCGGACGGCTCGTCCCCGAAGATGATCTCGGGCCGGCTCGCCAGAGCGCGGGCAGCGGCCACCCGCTGTTGCTGGCCGCCGGACATCTCGGTGGGTCGATGCGTGAGCCGGTCGCCGAGGTTGAGAATCTCCACCACCTGATCGACCCAGGCCTGGTCGGGTGTCTCACCGGCGATGGTGATCGGCAGGACGATGTTTTCGGCGGCGGTGAGCGTGGGAATGAGATTGAACGACTGGAACACGAAACCGATCTTGTCTCGGCGCAGCTCGGTCAGTTCCCTGTCGGTCAGGTGCCCGAGGTCGATGTCACCCAGCATGGCCGAGCCCGAGGTGAGGTCGTCGAGGCCCGCCAGACAGTGCATGAGGGTCGATTTCCCGGAGCCCGACGGGCCCATGATGGCGGTGTATCTACCTTTTTCGATGTCGAGGGTGACGTTGTCGAGGGCGGTGACGGCGGTGCTGCCCTCGCCGTAGATCTTGGTGGCGTTCACCGCGCGGGCGGCCGCCGTCATGGGTTCTGTGAGCATGCTGTGGAGTTCCCCTTTTCTGCTGTGTCAGAGAGTCTACGCACGCCCGCGAGCAAGGCCCGAACCGAGCCGCCTACCGCAGCGGGGATCGGCCGTGACCGCCCCGGAATCAGTGCTTGGGAAGGCGCGGGGCCTTCATCGAGGGGTGCGGTCCGAAGTCCGGCTGGAGAGGTTCGGCGGCGGCGATCGCCTCCAACAGTTCGGACAAGCCGCGCTCCATCTGAGGATCCCGACCGGCCCGGTAGTCCTGCGGGGTGATGATGACCTCAATGTCCGGATCCGTGCCGTAATTCTCGACTGCGTACCCGACGTCCATGAACCAGGTTCCGTACTCCGGCTGGGTCGTCACGGTGCCGTCCACCAGAGCCTGTTGCGGCCAGATTCCGGTGACACCGCCCCAGGTGCGCGTCCCGACCAGTTTGCCGAGTCCGTGCAACTTGAAGGTATGCGAAAAGATGTCGCCGTCGGAGCCGCAGTATTCGTTGGTGAGCGCCACCATGGGGCCCTTTGGAGAGTCGTAGGGGAACGAAGCCGGCTCGTTCCAACGGGTCACCCGGTACCCGAGGCGCTTCCTGAGGAGCTTCTGGAGCAACAGCTGGGAGACGTTCCCGCCTCGATTGAAGCGAACATCGATGACGAGTCCGTCGTAGTTCATCTCCGCCGTCCAGTATCGATGGAACTCGGAGAATCCCCATGCCCCCATGTCCGGGATGTGGATGTACCCGGCCCTGTTGTCCGAGGCGGCGTGGACGTGGGACCGGTTCTTCTCCACCCAATCGCGGTATCGAAGCGGGGTCTGGTCACCAAGAGTCTTGACCACGACGTCCCTCTCCTTGGTGCGCCCCCTCTTCACGGTGAGGACGACGGCGCGGTCGGCACGGTCGGCGAGCGCCTGGTAGGGGCTCACCGCCCGCCCGACAGGGTGGCCGTCGACCGCCACGATCCGGTCGCCTTCTCTGATGTCCACCCCGGGAACGGTGAGAGGCGACGAGGCTTTCGGGTCCCATGGGTCGCCGCGCGGGATGTCGGCCACTTTCCACACCCCGCGGCCGTCGCGTCTCAGATCGGCTCCGAGTGCTCCCTGGCGCCAGTTGGGTTCTGGCCGGTAGTCGCCGCCCATCTCGTAGGCATGGGAGGTGCCGAGTTCCCCTTGCATCTCCCAGACGAGGTCCGAGAACTCCGCCCGACTCGCCACCCGGTCCACCAGGGGCTGATACCTGGCATGCACCTCTTTCCAGTCGATCTGAGCCATGTCGTCGCGCCAGAAGTAGTCGCGTTGAAGGCGCCATGCTTCGGAGAACATTTGGGACCATTCGGCCGGAGGATTGACCTCGAGGCGGATCCGATCCAGATCGACCCAACCTGTCTCGCGCCCCGGAGCTTCCGAACCGTTCTTCTCCTGGAACTTCCCGGCCGCCCCGATCACCCGTAGCTTCTTGCCGACCAGGGCAGCGAGCACCTTCCCGTCGGCGGACACCGTGAAATCGCTGATCCCCTCGCCGACGGTTTCCACCTTCTCGGCGGCGAAATCCCAGACCTCCAGTTTGCCGGTCGGGCGGGCGGGCGACTTGGTGGCCGCCCCTTTGAGTGGATACGAAGAAAAGAAGATCCTGCCTGCCGCCCCGATCACCCGCCCGTACCGCCCGTGAGGAACCGGTACGGCCAAGACACGGTCGGGCAGGCCGGCGAATGTGATCGTCACCGGCTCTGGGGTAGTCGGCCTTTTCTGCTCTCCTTTGCCGGCGGCGTTCCGGTTGTCCCCTGCCGGGTCGGCGGCGGGCGCTCCGGGAGGACGCGGAGACCGCAGCTCGCCGGCGAACGGCGATGGCGTGGCGGAATCGAGCACTACCAAGAAAGGTCGCGTGGACCGGGGGAAGGCGTAGTCGTGGAAGACCGAATCCGGGACCGGGTCGTATGTACGGTTCGACAAGAAGTAGAGATACTTGCCGCCGGGGTCGAACGACGGGTCGTAGTCGGTGAAGTCGGACCCGGTGACTTGATGCTTGCGGCCGGTGCGCGTGTCGAACAGCAGAATCGACGACGTCGATTCGGTCATCGACGCCCCAAACGCCACCCAGCGGCCGTCCGGTGACCACGCCGTGCCGTGGATCCACGAATGGGGACTGTGGTGGACGAGTCGGGTCTTCTCGGTCGTCAGGTTGACGAGCAGCACCTCGTGACGGTGGTTGGTGAGCAGCACCCGGTCGGCGCCGGCCGGCGAGGGCGCCAGGTCGCGAATCCTCCCGAAATCGCCTCGCACGCGTCGTCCGTCGTCACGGCCGTCTCCGAGGCGGACGACAAGAGATTCCTCTCCTTCGTCGTCGGAGACCATCACGATTCGTTTTCCGTCCGACACCCATGCGGCGAGACGGGAGCGTGCCACCGAAGGGGCACCGAGCCGGAGAGGTGCTCCCTCCCACAACGGCATGGTCACTGCGGCACCGCGCGCGACCACCGCCACCGAATGACCCTGAGGGTGCAGTTCGACCGATTCGAGATGCTTGCCCGGCACCTGGAAACGCCGGTTTCTCTGGGGTCGGGCGCTCGGGACCCGTACGTCGAGCAGCCGGCTCTGATCGGCTGCCACGTCGTACGACCAAAGGTCGCCGCCGGCGTGATAGACGATCACCGAACCATTGGTGGCCGGCCATCGTGCGTAGAAGTGATCGTGGTGGGTGTGCCGGGCGAGGTTTCGGCCGGTCGGGGTACACGAGTAGATATTGCCATGGCCCTCGTGATCGGAGAGGAAGTAGATCCGACGACCGATCCACATGGGGTTGGAGAGATAGCCGTCGAGCTTGATGAGTTCGACGAAGTCGCCGCTCCCGGTTCGATCGATCCACAGGGTGCCTGCCCGGCCCCCTCGGTAACGCTTCCACTGGGCCGCTTCCCGTCCCATGCGGCTCAGCACCATTCCCCGCCCGTTGGGTTGCCGGACCACCGTGCGAGCCGGCCCGAGTCCGAGCGGTGTGGACGGCCCACCATCGGTGGGGACGCGGTGCAGGTGCTGCACACCCACGAACGGCTGTTGCCAGTCGGTCGCTACCACCACGCTGTGTCCGTCCGGCTCCCAACCGGCCACCACCGTGTTGGCGCCCATGAAGGTGATTCGCCGTGCCGGCCCGCCATCGGTGTCCATGACGTAAATGTCGGCCTGACCCTCGTCGCGACTCGTGAAGGCGACGCGCTTTCCGTCGGGCGATACCACCGGAAAGCTCGCCGTGCCAGGGTTCGAGGTGAGTCGGTGCGCCACCCCGCCGTCGACCGGGACAGACCAAAGATCGTCCTCGGAGACGAACAGGATTTCGTTGGCTCCCACCGCCGGGAAGCGGTAGTAGCCGTACGCAGCACTCACGATCGAACCTCCAGAGACAAGAACCCGGAACAGGCTACCAAGGTCGACGGGCCGCCGATTGCCGGGCCGGGGCGCCCGACGGGCAGAAACGGTTCCGCACGAAAGGAGGGAGCCCCGCTGTGGGGCTCCCTCTCGTTCGCTTCGACAGACCGCTCTATCCGTCCAGGAATCCGTTCGCCACGAGCCACTCGGTGGCCACGGTCTCCTCGTCTTGGGCGTCGATCTCCACCTTGCCGTTGAGCGAGAGGAGCTCTTCCGTGGTGATCTTGGCGCTGACCGAGTTGATCAGCGAGGCGAAGTCGTCGCCGTACGCATCGGCAACCTCGTCGCTGACCACCGGGACGATGTTCTCGGCGGCGATGATGCCCTCGGTCTCCTCGAGCGCCACAAAGCCTTTCTCGACGATGATTGGCTGGGTCGAGAAGAGCAGGCTCACCTGGATCTGGCCACTCTCGAGTGCCGCCACCCGGGCCGAGCCTTCGGCAATGCTCTCGAACGCCAAACCGTCCAAGCCGTACTGCTCCTTGAGCCCGAGGTAACAGGTCTCCCGCTGCTCGCATTCGGGTGGTCCGCCGAATACCGCACCATCGACGTTGGCGAGGTCGCCCACGGTGGTGAGGTTGTTCTCGTCGGCGAATGCCTGGGTCACCACGAAGACGTTCTTGTCCTCGCCGGGAGCCGCCTCGAGCACGGTGATGTCTTTGTCGGCGAACGCCGTACGCAGGGCGGCTACGCCTGCATCGGTGTCGCTCTCGCCCGGCAGGCCGAAACCAACCGCCAGCGATGAGCCCACGTATTCGGGGAGGAAGTTCACCTCGCCCGACTCGAGGGACGGAAAGATGACTTCTCGGGATCCGAGGTTGAGTGCCTTCTCGACCGGGTAGCCCTCAGCCTCGAGGGCTTGGGCATAGATCTCGGCCAGGATCACACTCTCGGGGAATCCGAACGATGCCACTGTCACCGTGGGACCGTCTTTGGTGTCTCCACCCGACTCTCCGTCGCCGCAGGCCACGAGGGCCAGGACCATGACAGCGAGAGCCGCCCCGAAGACACGGGCGCGGTTGTGTTTCCGCATGGGTATACCTTTCTGTTGGGTTTGGTTGCGATCGTGAGGGAGACCCTCGTGACGCTCACTGGTGGGGAACTCTCTCTCCCCGGCCGAAGATTCCCATCTTCGGCCGTCTTTCACACAGCCGACATCTTCTCTTTCGTCGTCCGAGCGGCGTCGCCTGCGAGTCGGCGCACCCCTTCGGGGAGCACCTTCCGTTCGAGCAACGCAAACGCCTGATCGCCGATCAGGGTAATACCTGCCACGAGAAGTGCACCCGCCACCACCTGGACGTACCCGCCCACGCCCTGCGCGAACCCGCGCATGACGTACTGTCCAAGCCCGCCGCCTGATGAGATGATGGCGCCCAGGGCGACCGTGGCCAGCACCTGCACGAAGGCCACCCGAACCCCGGCGATGACGACCGGAGCGGCAATCGGGAGTTCCACTCCGAGCAGCACCTGGCGTTCGGTGAGGCCCATGCCGCGCGCCGCCTCCACGGTGGCGGCAGGCACGGTCACCACGCCCGCATAGGTGTTGGTGAAGATCGGGGGAATGGCCAGGAAGAACAACGCCACGATGAGCGGCCAGAAGCGCAGGCTGACGCCTCGCTGCACGAACACCAGGGCAGAGATGACGATGATGCCGAACGACGGGACGGCCCTCCCGATATTGACGACGGCGTTGGCGACGAATTCCGCTTTCCGGTAGTGGGCGAGCAGCAGTGCCGCCGGGCCGGCCACGAGGCCGGCCGCCACGGTTGACACGATGGCGATCCATGCGTGTTCGAAGGTGCGCTGGGGGATCCCGTTGTCCCCTTGCCAGATTGCAGGATCGGCGAACCAATCGATGAGTTCGGAGAGGCCTTCCATCAGGCCGCCACCCTCTTGCTCCAAGGAGCCAGCAATCGGCCTGCCACCATCAGCAACACATCGAGGAGGGCCGCGAGGAGAACCGACAGCACGACACCGACGATGATCTCGGTGGCGAAGGGAATCGACTTCCGGAAGCCGTCGAGAATGAAGAAGCCGAGCCCGCCCCGGCCGAGGATCACGGTCACCGTGACCAAGCCGACCACGGTGACCGTGGCGATGCGGAGACCGGCGATGATGACCGGCAGGGCCAGAGGGAGTTCGATCTCGAAGAACAGGCGAACCCGTCGGTAGCCCATGGCCGTGGCGGCCTCCTTGACTTCGGCAGGGACACCGTCGATCCCGGTCACGATGTTGCGCAACAGGATGAGCAGGGTGTAGCTGACGAGTGCGATCTCCGGTGTGGTCAGGCTGAGGAGGCCGGTGAAGGGCACCAGTATGGCGAAGAGGGCGAGACTGGGAATGGTGTAGAGCAGGCTGGCGAATCCGGTGAGGGGCGCATAGAGCCGTCTCCACCGCAACGCCACCGCAGCCAGGGCGATCGAGATCACCAGTCCGATACCGATGGCTATCCCGGTGAGAACGAGGTGTTCGATGAGTCGATCCCAGATCTCGTCGAGGTTGCGACCTACCCAGTCCCAACGGAACGACCCATCCCGCTCCGTCTGCAGCGCGAGCGCCCCCATCACGCCACGATCTGACTGGCGATCTGGGACAGGTCGAGGGCACCCAGGTATCGCTCGCCGTCGGTGACCACCGCGGTCTGGGTGTGGGAGGTGACCACCTGGTCGAGAGCCTCCCGCAACGTGCTCTGCGGGTTGAGCAGAACGCGGAAAGGACGTAGGCCTCCGGTTGGGACGGCGTGGTCGTCGAGTTCGTCCGCCCACATCCATCCGAGGAGGCGACCCTCCTGGACCACGCCAAACCAATCCAGGCCGTATTGCTCCGTCACCCGGCGCGCCTCGGCGGCCGGCGATCCCGCCTCCACCATCGGACCGTGGTCGAGGCCCATGTCACCGATGGGCACCAGGGCCAGCCGCTTCAAACCTCGCTCCCCGCCCAGGAACTCCTCGACAAAGGCATTGGCCGGGTCCCGCAGGATCTCCGCCGGCTTGCCCTGCTGTTCCAGCACACCGCCGACGTTGAGAATGACGAGCTGGTCTCCCAGCCGAATGGCCTCATCGATGTCGTGCGTGACGAACACGATGGTCTTCTCCACCTTGGCCTGCAGGTCCATCAGTTCTGCTTGCAGCCTGCCCCTGACGATGGGGTCGACGGCGCCGAACGGCTCGTCCATGAGCAGGACGGGCGGATCCGCCGCCAAGGCACGGGCGACCCCCACCCGCTGACGTTGGCCACCGGACAGCTCGGCCGGGAACCGATCCAGCATCTCCACCTCGAGTTCCACGAGTCCGAGCAGCTCGCCGACCCGGGCTTCGATTCGATCGTTGTCCCATCCCAGCAGGCGCGGCACGGTACCGATGTTCTCGGCGATCGTGCGGTGCGGAAAGAGCCCGACCTGTTGGATGACATAGCCGATCGACCGGCGCAGTTCATGCGCCTCGGTGTGGGTGACGTCCACCCCATCCACGATCAGCCGGCCGTCGGTCGGTTCGATGAGACGATTGATCATCTTCAGGGTGGTGGTCTTGCCGCAGCCCGACGGCCCCACCAGCATGACGATCTCCCCGCGGGGGATCTCCAGCGTGAGATTCTCGACCGCCGGGCGCTCCATGCCGGGGAACGTTTTCGTGATGTTGTCCAGACGGATCATGACGTCCGACACGAGGAGGCCTTCCTGAGGTTGGAGACCACCCTAGGTGCCCACGAAACCCAGCGCCGCAGCGGCGCCGAACCGCAGGGCTTCGTGGATCACGAGGCAGCCGGTCTGCTCGTAAGATGGGCGCAACGGTGACAGCCTTTCGTCCTCCCCGCCCTGCGATGTCCTCTGCCATGTGTTGGCGGTGCCCGGTCCGGTGCAATCGCCGGAACACGTTTCACCGGCGTCCGGGCCGGCGCTTCGCATGACGGGCCGCACCATCTGGGTCCTTGGCGACCAGTTGAATCGCTCCATCGGTGCGCTCGCGCATGCTGATCGCCGGCGCGACACGGTCCTGATGATCGAGAGCGAGGCCACACTGGCCCGTCCCTTCCATCGCCAGCGACGGCACTTCGTCCTGGCCGCCATGCGCAACTTCTCGGCTGAGCTGGAGTCGGCGGGCTTCGACGTCGACTACCAGAAAGCTGCGTCATACACCGCCGGACTGGAATCCCACCGCGCCCGGCACCCGAATCGCTCCGTCGTGGCGACCGAGCCCAACAGCCGCTCCATGCGAGCCCTGGCCGAGTCACACGACGTCGATGTGATTCGATCGGACCAGTTCCTGACCCACCCGGAGGACTTTGCGGAGTGGGCAGCGGGGCGACAGAATCTCCGACTCGAGGATTTCTACCGCCACCAGCGCCGCCGGCTCGGCTATCTCATGGACGGCGACCAGCCCGCCGGGGGCCGCTGGAACTACGACGTCGAGAACCGCCAACCACCCCCTGCGGACGAGCGGCCCTGGCCACCGCCGCAACGCTCGCGGCTCGACGCGTTGGATCTCGAGGTGATGACGGAGGCACCCGACGACGCGCCAGGTGCCGAGCCGGTCGGCTGGTGGGCAACCACCCGTCGGTCGGCGCTCGCCCGCCTGCGCCACTTCGTCGACGAGGTGCTGGGCTCCTTCGGACCGCATGAGGACGCCATGCTGTCCGACAACTGGCACCTCGCTCACAGCCTGCTGAGCCCTTACCTCAACGCCGGACTGCTGCTGCCGGGCGAGGTCTGCGACGCCGTCGAAGATCGGTACCGGGCCGGTCGGGTGCCGATCGCCTCGGCGGAGGGGTTCATTCGTCAGATCATCGGGTGGCGCGAGTACGTCTGGGGCATCTACTGGCTCCGGCCGGACCAGCCCAGCGAGAACGTGTTGGGGAACGATCACCCGCTTCCGGCGGCGTTCGTGGGTACCGCCAGAACCGACATGGCCTGCGTCCAGGGGGTGCTCGACGACCTCGACGAACGTGGGTGGGTTCACCACATCCCCCGGCTCATGGTGCTCTCCAACATCGCCAACCTCATCGGAGTCGAACCGCAGGCCGTGCACGACTGGATGCGCGAACGGTACGTGGACGGCACGAATTGGGTGATGGGCCCCAACGTCTACGGCATGGGGATGTGGGCCGATGGCGGGGCCATGTCCACGAAGCCCTACGTGTCAGGCGGGGCCTACATCAACCGCATGAGCAATTACTGCGGGGACTGCCGGTTCGACCCGAGGAAGCGGACAGGCGAGGAGGCCTGTCCATTCACGACCCTCTACTGGGACTTCCTCGACCGCCATCGTGATGTCCTGGGTGGCAACCATCGGGTCGCTCGCCAGTACGGCACGCTGGATCGGCTTGGCGATCTCGACGACGTCCGCCGGCGAGCAAGGGTCGTGATCGAACGATTCGTCGCCGGCGACCTGTGAGTCATCTCACCGGCGGATGTGATCCGTAGAAGAATCATGAAGATCGACCTCACCGGCAAACGCATCCTCGTCCTCGGCGGCAGCGGCGTCTTGGGTGGCCATCTGACATCGCTGCTGCAGCACCGCGGCGCGTCTGTGATGGTGGCGGGACACAGTGCACCCAAGGTTGCGGCCCGATCCGAGGAGTTGGGGGCTGCCGCCAACGCGGTCTTCGACCTGGCCCGGCCAGGAGATGCCGCAGCAGTGGTCCAGGCCGCTCTCGAACGCCTCGGCGGCCTCGACGGTGTGATCAACGCCGCCGGAGTCGTGGCCTTCGGTCCCCTCGCCCAGCTGACCGATGAGACACTCGACCGGCTGATCGCAGTGGACTTCGCAGGTCCGCTCCGAGTCATGCGAGCGGCCCTGCCCCACATGACCAGCGGGTTCTTCGTCAACATCACCGGAGTCGTGGCCGAGCAACCCATGGCGGGGATGGCCGCCTACTCGGCTGTCAAGGCCGGACTGAGTGCCGCCTCGAGAGCACTGTCGCGAGAGTTGCGCCGTGAAGGGGTCCACGTGCTCGACGCCCGGCCCGGCCACACAGAGACCGGCCTGGCCGACCGCCCCATCGCCGGTGAAACCCTCGCCATGGCCGAAGGCATGTCCCCGGCGCATGTAGCTCAGGTGATCGTCGAGGGGCTCGTCGCCGGCGAGCGGGAACTGGCGGCCACAGACTTCAGTCCGTGACGCTGCTGCTCGTTCACGCCGCCGCCACGTGGTTCATGGTCGGCCTGATCTGGGTGATCCAGGTCGTGCATTACCCACTGTTTCGGATGGTGGGCGAAGCGTCGTTCCTCGACTACGAGCGCGCACACACCCGACGAATGGGAGCAGTGCTTGCGCTGCCCGCCGTCACGGAGATGACTACTGCCGCCGCCCTCGTCTTCGTTCGACCGGAGTCGGTCGGACTGGAGCTCGTCCTGGGGGCGGGGGCTCTCCTGGCGGGGATCTGGATCATGACCGGCCTGGTCCAGGCGCCGACGCACGGACGGCTGGCCGTGGGATACGACCGTGCGCTCGTCGACCGGCTGGTGACATCCAACTGGTGGCGGACGATCGGCTGGACCGTCCGGGGGGCGCTGGTGGCGGTGATGGTGCTGTTGGAAGTGTCGTCCCCCGGCTAGCGGGGCGCAGACAGCTTCCGCCAGGCACTGAAACTGTGCACGGGCCCTCCGCGGGGTCGCCGCAACCATGGCCAGGGATGGATCTCCACGGGCTCGATGACGGTGGCCCGCCGTTTCCAGCCCGGCACCGGCGCGAAGGTGGTGGCAACCGGACGTCCTTCGAGCACGTCGATGGGATCACCGAGGTGAACCTCGACCGTTCTCCGCTCAGCGAGATCGGCAAGGCACTCGGCCAGGAAGACGAGCCGCTTGCTCGACAGCTGGAGGCGGCCGAGGAGTGGCTCGTCGAACACGAACACCGCAGGGAGGTCGGGCCGGGCGGCCAGGGCCGGATCGTCGTCGCCCAGCGATTCTGCGGTGAGCCACACCGCCTCAGGCGTCGCACGGGCGGTCACCTCGGTCGGTCCTGCCGTTGCGCCGAGATCGGGATCTGCGTGCAGCCGTGGGTCGGGCTCTACCGGCAACCGATCGCGGGCGTCCGGCCAATCCTGAATGGGGCAGTCGGCGGCCAGCTCGCACGTCTCACACAACCCCGGCGCTCGCTTCTCGACCTGCCATCGCGAGAACCCGTACTCCTTTCCGGTCAGCAGGCCGGCCGTCCATTGCCAGCCGACCCGGTTGGCGGCCCGCGATCCGTCGAGGAGGTGCCTGAAGAAGTGGTCCTCGCCGCGCCGCCAGGCAGCCCGGTGGCGGACCGCCCATTGGGACGCCAACCACATCCGAGTCTGGTTGACGAGCCATCCGTCGGTTTCGAGCTCCGAGATCGTGAGATCCATACAGGCCATGTCGCTCGGCCACGGATCACCGCGTCGGGCCACCTCATGGTGCTCGTATCGGAGGGCGCGCCGAGTGGCCACTCCCATCCGTGAATACAGATGGCGGGAGAACTCCTGCCACAGGAGCTCGTCGCGGAACTTCCTCACGTCTCGACCGGGTCCGTCTGACGCCCTTTCCCACACTCGTGACAGCTGGAGCAGCCCGTGACGGATGTACGGTGACAACGCCGACGCCCCTCTACGTTCAGGGGGCCACACCTCGTTGCGAGTCGATGCATAGCCGGTCACGTCGAAGCAGGAAAGCGTCGCCTCGGCCGCCGTCTGACCGCCCACAAACCGTCGAGAGGCAGCCGGCTCGTCCGTGAACAGACCACCCAGATGACCTCCCACCCACTCGACCACATCGGGGCGTTCGAGCGGTGGCCCCGGCAGAAGGCTCATGCCACGGTGCGTGGCAGATCGATCCGCACTCCGACGCCGGGCGAGAACAAGACATGGGGTGGATCGAGGGGTGCAGAGTATCCGGCCGCCTCCACCAACTCGTCGGACAGCTCCTGGAGCGTGGCCCTGTGGAGCGGCCACGGATCGTGCTCGACCCGAGCCACCGTGAGTCTCTTGCCGAGGAGCGTATAGAGCCTCCAACGAGCGGTGAGGAAGTGCTCGAGCTCGGTGGGCCGGATGATCCGATCGGCCACCCGCAGACGGACGAGCGACTCGGGGTGGCGCCGATGGGGCCAGCGGCGCCGGGTGCGGTACGACACCATGGCACCATCTCGGTCTATGTCCATCTTCGAGAACATGTAGGGCAGACGGTAGGTGGCGCGAGCCACTGCCACCGGCAACAACCGGCTGATGTCGAGCGAGTTGAACCAGACACCGGGGCCGTCGGGGCCAGTGACATAGGTGCGGACGTTTGTCTCGGGAAAGCTTCCCAGGTAGGGAACGGCCGGCCATCGGGCACCACCGGCGATGCCCTTCATGTGGAAGGGCACGAGACCAACCCACGCAGAGCCGTCGAACGTATCGACCTGAAGGCCCTGAGGAAGCTGGCGTTGCACTTCGGCGGCGTCATAGCGCCAGTGCAGGTAGGCGAGGTCTTGCCACCGCTGGCGCATGACGGGCCGATCGACACGGTGCGGCGGCAACCCGATGAGTGAATGAACCGACATGTCTCTGATACGAATCCAGCGGTGTCGCTGGATGGCCGCCGTTGCCGATCGGGGACTTGGCGAAGGTGTCGGGACCAAGTGGGCTGATCGATCGACCACGGACCCTCGCCGGGTGAGCGCCTCAGACCGGCGCGGACAGACGGCCGGCGAACAGCTCGGCTATCTCACCATGGGTTCTCACCACGAAATCGGGAGCAGGATCTGGCGCGAGCTCCGGGGAGTCCGGGTTCAACCACACGGACACCATGCCCGCCGCCCGCGCTCCGGCAACGTCGTGCTCGAGGGAATCGCCCACATGGGCGGAACGGCCCGGGACGGAGTCGAGGGCGGCCAGAGCTCGCCCGAATATCCGGGGATCGGGTTTGGCGACACCGGCGGAAGCAGCTGTGACGGTCACGTCGAAGAATCGGTCGAAGCCAAACCGACTGGGATCCATGTTTCCGTTGGTGACGAGGCCGAGTTTGTAGTTGCCGTGCAGGGCTTCGAGGGTGGCCCGGGCTCCATCGAGCTCCGTCATCAGGCGGCTCCGGTGGGAAAGATAGGAGCTGGTCAGGTCGGCCGCCAGGCGTGGGTCGGGGTGGCCGATTTCCTCGAGGGTCCGCTCGAAGGCAGCCAGGCGAACCATGCGTAGGTCGAGCACCCGTCCCTCGAGTTCGGAGGCGACGCGATCCCTCAGACGAACGAGACGGTCGACGTCGAGACCGGCGGCAACGGTGGCCGGGCGCCGACTCCACAGCTCTTCCAGAACGAACTGGAGCGCCTGTCTCATCGAGTTGTCGAAATCCCACAGAGTGTCGTCACCATCGAACAGCACTGTGTCGATCACCATCGACCCCATGGGCGCCATCGTACCGATCACGCCGGTCAAAGCTCGGGAGGTTCCACCATCCCGACCAGAAGCCCTTGGCTGTCGGTCACCGGAATCGGGACGTTGCCGCGCTGGCGCGACAGGGCCCATGCCTCCTCGACGACGTCTGCCACATCTACCGAGATCGGTTCGTCCATGCATGTCTCGACCGAGGGCCCATCCCCCGCCATCGCCAAACTGGTCCGCGTGGCGACTCCCACCAACCTGCGATTCTCGACCACCGCAACCAGTCCGACAGGATGGAGCCGGAGTGCATCGCCCGCTCCGAGGTGGCGACTGACGTAGTGCGGTTCGACCATGTGGCGAAACACCCGCTCCGGCGCTGCCTGGACCACCACGGCTCCGGCCGGCGCATGAGAGACGAGGCGGGCTCCCTGGCCGAAGAACTGCCGTTGCAGCCACGACCCGGCGGGAGCTCCGACCACCATCAACTCGTCTTCGCGCATCTGCGCGACGAGTTCCGCTGGTGGATCGGCCAGCACCGCCCGGTATTCGAGGGTCGGAACCTCCACGAACAGCCGCTCGACAACCGTGAGCGCTTCGGGCTGGCTCGCATCGTCGGCATATGCAGACAGCATGCGACCGGGAACTCCAAGCGCCTCGGCCAGCGTGGCGGCCACCTGGGCGGCCAGCAGCGAGTTGGCTCCACCGGCGACCAGCGCCGCCACGGCCTTGACCGAACCGATCTCAAGATCGTGCGGTACGGCAACGTTGGTCAGATCCAGACCCGAGGAGAGCTTCCTGGTGACGAGCACGGAAGCGCGGGCAGAAATGCACGCCTCCCGGAGATCGCCCTGGACTCGGCCGGCCTCCGGGTCCAACAGGGTGGCGAGTTCCGCGCAGCCGTCACCGCGGGTCCACAACGCCGACCACTGCGGGCCGTCGGCGTGGATGCCCTCGGACTCTCCTGAGTTGGCGATCATCGCTCTACTCCGTATCCTCGTCGTAGGGTCGACCAGACCCCCTGGAAAGGGCCAAAGAGACCCCCCTTGTGATCGCCTCGAGCAGTTAGGTTGCACACGATGAAGATCGGAGTTCCCAACCTCACCGCGCCACTGGAGCGCCGAGTTTCGCTCACCCCCGACATCGTGCAGCGTCTGGCCGACCAGTCCCTCGACGTCGTCATCGAGTCCGACGCCGGGCGAGCCGCCGGGTTCCTGGATTCGGCCTACCGCCAGGCGGGGGCGACCCTCGGTACGGCCGCGGACGCCTGGGGAGCTGATCTTGTGGTAACGGTCGGGCCACCGGACGCATCGCAAAGAGCATACCTGCAATCGGGCGGAATCCTCATCGGCCTCCTCAGGCCCCTCGACGACCCGGGGGGAATTGCGCGTCTGGCCGACACCGGGGTGTCGGCACTGGCCTTCGAAACGTTGCCCCGCACGACCCGCGCCCAAGCCATGGACGTGTTGTCCTCACAGGCGACGGCAGCCGGCTATCAAGCGGCCCTCACCGCAGCCACGCACCTCCCCAAGCTCTTCCCGATGATGACCACGGCGGCGGGAACCATCGCCCCCGCACGCGTCCTGATCCTGGGCGCCGGCGTCGCGGGCCTCCAGGCAGTGGCCACCGCACGCCGTCTCGGCGCGGTGGTGTCGGCCTTCGATGTTCGCTCGGCCGCTGCCGAGCAGGTCGAGAGTCTCGGTGCCACCTTCGTGGACGTCAGCATCGACCGCCAGGACGAGAAGGCCACCGGCGGGTACGCCAGGGAGGTCACCGCCTCCGACCAGGATCTCATCCTGGCCGGGTTGGCGCCGCACGTGGCGGACGCGGATGTCGTCATCGCCACTGCTCAGATTCCCGGACGGCCCGCGCCGCTCCTGGTGACGGCTGAGATGGTGACGGCGATGCGCCCAGGGTCGGTGATCGTCGACCTGGCCGCCTCCACCGGAGGGAACTGCGAGCTCACCCGTCCCGACGAGGTGGTCTCCGAGGCCGGGGTGACCGTCCTGGGACCAACCGATATGGTGAGCGGCGTAGCCGCCGACGCCAGCCGCATGTTCGCCAGGAACAGCCTCAATCTGATCACCCTGGTGACCAGCTCGGACACCCTCGACTTCGACGACGACATCATTGCCGGCTGTACCGTCACCCACGCCGGCAAGATCGTCAACGATCGCGTCAATGCCATGCTGGAGGCCCCATGACACTGGTCATCGCACTCACCGTGTTCGTCCTCGCCGCCTTCGTGGGCTTCGAGATGATCACCAAGGTCCCTCCCACCTTGCATACCCCCCTCATGTCGGGATCGAACGCCATCTCGGGCATCACCATCGTGGCGGCGATCATCGTGGCAGGCCGGAGCGACGGGGCGGTGGCGGCCATATTCGGATTCGTGGCGGTGACGTTCGCAGCGATCAATGTCGTTGGCGGTTTCCTGGTGACGGACCGGATGCTCGAGATGTTCAAGCGCAAAGACCGATCATGAACGAGATCGCCGCAGAGCTCGCCTACCTGGTGGCGGCCGTTCTCTTCATCATCGGACTCAAACGCCTCTCCTCTCCCGCCACTGCCCGATCCGGGAACCAAGCGGCCAGTCTCGGGATGGCGATCGCCGTCGTCGTGACCCTCCTCGACCAATCGATCGTCTCGTTCGGCACCATCGCCGCCGGGTTGGTGGTGGGGAGCGCGGCCGGGGCCGTTCTGGCCCGGCGCGTCGAAATGACCGATATGCCACAGCTGGTGGCAGCCTTCAACGGTTTCGGAGGCGGTGCCTCGGCGTTCGTCGCATCCGCCGAGTATCTCCGCACCGGAGCGCCCGATGTCGAGACGGCGGTGACGATCGTGGCCTCCACGGCGATCGGCGCCGTCACCCTGTCGGGCAGCTTCGTTGCCTTCGCCAAGCTGCAAGGGCTCATCTCCGGCAGTCAGATCGGATACACCGGCCAGCGAGTGGTGGACGGGGCGCTGGCTGTCGTGGCGATCGTCCTGGGTGTCCTGGTCGTGATGGCGGAAACCACTACCCCGGCCTTCTGGCTCCTCGCCGCCATCGCGCTGATTCTCGGCGTCACTCGTGTCCTCCCCATCGGGGGCGCCGACATGCCTGTGGTCATCGCATTCCTCAACTCACTGTCGGGAATCGCCGCCTCCGCAGCCGGATTCGTCATCGACTCCAACGTCCTCATCATCAGCGGCGCATTGGTCGGCGCCTCCGGCCTCATCCTCACCTCGATCATGGTCAAGGCCATGAACCGGACACTCAGCGGCGTCCTCTTCTCCGCCTTCGGTGGCGGAGGCGCGGGCGCAGGCGAGATGAGCGACAAACCGGTGAAGAGCGCCACCGCCGACGACGTCGCCATCACCCTCGCCTATGCCCGACGGGTCATCGTGGTACCCGGATACGGGCTGGCAGTGGCCCAGGCTCAGCACGCCCTGCGCGACCTCGCCCAGGGCTTGGAGGGGCGCGGCGTGGACGTTCGCTACGCCATCCACCCGGTTGCCGGGCGCATGCCGGGGCACATGAACGTGCTGCTCGCCGAAGCAGATATTCCCTACGACAAACTGTACGACCTCGACGACATCAACCGGGAGTTCACCAACACCGATGTTGCACTGGTGGTGGGCGCCAACGATGTCGTCAATCCATCCGCCCGCAGCGACACCGACAGCCCGATCTACGGAATGCCCATCCTCGACGTGGACCTCGCCACCACGTGTGTGGTCATCAAACGGAGCTTGTCACCGGGGTTCGCCGGGATCGACAATCCCCTCTTCTACCTCGACGGAACCCTCATGTTGTTCGACGACGCCAAGAACGCCCTGACCGGTCTGGTCGACGCCATGAAGCACATCTGACCCGACTTCGGGTGCGATAGGCTCACCGAGGTGACCGAAGAACCCCGACCTTCTCCCGGCCAACTCGCCTCCCGTCCACAGCGCGACGTGCTCGTCGGCATCGCCATGGCGACTGGGTTGATCGGCATGCTGTTCGCGCCTCTCTGGGTCATCGGCCTGCTCTTGGTGGTCCTGGGAGCAGCCCTGGTGGCGTGGGCCACGACCACCGACGAATCCCGTCTGGTGACCGAACACGGCTTTCCGCGTCTGTGGCTGTTCGGCCTCGGGGCAGCCGGAATCGCTGCGAATCTGACCACCCTCCGGTTCCTGGAGCGGACAGGCAACGAACGTCTGGCTTTCACGATCAGCCTCACGCTCTTCGTGGCGGCGATGGCGATCGGCACGTTCCGGGCTGCCCGGCGGTATCCCAGCTGAAAGGATCAACCATGGAGTTTCGCGAGGTGCTTCGCCAACGGAGGATGGTGCGCTCCTACTCCGGGCAACCGGTAGCCAGGGAGGTGATCGAGAGGATTCTCGAGGCGGGTCGCCGCGCGCCGAGCGCCGGCTTCTCGCAGGGTGTTCGGATGGCAGTGGTCACCCAGCCAGAGACCCGACGCACCATCGCCGATCTCGCCGACGAGGCCGCCTACGTGGCTCAGGGCTTCGAACCCTGGATCGGGGCGGCGCCCGTCCTCGTGGCTCTGGGCGTGTCGGAGGACGACTACCACGCTCGCTATCGAGAGCCGGACAAGCTCGGACCCGATGGAGAGATCGCTTGGCCCGTCCCGTACTGGTGGGTCGACGGAGGGGCGGCCCTCATGGCCATGCTGCTCGCCACGGTCGACGAGGGCCTCGTCGCCGGATTTCTCGGAGTGCACGCCGTCCAGGAGGTCAAATCGGTCGTGGGGTTCACCGACGACATCTCCTTCATCGGCCTGGTGACCATCGGCTACCCAGGCCCGACGGCCGCTCGCGTTGTCGGCTCGGCACAACGAGATCGGCGGCCGGAAACCGCCCAGGTTCGCTGGATCGAGTGAGGCGGGGGTGCCGCCGCGCCACGGACCGCTTCCTGGGATCGGCCCCGTTGATAGGGCCGCGTGATTTGGTCCCACGGGTCCGGCCGCACGGCTTGGCCGGTTGGCAGGCGCCCCTATGATCTTCGCATGATCCAAGCCTTCTACGAACCCGACGGCGACCTGTTCGTCCCGACGCTGCTCAGCCGAGGTCCGTGGTCGTTGGACAGTCTTCATGGGGGTCCACCCTCGGCGCTGATGGCTCGCCACCTCGAGCACCTCGCCCCCGATCACATGGATCTCGTACGGCTCGCCGTCGAGATCCTCAGGCCGATCCCCTACGCCCCGATGCGGGTGGAAGGCAGAGTCACCCGACCCGGCAAGAGAGTGACGAACACGGCTGCCTCGCTCTTCGTGGACGACCAGGTCTTCGCCACGGCCACCGCCGTCCACATCCGCCGCCACGAAGGTCTCGAACTCGACCTCCCAACTCTCGAGGCGCCCGACCAACCGACCGGACCCATCGTCGACGCTCTCCCTCTCGTCTCCGATGAGGTGATCTTCACCCAGGCGGTCGAGGCCCGCTTTCCGGAAGGGCACGCCCCCGGTCCCGGCCCGACCAGCGCATGGATGAGAGTCACGGTGCCCACCGTGGCCGGCACCATCCCGAGCCCGCTCGAGCAGGTGGTACCGCTGGCGGATTGCGGCAATGCCCTCAGCTGGTGGTCGCACAGCTCCGAGACGATGTTCCCCAACCCCGATCTGACTGTGTACCTCCATCGCCGGCCCGTCGACGGCTGGCTCCTGATGGAATCAACGTCGGTGTGGGAGCCGATCGGGATCGGCCTGGCTCAGAGCCGCCTCAGCGACCGC
Organism: uncultured Acidimicrobiia bacterium; assembly: GCA_965366365.1. Lineage (GTDB taxonomy): Bacteria > Actinomycetota > Acidimicrobiia > Spongiisociales > JAENVV01 > CBDUEV01. Next base: position 1,608 of record CBDUEV010000033.1, on the reverse strand, counting down.
TTGGGACTGGTCGGTCACAGTCTCCAAAGCCTCTACGTCGACCACCTGTGAGGGCGCCCCAACCGGCAGTGGCCAGCGCCGAGATATTCGAGGCGGTCCTCCCGCTCGTGAGGCCATTCGCGGCCGCCCACGGAACCATGACGGATCGTCGCGCCGTGTTGGTGCGACTGGAGGACCCCGACGGCGTCGAAGGCTGGGGCGAGTGCGGAGCCGACGTCACCGAATACTCCTCACCCGAGACGCCGCAGACCGCCTGGGAGGACTTGACCAATCGCCTCGTCCCAGCTCTCAAGACCCACTCCGAGATCGATGAACCGGACACCGGACCGATGGCCAGAGCGAGTTTGGCCGCCGCACTGGTCGACCTCGCCGCCCGCCGGGACGGCCTCCCTTTGGCTACTTTCCTCGGCGGCACCCTCCGGCGGGTACCCGTGGGGGCGGTCCTGGGGTTCTCACCGACCATCGACGAGCTGATGGCCGAGGCGGACGCCTATGTCCGTGCCGGGTATCGCCGGATCAAGGTCAAGATCCAACCCGGCTGGGACGCGCAACCGATCGAGGCTCTCCGGAAGAACTGGCCGAACCTGCCCCTGGCCGCCGACGCCAACGGTTCGTATCGCGCCGAGCAGAGCGCCGATCTCAAGGCGCTGGACCGGTTCGAGCTCGACTTCCTCGAGCAGCCCTTGCCGCCCCCGGCGCTCTCCGACCACGCACGGCTGGCGGCCGCGCTTCACACCCCGGTGTGTCTCGACGAGTCCATCTCCTCGGCGGAAGATGCCCGGCTGGCCATCGAACTCGGAGCAGCCGGACTGATCGTCGTCAAGGCAGCCCGCCTCGGTGGCGTGGCCGAAGCCATCGCCGTCCACGACCTGTGCGTCGAGAATGGGATCCGGCCGTGGGTGGGAGGCATGCTCGAAACCGGAGTGGGCCGGGGCCATGCGGTGGCGCTCGCCAGCCTGCCCGGTTTCGTCGACCCAGCCGACCTGTCCGGCTCGGACCGGTATTTCTCCGAGGATCTCGTCACCCCACCCTGGGAGGTGACCGACGGAACCCTACAGCCTTCGACCCGGCCCGGCCTGGGGCGGATCATCGACCAGAACGTCCTCCACCGCACCACCGTGCGGAAGCAAACCTTCGAACTGCTGTAACGCCTGGGGGCGTGCGGCAACTGTAGAGGCGGAGGACACGACATAGCCATGCACAACGCACCTCTGGACGAGCTGAGAGCATATGCCGAATCGCTGGCCGATTCGGTGCCGTCCATGACGACAACCCGAGCGGTGAACGCCGCGCTTCACGGCAAAGAGAGCGCCGTGTCCGTGCTGCGCAGGCGGCTCGCCACTAGCGGGTTCGTCGTCGTGACGTTTCTCTCGGGGAATGTGGGCCTCGCCTGGGCCGCTGATTCGGCGGTTCCGGACGACGCCCTCTATGGCTTGGATCGTGCCTACGAGACAATCGCCTCGACGATGGGGATCGGCGGGGATCACACCGGGGAACGCCTCGAGGAGGCTACTGAGCTGATCGAGCGGGGAGCCATCGCAAAAGGGCTCTCGACCGCTCGAGAAGGCGTTGAGGGAATCAGTGGCAACCTCGAGGCACCCGGTATCG
>CBDUEV010000032.1:0-32479 GCA_965366365.1 uncultured Acidimicrobiia bacterium | reverse complement strand
TTTGAACCGGAGACCTCATCCTTACCATGGATGCGCTCTACCAACTGAGCTAAGGGGGCCTGTCCATCTGGGTTGTCCCGAGCCTGAAGCCCGGTGCCGGGAGAAGGATTCGAACCTCCGAAGGCAATGCCGGCAGATTTACAGTCTGCTCCCTTTGGCCGCTCGGGCATCCCGGCAGGACCCGATCGGGATCGAGCCGACGGTAGATTAGCGGATCAGCGCCGCGCACCTAATCGTGGATATCGCTCACCGCCCCGGCTGTGGGGCGCGCCCCGCCCACACCTTCGACGCCCACCAGCCACAGCCGCCAGGCCAGGCCTCCGAGGAGCGCCGCCACAACAAGCGCCACGACCGCCAGGTCGCTGCGTAGGCGAGTCATGAGCACGCCGATGGCCGCGACCATCGCGGCAACCACGACCAGTCCCAGCACCGTCCGGTACACGATCGAAAGGCGTCGCTGAGGAGACGGAGCCAGGTAAGGACCGAGCATCAGCGCCTCCGTCAAGCCGGTCGAGACCCGCCCCGCCACCCAGCGCGCCACCCAGGCGATGTAGATCACCGTCAAGCCCAGCCAGCGCGGCTCGACCACCACGAACGTCACGAGCCCCAGCCCCGCCACACCTAGCCAGACTCGCCGCGACCTGGTGAGAAACGCCACCGCCCATTCCGGCCCCACGCCCGCCGAACGAGCGCTGACCGTGGCTCCCCACGCCAGGACCGTCGCTCCGGTGGCGCCTACGATCCCGCTGGCCAGTCCGGGGTCGAGGATCACCGCTTGGCCGCAGCCATGGCCTGAAGCCGGGCGATCCGCTCCTCCACGGGCGGATGCGTCGAGAACATCCGACCCAGGGTGTCCCGGGCCCGGAGAGCCTTCATCGGATCGGAAATGAACAACTGGGACACGGCCGGGTTGACCTTCATCGGGATCCTTCCCGACGCCTGCCCGATCTTGGCGAGCGCAGAGGCCAGGGCCAGGGGCTGCCCGGTGAGATCGGCCCCCGACACATCAGCCTCGAACTCCCTGGCGCGGGAAATGGCAGTCCGGAGCAGGACGGCGGCGAGCGGGGCGACCAGCATCCCGGCCAGGCCGATGATCCCGGCGAGAGGGTTCCCGCGGGAGTCCCTGCTCCGCCCGCCCCAGAGGGCCATCCTCGCCAAGATCGAGAGCGCCGCAGCCAGCATGGCGGCGATCGACGAGATGAGAATGTCTCGGTTCTTGACGTGGCCGAGCTCGTGGGCGAGAACCGCTTCCAGCTCGGCGGGGCTCATCATCTGCAGGATTCCGCGCGTCACCGCCACCACGGCGTGTTTGGGATTGCGGCCGGTCGCAAAGGCGTTGGGCTGGGGCTCGTCGATCAGGTAGATACGGGGCATCGGAAGATCGGCTCGATGGGCCAGGCCCCGCACCATCGCATACACCTGAGGGAGTTGTTCCTCGGTGACCGGCCGTGCTCGCGTGCTGGCCAGAGCCAGCTTGTCGGAGAAGAAGTAGGCAACCAGATTGAGGGCCGCTGCCAGCATCAGACCGACATAGAACCCTCCGGTGCCGCCGTACAGCGCCATCCCGAGCCACCAGACGAGGGCACTCATGAACCCAAGGAGGGCAACGGTCTTCAGGTCGTTCTTCATACCCGAAATGGTACCGAAGTCTCTTCACTATTCGGCTCGAGCCGGGCGTATCGTGGGAGGGTGGATGGCAACCGTCGAAGCCCGCACGATCAACGGCCGCACCGCGGTCCGGTCGAACAGGCCGTCGGCGACCTCGCAGACCGTCTCGGCGTCCCTGCGACCGACATCACTTTTCAGTCGATCGAGGAAGTGACCTGGCGCGACGGGAGTCTCGGCTGCCCTCGGCCGGACATGCGGTACATCCAGGTGCTCATCAATGGTTACCGAATCCGCCTCGTGCACCAGGGGAAGAGCTATTCCTATCACGGCGGCGTGGGGCACAAGCCCTTCCTGTGCGAAGCCTCGGCCGACGCCCGCCCCTCGCCGGCCCCTCCGCACCGGCACCCGCCCCTCCGCCCCAAGCTGGACTGAGCGATCTGTTCTGAGCGATCTGTGGTCAACGGCCACGAACAGCGGTTTGCGGCCCACAGGTGGGACGAGGCGTGTAGTGTCGCTATGTGCGTCGGGGCGGCATGTCCCACCACGTCGGCGGTCCAGGGGAGAGGTTCGTCGCTGCCAGCCCTCACGGGACAAGGAAATACTCGGGTGTTCCACCCGGGGAAAGGGGTCAAAACGTGTCGAGACGTTTATTGTTCTTGTTCAGCGCCTTTGCCATGATGCTGGTCGGTCTTGTGCCGGCCGTTGGCGCTGATTCGACGGTGACGGACAATCCCGTCAAAGTCGAAAAAGGTGAATACGACAGCTATGTAGTCGTCATGCGAGCCGATCCACTTCTGGCTTCGTTCGACCAGGAGGACCTGAACACCAGCGCAGCGAAGAGCGCTCGGGCGAGCCTCAAGGCGAGCCACGATCGTGCACTCCGCGACGCCGGAGTCAGCACCGCCAAGAAGGCGAACGAGTACACGAACGCCGCCAACGGCTTCTCGGCACTCATCACTCATGAGGAAGCGGAACGCCTGGCAGCGACACCCGAGGTACTCCTCGTCATGCCGGATACGCTCCGGCAGCTCACCACGGACAGCTCGCCAGATTTCCTGGGCCTGACCGACGAAGGTGGCGCCTGGGCGAGCGGCTACACGGGCGAAAACGTCGTGATCGGCGTGATCGACGATGGTATCTGGCCGGAGCATCCCAGCTTCGCCGACGACGGTTCGTATCGCCGCCTCAATCGTTTCAACAATCTCGACGAGTCGGTCTACCCGGCCTGTGACTTCGGGAACACCGCCCACAACCCCAACGATGCTCCCTTCGAGTGCAACAACAAGCTCATTGCAGCCCGCCAGGTGCTCTCGACCTACCGTGCAATCATCGGCGCGGAGTCCTGGGAGTACGACTCGGCACGGGGTGAAGGCGGCCACGGCACGCACACGGCCTCGACGGCAGCCGGCAACGCCGACGTCTCGGCTGAGATCTTCGGTATCGACCGCGGCGTCGTCTCCGGTATCGCTCCGCGGGCGCGCATCATCGCCTATAAGGGCCTTGGCGATCTGGGCGGATTCGGTTCCGACCTTGCCGCGGCCATCGATCAAGCAGTCGCCGACGGCGTGGACGTCATCAACTATTCCGTTGGTGGCGGTGCGAGCCTGACCGGACCCGACGACATTGCCTACCTGTTCGCAGCGGACGCCGGAATTTTCGTAGCCACCTCGGCCGGCAACAGCGGCCCGGGAGACGGCACCATCGGCGGACCTGCCTCAGTGCCCTGGCTGACCACGGTTGGCGCCAGCACCCAGGCGCGTACCTTCGAGGGCTCGGCTTCGTCGAGTGACGGCTGGGAGTTCTTCGGAGCCTCCATCACCGCCGGAAGCGATGAGCTTCCGCTCGTGGACGCAGCCGATGCGGGCGACGAGCTCTGCAACATCGGCGCTCTCGATCCTGGCGTAGTGGCCGGGAACATCGTGCTCTGCAAGCGAGGCGCCATCGCCCGTGTCGACAAGAGCCACGCGGTGTACGAAGCGGGTGGCGCAGGCATGATCCTGTACAACCCTGACGATGTCCAAGCCCTGATCACCGACAACCACTGGGTGCCCAGTGTCCACATCGGACTGACCAGCGGCCTGATCATCAAGGACTACATCGCCGCATCGAGCGATCCTGTCGCCCAGATCAACGGCGGGGTCTACACACCGAGCCAAGGCGCCGTGATGGCGGACTTCTCGTCCCGCGGTTCCAACAGCGTGGCAGAGGACATCATCAAGCCAGACGTGACGGCCCCGGGCGTGAACATCCTGGCCGGCAACAGCCCCATCCCGGTTGGCTTCTCGCCGCCCGAGAGTGGCGCACCAGGCCAGGCGTTCCAGGCCATCAGTGGAACGTCGATGTCCAGCCCGCATGTGGCAGGTCTCTTCGCACTGCTGAAGCAGGCGCACCCGTACTGGTCGCCCGCCGCAGCGAAGTCGGCTCTCATGACCACGGCCTATCAGGACGTGACCAAGGAGGACGGCGCGACCGCTGCTGACCCATTCGACATGGGAGCCGGCCACGTCGACCCGAGCGGTGCAGCCGCTGCCCCAGGTTCGATCTTCAACCCGGGCATCGTCTACGACGCAGGGTTCAACGACTATCTCGGCTTCCTGTGTGATGCAGCGCCTGAGATCTTCTCGAATCCGGAAGCCACGTGCGCTTCCTTGGACGCCGCTGGAATCCCGACGGATGCCAGCGACCTGAACCTTGCGTCGATCGCAGTGGCCGAACTGGCAGGCACCCAGACGGTGACCCGCACGGTCACCAACGTCACACGCCAGCGTGCCATCTACCGACCCATGATCGATGCGCCAGAGGGCTACCGGGTTCAGGTGTCCCCGACGCGACTGGCTGTGCAGGCCGGCAAGACCGCCACATACGAGGTGACGATCACTGCCACACCGCGCGCCGAAATCGGTGAGTGGGCCTTCGGCTCACTGGTGTGGAAGAGCGGCGCCTACGAGGCGTACTCGCCGATCGCAGTACGCGCCCAGCTGTTCAATGCCCCCGCCGGCGTGACCGGCGAAGGCGAGGACGGCAGCGCCGGCTTCGACGTGACCTTCGGGTACTCAGGCGACTATTCGGCCGCCGCCCACGGTCTCGAGAGCGCCGTGGTGATCAACGACAACGTGCCGCAGGACCCGGATCAGAATTTCGATCCGAATGATGGATACAGCGACGCACACGTTTTCACCACGAGTGGAGCGGCCTACGTGCGATTTGCCATTCCGGCGGATGCTGTGGCCAACCCGGATATCGACATCGATATCTTCCTGCTCGACTCGGCGGGTAACCAGGTTGCCTCAAGCACCAACGGAGGCACGAACGAGGAGATCTCGATCGCCCTACCGCCTGACGACACGTGGACTCTCTACGTGCACGGCTGGCAGGCGGCCGGACCCGATGCCGACTACACGTTGTATGCCTGGATCGTCTCGGCGACCCCTGGCGGCAACATGGTCATCGACAGCGCACCGGCGTCGGCGACGCTCGGAGCAACCGAGCCTGTCGAGGTCAGCTGGACGGGTGCAACGGCCGGCGAGTGGCACCTCGGTGCCGTCTCCCACAGCGACGCCAACGGACTGATCGGTCTGACGCTCGTCGAGGTGGACAACCGCTAGAACACAATCAACGACGAAATGAGAGGGGGCGCCCGTCGGGCGCCCCCTCTCTTCGTTGGGGCTCCGCCCCGCTGCTCCAGAGGGATTCGGCCGCGCCAGACAAACGACCGAGAAAGCCGGCTTCGTCTGCGGTCAGCTTGTTCCGTCGTCCGGATCACACAGGAAAGGCCTCGGGTCGTCGCCCCCGCTGTGATACCGGTAGAGGGTGCCGGCGTGATCGAGCAGGATCAACGACCCGCTACTGACCACCTGCGCGTACGACCGGCCCGGCTCCGGGCATCCAAAGCTGGTGTCGGGCCAGGCCACGAGTTCGCCTTCCAGAACCGAGATCTCTCGAGTAGGGACCTCGAGCCGTTCGGCCAGGTTGGAGATCGCCAAGGCCGTGAGCTGTTCGAGTCCGGCGATGTCGAGGAGGCCCGGTTCGGCGGGGACGACGGTCGGCTCCACCGAGGGCGCCTTGGGTCTGACCGTGCTCGGCGGCGGCAGCGAATCCGGTGACGCTTGGCTACCGGGTGGGCGAATCGGGGTCGTTTCAGCGGATTGACCGCTCGGGTCCGGCTCGCTCGAGTCCAAGACCTCCGAACCAGCACAAGCTGGGAGGACGAGCACCCAGACTGTGATCCACGCCAGGTGACGCATGTAAATCGCTCCAGGAAGGACAGCCCCACACTATCTCGTTCGGCTCCAGACAAGACCCCGAACCCACGACCCAGGATTTCTCTTCATTCCCACGCAGAGTGTTGCTAGCGTCGGAGATGGCGCGCCGACCAAGAAGGGTCTGTGCGTCGACCGGGAGACCAGAGGGTTCGCTCCACGTCCGGGACGGGCGCGCCGAACCAGGAGGGAATGGGAATGCGCAAGCCACTATTCATGGCATTCGTGGTGCTCACGATGCTGCTCGGAGCCTTCTCCGTCAGCGCCGGAGCGGCGCCGGCGAATGCGGGCCGGGATCTGGCCGACCTGCCGATGCAGGGCGGTGACAGCGACGATGTCTCTCATCCGCTGGGAGACCAGCAGCGAGAGCTCAAGCAGAAGGCGATCGAGCAGGTCGCCTACGGCAAGGCCACCGGAGGTGCCGTCGTCCAGGTTGCCCACGGACAGTTCGTCGAGCTCGAACGAGAGGGCGAAGATCTGATCTGGACCGTACTCGGTGAGTTTGGCGACCTCGAATCACCTTTCGGGATCCTCCAGGGTGGGGCGGTTGGACCGCAACACAACCAGATTCCAGAGCCCGATCGGACGGTCGACAACACCACGATCTGGACGGATGACTTCAGCGAGGGCTACTACCAGGATCTCCTGTTCGACACGACACCCGGCGTCAACTCGATGGCGAACTGGTACATCGAGCAGTCGTCGAATCGCTACTCAGTCGATGGCGACGTGACCGACTGGGTCGGGGTTCCCTATCGGGCCGCCCACTACGGACGCGACTACTGCGGAAGCATCGTCTGCGCCACCACCTGGTGGTTCGTCGAAGACTCAGTCGATGCCTGGTACGCCGGTCAGCTGGCAGCCGGAATGTCCGCGGCAGAGATCGACGACTACCTGAGCCAGTACGACGTATGGGACCGCTACGACCACGACGGCGACGGCAACTTCGACGAAGCCGATGGCTACATCGACCACTTCCAGTCCGTGCACGCAGGCGAGGGGCAGGAAGCCGGCGGCGGAAGCTACGGCGCGGATGCGATCTGGAGCCACCGCTGGTACGTGCAGACCACTGGCATCGGGGCCGGCGGACCGACCCTCGACGATGGCACGGTGGTCCCCTTCGGCGGGACTCAGGTCGGCGACAGCAAGTACTGGATCGGTGACTACACGATCGAACCGGAGAACGGCGGCGTGGGAGTCTTCGCTCACGAATTCGGACATGACCTCGGCCTGCCTGACCTGTACGACACGTCGGGTAATACCGGCGGAGCAGAGAACTCGACCGGGTTCTGGACGATGATGTCGTCGGGCTCGTGGCTCAACAACGGAACCGAGGACATTGGCTCAGCCCCCGGCCATTTCGGCAACTGGGAGAAGTTCCAGCTCGGATGGCTGAACTACGAAGTGGCCTTCGCCGGCGAGAAGTCCGAGCACAAGCTCGGCCCGGCCGAGACCAACACCAAGCAGGCCCAGGGCTTGTTCGTGGTGTTGCCTGACAAAGAGGTCACGGAGACGCTCGCCGAGCCCTACGCCGGAGATTTCTTCTACTACTCCGGTGCCGGCAACGACCTCGACAGCGTCATGTACAAGGAGTTCGATCTGCCGGCCTCGGCGGAGCTGACCGCACAGGTCAACTTCGATATCGAGGTCGATTGGGACTACGCCTACGTGGTCGCTTCCAGCGATGGGGGTGCGACCTGGACAGGAGTCCCGACCGACCGGTCGACGGCGACCGATCCGAACGGGCAGAACTTCGGCAATGGCATCACCGGCAGCTCCGGCGGCTGGGTGTCCCTGACAGCCGACCTCTCCGCGTTCACCGGTCCCACGTTGGTGGGCTTCCGGTACTGGACCGACGTTGCGGTGATCAACCCTGGCTTCATGGCAGACGAGATCAGCGTCTCCGGCGACCCGGCGGTGTATGGCGGCGAGACGGACGAGGGTTGGACCTTGGACGGCTTCCGTGTCACCACTGGAACGGAAACAGGCTTCTATTTCAACGCCTATGTTGCCGAGTTCCGCCAGTACCGAGGCTACGACGACGGTCTTCGGACCGGGCCGTACAATTTCGGCTTCCTGGACAACCCGTTGCTCGGCAACTACGTCGAGCACCTTCCCTATCAGGACGGGCTGCTCATCAGCTACTGGGACACCTCGTTCGCCGACAACAACGTCGGTGACAACTGCCTGATTCCGGGCAATCGATGCGGGGGGTTGATCCTGCCGATCGATGCGCATCCGGAGATCATGTACCGGGCAGACGGAGGCATCTGGCGCAACCGGATCCAGTCCTACGACTCGACGTTCGGCCTTCAACCGACCGACGCCGTGACGCTGCACTGGCTCAGCGAGGCTTCGTACCATCCGAGCCTGCCGGCCGTGCCGATCTTCAACGACACCATCCAGCACTGGCGGTCCGATAATCCGACCGGTGGGGTGATCAACCCCAATACGGGCACCCAGATCCGTGTCAAGAGCGTCAGCGCTCAGGGCAGCTTCATGCAAGTGGAGGTCAAGCCGGTCAAGTAGCCGGCCCACATCACACGAGCAGGAAGGGGACCTTTCGGGGTCCCCTTCCTCGTTGGTCAGCGACGGGCCACCAGCACTCGAAAGTCCCCCAACCCGCGCGGATGCAGGAGGGTCTCTGCTTCCGAGCGGACCGAGCGGACCCGCAAGCGTGCCATGGCATCGCCGTTTTCGGCGAGATTCAATTCCTCACGACGCAGAGCCCGCAACTCGTCCCGGAGACCCAATCCGGCCAAGAAATCATCCTGACGGGAGTACTCGATGTGGGCTCCCACCTCTTCGGCGATCGAGCACAGCGCCGTGAAATTCACATCGACGGTGATGTCGGACTCACCGGGGGCGATCAAGGGGTCCGGACCGAGATGATGCGATCTGTAGGTGCGCAATGTCCCCTGGGTGCGCCGCGGCGCGAGCCCATCGGCCGTGTCCCCGTAGTCGATGAGCAACAGCGCTCCCAGCTGCAGCCGGTCCAAGATCGCCGTCAACCAGTCGGCGGCTACCAACTGCACTTCCACCATCCCCCCTTGGGGGACGGGGCCGGCGAATCGATCCGCCCAGGCGATCACCTCTGGCCTGGCTGGAGCATCGACGAGAGCGAAACCCTGGTCCGCCATCCCGACGAATCGCTCTGTCCATCCTTCTCCCGTTCGGACCGCCAGCGCCACGGGAAGGTTGTCGATGAGCTCATTGGCCAGAACGACCCCCGTCAAGCGCTCTGGAAGGTCTGCCAGGCGCGACGTCACCCTGACCCCGCCCAGACCTTCGAGGGCACGGCAGGCGGCCGGTGACGCTTCGATCGCCCAGGCATCGGCTTCGAATTCGAGGCCCTCGAGCAGGGGGCGCAGCAGCGAGCCGGACCCGGCCGCCACCTCTACGACGCTTGCCTGCCCGGGTCGCCCGATTCTGTGCCATTCGTGATTCACAAACCGGGCCAGCATCGCACCGAACAGAGGGCTCACCTCTGGGCTGGTGAGAAAATCGCCGCCCTTCGTGGAGCGGAGGACTTCCGAAGTGAAGAATCCGCCGCCGGGGTCGTAGAGGGCCATGGCCTGGAAGACCTCGAAGGGTAGAGGGCCCTCGACGACAATCCGCTCCCGAATCCGATCGGTGAGCGTCACTCCTTGAGGAGCCACACCGCCGCCAGCGGAGGAAGCATGATCGACGATTCGTCGACCGTCGCCTCCATGCCCGATCCACCAAAACGGGCTTCGTCGGAGTTCAACACCACGCGCCACGCGCCGCCGGGGAGCGGATAGTCGGATCGCGGCTCGGGCGTGAAGTTGAGAAGGATCAGCATCTCGTCGTCACCGGCCTTCCGCGTGAAGGCCAGGGTGGAACGCTGGGCGTCGTTGGCATCCACCCACTCGAAGCCCCCCTCGACGTGGTCACTGCCATAGAGCGAGGGGCGAGTCCGATACTGCTCGGCGAGTTCGCCCACCAAGGCCATGATCCCGGCGTGCGGCGCATGCTGCAGCAGGTCCCAGTCGAGTTGCCGGGCCTCGCTCCATTCGGTCCGCTGACCGAACTCCCCTCCCATGAAGAGCAACTTCTTGCCCGGTTGGGCAAACTGATCGGCCAGCAGCAGTCGTAGGTTGGCAAACCGTTGCCAATCGTCGCCCGGCATCTTCTCGAGAAGCGATTTCTTGAGATGCACGACCTCGTCATGACTGAGGGGCAGGATGTAGTTCTCGGTGAAGGCGTAGACGGCTCGGAACGTGATTTCGTTGTGGTGGTGCTGGCGATGAACGGGGTCGCGTTCGAGGTACTTGAGCGTGTCGTGCATCCAGCCCATATCCCACTTGAAATCGAAGCCGAGTCCACCCACGTACGTCGGGCTGGTGACGCCCGGCCAGGCCGTCGACTCCTCGGCGAGGGTGATCGCATCGGGATACGCCGCGTGCACGATCTCGTTGAATCCCCTGAGGAAAGCGATGGCGTCGAGATTTTCGTTCCCTCCGAACTCGTTGGGGATCCATTCCCCAGGATTCCGGGAGTAGTCCAGGTAGAGCATCGAGGCAACCGCATCGACCCTGAGCCCATCGATATGGAAGCGATCCAGCCAGTACACGGCCGAGGAGAGGAGGAAGCTCCGCACCTCGGGCCGTTCGTAATCGAAGATGTAGGTGCCCCAGTCCGGCTGAAAGCCGCGCCGGGGATCAGGGTGTTCGTAGAGAGGCCATCCGTCGAATCTGGCCAGGCCGTGGTCGTCCACGGCGAAGTGCGACGGAACCCAGTCCAGGACGACACCGAACCCGGCCTGATGAAGGGAATCGACCAGGAAGGCGAGATCGGCGGGGCTCCCGAAGCGGGCCGTTGGCCCAAAGAAACCGAGGGATTGATACCCCCACGAGCCTCCAAAGGGGTGCTCCATCACCGGGAGGAACTCGACATGGGTGAAGTGGAGCGCCCGAAGATGCTCGATGAGCGGTTGAGCCATTTCCCGATAGTTGAGCGGTCGACCATCGTCGTGGGTACGCCAGGAGCCGAGGTGGACTTCGTAGATCGAGATGGGAGCGGCCTGGGTGTTCACCGACGACCGGCCGGTCATCCAGCCGCTGTCCGACCATGCGTAATCGTCGTCCCACACTCGAGACGCGGTCGCAGGAGGCACCTCCGACCAGTTGGCGAACGGATCGGCCTTCTCGTACTGCTCGTCGTTGTGCCGCGACGTGATGTGGTAGCGATAACGCGCGCCCACTTCGATGTCGGGAGCGAAAGCCTCCCAGATACCCGAGTCTGCTCGAGGCCCCATCGGCGTGGCGCCCGGCGCCCAACCGTTGAAGTCCCCGACCACCGAGACCGCAGATGCGCCCGGCGCCCAGACCGCAAAGTAGACACCTTCCACCTCTTCGACGGCGGTGCGGTGGGCTCCCAGTTTCTCGAAAAGTCGCGCGTGGGTTCCGGCCGCGAAGGACTCGAGGTCGCCGGGCGTGAGGAACGGCGACGGTGCCCCATCGATGCCGCGGAGCGGTGCAGGGCGTCCTTTGGTCGTCGGGGCGGTTCGATTGATGAATTCGGAGGATGAAGCGTTCACACTCCTACGCTAGTAGCTGAATTACCGTCCTCGCCCGAAGGAGAACCCATTGCCTTGGATTGCGGTCGTATCGATTGTCATCGCGGCCGGGATTGCGGCCGCGCTCCAAGCACACTTCATGGGGGTGATGAGCACCGAAATCGGCGCCCTCGAAAGCATGTTCATCACGTACGGGCTGGGCGGAGTGGCCGTCACCCTCCTCGTGGCTCTCAATCGGGGCGGCAACCTCGCATCGTGGCGGGCGGTCCCGTCTTACATGTTGCTCGCTGGGATCGCCGGGCTCGTCATCGTCGGCGGGCTGGGCATCGGCGCCTCCCGGCTCGGCCTGGTCGCCACGATCAGCATCTATGTGGCGATCAGCTTCGTCGTCTCAGCCGCCATCGACCACTTCGGATGGATGGGCGCCGATATCCGCCAACTCGACCTTGGTCGCCTCCTCGGGGTGGCATTCCTGTTCGCGGGGGCGTGGTTGATCATCAGGTGAGGGCGGAGCGTGGCCCGCCCTCACTGTCGACCAGCCGTCACTACGACGGGGACTTCGGGTCGAGGAACGGCATCATCGACCGAAGCTCGGCTCCCACCTTCTCGATGGGCTGTTCGCGCTCGCTCGCACGCAACGCCATCATTCTCTTGGCGCCGTCCTCGTACTCATCGATGAATTCGCGGGCGAACTCGCCGCGCTGGATCTCGCCGAGGATCTCTCTCATCGCAGCCCGGGTCTCATCGGTGACGATTCGCGGCCCGCGGGTGTAGTCGCCGTACTCCGCCGTGTCGGAGATCGAATAGCGCATCCACGACAACCCGCCTTCGTACAACAGGTCGACGATGAGCTTGAGTTCATGCAGCGTCTCGAAGTAGGCCGATTCGGGCTGATACCCGGCCTCCACCAAGGTGCCGAAAGCAGCCTTGATGAGCTCGGACACTCCACCACACAGAATGACCTGCTCCCCGAACAGATCCGTCTCCGTTTCTTCCTTGAAAGTGGTTTCGAGCACCCCAGCCCGGGCGCCACCGATCCCCCAGGCGTAGGAGAGACCCAGATCGTGGGCCGAACCGGTGGCATCCTGATGCACGGCGATCAAGCAGGGGACGCCACTTCCTTCGGTGTAGGTACGCCGGACGAGATGACCAGGGCCCTTGGGGGCGATCATCAGAACATCGACGTCGGACGGTGCTTCGATCTCGCCGAAGTGGATGTTGAATCCGTGCGCCACCATCAGGGCGTTGCCTGCGACCAGATACGGCTTGATCTCGGCGGCATAGAGGGGGGCGGCCGTCTGGTCCGGGACCAACATCATGACGACGTCGCCCCACGCAGCCGCCTCAGCCGGTGACATGACAGTCAGACCAGCCTCCTCAGCGGCCGTTCGGCTCGACGAACCCGCTCGAAGTCCGACCGCCACAGAAACGCCCGACTCGTGGAGGTTGGTGGCATGGGCATGGCCCTGGCTCCCAAACCCGATCACAGCGACCTTGCGGTTCTTGATGATGCTCGGGTCGCAGTCGGTCTCGTAGTAGATCTGGGCCATCTGACTCTCCTTGTCCTCCCCGCTCGACGTCGGGCGTCGGCGTGGGTGATTCTGGCGGCGGAGTATGCGAGAAAGGATCCGCAGTGTCAAAGCACCCACGTCACCAACCCAACCAGACAGGGAGCGAACCGAGCTTCTAGGCTGGCCGCATGCCACGCCCTCCTGGCACCGGACCCGAGCCGAGCCGTCGCAACACCTCCGCGCTCGAGACTCCTCGCCTCGACCTCACCCTGCCTCGGTCAGGCGACACTGCAGAGCTGTACGGCTTGATCCACCGCAACGAACGAATCACGGCGGGGTTGATGTGGAACGGGCCGGAACGTCCCTCCGATCTTGGGCGTTTCCTGGACGCCTACCCGGACTACACCTTCGAGCCACACGGACATCACTGGGTCATTCGGGATCGAGGAGAGCTGACCGGGACACCCGCCCGAGCGCTGGGGGCGATCGGAATCCGACCCGGACCCCTGCCGGGTCGGTCTGACATCGGGTACTGGCTGGGCGAACCGTATTGGGGACGAGGTGTGATGACCGAGGCGGTGGCGGCGGTGGTCGACCATGGTTTCGAGCAACTCAACATGCAGCGCATCGAAGCCGGCGTGTTCCTGACCAACCCGGCCAGCGGAGCGGTCCTCGCCAAAGTGGGTTTTCGCTTGGAGTCGATCCAACGCAGCTCCCTGTACAAGGCCGGGCAATGGATCGATTCCGAGCTGTGGGTCATTCTGCGCACCGATTGGCGGCTCGCCAAGCGGTGACGTTTCCACTCGTGCCAGCCGTCACGGCTCGCGTCGCGAGGTGATGATGGCGCCGGCGATGACCAAGGCGATGCCCACGAAGGCGACAGTGGTCACCCGGTCCCCTCGGAACAGGATCCCCAGGCCTACCGCCACCACCGGAATGAGGTAGGTGACGGTCGACGCCCGGGTGCCGCCTGCTCGCCCGGCCAATTCGGCCATGGCGACGTAGGCAAGACCGGTCCCGGCCACTCCGAGCACCACCACGGCCGTCAGGCTCGCCCATGAGAAGGAGGAACCCGCCATACTCCCCAGCCCAAAAGGAAGGGTCATCACCGTGGCCACCCACAGCATGCGGGCGATGACCGGCACGGAGCCGTACCGCTGTTGGAGCGGGGTGACGATGTTCACCGAGATGGCGTAGAACACGACCGCCACCATCACCAGGACCACGCCCAGGAGCGCCGACTCGCTTTCACCCATGGTCGGAGCGCTGATCAGCACGATCCCGACGAACCCAACCCCCAGACCGATCGCCTGGGTTCGGCCAGGCAACGACCGGAGAAGCAAGCTCGCCACCAGGGCAGCCAGGATCGGCATCGCTCCGTTCAGCATGCCCGCCACGGCCGAATTGATCCACTGCTGCGCAACGGGGAAGAGAGTGAACGGAAGCGCGGTCCACGTCGCGGCGATCACCGCCAGTCTTGGCCAGTCCGCCCGATCGATCGGCCGCCGAGCACCCGGGAAGAAGGCAAGGGTGACGGCGCCCAACCCCACCCGCAGCATGGTCACCACCCCGGGCTCAAACGCGTCGAGGCCCACCGCAATCAGCACGAACGAGGCACCCCACGTGAGGGCGAGGAACACCATGAGGCCCCATTCCACGGGACCGAAGGCTTCGCGGCGGGTGCCACGGGCTGTCGTCATGATGGATGGGCGAGGCTGCGACACCAAGCGAGGCTACACCTCCTGAGAGGACACCCCGACGGTCACCGGCGCGGCCTCAACCTCCGGCACTTCGGGCATGCAGAGCAAGCTAGGGTGACCTGGAACAAGAAGGGAACCGTCTCTGCCGTGGTCTCTCCAGCCCTCACCATCAGGCTCTTCAGCTATTACGTCTTGACCTTGGGGGTCCTCCTCGTCGTGGCCCCCGCCGGGACACTCGCCGTTCTCCAGGCGGATATCGATGACACCGAGTGGATCCGGGCCCTCGGCATTGCCGTCCTCACACTCGGCGTCTACTACCTCGTCGCCTCCCAGAACGAGGCCACCTGGTTCTACCGAGCCTCCATTGCGGTGCGGATCGGGATGGCCGTGGCGTTCTTGATTCTCGCCTTCACCGCCGGACCCCTGCAGCTCCTGGTGATAGGGGCGGTCGAGCTCGGCGGGGCACTCTGGACTCGCAGGGCGCTCCACAAGACGGAACGGTGGGCGTGATCGGCCATGCCCACGGTCGTGGCCGTCCTGGCCGCCTCGGGTCCGCACGAACTGCCTGGTATCGAGGCTTGCCCGGCCGGCGTTGAACTCCGCTACATCCCCGCCGGAGCCGAATCGGAAGCCGCCCTCGCAGGCGCCGATGTCCTGTTCTCGTGGGACTACCGCGGCCACATGCTGGCCAAGCTCTTGCCGACGGCCGACCGGCTGAGGTGGATTCATCAGGCCGGCGCCGGAGTAGATGCTGTGCTGTCGCCTGAGGTGGCGGCCGGCGACGTGCTCGTCACGAACTCTGCCGGCGTCTTCGACGAGCCCATCGCCGAGTTCGTGCTTGGTCTCGTCCTGGCGTTCGCCAAGGGCTTCCCGGAGAGCTGGGCCCATCAGCGCTCGCACCATTGGCAGCACCGCCTGAACGAGAAAGTGGCAGGTGGACGGGCGGTGGTCGTCGGCGTCGGGGGCATCGGACGAGCCACGTGCCGACTCCTCAGAGCCGTCGGCATGGATGTGACGCCGGTCGGTCGTTCCTCCCGACAGGATCCCCAGCTTGGACAGGTGCACACCGTCAGCGAACTCACGACGTTGGTGGCGCACGCCGACGTGGTCGTGGCAGCCACTCCGCTGACTCGCGCCACGCGCGGGCTCTTCGGCGCCGATTTCTTCACGGCTATGTCGGACCACGCCAGGTTCATCAACGTCGGACGCGGGGCGCTGGTGGACGAGGCGGCGTTGCTGGCTGCCCTGCACAACGGGGACATCGCCGGTGCCGGGCTCGACGTCTTCTCCGTCGAGCCACTCCCGGCGGATAGTCCTTTTTGGGACCTTCCGAACGTGGTGATCACACCGCATCACGCCGGGGACTATGTCTCCCACCGGGAGGCACTGGTCCAGACATTCCTGGAGAACCTCCAGGCCTGGATCGACGACGAACCGCTGCACAACGTGGTCGACAAGCGGTTGGGTTTCGTTGCCAACCGGTAACCGGGCCCTCCGGTCGGCGACTACCAGTCGGCCGCTATGTATTTGGTCTCGAGGTACTCGGCCACACCATGGGAGCTTCCTTCGCGTCCGATGCCGGACTGTTTGACACCCCCGAACGGGGCGGCCGGGTCCGACACCAGGCCTCGATTGATGCCCACCATTCCCGACTCGAGACGCTCAGCCACCCCCATCGCCTTGCCCAGGTCGCCGGCATACACGTACGCAATCAACCCGTACTCCGTGTCGTTTGCCATGGCGATCGCCCTGTCGATCGTGTCGAAGCTGACGACCGGGGCGACGGGCCCGAAGATCTCGTATCGCAGAATCGGCGAGTCGGGCAGCACGTCGGTGATGACTGTCGGCTCGTAGAAGAACCCTTTCCGATCAAGTGCCCTGCCGCCCGTCAAGACCCGCCCCTGGTGGTCTGCCGCCAGGTGAACCAGTTCGTCGACTTTCTGGCGGGTTGGCGCGTTGATGAGCGGACCCACCTGTGATGTCCGGTCGAGACCGGGGCCGACCTGCAGTTGCGCCATCGCCTCGGCGAGGCGTCGGCTGAACTCGTCGGCAACCGGAGCTTCGACGTAGAACCGGTTGGCCGCCGTGCACGCCTCTCCCCCGTTGCGCATCTTGGCGACCATGGCACCGTCGACGGCCGCCTCGAGATCGGCATCGGCACACACGATGAAGGGAGCGTTCCCACCCAGCTCCATGGAGGTCCGGAGCACCTGCTGGGACGCCTTGGCGAGCAGTACTCGGCCCACCTCGGTCGAGCCGGTGAAGGAGAGCTTACGAACCCGCGGATCTTCCAGAATCACGTCGGTGGCACCTGAGGAGCCTCGGGCACTGATGACGTTCACAACTCCGGGAGGCAGGCCGACCTCTGTCATGAGATCGGCGAGGTAGAGCGACGTGAGGGGCGTGTCCGAAGCCGGCTTGAGGATGACTGTGCAACCGGCCGCCAGCGCCGGACCGATCTTGCGGGTGCCCATCGAGAGTGGGAAGTTCCACGGGGTGACCAGGAAGGAGATCCCCACCGGCTGGCTGAGGGTGAGAATCATCTTCTCTCCGCCCGGAGCCCGCCGCACCTCACCCGAGACCCGGACAGCCTCCTCGGAAAACCACCGGAAGAACTCGGCACCGTAGCGCACTTCTCCGATGGCGTCCGAGAACGATTTTCCGTTCTCGCGCACGATCAGCTCGGCGATGGCGTCGGCTCGGTCCAGCATCAGTTCGAAGCAGCGTCGTAGCAGTTCTCCCCTGTCCCGCGGGGCAGTCGCCGCCCAGGAGTGGGCGGCTCGGGCGGCCGCATCGACTGCGGCGACGGCGTCGGCTGCCGAAGCGGCCTGCACGGTGGCGAGCGTCTCTTCGGTGGCCGGGTCGAGCACCTCGATGGTTCCGCCGGTACCGTCCACCCACTCGCCGTCGATGAAGAGTTGGGTTCGCATGGCTCGCCTTCCTCGCGCGCTTCCGAGCCTAGCGACCGGCTTGAGCGCGGAGAGGTCGCGAAAAGCGCTCCAGCCTGGTCTTTCGTCCCTTTCTCCCGAGGGTGAGCGGGCAGACAATGGCTCTAAGGGTATTACTGGGAGTGGCAGCGAAACCGGGTCTGTGTTCGGTCACCGGGATCCGGTTGAGCCAATGGTGAGACCGGCTCCTTTCCTTGAGGGAGGTGGCTATGCCCCGGACCAACAGATTCCGTTGGTTGGGTGTTCCGCTCGTCGCTTTGGCCATGATTGCTGTCCCGATCAGTGCGTGGGCAGCACTCGAGGCGCCATATGACGGCAATCAGACGTGTGGTTCATTCAACGACGGCTGGATCGAACTGTACAAGGCAGAAGTGAACGGCGATCTGAGTGGCAGCGCCGCTGGTGTGTCTTGGACCATCACCGACGGCGCGCACGGCCAAATGGTCGCTTGGAGCTCCGATGAACCGCTCGTTGCCGTGGCCGTGAAGGGCGGCAAGATAGGCGGAAACCTCTACGAATACTCACCCAACGCGACAAGCGACTCGGGCTTGCACACGCCGGTCAACAACGCCAATGGCAAGTGGGCGGACGTGAGCCACGTTTCGTTCTGTGTCGAGCCGCCGCAGCCTGAACCGGGCCTTCTGGTGATCCACAAGGTCACCGAGCCGTCCGACGACTACAGCACGTTCGGGTTCGCTACCTGGATGCCGTTCCTCGAAGACACCTGGACCACTTCGCTCATGGATGGAGAGTCCGATAGCTTCGAGGTGGAGACCGGCTGGTACACGATCGTCGAGTCCCCTGCACCGGGATGGGTCCTGACCGATGTGACATGCGACAGCCGGTTCGACCCGACGGGAACGGGGGTTGCCGTCCACGTGGACGAAGGCGAGACCGTCAACTGCACGTTCACCAACACCATGGAGTACGTGGAGCCCGAGCCCGGAATCATCGTGGTCAGGAAGGCCACCATACCGGCCGACGCTCCGACGGACTTCCCGTTCACCATGACGGAAACCGAGCGCAGCGGCCCGGAGTCCTTCACGCTCATGGACGGGGAGTCGATGAGCTTCGAGGTCGATGCCGGCCTCTACAGCATCGTGGAGTCCCCGGTGGACGGATGGACACTGGCGTCGATGGAATGTGATGGTGGCGACCCAGGATTCTCGTTCGAGGATGCTCGTGCAATGGTGACAGTCGACGAAGGGGAGACGGTCACCTGCACGTAAACCAACGTCGCCGACGAGGAGCAGGAAGCCGGGGTGATCATCCGCAAGGTGACGAGTCCGCCAACCCGGGACGTCTGGTTCGAGTTCGAGTCGGACATCCCTCAGGGAGACGGAACGTTCGCCCCGACGCTCACCGGCGGCCAGACCGGCCGTGTGGCCGTGGAGCCCGGCATCTACACCGTCAACGAGCTCGCAACCGATGGTTGGGAGCTGGCGGACGTGTGGTGTGACGACGAGGAGGCGATCATCACCGAGACCGGTGTGATCCTCGACGTCGATCCGGAGGAGAGGGTGCGCTGCGTGTTCACAAATGAACAGCTGCCGGAACCCGACCCGGGTACGGTCGTGATCCACAAGGTCACCGATCCGTCCGGATCCGAAGAGGTCTTCGGGTTCGATACGTCGATTCCCGACGGTGAAGTCCTCTGGGCTCCCTCCCTGATGGACGGTGAGCACGAAAGCATCGAGGTCGAGGCCGGGACCTATCTGGTCAACGAGATCGTCCCCGAAGGCTGGGAGCTCGCCGACGTCGCCTGCGACAGCGAAGGCGTCGAGATCGGGCCCACCGGAGCCACCGTCACGGTGGCCGAAGGTGAGACGGTCAGCTGCACCTTTACCAACGAGTTGATTCCGGTTCCCGAGCCGGGCACGGTGACCATCACCAAGGTCACCGATCCGGAAGACACCGAGGCGTGGTTCCAGTTCGAGTCGTCCATCGACGGCTTTGCGCCGGTTCTGATGCACGAGGAGTCGGCCAGCGTCGACGTTGAGGCCGGTGTCTACACCGTTGCCGAGGTCGAGAAGGCCGGATGGGAACTGATGGATCTCGCGTGCGACGATCCCGACACGGTGATCGTGGACGGCAAAGTGACGCTGGATGTCGCCGAAGGCGAGACCGTCAGCTGCACTTTCACCAACGAACCACTCGAAGAGCCTGTGCCGTCTGGAATCGTGATCACCAAGGTCACCGATCCGGTCGACACCGAGGTCGACTTCGTGTTCGAGACGTCGGTCCCCGAGGACTCGGCCACCTGGGCCCCAACCCTGGGGCATGACGAATCAGCCACCATCGAGGTCGAACCCGGAACGTTCACCATCGATGAGGTTCTCCCGGACGGATGGCAAGTCCAGGGCATCGAGTGCGATGACCCGGAAACGGTCATCGGAGATCTGGGAGTGACCCTCGACGTCGACGGAAGCGAGACCGTGAGCTGCACCTTCACCAACGAGCCGATCCCACCCGAACCGGGAGCGATCGGTGACTTCGTCTGGAACGACGCCAACGCCAACGGCCTCCAGGACGAGACGGAGGTGGGGATCGAGGGTGTCGTCGTGAAGCTGTTCGAGGTGAAGACGGCCGATGCCAATACGGCCGGCGACGCCGACAGCACACTCGTGGACCTTCTGATGACCGACGAGGAAGGCTTGTACATCTTCGAGGATGTGCCGGCCGGGTTCTACTTCGTCGAGTTCACGAACCTGCCGAAGGACTTCCAGTTCACGGAACCAAACATGGGCGACCATGAGTTGGACAGTGACGCCATCGTCGCCACGGGCCGCACTCCTGTCATGGAGCTGGCCGAAGGCGAGAGGGATCTCGACTGTGACGCAGGCGCCTTCGTGGAGAAGGTCTCCCCGAAGAAGGTGACCCCGACGACCGAAGCGGTCGCCGGTGACACCACAACCACCACCGAGCCTGTCATTCTGCCGTTCACCGGCGTTGACACCACCACAACGGGGATGGCCGCCATCGCTCTGATGGTCGTCGGCTTCTCGCTGGTCGGCGCGGCTGGGATGGTGAGGAGGTTCAACAACTGATCGCATCACATACCGATGGAGTGACGGCCCGGCAGGGCCGTCACTCTTGCGCGTGGACTTCGCTCCGGCGCAGCGGCGCTATCGTCGCCTGATGACCCACCGACGCATGGCTACCGCCTCGGTGCTGCTCTTGCTGGCAGCGTCCTCCTGCGCCACGGGCCTGCTCCCCAACGACACTGCCCCGGCCCGCTCGGCGGTGGATGTCGGGCTGCCATGGTGGAACGACCGCGTCTTCTACGGTTGGTCGGCTGCCGACTTCCCCGACTCCGACGGAGACGGAGCCGGCGATCTCGCCGGCGTGGTCGCCAGTCTCGACCACCTCAACGATGGCAACGCAGCCACCCTCGACGACCTGGGTGTCACCGGCCTGTGGCTGTCGGACATCGTGCACTCCGACGGCGCCGGGGCGGTGGACTTCCTGCACGTTGAGCCGACCCTGGGGACGAACGCCGAGTTCCTGGTGCTGATCGAAGCTGCGCACCAGCGAGGAATGGCGGTGATCATCGATCTCCCCCTCAACCACACGTCCACCGACCACCCTTGGTTCACGGCTTCGCGAGAGGGCGAGCCGGAATATGTCGACTTCTACGTTTGGGATGACGCACCCACGGCCACTCCCGACGACTGGGAACAGGACGAGCGCGGGTTCTACTTCCGCACCTTCAGCGCCGGCTCTGCTGATCTCAACTTGATCGATCGTCGCGTCGGTGAAGCGCTCGTGGACGTCGGCGAGTTCTGGCTCACCGAGATGGGTGTGGACGGCTTCGGGCTTCCTGACGTGTCCCACTACGTCGAATCCGACTCCGATGGCCTCAACACGGCCGAAACGAAGGCGTGGCTGGCCGAGTACGACGACCGTCTCGACAGTTTCGTTCCGAATTCGATGACCATCGCCGAGATCGTCGGCTCGACCGACCTGACCGCCGACTTCGTGGGCGCTGCCGATCTCGTGGTCGATACCGAGCGCGCCGACGGCATGGTGGCCGGACTCGCATCGGGTTCGTCCACGCCGCTGCTCGCCTCGCAGCGCCGGCTCTCCGATCTGATCCCCGATGCCCAATACGTCGTTCGCGGGCCAGAAACCCGGACGGCTGGCGCCGCCGTCGCTGCCACGCTGCTGCTCACCGACCGGGGTGTCCCGGTCGTGACCCACCGCCAGGTATTCGGCGGGGCGGCCGTCTCGGGTGACGCCGGCGCGCTCGTCCCGGCCTCGACGCCGCATTTCGGGCCGGTCCGTGACATGATTCGCGTCCGCTCTGAGCATCCGGCGTTGCGGCTGGGGGCCGTCGACGACGTCGAGGCCTCGGCCATGGAGGTCTATGCCTTCCTCCGCTCGTTGGCCGACCACCGAGTGCTGGTCGTTGTCAACCTCTCTGAACGCCCCATAGCCGGACCAACCGTGACCATGGACGCCTCCCTGATCCCCGAAGGCACCTCCGCCACCAACGTGAGCGGTTCAGCTCCGTTGGGCGCCCTCCCGCCCGCGGCCGACGGTCGGGTGGTGTGGCGCCCCGTCGAGGAACTCGACGGCTACGCCAGCCTCATCATCCGACTGGACTGACCCTCCGCTCACGCGTTGGCGGCGGCCAGAAGCTCGGCGTGAGACGCCTCGATGCAGGAGATAAAGGCATCCACGTCGGGCATGAGATCCCAATCGGCATTGACTCCCCACGACATGTGCCCGTCATAGGAGAAAACCGCCACGCCGTAGCCGTGGGTGCGCCACAGCGGAACGAGGGCGTACTGGTGGAGCAGCTTCGATTCCAGCAGGTAGAGCGGCACCTGCGGGCCCGGCACGTTCGTCACGGTGATGTTGAATGGCCGCCTTCCCGACGCCAAGCGGGTCCCGAGTGAGACGAGGGTGAGGGGTGCTCCGGCGCTCATCTTGACCAACGTCGCCGCGCCGGTTGCCTGATCCGTCTTCTTCAACTTCATCGTCTCTCTCGACACCGCCGCCAGGCGGCTGACCGGGTCAGGATCCGAGATCGGCAGGTTGACCAGCCACATCGCCACCTGGTTCCCCAAGGAACTCTTGTCCTGGTCGGATCGGACGCTCACCGGAGCCATGATCCGGTAATCCATGTCGCTCACATCCAGGCCACGGTGCTCGGTCAGGAAGCGGCGAACCGCCCCCGCCACCGTTGCCAAGACGATGTCGTTGACACTTCCACCGAGGGACCTTCTGATGGCTTTCACCTCGGCCAGATCCACCTCGGCCCAGTCGAATCGACGATTCGGCCCAATCGGCTTGTTCAAGGGGTTCTTGTCGCCCTTTCGCAGCCACCCCGATGACAGGCTCGCCGCCACGGCCACGCTCTTCTTGGCAGTGTTGAGCGCCACCGCTTGGGCGTGATCCAGCGCCAGAGAGGCGCTCGACACCCGATCGAGTGTGCCGCGCAACCGTCGTGCGACATCCCCGACCACGAGCTCTGCGCCCGTCGGAACGGGCCGC
This sequence comes from uncultured Acidimicrobiia bacterium, assembly GCA_965366365.1. GTDB lineage: Bacteria > Actinomycetota > Acidimicrobiia > Spongiisociales > JAENVV01 > CBDUEV01. The sequence goes on along the minus strand of CBDUEV010000032.1, from coordinate 9,415 downwards.
GGCTCCCACGGGGCGGGCTCGGCGATCTCGCTCGTCGGGGCGAGGCCGTACATGACCGCCATGAGCTCGTTGCCGCTCAGACCGTCGATCATGCAGTGATGCACCTTGGAGATCAGCCCGACCCGACCACCGTCGAGCCCTTCCACCAGCCACACCTCCCAGAGTGGTTTGGCTCGATCCAGCTTCTGGCCCATCACTCGCCCCGCCAGCCGTTTGAGCTCCTCATCGCCACCGGGTGCAGGCAAGGACGTGTGCCGGACGTGGTAGTTCAGGTCGAATTCGTCGTCGTCCACCCACACCGGGTGCGTGTCGAACGGGATCCATGCCAACCGTTGCCGGTAGCGCGGGATCAGATCGAGCCGCGCCGCGATGAACCGGCGCACCCGTCCGATGTCGATGCTTCCGTCCCGACAGATACCTTCGCCGTCGAATACGGCCACCGACCCGACGTGCATGTGCGTTTCAGGGGACTCGAGCGCCAGGAATGAGGCGTCGAGATACGACAGCCGATCGAGTGTCTTGTCGGGCACAGGTCCTCCAGGTGGTCTTGGTTCCACAATACGGCAGCCGAAGGGCAGACGTCGCCCGCAACGCCGCCGCATCCTCGCGAGACAGGCCTAGGCGTATCGCAAGCTTCACTTGAGGTGCGCTTAACGTTGGCCGACGAACCTTGGGCTCCGAAGCGCCACGTGAGGAACGTCATCGGTAGCAAACGTTCAGCACACCAGCTCGGCCAAGCCGTGTCCCGGCGGTTGGGGGACATGGTGGAGTTGCGTTCGCCGGTTTCGGCGAGCGATCGGCGGCGCGTCATCGAGACGATGTTCCATGAGGGGGATCGGGCTCGGCATTTTGCGTGGCGTTTTTCCATCCTGTTGGCGCTGTCGGTCTGTCTGGCCGCGCTTGGCCTCATCGCCGACTCTGCGGCGGTGATCATCGGGGCAATGGTGGTCGCCCCGCTCATGGGACCGGTTCTGGGTGTGGCGGCTTCCGTCGTCATGGGTTGGCCGAAACGTGGCGGGCGCCAGGCCGTCCTCGTGGTGGCCGGCGCCGTGGGCGCCATCGGTCTGGCTGCTCTCATCTCGGCGTTGCTCCCAGGAGGCCTGGACGGCCCCCCACGGGAGATCCTGGCCCGAACCCAGCCCAACATGCTCGATCTGGCCGTCGCCATGGCGGCCGGAGCCGTGGGTGCCTACACATTGATGCGCCGTGAGGCCGCCGAGGCCATGGCAGGGGCGGCGATCGCCGTCGCACTCGTTCCGCCACTCGCCACGGTCGGCATCTCCATCGAGTCGGGCAGGTTCGACATGGCGTTCGGCGCCCTTCTGCTGGTCGTGGCCAACGTCGTGGGAGTGGTCTTCAGCGGCGCTCTCACCTTCTTGTTTGGAGGCTTCGTCCCCGGCATCTCCTTGAGTTTGGGACTCGGCCAGGTCTTGCGGGGTTTGCGGTGGGTGACCCTGGCGGTCCTCTTGATGGTCTTCCCCCTCCGGTGGGAAGGGCCCGGCATCCTCGCCTCGCCGCCCGAAGGGACCGACGTGGACGCCCTGGTCGAGGCGTGGGCCGACGAGTCGGATACGCCGGTGGAAGTGATCAACGTCGTGGTGGAGGTCGACGCCGGTGAGACGAATGTGGGCGTGGTCGTCGCCAGTTCCAACGAGCCGCCCAGCGTTGAGGGCCTGGCGGAGGTCATCTCGAAGGAGTTGGACCGCAACGTCGACGTCGAATTACAGCGGATACCGGCGGCTACCAGCCGAGCCCGCAGTGGCGATTGACCGAAACGGTCAGCCCGCCGCGAACATCCGAGTTGCTTCCCCGAAGAAGGCAGAGATCTGTGGGAAGAACCCGGCCCCGATGACGTAGGCGATGGTGATGCCGAGGGCCAGCTGCAAGCTGTTGCTCACCTCGGCGGGCCTGGCGTCCACACCGGCAGGAATCGGGTCGAACCACATCGCCTTGATGACACGGGCGTAGTAGTAGAAACCGATGACCGCGTTGACGGCCGCAATGATGGCGAGGGTGGTCGTCCAGCCGTTCCCCACTCCAATCGCCGCCTTGAACATGACGAACTTGGCGAACCATCCGGCCAGCGGAGGGATTCCGGCCAGGGAGAGAAAGAAGGCAGACCCGAGGGCGGCCAGACCAGGCGAGTATTGCCCGAAGCCTGACCATTTCTCCACCAGCCCACTCTTGGTGCGGTGCGCCGAGGCGATCACGAAGGCGAACGCTCCGAGGTTCATGAACACGTAGATGGCGATGTAGGTGACGGTGGCGGCGAAGGCTTCTTCGAGCCGATCGGCGGCGCCCGTGACTCCGGCGACCGCGAACGGCACGAGCATGAAGCCGGCTTGGGCGATCGACGAGTAGGCGAGCAGCCGGACGATGTTCGTCTGGCGGAGAGCAGTGAGATTGCCGAGGGTCATCGTCAGCGCGGCGAGAATCCACAGGGCGGGACCCCACACGTTGCTCGCCTCCGGAAAGGCCAGGTAGGTGACGACCAGAAGGCCCACGAAGCCGGCTGCCTTGGAACTGACCGACAAGTAGGCGGTCACCGGTGTCGGCGCACCCTCATAGGTATCGGGTGCCCAGAAGTGAAACGGCACGGCCGAGATCTTGAACGCAAACCCCACCATGACGAACAGCACGGCCATGACGAAGGCGGGTTCGGTGCTCATGTCGACAGACGCCGCCCGGATCCCGTCGAACGTGACCGACCCGGTCAGCCCGTACAGGAAGGACATGCCGTACAGCAGGATGGCCGCCGACAGGACACCGAGAAGGTAGAACTTCAGGGCAGCCTCGTTGGACTTCTCGTCCCCTTTTCGCCAGCCGGCCAGCAGGAAGAGCGGACCGGAGACCAGTTCCAACCCGATGAACAGGACGATCAGGTCTCTTGCAGACGACATGACGAGCGCCCCGAGTATGGAGGCCAGCAGCAAGAAGTAGTACTCGCCTTCGTAGTACTGATCGGACTCGAGGTACGACACCGACATGAGCAGGACCAGGTAGCCGGCCGCCAGGAAGAGCCCCTTCAGGACGATCGAGAAGTCATCCACGACGTAGCTGCCATCGAACATCGAGCGGGTGCCTTCATCGGACACTCCGAGCCAGATGAGGGGAACCGCCGCGATCGTGATGCCCACCACGCCGAGAATGGCTGTCAGGTATTTGAGGCGCCGCGGCAGGATGAGGTCGGCCGACAGGACCACCATCAAGGTGACCGCCAGGGCGATCTCAGGCCCGAGAGCGAGATAGTCGATGTCGTAGGGCATCGAGGGTCAGCCTCCGAAGGCCGTGGTGACGAGGGAAGCGACGGCATCGCTGGTGGCTCCAAAGATGACATTGGGGAAGACGCCGATCACCAACGTGGCCAGAAGGAGCGGCACCCAGGCAGTCATCTCGTACTTGTCGGCATCGGCGAAATCGGCCCCAGCCCACTCTTCGGAAGGCTCACCGAGGTTGACCTTCTGGAGCATCCACAGCATGTACCCGGCGGTCAGCACCGTGCCGATCGCCCCGGCCACCATGGCGCTCCGGAAGAGGCCGGTGTTGAGGCCGGCGAGTGGGTTGTAGGCCCCGACCAGCGACATGAATTCTCCCCAGAACCCGGCCAGACCCGGGAGCCCGAGGGACGCCATGGCCGTGAAGCCGAGGATCCCTCCCATCTTGGGCATGATCTTCATGTTCCCGCCCAGGCGAGCCATGTCGCGCGTGTGGTAGCGGTGATGCATCGATCCGGCCAGGAAGAAGAGCATGCCGGTGATGACGCCGTGGGCGACCATCCCGATCACCGCAGCATTGATCCCCACCTCGGTGAGAGTGGCGATCCCGAGCATGACGAAGCCCATGTGCCCGACGGACGAGAAGGCGATGAGCCGTTTCATGTCGGTTTGGGCCAGGCAGGCGAGCGAGCCGTAGATGATCCCGATCACAGCCAGAACGGCGATCCAAGGTGCCCATGCGCGGGCTTGCTCCGGAAGAATCGGGATGGCGATCCTGATGAAGCCGTACGAACCGAGTTTCAGGAGGATGGCGGCCAGCAGCACGGACCCGACCGTGGGAGCAGCTGTGTGGGCATCGGGCAGCCAGGTGTGGAGCGGCCACATCGGGACCTTGACGGCGAACCCCAGGAACATGCCGGCGAAGATCAGCCCTGCCACGGGCAGCGCCGTCAGGGCCGGGGCCTGGGCGATCAGTCCCGGGATGTCGAACGTCTGCTCAGGGGCGTTGAAGTACAGCGCCAGGAAGGAGAGCAGCATGAACGCCGACCCGAACAGGGTGAAGATGAAGAACTTGATCGAGGCGTAGAGCCGCGTTTCGATTTCGACGTTGAATCCGGCCACGGTCCGGGGCGTCTTGTCACCCCAGATCCCGATCATGAAGTACATCGGCAGGAGGACCAGCTCGAAGAAGATGAAGAAGAGGACCAGGTCGAGGGCGACGAAGGTCCCGTTCATCCCCGTCTCGAGGAGGAGGATGAGGATGAGGAACGCTTTCGGGTTCCGTGGTTCCTCCCAATGATCCCAGCTGTAGATGACGGCCAGCACCGTGACGATGGCCGACAGGACCAGCATCGGCAGGCTGATGCCGTCGATCCCGATGTGGTAGTTGGAGCCGATGGCGGGGATCCAGCTGAGGCTGGTGTCGAACTGGAACTCGGCCGCCGAGTCGTAGTTGAAACCGGCGGCCGCGACCACCGAAAGTGCTGCCACGACAATGGTCGTCAGCAGCGCCGTCCACTTGATGCCCTCTTCTTGCTCCTTGGGCATCAGGCCGACGAGTACCGCCCCCACCAGGGGAAGGAACACGATGAGGCTCAAGCCCCAACCGCTGTCGAACCAATCCATGTCGTCGTTCCTCCTAGTTTCTCACGATGACGAAGGCGACCACGAGAACGACTGTTCCCGCCACCAACGCTCCGGCGTACTGTTGAATCTTTCCGGTCTGAAGCTTGCGGAGGAGGCCTCCGGCCGCCCCGGAACCTGCGGCCGCCAGGTTGAGGCCGGCGTCGATACCGCCCTGATCGAGGCTCCCGTAGACGAACCGGCCGATGGCCTGCGTCCCGAACCCGAAGGCGTTGACGACCAGGTCGATGATGTAGGTATTCGACCAGTTGACCGCCCTGGCGAACGGACCCTTGATGAGACCGACGAGACCGAGGGCGACGTCGTCGAGATAGTACTTACGGGCGAAGATCTCGTAGAGCACCGGGATCCGGAAGCGGTCCCGGGCCTTTTGCGTGTCGCGATCCTTGCCAAAGAGGGCCCACCCCGCGGCGATTCCGCCCAAAGCGGCGATCGTCCCGTAGGCGGCGAGGGTGAGGTCGAGGCTCTCCGGATGGTGGTCGCCCATCACGAGCGCCCGGGTGGCCAGCCATTCCGTGAAGCCCGTGTACACGCCGGGCCAGTTCACGAGGCCGGCGACGACGGCGAGGCCGGCCAAGACCATGAGCGGAACCGTCATGAGGGATTCGGATTCGTGCGGCTCTCCATGGCCCTTGAACGACCCGAAGAACGTGAGGGCAACGGCGCGGGTCATGTAGAAGGCGGTGATGAAGGCACCGGCGATGGCGATCCACATGACCATCTGGTAGCCCTCGTAGTTGAGCGTTCCCAGGATCTCGTCTTTGGAGAAGAACCCGGCCAGCGGGAAGACGCCGGCCAGAGCCAAGGAGCCGATGACGAAGGTCCAGAAGGTCTTGGGCATGTACTTGCGGAGGCCGCCCATGTCGGACATGTTGTTGGAGTGGACGCCGTGGATCACCGATCCGGCGCCGAGGAAGAGCAGGGCCTTGAAGAAGGCGTGGGTGAAGAGGTGGAAGACGCCGGCGGTGTAACCACCGGCCGCCACCGCGGTCATCATGTAGCCGAGTTGACTGACCGTCGAGTACGCCAGCACCTTCTTGATGTCGTCTTGCACCAGGGCAATGAGTCCGGTCAGGAAGAGGGTGGCGGTCCCGATGGCGATCATGAAGGGCCGGACGTCCTGCGCCAGCGTCTGATACAGCGGGAACAGGCGAGCCATCAGGTACACACCGGCGGTGACCATCGTGGCGGCGTGCATGAGCGCCGAGACGGGGGTCGGGCCGGCCATGGCGTCGGGAAGCCAGATGTGAAGCGGGAACTGGGCGCTCTTGCCCATCGCTCCGAAGAAGAGCAGGAGGGCGCCGACGACGGCCACCGTCGACCCGCCCAGCGAGGGGGCGGTGAGGCCGGCGACGCCTTCCTCGGCGCCAACCAGCACATCGTGGATGCGGAACGAACCCACGCCGATGGCGACCATGATGGCTCCGATGATGAGCCCGACGTCGGCCACCTTGTTGACGAAGAAGGCCTTCATACCGGCCGAGGAGTTCTCTTTCTCTTCCCAGTAGTGGCCGATGAGCAGGTAGGAAGCGACGCCCACCAGCTCCCATCCGACGATCAGCTGCACCAGGTTGGGTGAGGCGACCAGCACGAGCATGGCGCCGGCGAACAGCGAAAACGAGGCGAAGAACCAGGTGACCCTGATCTCACCCCTCATGTACCCGAGGGCATACGTGAAGACCAGTAGACCGACGGTGCCGATCACGAAGTACATCATCGAGGAAAGGCCATCGACCACCCACCCCCACTCGAGCTGGAGGCCGTCGCCGATGTCGGCGATCATGATGTTCTTCTCGTAGACGATGTGCTCCCGGATCGTTCCGATCCACAGCAGGAGCCCATAGACGAAGACGAACGCCATCATCCCCACGGCGACTTCGCCACCTTGGTAGGGCATCTTCTTGCCGAAGAAGACGATGATGGCGACGGCCAGGAAAGGCACCACCAGGATCAGCCATGCCCACTCCTGAAGAGGCCCACCGGCGCCCAACTCGGGGCCGTGCTCGGCTTCTGCGAGGGCGGCGAGGATGTTGAACATTCCCGTCATCCCTTCATCGTGCTGAAGTCGTCGAGGTTGGCGGACAGGCGGTTGCGGAAGATGAGGAGAACGATGGCGAGACCGATCCCCACCTCGGCGGCGGCCACGGTGATCACGAAGATGGCGAAGATCTGTCCAGTGGCCATGCTGTCTCGCAAGGCCGCCTCGAAGGCCACCAGGTTGATGTTGACGGCGTTGAGCATGAGTTCAACGGCGAGGAGGACCATCACGGCATTCCGCCGTGCCAGGAGGCCGTATACCCCGAGGCAGAACAGGAACGAGGACAGGACGAGGACGGGAACGAGCGTCACCGGTCGTCCTCCCGCTTGGAACTGTTCGACCACAGAGTGATGGCGGCGAAGGCGGCTCCCCCGACGACCGCCAGCCCCACGAGAAGTGCCACGAGGATCAGGATCGCGCTCACAGGAGGCCTTCCTCTTCGGCCGGGCTGGCGTCCTTGCGGGCCACGGTGATACCACCGATGAGGGCCGCCAGCAGTACGAACGACACGATCTCGAACGGGAGCACATACCTGCCGAGCAGGGCGTCAGCGATGGTTTCGGTGGAGGTGGCGGTGCCGATCTCCACGAGGTCGGTGTCACTGAAGGCGGCCGAGGAGGCCCACGCCATCAGCACGAACAGGGTCCCCGCCGCCACCACGGCGATGCCCTTTCGGTCGTTGTCCAATTCGGCGTCGTAACCAACCGGCGCCCTGGTGATCATGATCCCGAACAAGAAGAGCACCACCACCGCACCGATGTAGACGAGCACCAGTACCCAGGCCACGAACTCGGCCGACAAGAGCAGGAACAACGCGGCGGTCCCGGCCAGAGCTCCGACCAGCGCAAGCGCAGAATGGATGAGGTTGCCGCTGGTGACCACTTTCAGTCCGGCGCCGGCGATGACGACGGCGATGAGAGTGAACACCCACACGAACGGTTCGGAGAAATCCATCAGGACTCCAGGGCGGGGGCGTCGGGAACGGTCGGCAGCCAATCCTGGAGCCGGTCCTTGTCGTGCAACATCTTGCCCATCGAGTACTCCGAGTACTCGAACTCGGGAGACCAGAACAGCGCGTCGAATGGGCAGACCTCGACGCAGATCCCGCAGTACATACACAGGGCGTAGTCGATGTCGAAGCGATCCAACTCGGCTCGCTGGCGTGGCCGGCCACCCGGTTTGGAGGGCGGCTTCTCCTCTTTGTGAGCCTCGATGTAGATGCACCAGTCGGGGCAGGAACGGGAACACAGCATGCACGAGGTGCAGGCCTCCTGGTCGAGGGCGATCACCCCGCGCGCCCGAGGGACCGGCGTTTCCTTCACCTTCGGATAGTTGACCGTGTAGAGGTGCTTCTTCGGGTTGAAGAGCGTCTTGACCATGGTCGAGAAGGTGACGCCCAGGCCCTTGGCCACGCCCCGGCCCGGAATTTGCGGCAGCTTCAGAGCCATCAGAACACCACCTTGAAGACTGCGGTCACCACGATGTTCAGCAAGCCCAGCGGGACCAGCCAACGCCAGGCCAGGGCCTGCAGCTGATCCTCACGGAAGCGGGGGAACGTCCAGCGGAACCAGATCATCACGAAGGCCAGGATGAGGACTTTCGAAACGAGCCAGATCGGTCCGAGCCAAGGAAACTGCTCGACGCCGGGACCGAGCGGTCCCCCCAGGAAGAGGGTGGCGGCGACGGCAGACATCGCAAACATGTTGGCGTACTCGGCAAGGAAGAAGAACAAGAACCGGAAGCCGGTGTATTCGGTGAGGTAGCCGGTCACCAGCTCCGACTCGGCGATCGGCATATCGAACGGGGTTCTGCTCAGCTCGGCGAGCGCCGAGATGTAGAAGATGACGAACCCGACCACCTGGAGAATCGCGAACGGCGAGATCACCAGGTTGAGCCACGACGGCGAACCCTCCCAGAACTCAAAGGTGGCCTGTGCCTCGACGATCCCACCCAGGGACATGGTCTCCGCCAGGATGACCACCCCGATCACCGACAGCACCAGGGGGAGCTCGTAGGCGATGAGCTGCCCGGCCGCTCGGAGTCCGCCCATCAGCGAGTACTTGTTGGCCGACGACCATCCGGCCATCAGCACGCCGATCGTGGAGATCGACGAGACGGCCAGCAGGTAGAAGATGCCCAGATCGAGGTCTTGGACCGCCCCCACCGGCACGTCCTCGCCTCGGAAGACGCCAGCCGGCCAGAACGGGATGACGACGAAGAGGGCGAACGTTCCGAGGAGGACGACGGCAGGAGCCCACCGGAACACCTGGCGATCGGCGTCCTCAGGGATGACATCTTCCTTCTGAAGGAACTTGATGCCGTCGGCGATCAGCTGCGCCCATCCATACCGGCCACCGGCGAAGTACGGACCGGTCCGGTTCTGCATCTTGGCCGACAGCTTCAGCTCGGCGAAACCCACCACCAAAGCCGCGTTCGGGATGACGGCGGTGATCGCCACCAGCTTCAGCCCGAGCAGAACCCAATAGTTGGCGAAGACATCAGCCACCGCGGGCTCCTT
>CBDUEV010000031.1:0-33438 GCA_965366365.1 uncultured Acidimicrobiia bacterium | reverse complement strand
CGCGGGCGCACCGCCGATGCGACGCCACGCCGGCACGTCAGCAACTGGGCCGGTCAGCAACTGGGCCGGTCAGCAACTGGGCCGGACAGCAACTGGGCCGGACAGCAACTGGGCCGGACAGCAACTGGGCCGGACAGCGATTGGGCCGGACAGCGAACAAGCCCACGTGAAGCGGGCTTGTTCGTACTCTCCCTGGCTGAGGCGGAGGAGTGCCCAACCTTGTCAAGCAGCGTCAGCTTCGCAGCCTGACCTTAATCCGGGCTGAATCTCATCCACGAGGGTTGGCTCGGCACTTTCGGGCGAGTGACGAAATGGCGACGTCACTCGACACGGCGCGACCACTCCGTGAAGGTCGAGACCACCTGATAGCCCATGTCGGTGTAGAGGTGGAACGCTCCGGTGGGATTCTCGGTGTGCACCGACAGAGCGGCCTCCTCGAATCCCCGATCGTGGAGGTCGCGCAGACTGGCACAGATCAAGGCCCGGGCGACCCCTTGGTTTCTCCAGTCGCGCTGAACGGAGATGTCTTCGGTCCATGCTCTACGCCGGCCTGTGGCCTGGTTCTCTTCCTGGTCGACGAAAGTGCGGACCTGCCCGACCACGCTATCGCCATGCCACGCCACCTTCCAGAGGGTGGGATCGAAGCGCGGATCGAATCGAAAACGCTGCCAACCCGCCTCGCCCTGGTCACCGACTCCTCGGTGGTTGCGAAAAGCTTCCACGTCGGCTCGATAGATGGCGCGGTAGTCGTGCTCCGTAACCGGCCGGATCTCCAAGCCCATGGGCAGCTCGGCCTCGGGAACGTCCGTGAGTTTCGGTCTGATGAGCGTGGCGTCGGAGCCCGTTCGGTGGTATCCCGCAACCGGCAGCATCGTGGAAGGGGCTTCGTCGAAGTCGTTGGTCATCGTCCGCCGCTCCGCCGGCCGGACGGCGTGGGCGGACGCCATCTCGTCGATGCGGCGGCTCAACCAGTCCAGGAGCGCGGTCCCGATGCCCCTTCGAAACCATCCGGGGTGTACGTGGGCGTCGTGGAAGTACACCCGGGGGCCGTTGTTCTCGTCGTACCAATGGACACGGGCGAAGGCGACGATCCGGCCGTCCGCCAGCGCCACCACCGCGTCTCGAGACGGGTTGAAGTTGGCTTGGGTCTCCCAGTAGACGGTCACCGCTTCCAACGTTCTCCTCGCCGGCTCATCGAAGTGCTCGGCGCGCAGGTTCATGATCTCCACCACGTCGGGGAGGTGGCGGTTCATGCGGAGCGGTTGGATCGAGAAGGTGGTGTCGATGGGCACGACGCCCAATGTAACGGCCCGATCGATGGGGGTACGGGCCATGTGTGGCGCCGATACTGCCTCCGGGCAGTTACCGGGACGGGGAAAGGCTCGTATCATCGGGTCAGAATCCAACCGAAGGAGGCACGCATGGGCGAGATGGTCGAATTCGCTTCGAACGGCAAGTCGGCACTGGGTTATCTGGCCGTGCCCGCTTCGGGATCCGGCCCCGGCGTGATCGTGATCCAGGAGTGGTGGGGGCTCGTCGACCACATCAAGGACGTCGCAGATCGATTCGCCGCGGCGGGGTTCGTGGCGCTCGCTCCCGACCTCTATCACGGCGAGACCACCTCCGAGCCAGACGACGCCGGCAAGATCATGATGAACATGGAGATGGGAACGGCGGCCGAGGACATGGCCGGCGCGGTGGACTATCTGCTGGAGCTCGATTCCTCCACCGGTAGCGGGGTGGGAGCGGTCGGGTTCTGCATGGGTGGGGGACTCGTACTGTGGCTCTCCACTCTCAAGGCCGAGGTGAAAGCCGCCGTTCCCTTCTACGGTGCCATTCCCTGGGACTCGGTTCAGCCGGATTACTCCGCATCCCACGCCAGTTTCCTCGGGCACTACGCCGAGAACGACGGGTGGGCGACCCTCGACGGGGCGCAGCGTCTCGAGGCCCACCTCGAGGAGCTGGGCAAGGAGGTCACCTTCCACACCTACCCGGGCACCGATCACGCCTTCTTCAACGACGATCGCCCGGAGGTGTACGACGAGGCTGCGTCGGCCCTCGCCTGGGAGCGCACGGTCGAGTTCCTCAGATCGAAGCTATGACCGAGCAGAGTCCCTTGGAGGCACCGGAGGGGTTCCTCCAGCCCATCACAACCCGCGCCGTCGCCAAGGCTCTGCCTCTGGCGCTGCTCTGGGCCTATGTGGCGGCGGTTGCCGCGGCCGTCGTGGTGGGTGTTGTGGCGCTGCTCACGTTGGTGGTGGCGGCTGCAGTGTGGGTGTTCAAGCGGAACCTTTCGATCGGCGGTTCGGTGGGGGAGGCGGTAGGGGTAGCGGTGTGGATCGTCGGCCCCCTGGCGTCGGGCGCGGCAGTCGGGGCGGCCGCCTTCGCGTCGACGCGCCGCCGATCGCTGCCCCGCACAGCACTTGGGACCGGGGCGGCGATTGCAGTGGGAGGCTCGCTGCTGGCATTGGGCGCCTCGGGGTTTGCCCTGGCGGCCCTGGCGCTCGGGTGGTCGGTGGCGATCCCTGCCGACAAGGCGGGCCGCATCGCCGTGAGAGGTCTCCCCATGCTCTTCGTTGCCGTGGCGGCCACCGCCTCGACCTGGGGTCGGATCGCCGACCTCGGCGTCTGGCAGCTGGTCCTGGTCTTGATCGTGTCGCCCCTGCTGGCAGCGGTCTGGGTGTGGCTCGCCGACGCCGGTTGGGGGGCGGTGGCGTCGAGCCTGTCGGCGCGCCGAAAAGCGGAAAATGGGAACCCGCCAGCAGGTACCGTAGTTAAGTAGCGAAAGACGGACGAAGGGCGCGACGGAGATGGAGTTCACACTGGTAGGGCTCTACGCGTTTTGTGCCGTCGTGGGGTGGGCGATGGTCACACTCATGCTGGTCTTCGGGAGTCAGAGCGACTTCGACCTCGACGCCGACATGGACATGGACCTCGATTTCGACGCCGACGTGGACCTCGATATCGACGCCGACATGGATCTGGACGTCGACGCCGGGGACCTGGACCTCGATGTCGAGGGCGGCTGGGGGAGCGCACTCGGCGAGACGCTGCTCGGCGTTCTGTCGTTCCGCTCGGTGCTGTTCTTCCTCGCCGGGTTCGGTGCGACCGGACTGGCTCTGGGAGCGGTCTGGACGTCCCTTGCTGCGCTGCCTTGGGCAATCGGAGTCGGATTCCTCGGCGCGTACTTCAACTCCTGGCTCATGCGCTGGATCAAGAGCGGAGGCGGCTCCAGCGCCATCACCCGAGCCGAGATGACGGGCTCGCCCGGGCGGGTCGTGATTCCCGTCGAACCCGGAGCCCGTGGCAAGGTAGCCATCGAGGTGGACGGTCAGCCTGTGTACATCGTGGCTCGCCACTACAACGACCGCACCGCTTCCCAACTCACCGTTGGAGACGAAATCGTCATCGTCGATATGGACGAAGGGGGCACCGCCCTCATCGCTCGGCTCGACGAACTCAGTCATGGTGACTGAGGAAAGCTCACGAACGAAAGGCAAAAAAACATGGAAGGCTTCTTGATCATCGCCGGTCTGGTGGTGGCGCTGCTGATTGCGATCGTCGTGATCGCCAGTCAGCTGGTCGTGGTGGTCCCACCCAACCAGGTGGCGGTCATCTCTGGCGGTCCCGGATCCGAGGGCCGCAAGGGCTACAAGGTCATCCAGGGCAATCGGGGCTATCGCGTTCCGATCTTCACCCGGGTGGAGTGGATGGACTTGTCCACTCAGGCCATCGATGTGTCGGTCCACAACGCCTATTCCAAGGGCACCATCCCCCTCAATGTGCAAGGCATCGCCAACGTGAAGATCTCGTCCAAGCCAGGCGTGCTCGACAATGCCATCGAGCGGTTCCTCGGGCGTCCTACCGAAACCGTGAGCCAGATCGCCAAAGAAACCCTCGAGGCCAACCTCCGTGGTGTCTTGGCAACCCTCACCCCGGAGGAAGTCAACGAGGACCGGCTCAAGTTCGCCACCACGCTCATCGACGAGGCTGATGACGACATTCGCACCCTGGGGCTGGAACTCGACGTGCTCAAGATCCAGAACGTCACCGACGAGGTCGGGTACCTCGAGTCGGTCGGTCGGCGGCGCACTGCCACCGTCATCAAGGACGCCCGCGTCACCGAGGCCGAGCGCAAGGCCGAGGCCGAAGAGAACGAGGCGGAGGCCCGTCGTAGGGCCGAGGTGGCTCGCGTGCAGGCCGATCTCGCCATCGTGACCCAACAGAATGATCTCCGCATGCGCACCGCCGATCTGGAAGCAGAGGCGATCGTCAAGGAGGAGGTCGCCAAGGTGGCCGGCGAAAAGGCTCGTGCGATTGCCCAGCAAGAGGTGGAAACGGCTCGCATCGAACTGCAGAAGCGCCGACTCGAAGCCGACGTGGTGACCCCGGCGCGCGCTCAGAAAGAAGCCGCCGAGCTGGAGGCGAAGGGAAACGCAGCCAAGATCATCGAGGATGGGTCCGCCCAGATCGAGGTTTTTAACCGCTTGACCCAGCAGTACAAGGCCGCTGGAGCAGACGCCGAGAAGATCTTCGTCCTCAACATGCTGCCGGACCTGGTCGGTCAGATCGTCGACACGGTCAAGGGCGTGAACATCGACAAGGTGTCCGTCATCGACTCGGGCGGCGGCGGCGGAGATTCGATCCCCGGTCTCATGAGCCAGTTGCCTGCCTCCGTGATCAAGATCACCGAGCAGATCGAGAATGCCACCGGCGTCAACATCCTCAGTCACCTGAACAAGGATGTCGTCGAAGTGGCGGCCACCGAGGAGCGGCCCAACCCGCCCACGCCTCCGCAGGCCGACTGACCTGATGAACCCCCGGAACCGACGTTCCGGGGGTTCGTCGCGTCCTCGTCGGAATGGCCGTCGCGCGGCCAGGGGCAGGTAGGCTGCTACGCATGGCTCGAGTCAGACTGTTCGCCAACTTGCGGGAGATTGCGGGGACCTCACGAATCGAGGTCGACGGCGAAACCGTCGGTTCCGTGGTTGCCGCAGTCGTTGAGAAATACGGCCCTGCCTTCGGGGCCGGGGTCTCGCACGCCGGCGTCTGGCTCAACGGCGATCCGGCTCAGGCCGAGGACGCCGTCGCCCCCAGCGACGAGGTGGCGCTCATCCCCCCGGTCTCCGGCGGCGCTATCAACGTCGAAGAGACCCCGATCACCAATGTGGCGGGCATTGTCGGAAGCCTCGTGGTGCTGGCACTCGCCAACATCCTCGGCTCTCCCGCTTGGTTTGGCGCAGCACTCGTAGGTGTGGTGAGCCTGTGGGTGCTCGACTTGTGGCGGGAAACCAATGACGGCGGCCTGAACCTCCAGCTCGGCCCGATCTTCGCCACCGTCGTGGCTGCCGTCATCGCCGTGGCAGGCATGGCGTCACTCGGCAAGGGGTTCGCCGGCTACGGCATCGTCGTCATTTTTGCCATCGTCGCCAGCCTCGTATGGGCGGTGATCTTGGAGGACGCCCGTCACCTCACCATTCTCTCTACGAGCCTGATCGTGCAGCTGGTGGCGGGACTGGGTGTCGCCTCGCTGCTTCTCGTCAGGATCGGCGCCTCGGGGGAACGTCTCATCGGCATCTTCTTGGTTCAGGTGGCGGTCGCCGGGCTGGCCACATGGCTCGCCACTCGATTCGCCGTCCCCTTCCTCGATCCGTACGTGCTCGGCGCGATCGGCGCCATTGTGGCGGGTCTCCTGGCGGCTTGGAGGTGGGAGCAGAGCGAGCTGGTCTATTTCCTGCTCGAAGGCGCCGTGGTTGCCATGGCGTTGATAGCCGGGCGCGGCTTCGGGGCGCTGTGTCGGATCGGGGAGGTCTACCTCGTGGACCGCCCACCGGGGATTCTCTCGGAGCTGGATGGTCCTCTGCTCGCCGCCGCCGTCTTTCTGCCGATCCTGCGGATGGTCTCCTGACGGTTTACACGGCCCGGCCGAGCGCCAGCCCAAGTCCGGCCGCCACGAGGCCGGCCGCCAGGGCACCGAAGATGTTCAGAGCGGCCAGCGACCATTTGCCCGATCCGATCAACTCGACAGACTCCACGGTCCAGGTGCTGAACGTGGTGAACCCTCCTAGGATGCCGACCGTGACGCCTGTGCGGAGATCGGCGTCGATCCTGCTTCCCTCGGCGAGGACTCCCGCCAGCATCCCCAGGGCAAAAGACCCGGCGAGGTTGACCGTCGTGGTGCCCCATGGGAGGGTGCCGACGTTCTTCATCCAGGTTCCGACCAGATAGCGTGCCGCCGTACCGACGGCGCCGCCGGCGGCAACGAAGAGGAGAGTTCTCATCGTCGGCGAGGATAGCTGCGCGGCAGCGGAGCTCGGTGTGCGCGACCCGGGCAGCGCGCTGCGGACTCGTCGTCAGGCGGCGGTGAGGGATTCGAGCACGAAGACCCTGAGGCGTCGATGATCGGCGCGCGACCGATACTTGGCGTACCCGAGGTACACGTCCTCTGCCGCCTCGAACGCCTTCGCCGTCTCGTCATCGTCGGCGAGGCGGGCCACCACCCGGACGTTCTTTCCCCGATACTCGACGGCGGCGTTGGGGTCGGCTTCCAGGTTGTAGACCCAGCCTGGCGTGGCCTCCTGACCGTAATTCGAGCCGATGATCGCCAGGTCGTCGCCAAAAGGGATACCGAGCAAGGGCATCGTGCGCGGCTGTCCGGTGCGTGCCCCGGTGGTCGTGAGGAGTATCACCGGAACACCGGCCAGGAGGCTCGGAAGGGTCAAGCGCCCACCACTGAGCCGGAACATGACCCGGTCCATCGGATAGAGCGTCTTCGAGAACACCCACGCCCATTGCCGGCTGGAGCCCAGCTTCTGAGCCGCCACCTGCAGAGCGTTCGGTGGCTCGGCAACGAAGCCGAGCTGAGCGAGCAATCCCATGGTTTCCTCTCCGATGTGAGAATACTCGCCGGACCTCGTTCTGCCTTGCGGAGCTTGGGTTTCTCGGGTCCGTTGCCCGCACGCCGGTCAGGGCGAAAGACCAGAGACCGGGACCCTTCTGGATTACCCTTCCCTCAATGCGCAACCGCGTTGTCCGCATCCTCTTCACTCTCCTCGTTGTCGGCGTCGTGCTGGGATTGGCCGTCCCGGCGATCTCGGTGACCAAAGACGAGGTCGACGCCGCCTGCGAAGAGAGCGCCCGAGCCCTCGCCACGTTCGAAGCGGCTCAGGCCACCTTCGATGCCGCCGCGGCCGCCTACAACGAGTCGAACAGCCGACTCGAGGCCGTCTCCTTTCAAGAGCTGGGCATGAGGGCCGAAATCGAAGTCCACGAGGACGAACTCGCCACCACCCGCCACGCCGTCATCGAGCGGGCGGTTCAGCTCTACATGGCCGGCGGGGCGCGCTCCACGGATATCCTGCTGCTCTCCGACAATGTCGAGACGTTCCTCACAGGCCGCACCTTCCTCGAGTCGGCAACCGATGAAGACATTGCCGCCGTGGCTCGCCTCGATGTGCTCGCCGCCGAAGCCGAGGAACTGCGTACAGGGCTGAAGGCAGCCCAGGAGGAACTCGCTGATCTGCGGGCCTCCGCAGAGGCTTTTCAGAAAGAGATGGCCGCCGCTCTCATCGAGGGCCAGAATTCCTATCAGGAGCTCTCGGGAGAGTGCACGCGATTGCTGGCCGAGTACGAACAACAACTGGCGCGCGAGGCGGCCGCTCGTGCCGCGGCCGCCAAAGGCGCCGCCGGCGGCCTTCCTGCCGAGGCGACTCCTGGGTTCATCTGCCCGATGGGGGAGCCCATCTCCTTCATCAACGACTGGGGGTTCCCTCGCACAGGTGGTCGCACCCACCAGGGAACCGACATCTTCTCGCCGTACGGCCATCCCCAGGTCGCCGTGGCGAACGGAATCGTCGAACTGCGGAGCGGCGGACTCGGCGGCACGGCCCTCTGGGTGAAATCCGACTACGGAGTCCAGTACTATTACGCCCATCTGAGCGGATACGCTTCAGGATTGAAGAACGGACAACAGGTCACGATCGGCCAGGTCATCGGCTACACCGGCGATTCCGGGAATGCTCGGGGTGGCGCGCCGCACCTGCATTTTGGGATACGCCCGGTCCAGGGCGGATGGGTCAACCCCTATCCGACCCTGGCTCGGAACTGCTGAAGGAGAACCGTGGAACAACAACGACGACGCATCGACATCATCATGTCGCCTGATTTCGTAGCCGATCTCGACACGATCGAGGTGTCGGAGATGCGCGAGCGTCGCGCCATGGCTGCCGACGTCGAGACCGAGCTCTCGTTCTATCGGCGCCTGCTGCACGGCCGCATGGACCTGCTCAACTTCGAGTTGGCCAAACGCCGCGGAGAGGAGACCCGCACCTTGATCGAGGCTCTCGCCGACATCCTCGGAGCCGGAGAAAAGGCCGGTGGCCAGGTGGGTCGGGTTCGTGGAGAGTTCTCACCTGATCTCCCCGACGAACGCCGCCGCCCGATCGATGATGTGCTCGAGGACGACTTCCTGACGCGGATGCCCGATCTCGACGACGAGGATCTGTTGCTCATCCAACGTACATTGACCGAGACCGAAGCGGCCGTTTCGGAGCAACGCCGGGCGGTTCAGGAGCGTTTCGACCTGCTTCAAGCACGCATCACGGGGATCTACCGAGATCAGGTGACCGAAGAGCTGTCGACGGACAGTTGAGCCTGCTCGCCCGCGTCGTTCGCTCGGGTGTCGTAGAAGCCGAACACCACGGAGCAGTGGCAGTATGCAACGAGGATGGCGGCCTGCGTGCCGCCTGGGGGGACGTCGATCGTCGTTTCTACTCCCGTTCCTCGGTCAAGCCCTTCCAGGCAACCATCACTCTGGAGGCCGGAGCGGCGCTGGTTGACGAGGAACTGGCAGTCGCCTGCGCCAGCCACGGCGGATTCCCAGCCCATCTGGCGTTGGTTCGACAGATTCTCGCCAATGCCGGACTCGACGAGTCTGCTCTGCAGACGCCGCCGGACTTCCCGCTTTCGGCCACGGCTCGCGACGTGGCGGTGCGTGGCGGGGCCGGCGGTCCACGTCCTCTCTTTCACAACTGCTCGGGCAAGCACGCCGGTTGGTTGGCGGCGTGCGTGGCCGCCGGTTGGCCCACCGATACCTATCTCGAACCCGAGCACCCGCTTCAGGTGCGGGTGGCCGCGCTGCTGCAAGAGGTCACCGGGGAGGACCTCGGCGACCCGGGCGTGGATGGGTGCGGAGCTCCCGTTTTCGAGGTGTCGACCCGCGGCCTGGCCACCGCCTTCGCTCGGTTGGGCGTCGACCGCCGTTTCAAACGGGCCTGGACCGCCATGCACCGCTTCCCGGCGCTCGCCTCGGAGAACGGCAGAATCGACCAGCGTATCGCCACCTGTCTGAACGCGGCTGCGAAAGTGGGTGCCGAAGGGTGTGTCGGGGTCTCGGTCCGAAACGGGATCGGCCTCGCCGCCAAAGCGTGGGACGGCGACGAACGAGGCGCCGAAGCGGGAATCATCGGCGCCATCAGAACGTTGGGCATCTCGGTTGGGTCTGGTGATCAGCTTCGTGACCGAAAGGTGCTCGGAGGCGGCCGCTCGGTCGGAACAGTCGAGTCGATGGTGGACTTCAGGTGACAGTCATGTGGGACAACCCGAGCTTTGATCTCCCTCCGTTGGCCAAGTCGATCGGCCCCTTCGCCGGCCCTCGGTTCCTGTCGGCGGTGTGGGAGCACCATCGACCCGACGGCGCGGAGCTCCATCTGGTGGCGCATGAGGAGGGAGCGCTGCCGCTTTCCATCGTCGATGGGGTCTTGCAGTTCGTCGGATCCCCGGATCTCATCGACTACCGAAGCCCGGTCGGGTCCGGGATCGAGCGCCTACTCGCCACGACATTGGAGTCCCTGCCGTCCGGGACGCGGTTCGAGCTCGACTCCTTGCCCCTCGAGGCGGCGGAGGTCCTCGCCAAAGGGGCCATCGCCGCAGGCTTCGGCTGCGAGACGGCCGAACATGCCAGTGCCGCGGTGCTCGACCTCCCCGACACGTTCGACGAATACCTCACCCTGATCGGCAAAAAGGAGCGCCACGAACTTCGGAGGAAACGCCGGCGCTACGAAGCCGCACTGGGTCCGGCCCGGTTTGTTCATGCCACCGGGACAGGCCCGCTGTTCGATGACTTCGTGAGGTTCCACCGCATGGCCGCCGGGGAGAAAGGCGAGTTCATGACGGCGGAGATGGAGGCCTGGTTCGCCGCCCTGGCTGAGCTGCCTGGATGGGGGCTCGATGCGTTGGTGGGTGAGGACGGGCACGTCACGGCGGCCGGTTTCGGATACCAGGATTCTGACGGTTACTACCTCTACAACTCCTCGTACAACCCCCAGTTCAGGGACTCGTCGCCGGGGGTGGTGCTGTTGGGGAGGTTGATCGAACTCACCATCGAACGCGGTAAGCCCGTCTTCGATTTCCTGAAGGGCGACGAGCACTACAAGTACCGGTTGGGCGCTCAGCCTCGACCGCTCTATCAGGTAGCGGGCTCCGCATGATCAAGCAGGTTGCCTACCTCTCCCTCCATACCTCACCCCTCCTGCAGCCTGGACAGGGCGACGCCGGGGGAATGAACGTCTACATCCATGAGCTCGCTCAGACCATGGCGGACCGGGGCATCGAAGTCGATGTGTTCACACGAGCCACCTCCGCGGACCTCGAACCGATCGTCCAGGTCACCCCCAACTACAGGGTGATCCACATCCCGGCCGGCCCTCTGCACCCCGTGCCGATCGCCGGGCTGACGGACTGTGTGTTCGAATTCGCCGAGGCGGTCATCGACTGGTCCAAGGCCAATCACCGCAACTACGACCTCGTGCACAGTCACTACTGGCTGTCCGGCTGGGCGGGTCTCATGGTCAAGCGGATTCTCGACTTGCCGCTCGCCAACTCGTTTCACACGCTTGGCCGGGTGAAGGACGCCACCCGACGGGACGACGAACCCGCCTCGGCGGTGGTTCGGATCGCCGCTGAACACGAAGTCATCGCCGGATCCGATTGCGTGATCGGGTCCACTCCCTACGAAGCAGAAGACCTGCTCGATCACTACGGTGCCGATCCTGCCCGGCTCTGTGTGTCGCCACCGGGAATCGACCACGACACCTTCCGTCCCGGAGACCGGCCTCGGGCACGTGCTGAACTCGGTTTGGGTGAGAACGGTCCGCTGCTGCTCTTCGTTGGGCGAATCCAGGCCCTCAAAGCCCCGGATGTGGCCGTCGAGGCGTTTGCTCTGGTCCGCGAGAAACTGGACGATGCGCGCCTCGTCATCGTGGGCGGAGCCAGCGGTCCGGGAGGGCGCGCAGAGCTGGCACGCCTCCACGCCATGGTCGACGGCCTTGGCCTGCGTGACGCCGTCGTCTTCTTCGAGCCGCAACCACACGACGATCTGGTCACGTTCTACCGCGCCGCAGACGCGGTGATCCTCCCCTCCCGGAGCGAGACATTCGGGCTGGTGGCGGTCGAGGCCCAAGCGTGCGGAGTGCCCGTGGTGGCTGCCCAAGCAGGCGGCCTCTCCTACGCGGTGGCCGACGATGAGTCGGGCTTCCTGGTCAACCCCGGCTCCCCTGAGAACTTCGCCACCCGCATTCTGGAGATCTTCACCGACGATGAACTCGCCGAGCGGCTCTCCAAAGGAGCGTTGGATTACGCCGATCAGTTCTCCTGGCAAGCAACCGCAGACCGACTGCTCGAACTCTATGCCGGCATCACGAGCTGAGACAGAGGCGATCCTCGCCCGAACCCTCGAAGCTTGGGTGGCAGACCCCGATTCGGCGGTCGAATACCGCGAGCAGGTAGATGGCCGGTGGGCCGTCAGGATGTCTCAGGAGACACGTGACTACACGACGGTCTGGTTCGAAGTAGGCGACCGGACCTTGCGGTACGAGGCGTACCTGCTGCCTGGACCGCCCGACAACCTCGTCGAGGTGTACCGACAGCTTCTCTTCAGAAACCAGAGCGCCTGGAGGGTGCACTACACGATCGACCGAGAAGGCGGCATTCACCTGCAGGGGAGGACCGCCATCGAACACGTGACAGCCGACGAACTCGACGCCATCCTCGGTGAGGTCTACGAAGCTGTCGAAGTCTCGTTCCGACCCCTCCTCAGGTCGGGATTCGGACGCTGAACGCGGCACGCGGAGAGTGTCAAAAAAACCCTTGAGATACTTGTCTACAAGGGTTGTGTACAACCGCCTGTGGAAAGCTGTGGATTCTGGGGATAACCAGGAAAAGTCGCGAAAAACCATGGCTGGTTAGCACCGAATATAGCCAGGTAACCGCAGTGAAGTCGCGAAATATGGCCAAATTGACCGGGTTGACGCCGCTAACCAGGCTTCGTACATTCAGATCAGCAAGGCCCAAGGTGCCGAAGCGAGACCGTAAACCGTTCG
Organism: uncultured Acidimicrobiia bacterium; assembly: GCA_965366365.1. Lineage (GTDB taxonomy): Bacteria > Actinomycetota > Acidimicrobiia > Spongiisociales > JAENVV01 > CBDUEV01. The sequence goes on along the minus strand of CBDUEV010000031.1, from coordinate 21,061 downwards.
GGGAAGTGCGGGGTGCGTTCGATCTCGGTTCCTTGGGTCTTTGCGCGTCCCCGACGCTGCGCGTCCCCGACGCAGAGCGTCGGGGACGCGTTGCAGGACGCCTTCGGCGTTCTGCGCTGTGAGGCGCGATTTCCCGGACGTAGGGCGTCGGGGACGCGTTGCAGAACGCCGTAGGCGTTCTGCGCTGGGAGCCGCGATTCTCGGCCGCCTTCTGCGAGAGGGAGGGTCCGGTTGGGCGGGTAGCCTGAGCGGGTGATCACGGTGCTCTCGTTTCCCCTCGACCGGCTCGGATTCCCGTCCGTGGCGCGGCTCGACAACGTGACCATCATCGACGGACCGGCCGGTTGGAGATGGGAGGGACGGCAACCCGCCCTCGCCGTGACGGTGGTCGACGTTCCGACCGACGCCGTCGAGGTTCCGGGGTGGGGGGTGGACCACGTCGCCATCACTGCCTCGAACTTCGAAGGAACGCTCGATCTACTCGCCGAGGCAGGAGGAGACGTCCGCCGCATCGGAGAGACGCGCCGCGGGCAACGTGCCGGCTTCGTCCTCGCCGGACTGCTCGTCGAGGTCATCGACGCCCCGCGCGACGCACTGGCCGGTGTGGCCTTCGAGACCGACGAACCACTCGAAGAGGTGGCCGCCCGTTGGCAGGCATCGGGCCTCGATGTGCGCGGGCCGCATGATGCCGTCCAGAAAGGCAGGAAGATCCTCTCGACTGGACGGGTGGCGGTGATGACCCGGAGGGTGTGAACCGGTTTGCAGCTATTGCTCTCCCAGCCAGAGAGCCCCGGCGATCCCGGCGGCCGGCCCTGCGGTCTCCGGAATCAGTGTGACGGGTGATGGGACGGCCGTCCTCATGAAGATGAACGTGACGAAGATCACGCCGGACGGGTTGCGGTCCGCGCTGATCCCGACACGGTCGTACTCGCCGACGACGTTGTCGCGGTGGTGCGGTGAATTCATGAAGGCGGTATGCAGCTTGTCGACCGTGGGTCCGTAGCCGACGTTCTCGCCGAGGGCCTCCCAACCGGTCGTGACCAGGGTCAGGTCGGCGGAGTGGTAGATGTCCCCCGTTTCGATCATCGCGGCCGTGTGGGCGGCTGCGTCGTCCTCGAGGTCGAAATACCTGCTCAGAGCGGGGAGCCCCACGGCGGCTCGCTCGACGTTGAGAAGGCTCAGGAACTCCTCTTCCACGTCGTCAAGTTGAACGAGGTTGGCGTCGGGCGCTGCGACGGAGGGGAGCGCGAACTCAGAGGGCACTCCCTGAGGCGGGCCGGTTGCCGACACCTCGTAGGATGCCGACGCGGTGCTGAATCCGACGAGAACCAAGGCGACGCTGAGGATGAGGTTGTCGAGGCGCGCCATCCTTCAGGTATCGGGTTTTCACGATCAGCTCTTGATCAGGTCTCGATCCCGAACATCACCTCGCGCAGGTTGACCGGGCTGGTGGTGAAGGTGGTTGGGTCGACCCTCGTCGACCCGAGGCGGAGTCCCTGCATGCCCTCACCGACGTTGGTGAGCACCCGCAGGACGTCCTCTTCATACGTGAGCACCCCAAGTCCCAGGCAGCGACCAAACCCGTCCTGGATGCCAACCAGCATGTCTTGGAGCCGTCGGAGGTCGAGGCCGGCGGGGAGGGTTGGAGCGAAGACCGTCGGCCTCACTCGCCACGCCTCCAGCGGCGGAGCCAAGGCGCGGGCAATCTTCTCGATCCGAGTCGCGGACCGGATATCGGCCGACGCCGGGACCAGATCCGGGTGAACCGCCGCGGTCAGAACCTCGATCGAGAAGAACCGGCGGAGCATGCCGATGATGGGCTCCATCTCCGCGCCCCGCTGCAGGGCCACGACCGTGTCGGGGCGGGTCAGCTCCACCTTGTGGTATTTCAGAGTCTGGCCTGTCACACCCGAGATCGATCCCGTGGTGTCGATCACGACGAGGTCGACCTCGGGCCGGGCCACGTCGACCAGGGTGGCCGAGGCGATCACCATCTGCAGAACCAGCCGGGAAGGATTCGTCGAACCGACGAAACGAAGCTCATCGGCGCGACTCAAATCGTCGAGATCCGCACGGCCACGAACCCAACGCAGGCCGACGCAGGTGGGTGGCCCCACCGTGGATTGGGCCACATCGGCGTCTACGTAGGCGGCGGTCTTGCCCTCGGCCAGGGCGGCGGCGAGCACTTGGCGGGCGAGCGTCGTCTTCCCCGTGTCGTGCGAGCCGGCCAACATGACCACGCCCCCCTGACGGGCCAGCTTCGTGGCGAGGTGCTCGTGGTCAGTGGCGGTCATGAGTCAATGCTAACCCGCACCCGGGTCGGCCCAACCCACCGTGGAGTCCTCTTCACCTGGGCCGAAGAGCAGGCCGCTATCCTGCGCGCCTCATGCGTCCCGCCACCACCTTCGTGATCGTTGCCCTCCTTCTCGCCCTCGCCATCGCCGGGGTCGTGTTCACGGTTCAGCTGGCCGGCGGATAGCGGAACGTCACGGGCCGGTCCACGTCAAGGCCGAACGTCTCGTCTGCCCTGCCATCGCGAACGCAAATGGCTGCGAGGCCCTGGGAGTCGATCAGGACCATGGGCTCGCCGGACGCCACGTCGCCGTACGCCCGCACGTAGGGGAGATCGTGACTCGCCGCCCCGAGCTGCACAGCCAGGTTGGAGCCGACGTCCGCTCCGAGCCCGGCGAGGTCTGCGGGAGCGACGTTGGTCTGCACGTTCCCGAAATGGTCGATCCACCAAGCTGCCCCTCGGACATGATCTCCGTCGACGTCAGGCAGCGGCAGCAGGGTGGGGACCAACTCGTTGGGGTCGAGGGTCGGTCCCATGTCCTCGATGCCGGCCTGCCCGTCGGCGAGCACCGCGGCGGCGGGCGCGAACCGATCCCGTCCGTCGAACGTGGCTCCCTGGCTCGGAATGATCAGCTCGGGATTCTCGATGGCGTGCACGCGGTGGGCGCCGCCCACCATGGCGACCGCCGGCGAGAGGAGGCCGTTGTCTGGGCCCACGAAGAAGCCCCACGAGGTCTGGACGGCGATCGCAGCGCGCGCAGTGCCGACGCCCGGGTCCACCACGGCTAGGGCGACCCCTTCCGGGAGGTATTGGATTGCTCGCAGGAGGGACAGAGCTCCAGCGCGGATCGATCCTCGGTCGACTCCGTGGTTCACGTCGATGACTCGCACATCAGGAGCCACTTTGGCGATGACGCCGTGAACCACCCCCACGAATTCGTCTCCGTGGCCGAAATCGGACAGAAAGCTGATGACTCCCGGCATGGAGGGTCACGTTAGTCATCGGAGCTGGACGGAAGCGGTCCAATCGAGGCGCTGGGCCACCGGGGCGCTGGGCTACCGAGGCGCCGGGCTACCGAGGCGCTGGGCAAACAGAAGGGCGAGGCCGAAGCCTCGCCCTTCCTCGAATCCAACTGAGAGCCGCCATCGGGGCGGGCTGGGAGGCTTCCGATACACCTTTGGTCACTGAACGTGCCCAAGGCATAAACGTGGCGACCTCAGTTGTCTTCAGCGACTCCCTGCCCTGAGGCGGGAAGCCGCACCTGCATAGTATCGGAAGTGGTGACCAAAATCTTTAGTCATTTTGTGATTAGTCACTCCAAATACAGGAAATTCCCGAGAATATGCGCTGTGGGAGGGGTTTTGGGGTCGATTGGTGGCCCACCCGGGCCGCCAAATCAGGAAGCGGGCTCTGTGGTTGGGGTCGTTTCGGCATCGGTCGGTGCCTCATCTGGTGCCTCTTCGGTCTCTACGAGGCCACAATTCTCGAGTGTTTCATCGATGCCTGCTCCGCCGAACACCACCCGCTCGTACACGGTCACGGCCGCGAGTTGCTCGGCTGTGAGTGAGGCGAAACCGGGCATCTTGGCTCCGAAGCCCCCGGCCGGCTTGTTGGCATCCCCATAGTTCGGGCCGATCGTGTCGATCCATCCTTGGCTGCCCAGAGTGATCCACTGTTGGTGGTCGGCGCAGGAACCGAAGGTCCCGTTGACCCCCAAGAGGGTGGGGCCGGCACTGCCACCGCCACCGTCGGAACCGTGACATCCTGCGCACTGAGCCACATTGGTGTAGACGTCCGCACCGATCGCCACGTAGTTGATCCCGCCACCGCCAGGCCCGCCCGCGCCCTCGTAGGCGGATCCGTCGCAGTTGACGAGTTGATTGCGGAAATCGACCCTGAGCTGGCCGCCCGACCCGCACTCAGGTCCGTTCGAGTACACGGCGATGTAGGCGACCGCAAAGAGCGGAATGAGAACGAAGAAACCCATCAGCCAGGCAGGAATGAGCGAAGCGGTTCGTTCCTTGAGGCCGGCAGCCGGGACGGTGGTCACCACCTCCCAATCGGCGGCTTCCTCGACGCTCACCGTTGCGGGTGGGGGAGGGCCCTCGACGACGCGGGGAGCATCCCGACCCTCGTCCGCGGCGGCTTCCACGCCCGACGGTGCGGGCGGGTCCGGCGCCTCTGCCGGAGCTTCGGAAGGTGCCTCGGCTGGTGGCTGCGTTTCCGGCGCCGATGGCTCCTCCGCGGCGGCAGGTGCTGAACCGGACACTGTCGACGGGGCAGGCGCTTCACCGCCGCCGGCCCAAGCCTGGAGTATCGCTTCGTAGTCCGCACCCGTGGCTGCGGCGCGGGCGCGGGCCGATCGCTCGACGAGCTCTTCCGGCCCACCTACGGCGGCAGCGGCGGCGGCGAGAAAATCGCTCATTCGACCTACTCCGATTCCAGGAGGAACTGCACGAGTGCGTCCATCTCATTGTCCGACAGGTACGCGTAGCTGGGCTGGAGCGTCCCCGGTCGCTCGGCCGTGGGGTCTTCCAGGTAGCTACGCAGCCAGGCCGCATCGTTGGTCGGCTCACGCGATCCAACGTGGGTGAGATCGGGTCCGACCCGCTGGAAGCCATACGTCTCGGGTGACAGGCTGGGTGCGGTCCCGGGTTCGGTCACCGTGCCCAGCCCGACGTCGGTCACCACCGATCGTACGAGTTGGGTGTGGCAGTAGAAGCAACCTTCCGTGAGATAGATCTCTCTACCTTCCTGGGCCAATTCGCTGAGCTGAGGAGTGGTTCCGGGCAGCTGATCGGCCGCCAGGTTCCGAGCCTCAGCCCCGGGCAGGCTGACGGCAAAGACGGCGCCGAGGACGAACAATGCCACGAGGCCGGCGAGTACCAGGAGGGGTCGATCGCGGCGGCCGGTCAGTATCGGGGCGGCCTTCGCCCGGCGATCGATGACGGTGACCGGGCCAGATCCGCCAGGTGACGAGACAGGGGCGCCCTCCACAGGAAGCGGTGATTCGGCGCCGGCTTCCCCGGGTTCCGGGGACATGTCGGCCGGAGCGGGATCGGTAGCCGGTGGGGTCGCCGCCTGGGCCTCGTCGGTGGCGGGGGGCGTGGCGCTCGGAGCGGCCGCCGGGACCTCTCCGCCGCCGCTCCAGGCCGCCAGGACTTCCTCCGTTGTGCTTCCTGAAGCCTGGGCCCGCGCCGTGGCCGACTTGATGACGAGGTCCTCGGGGACGCCGAGCGCGGCGGCCACGGCTGCCGAATGTTCGCTCACGCTCCCACCTCCTCGTCCTGGACTTCCACGAGGATCTCCCGATCCACCGGCTCTCCGGAGGTGATCGTTCGGTACACGTTGGTGGCGAAAGCGAGCTGCCCGGCCAGTGCCACCGCCGCGGCGATTGCCGCCAGAACGTACAGAGAGCGCACGTTGTCCAGCGTTTCGATGAAACCGGTGCCGACGCTGTCGAAGGATCCGGTCGTCACGCCGCCGAGCCAGGTGTAACCCGAGGCGAGACCGGCCAGCCAGGTGAGGATGACAACCCCGCCCACACCCCACAGCGTGAGTCGCAGGTGAAGTCGACCGAGGCCTTCCGAGAACAGTGCCCGTCCCATGGAGCGCGGCACGGCGTGATAGAGGAAGGAGGCCGCCAACAGATATCCGACGCCGAAGATGAGTCCGTAGCGAGTCCCGTCTTCGAAGGTCGTGAATCCCACCACCGCCGAGATCGAGCGGAAGCCTTGGAGGCCGGTGACGCCGGCCAGGAACACGCTCATGATGGCGGCCACGATGCCGAACCGGAGTTCCGACCGGTCGCGGATGAGATCCCACGACCCGTCGAGAGTGCCGATGAAGTTGGCGAGCACGGCGAGGGCTGGGACCACCATGGCGAGAGCGAAGACCACCGACACGGTCTCGATCCAATCACCGGCGGGACCGAAGACGAACGACGCGCCGCCCGTCCAGAGCTGAGCAAAGACCAGCGACCAGAAACCTGCCATGGCGAGGTTGCGACTGTACAGGGGGTTGCCGGTGGCCTTGGGGAGGACGTAGTACACGGCTCCCACTCCGACGCCGATGACCCACACTCCGAGGAGGCCCGAAACGAAGAAGCGGTTCTGGAGCGCGGACGCCACGCCGCCCGATCCCGGGATGTTGCCCACCACCGTCAAACCGACGAGCCAGACGAGTCCGGCGAGGACGTACCAAAGACTGATGTACATGTTTTGCTCGGTTCTCGCCCGGATCGTCTGCACGGTGATCAGGAGGGGGAGCAGGTACAGGACCAGCAGGATGATGTCGATGACGAGGGGGAACTCGGTGAGGAGTTGTCCCTCGTTGAATCCGAAGCCGACCGAGAAGATCGCCAATGCGGTGACTGCGGCCGTGACGGCCACGCTCAAACCCGCCAGTCGTTCCTGCCAGAGCCGGGTGCCGGTCAGCCTCGGCAGCAGGTAGTAGACGGCGGCGAGGTTGCTGAAGGTGAGGAAGCCATAGACGGACGCGTTGATGGCCATGGGGCGGAGACGACCGTACGAGAGCAGGGCGCTCCCGTCGGCGAACGAGGGAAAGGCAAACTTGAGGGAGGCGACGAAGGAGAGAAGCGCCGCCAGGACGAGAAAAACCAGGGAGATGACCATGGCGCTGCGCGCGGCAGAATCGCCGCCAGAGACATTCCCCCTTGTCCGGGTCCCTGTTGCACTCACTGCCAAACCAGCGCTCCTCGGTTTCGTGTGCCTCGATCACATACACGGCTCCCGGCGAGCCGCCCGATCGGCGGACCATAGCCGCTTGCTGCTTCGCCGATTGGCCGGCGCCGCCTCAACATGCCATGCGCGGAAGCGCCCGAATCATAACGGACTCGCCCCGGACACCCATCGAATGGCGTCGGCTCATTTTTGCCGTGCGCCGGGCGGTCCGTCAAAGCAGCCTGAATGCGGGCGTCGGGATTGAGAGCCGAAGAGGATATCTGCTAGTAATCTGGGCAACACGATCGGCTCACGCTGACAGCCAGGCTGGTCGGGTCTCGGGACTGAGAGTGGGCTAGTTGCCCTTCGACCATGCACGGTGGATTGTTGGAACGCACATGAACCGACTGGCAAACATGACCGAATCGCAGCGACGGGTTGCCGGCGCGACCTTGTTCTTGGCTGGTTTCGTGGCGATTGCCCTCGGCGTCGTCGTCGCCCACTACGCCAATTTCCCGGAAACGGTATTCATCGATGGGGTCGATGTCCCTGTCGACGTAGACTACCTCGGCTGGATCCCTCGCCATTTCGCGGTTGTGACACTCGGGCAGATCGTGGCCATCGGCGGCTCACAGCTCATCGTGGTGGCGTGTCTGTTGTTGTGGGTGATCGGGAAACCGATGACGTGGGCCCGTGCCTCTTTCGTGTCTCTCATCGCTTGGTTCGAGTTGGTGGTCTTCTTCGGGATCATTCCGTCGGAATGGCTCAACCTGGCCCAAGGCCCGCTCGGGTGGACTCCCCAAAAAGCCTTCACCTTGCCGCGATGGCTCGTCCTCAACAATGAAGTGAGCATCAGCTTGGCCGTGGTCAAAGACGCCATCTCGGGCGGATACCACATGGTCATGCTCGGGGCCGCCATCGTGTTCGCCTACAAGATTCAGGATTTCGGTAAGGGTGGTCCGGTCACCGAGGTGGCCAAGGTTTCGCCGTATGGCCGACCCTTGACCAGGGTCGTCAAGTCGGAGCCGGAGCAGTAGATGGCTGCCCCCCGTGACGTCTGGTTCGAGATACCGCCCATCCGTGACGACTATCAGTTGGCGGTGGTTGACGGATCCTTCCTGACGGCGGCCGTGAAACCCAAGCAGTTCCTGCACATCGACCAGGCCGAGTGCATCCTCTGTGAGGGCTGCGTCGACATCTGTCCCTGGAAATGTATCCACTACCTCTCTCTCGACGCCATCGCGGAAGCCCACGGGGTGGCGAACCCGTCGGCAGATCCCGACGCCAAAGGGTTCTTTCTCGTGGACGAGGATGAGTGCACGAGGTGCGCTCTCTGCATCGATCGGTGCCCGACGGGTGTCATCACTCTGGGGAAGTTCGAGGGTTCCTTGTCCGATGAGGCGGCCGCCTCCGGCCTTGCGCCCTGGGAAATCGACACAGGCCAACGTGACCACAAGAACGGTTACGTCTACGGTCTGCGAATGTAATCAGGAAGACGGAGCAGAACTTGGCGAACGAAAACGGAAATACCGGCCTCCTCGAGAAGGCGAAGACCGCCGGCAGCGACCTGTGGAGTCGGCTCCATGGTTCACAGGTGATGGAGTCGGTTCTCCGTCCAGGATCCCCTTTCAAGAAGGGCTATTCGGACTCTCCGCGCAACCGGAGCTATGTCGTCATGAACAACGTCCTCTATCACCTTCATCCGGTGAAGGTGAAGCGACATGGGGTGCGCCTCTCCTATACATTGTGCCTGGGTGGGATCAGTTTCTTCTTGTTCATCCTGCTGACCATCACCGGCATCTTCTTGATGTTCTATTACGCCCCGACGGCGGAAGCGGCCTACGCAGACACCGCAGAGCTGTCCACGGCCGTGGCTTTCGGTTCTCTGGTGCGCAACATGCACCGATGGGGCGCCCACCTCATGGTCTTGTCGGTGTTCCTGCACATGTCCCGGGTCTTCTATCACGGCGCCTACAAGCCTCCCCGCGAGTTCAACTGGGTCGTGGGTGTGATCCTCCTCCTGCTCACCCTCTTGCTTTCGTTCACCGGATATCTGCTCCCGTGGGATCAACTCGCCCTGTGGGCCGTGACAGTGGGGACCAACATGGCGGGCTTCGTGCCGGTGTTCGGCGGCCAGGTGAAGTTCTTGCTGCTGGGCGCGGTGGAAGTGTCGGCCGACACCATCCTCCGCTGGTATGTCCTCCACGTCCTCTTCTTCCCGTTCATCATCGTCATATTCATGGCCGTACACTTCTGGCGAGTCCGCAAGGACGGCGGCATCTCAGGGCCGCTGTAAGGAGCACCATCGATGGCTGACATCCCAGAGCATCTCCTCCGACGGTCTGCCGAAGCGAAGGCGAAAGCCCTCGGCATTCCGGTCGAGCAGGTGCTCGCCGAGATGAAGGGCGAAGGTCCTCCGATCGATGTGGCCCCTGCGGCCACCGAGGCGACGACTCCTGCATCGACCGAAGCTGCGCCGCCCGCCGAGCCGACCGCGCCAGAACCCGAGGCGCCAGAACCCGAGGCGCCGGCACCGAAGGCTCCCGAACCCGAGGCCCCGGCACCGGAGCCGGCAGCGCCAGCCGCCCCTGCCCCGGCGCCGGCCGGCGGTCCCGTGGACTATGCCGCCGCAGCCGAGCGCGCCGGAATGCCGGCTTCGCTGCTGCAACGGTCGGTCGAGGCCAAGGCGAAAGCCACAGGCGCCTCAGAAGCCGCAGTACTGGCAGAGATGCTCGGAGACGAGGCACCCGAGACTCCCGCTGCGGCCCCAACCCCGGCAACCCCTGAACCGGCAGATGCTGAACCGGCAGATGCTGAACCGGCAACCCCTGAACCGGCCGCCCCATCGGCACCTGAGGCCCCACCGGCACCTGAGGCCGAGGTGGTCGACCTGCCGATCCCGCAAGAGGATGCGCCCGCGGCCTCCGCGGTCGAAACCCCGGCGGCGGGTGGAGCGGGGGCGGCGGTCGCCACGGCAGTCCGGCCAACCGCTCCAGCCGAAACCGCGCCAGAGGGTGTCCGCACCCAGCGCTTGCTGACGGTCGTCAAAGCGAAAGCGATTCAACAGGTCAAGGCTGAGCCCACCGACAAGGTGAACACCTGGCCGCATCTCATGATCGCCGAGTTCGCCGTGCTCCTCGCCGTGACCGCCGTTCTGATCGTGATGTCGGTCAGTCTGCAGGCGCCGCTGCTGGAAGCCGCCAATTTCAACGCCACCCCCAACCCCTCCAAGGCGCCGTGGTACTTCCTCGGACTTCAGGAACTTCTCTCCTACTTCGACCCGCAGATCGCCGGTGTGACGGTTCCCACCATCGTGGGGCTCGTCGGATTCATGGCGATTCCCTACGTCGACCGGAATCCGTCCAACAAGCCCTCGGACAGGAAGTTCGCCATCTTCATGTACACGTACTTCATCATGGGGGCCGCCATGCTCACCATCCTGGGTGTGTTGTTCCGAGGTCCTGGCTTCAACTTCACCTACCCATGGTCGGACGGCATCTACTTCGACGACATCAAGGACTGGGTGAACCTCGAATGACGACGCAGAACCTGATCTTCCTTCTCGTAGGGGCCGTGGCGGTATTCGCCGCCTTGGCGGCCTTCGGAATCGCCTACCGGCAAAGCACCCGCGATGCCGCTTGGAAAGACGCGCTCGATCGCGATGCCCGCAAGGCCGACAAGGGAGTCCCAGCCGGGATCGTCGCTGCCCGGGCGGCGACCGAAGCATCGGCCGACACGGTCGCGCCGGCGGAGACGGTGGCCCCGGATACCGAAACCCCGAGTGAGCCTTCGGCCCCGGCGGTCCGGTCGGAGGTGGTGCGCCAGGTCGTCGAACTGTCGCCGATGGAGGCCGGCGTGACTCGCCGGATGTTCTTCACCCGTGCTCTGGCCGGAAGCTTCTTCGGCTTCCTCGGTCTGGTCGGTTTGGCTTCTTTCTCCTTTGCCTGGCCACGCGTGAAGGGTGGATTCGGGTCGGACGTGGATGCGGGGGACGTGACCGAGATCCGGAATCAGATTTTCCAGGCCGACGGATCGATCACCCCGGTGTTCTGGCCGGAAGCGAAATCCTGGATCGTGCCCATCGGCGATGACGCTCTCTCCGGGTCGCAATTCAGCGAAGCCAATGTGGCCGTGGGCGGTTTGATGGCGCTCTTCCAGAAATGCGTTCACCTGGGCTGCCGTGTTCCCTGGTGCGATGCCTCGCAGGGGTTCGAGTGCCCCTGCCACGGGTCCAAATACAACGTCTCGGGAGAGTACGAAGCCGGCCCGGCCCCTCGGAATCTCGATCGCTTCGTGGTTGAAGACAGGGATGGCCGTTTCATCATCAAGACCGGCCAGGTCATCGAGTCAGAGCGTGCCGTCGTGAAATCTGCGAAGTACCCCCAAGGTCCGAGCTGTATCGGTGGATAACGCATGAGCAGTATCGTCATCGTCGTTGTAGCCCTGGGCGCGTTGGGCTGGTTGGCCTTCCTGGTCGCCTCCGGGATGCGCGGCCGGAGCTCCAACGAGATCGCTCCCAACCTCGACCCGTACAAGACCGACGACGAACTCGAGAACCGTCGCCTCGATCGAGTGCTGTCGGTGTCGGTGATCCTCTCGGCTGTCCTCGCCATCTCGATCCCCGTGTACTGGCTCGGGGAGATCGATCGCCAGGAAGGATTCGTCCATCAGTTCGAGGAAGAGGGCTTGGAGCGCGGCTTGGAGCACGTGGAAGAGTTCGCGTGCGCTTCGTGTCACGGTCCGGATCTCGTCGGAGGCGCCGCCGGCTATGTGGACAAGCGCAGCGGCGTCACCGTCGCGTGGACGGCTCCCGCCCTCAATGACATCACCTACCGGTACGACGACGAGGAGATCACATTCTGGCTCGTCTACGGCCGCCCCAATTCGCCGATGCCCGCCTGGGGGACCGACGGCGGCGGCCCCATGAACGAGCAGCAGATCGACGAAGTGCTCGAGTATCTGAAGTCGATTCAGATTTCGCAGGAGGAGGCCCTCGCCCAGGTGGACGGGCGGGTGAGCGCTGCGCTCGGCGAGCTCGCCGAGGCCGACGCACGGGTGGAAGGCTCGATCGAAGCGCAGATGGCTCTGCTGCAGGAGATCGACGACGCTCCAGGCTTCCTGGCCGTCCTGGAACCTCTGGCCGCATCCGGTCGAAGTGCGCTCGATGCCGCCGGAGAAGGTATCGACACCGACGAAGACGGTGTTTCTGACACGGCCGAGGCCGCCATCACCGCCATCACCACCGAGGCTGCCGCCACGGGCTACCCGGGGCTGGCAGCCATCTTGGCCGACGTCGAGAACCCCGACACACTCGGCACCGGCGAAGGAGACCTGGTCCTGGTCAGCGGCGCCGTCGCCAAGCTCGAGGAGGAGGTCAACGGCCTCACCCTGACCGTCGAACGCGCCGACGTGCTGCGCGAGCAAGCGGAAGCCGGGTTGGAGTTCCTTCTCGCCGCCCAAGAGAACCGGGACTATGCCGTCGACCTCCAGGCTGTCGCCGACGCCACCTTCGACGGCAACCTGGCCGAGGCCGAGCGGGCGGTGGGCTTGTATCAGTCGTATTGCGCACGCTGCCACACGGCCGGCTACTCGTCAGGTCCCGCCTACACCGCCCCTATCGGCTCCGGCGCCTTTGGACCGGCCCTGTGGGATGGCCGAGCCAACGTTCAGTTCCTCACGGCCGACGACATGAAGGATTTCTTGGGTAAGGGTTCCGAGGAGGGCGTGGGTTATGGCGTCAACGGGATCGGGCGAGGCTACATGCCGGCGTTCGGGCAAGTGCTCTCGGAAGCCGATCTCGATTTGCTCATTCAATACCTACGCGGCGAGAGGTTGAGGTAGGCCATGCGCGAACTCATGAGAGAGATTCTCTCTGCCAACCTGATGTTCACCGGCATTCTGCTCACCATCGTCAGCTTCCTGGTGTTCTTCGGCACGGCTTACCTCATCCTGGCGACGAACCTCGGTAAGAGGCTGGCGTTTCTGGTCTCCGGGGCGGGAATCTTCGGATGGAGCGCGCTCAACTCCTTGTTGTTTGTGCTGTACGCCCCGCGCGGCCCGCGCCCGACCAACTTCGAAGGCTTGAACGCCTTCGAGATCCGCATCCTGCCGCTGACGTTCATGTTCGGCGCAGCGATTCTGTTCGTCATGTTCATGGTGGCGCTGAGCCGTTTCGAACAGGAACAGAACCGCCAGATCGAATAGCTCCCTACGGGTCGTCAGCGACGAGCCCGATAGAAGCTGAGAATCTGAAGTTCGGTCGAAAGATCGACATGCCGGACGTCGACACCCTTCGGGACCTGCACCACGAACGGGGCGAAGTTGAGGATCGAACGAACCCCTGCCGCCACGAGGCGGTTGACGCTTTCCTGGGCGGCCGCCGCGGGGGTCGTGACCACGCCCATCGCCACGTCCCGTGCGGCGACATCCGCTTCGAGCTGATCGAGGCTCCGCACGGTGATGCCACCGACGGCCGACCCGATCTTGGTGTGATCCACGTCGTAGACGCTGACCAGGGTGAATCCAGCTGCAGCAAAACCGCCGTAGTTGGCGAGGGCGGAACCGAGGTTCCCGGCCCCGATGATGACGATCGGCCACTCGTGGGTGAGTCCCAGTTCCTGTCGGATCAGGTCGACCAAGGCCGCCCGCTGGTAGCCGACGCCACGGACGCCGTGCGAGCCGAGGTAGGACAGGTCCTTGCGGACCTGGGCCGAGTTGACGTTGGCGATAACCGCCAGCTCTTGTGAAGAGACGGTGGGCGTTTCGGTGCCGAGTCCTTCCAGGCACTGGAGGTACAGAGGCAATCGGGCCACGGTGGCTCTCGGGATTGTGACTGGTTTCACAAAGCGAATATAGACAGGCTTGGATACGCGCGAGAAATCGTCCGACCCGGCTGCCGACGATTCACGAGAGCGCGGTGGCGCCGGTAGCCTGTCGCCATGACGAACACTCCTGATGTTGTGGTGGTGGGTGGTGGGCCGGCCGGCTCGGCGGCAGCCTATTGGTTGGCGCGATCGGGACATTCGGTCGTCCTGGTCGAGAAGAGCGAGTACCCCCGCGAGAAGACCTGCGGCGACGGACTCACCCCCCGGTCGATCTATGAGCTGCAGAAAATGGGGTTCGATTTCGCCAGCCAGGAGTTCCACAAGATCGTCGGCTTGCGCTCCTATGCGGGCGATTCGCTGCATCTCGAACTCGAGTGGCCACAGCATTCGAAGTACCCGAACTGGGGCGGCGTGATCCGGCGCATGGACCTCGATGATCAGGTGGCGCGCCTCGCCGAGAAGGAGGGGGCGGTCATCAGAGCAAAGACCACAGCCAAGCCGCACGTGATCGACGGCCGCCTGGCCGGCGTCACGCTCTCGTCGGGTGACGAGACCGAGATCATGAGCGCCAAGGTCGTTGTCGTGGCCGACGGGTCGACGTCTCGTTTCGGTCGCCTGCTCGGGACGGTCAGAAACAAGGATTACCCGTTGGGTCTGGCGGCTCGCGGCTATTTCTCCTCACCCATGTCCCAAGACGGGTTCATGGAGAGCCAGCTCGATATTCGCGACAAGTCAGGGAACTCCATGCCCGGCTATGGGTGGGTGTTTCCACTGGGGGACGGCACCGTCAATGTCGGGGTTGGCCTGTTGTCCACCTTCCGGCATTGGAAGGACGTCAACACCACCACGATGATGGCGAACTATGTCGAGGCTGCGCCGAAGCATTGGGAACTGTCCGAGGAGGCGCAACTCTCCGAACCCAAAGGCGGCAAGCTGCTGATGTCCTTCTCCAAGGGCCCGCGCGCCGGTGCCAACTGGGTGGTGGTGGGCGACGCCATGGGGGCGATCAATCCGTGGAACGGAGAGGGCATCGCCTACGGATACGAGACCGGGCGTCTCGCCGCCGAGCACATTCACGAGGCGCTCGTCGCCGATGATCTGGGCCTCCTTCAGCGCTACCCGGCCGAACTCGATGAGACGTATGGCGATTACTACCGGATGGCCCGTCTCTTCGTGAAACTGATCGGTTACCCGTCGGTCATGCGGACGCTGGCACACACCGGGCTCCACTCGAAGCCGCTCATGGAATGGGTGCTCAAGGTGATGGCCAACCTCCTCGAGGAAGAAGACCGCCATATCGGAGATCGGGCCTACCACATGCTCGAAGGCATGATTCGGTTGGCCCCGCGCTCTCTGACAGGCTGAAGACGCGGCCGTTCCGGAGCTGGATTCTGGCGCAGACCGAGAACCCGTTCGGGTACGCTCACCTCAATGAGGAAAGGCGTGCGGCTGTCTTTGCATCCGGTTCTCGAAGCGACATTCGAAGAGCTCCTGGCGCGGTGGCGTCGCCACGACGAACTACGCCGAACCGGCGGCTCGCTGTTCGAGCTGGCCACCTCCCGACACCAGCTCGACGAGATACGCAACCAAGCCCACCGTTTGCGCCAGGCGCTCAATCCCATGGCCCGTGAGCTGGAAGAGGTCGCCTTGGCGGCGCACTGCGACACCCTCGAGGCTCTCGTCTTCTTCCGGTACAACCAGGCCGAGCCGGGTCCTGAAGGCGTCGAGTACCAGTGCATCTGTGGCGAGCGGGTGGGGTAGGACCCGGTCGAGCAAGGTTGTCGTACCGCATTCCGAGCGCCGCCAATGGTTTTGGTGTTTGATGGTGGGGTTTCTATTCTCTAACCACATCCACAAGGAGTCTGGGCTTGGACCTTCCGGCATATCTGCCGATTGCAATCATGTTCCTGTTGGCTGTGGGCTTCGTCGTGGCAGCGCTGTCGCTGGCATACCTCGTATCGCCGAAGAAACCGACCGCCGAGAAACTCGCCCCCTACGAGTGTGGCATCGTTCCCGAGACGGAGGCACGGAACCGCTTCCCGGTCCAGTTCTATCTCGTGGCGATGCTCTTCGTCATCTTCGACGTTGAGATGATCTTCCTCTTCGCGTGGGCCGTCCTCTTCCCCAACCCCGAGTTCGGATGGCTAGGCGTTCTGGAGATCGGGATCTTCACCGTGTTGGTCCTGGAGACCTTGGGGTATGTGTGGGGTCGCGGGGGTTTGGATTGGAATCAGCCACTGCGCGAGCGTCGCATCCAGCGCGACATCTCTCCGGAGCAGGCCAAGATCGGGGCCGCCTAGATGGCACAGGCCACCACTCCTCCCGGCTTCCTGCTCACGAACCTCAACAAGGTTTCTCGGTGGGCCCGCACCCGCTCGATGTTTCCCGCTACGTTCGGCCTGGCATGCTGCGCCATCGAGATGATGGCGACGGGCACGGCGCACTACGACCTGGCCCGTTTCGGCATGGAGGTCTTTCGGGCCTCCCCGCGCCAGGCAGACCTGATGATCGTGGCGGGCCGGGTGTCTCAGAAGATGGCTCCGGTGCTGCGTCAGGTCTACGACCAGATGCCCGAGCCCAAGTGGGTCATCTCGATGGGTGCCTGCGCGTCGACGGGCGGCATGTTCAACAACTACGCGCTCGTGCAGGGAGTGGACCAGGTCGTGCCAGTCGATGTCTACGTCCCCGGTTGCCCGCCCGGGCCTCAGTCGCTCATCCACGGCATTCTGACGCTGCAGGACAAGATCACGAGTGGGGAGCTGGCCCGTGACTGACGAGACTGCAACAGAAGAGACCCAAACCGAATCGCCTGTCGAACCGGAACGAGCACTTCCTGACCACGACGTTCTGAAGAACCTCATCGAGCCCTTCGGCGATGTCGAGTGGATGCTCTCGTCTCGACAAGACGTGGTGATGGTTCCCAAGGAGACCTGGCGAGCCTTCGCGACGGCCGCACACGAGGCGGGTTTCGAAATGGCCGCCGACGTCACGGCCGTCGACTACCTGGGCAAGAAGCGAACGCGGTTCGAGGTCGTGGCCAATTTGCTCTCCGTCCAGCACGGCCTGCGCCTGCGAGCGCGGATCCCCGTCGATGCCGACGACCCGACCTGTCCATCCCTCGTGCCTGTCTACCCCGGAGCCAACTTCTTCGAGCGAGAGATCTACGACCTTTTCGGGATCAGCTTCGATGACCATCCCGACATGACTCGGATCCTCATGCCCGATGAGTGGGTGGGTCATCCTCTCCGCAAGGACTACGCCGTCGGGTCCGTGCCGGTGCAGTTCAAAGAAGCGAACCGGGTGACCTGATGACTGACACACGCGGCGAGCGACGCACCAAGGAAGTCTGGGTCTCCGGAACGGAGGAGCCCGACTGGCTCGTGGGTGGCACCGACGAGGGTGCTCAGAAACTCAAGCCGGACGACACCGGTGGCCGGCTCATCGAACAGTTGGGCACCCGAGTCGTCGACGACGTTCTCTACGACGAGCAGATCGACTCCGACGAACGCATGATCATCAACATGGGTCCTCAGCATCCCTCGACGCACGGGGTCTTGCGGCTCAACATCGAACTCGAGGGCGAAGTCGTTCGACGGGTCAAGCCGATCATCGGCTACCTCCACACCGGCATGGAGAAGACCGCCGAGGAGCTCACCTTCATGCAGGGGCCGACCAACGTGACTCGCATGGACTACCTCGCCCCGATGCACAACGAGCTGTGTTTCTCCTTGGCGGTCGAGCAGTTGCTCGGTATCGAGGTCCCCCCGCGCGCTCAGGCGATTCGGATCATGCTGTCGGAGCTGAACCGGGTGGCCAGCCACCTGGTGGCGCTCGCCACCAACGGGATGGACGTGGGAGCCCTCTCGATGATGTTGTACGGCTTCCGTGACCGCGAGCGCATCCTGGCGTTCTTCGAGAAGACAACCGGCCTGCGGATGAACCACAACTTCATTCGACCGGGCGGGGTGGCGGCCGATCTGCCCGACGGATGGGAAGCCGACGTCGAGGATATCCTCGAGGCTCTCCCGCCGATGCTGGCCGAATACGAGGATCTCCTCAAGGCCAACCCCATCTGGCTGCGTCGGACCCGAGATGTCGGCATCATCACCGCCGAGGAATGCCTGGCGCACTCCATTACGGGACCAACGCTCCGCTCCACCGGATTCGCCCACGATTTGCGCAAGATGGCCCCGTATTCGGGCATCGAGCAATACGACTTCGATGTCGTGGTTGGAGAGCGGGGCGACTCCTACGATCGGTACCGGGTCAAGGTGCACGAGATCGAAGAGTCGTTGAAGATCGTCCGGCAGGCTGCCGAGTCCATGCCCCTCGGCGATTACAAGACCGAGGACCGCAAGATCACGCCGCCGCCTCGCAAGAGGATCGACGAGTCGATGGAAGCCCTCATCCATCATTTCAAGATCTATACGGAGGGGTTCAAGGTCCCCGAAGGCGAAGCGTATGTCGCCATCGAGTCACCCCGTGGCGAACTCGGGTGCTACATCGTCTCGGATGGCGGCGCCAAGCCGCTCAGAATGCACACCAGGGCACCCTCCTTCGCCAATCTCCAGGCGCTGCCGATCCTCTTGGCCGACTCGATCATCTCTGACACCATCGCCTCCTTGGCGAGCCTCGACCCGGTCCTCGGAGACGTGGACAGGTAGGGACCCGGCCGGGCCGACGCACGGCGGGCCCCGGCGACTCTGACCTAAGGCTCTAGTCCGCTTCGCCTCACTGTGTGCACCCTGGGTATGGGAGTTCAGTGAGGATGCGGGCAGGCGAAGGGCCGATCGTGGCCCGGAGCCGGCGGCGGGTCGGATCCCCTCTCTCGGTACGGTCAGCCTGAACGCTCCTCCGTGAGACAGGAGGACGCCATGGGTTTCCACCACCAGACGCCGGTTCCATACCGACGACTTCGATGGGTTGCAGCCGGGGTGGTGGCCGTCGTGGTGGCATCGCTGGGGCTCCTTCCCGCTCGCTCGGTCGATGCGGCCAGCCTCGAGGAGGTCGTTCTGGACGGCTTTGGCGAGCCAGGTGACCAGTTCGGATACGCGGTTGACCTGGACGGGTCGGGCATGATCGTCGGTGCACCGTTCGACGACTACGACGGCGCTGACAGCCGGGGTTCGATCACCTACGTGCGTGAGACGACCACGGGGTGGGACAACAAGAACAAGATCAACTTCTACACGGACGACCCCCTGGTCGAGACAGCCCCCTGGATGGCCGGCAATGACGTGGCCATCGAGGGAACGACCACCGTGGTCGGAGCGCCGCTGCATCCGGTGGTCGACGGTGGGTCGCTCTATATGCAGGGGGTGGCGATCGTGCTCGAGTGGGTGGATGGAGATGTGGCATCCGCGGCATGGGAGTACGGCTTCTACCGCAGCGAGTTCTTTGGCGACTCAGTCGACCTGAACGGCAGCATGGCGGCAGGCGGCCCCTTCGCCAGCGTGTACTGCGACGACATCGAGGGCTGCCCACCGGGCGAAGAGTGGGCTGATCTCCTGGGACGGGTCGAAGTCGACGGCGACTGGGTCTTCCCCGAAGACCCGCGCGACGACCTCCAGTTCGGATGGGACGTCGCCGTTGACGGCGACAGGTTGGCAGTGTCTGCCGAGGGCGCCGTATACGTCTTCGAGAACTTCGGTGACTGGCACCAGATCCAGAAGATCTCCGTGGACCACGGTGGTGTGGCCATGGACGAAGACCTCCTCGTCATCGGTGATGCCCTGGCGATTAACCCGAACGGAATCGGCACCGGCGTTGTGTGGGTCTATCGCTGGGACGGGGCGGTCTACGCTCTCGAGGACACCCTCTGGCCAGGCGGCAGCGCCACACCGGCCTTCGGAGCTTCTGTCGCCGTAGACGGTGACCTGCTCGTGGTGGGGGCTCCGAACGCCGATGGATATGCCGGGGCTGCCTACGTCTATGAGCGATCCGTGAGCGGGGATTGGATGCCGGGCGAGGTGCTGGAGGCACCTGCGCCCGAAGCGTTCGATGTCTTCGGTCACGACGTGGCAGTCTCGGGATATACCGTGGCGGTCGGGTCACCCGGCGACTCGAACGAAAACGGCGCCAGTGCGGGTGCCGTGTACGTGTTCGACATATCCACCCTCCCGGCGCCCACCACCACGACGACCACGACGACCACGACGACCACGACGACCACCGTGCCCGCCGGTGTCGGCACCTTCAGCGACGACGATGGATCGGTGTTCGAGGACGACATCGAGTGGCTTGCCGCAGAGGGCATCACCCAGGGCTGCAATCCTCCCGCCAACACCCTGTTCTGTCCGGCCGATTTCGTGACGAGGGGGCAGATGGCTGCCTTCTTGGTCCGCGCCTTTGGCTTTTCCGATGACGGTGGTGGGGACTTGTTCGTCGACGACGACAACTCGGTCTTCGAGGACGACATCGACCGGTTGGGCACGGCGGGCGTCACCAAGGGATGCAACCCTCCCGCCAACACCATGTACTGTCCGGCCGCGCTCGTCACGAGGGGGCAGATGGCTGCCTTCCTGGTCCGCGCCTTTGGCTTTTCCGATGACGGTGGTGGGGACTTGTTCGTCGACGACGACAACTCGGTCTTCGAGGACGACATCGACCGGTTGGGCACGGCGGGCGTCACCAAGGGATGCAACCCTCCCGCCAACACCATGTTCTGCCCCGACGATTTCGTGTCTCGGGGGCAGATGGCAGCGTTCTTGCACCGTGCCATGGATGGCTGACGTCGGCGATCAGCCCATCCAGAAGCCTTTGCGATGGGACACGCCGAGAACCTTTCGGCAGGAGGGACAGGCGTACACGGTGCGCCTGCCGAACATGAAGGCCGCCGCTCCACGGGTCTTGGGTGTCCTACCCACGATCTCGCGCAGTTCCTGATCGCAGTGTGGGCAGAGAGGAACGAGGTCTGGATCTTCGGTGATCATCACGGGCATGTGGGTTTCCTTTCGTTCAGCCGAGACGATATCGAAGGAGACCGGCTCATGCGGGTCGCCGAAGGGTCATCTCTGCGGTTCACTCCGTGCAGTCGGGCAGGCCCGCCAGCGCAGATTCGGCTCGGACGTCACTGACGCTCGCCGATCGCCAATCGTGCGGTGCCGGCGAGAGGAGGGTGGCGTCGACCAGTTCGTGTGCCGAGGGGCAGTCGAGGTCGCCTGTGGCCAGATACTTCACGATCGCCGGAATGGCATCGTTGCTGAGCTGGGCCAGATAGGCGGCGTCGAGTTCGACGGATTCGTTGGTGAGATTGGCCCGGG
>CBDUEV010000030.1:0-34820 GCA_965366365.1 uncultured Acidimicrobiia bacterium | reverse complement strand
GCGTCCATGAGCTGCTCGGTCACGCCTTTGACGATCTTGGCGTTCACCTCGAGAAGATCCATCCGGCTCATGCCGGGCTTGCGAGGCAGACCCGCCGTGATGACGATCACTTCGCTGCCGGCCGTGTCGGCGTAATCGTTGGTCCCAATGACCATCGTCGAGTATTTCTCCACCGGGCGAGACTGATTCATGTCGAGGGCCAGGCCTTGCGGCAACCCCTCTACGATGTCGGTCATGACAACCGCGTCCACCGTCCCCGACTCAGCCAACCGCATCGCAGTCGTCGAACCGTATTTGCCGGCACCAACAACGGTCACTTTTCGCATCGCGTGTCTCCTCTGATGATGGGTCACCTCAGGCTAGCCGAGCCAAACGAGGCGCCCCCCGGACCCGCCAGGGCAACCTCGAAAGCCCTCACCATTGCCCTGATCGTCGTGGCGTTGGCCGCCTGCTCCCCGTCCTCGACCACGATCGACTCCGGGGCGAACACCCCAACGCCACCCCCAGCCGCCGATCTCACCAGCGAGCGAATCCAGACGGAACTCGGCTCACCGCCCTTCGAGCCGGTCAATTGGCAGCGCACCGTCGGCGCCTTCACCGCCATCGGCGATGACCGACTCCCCGACCCCGCCCAGATCGCCCTCATGACCGCGGCCACCGCCGAGATCCCCGACCAGGTCACCGCCACCCCCCGCTCGCTGGTTCGGACATCGTCGGTCACGGGCCCGTCCGACGCCGAGGGCGCCCACGCGGTCGCCCTGGCGCTGGGACCCGACATCTACCTGCTCGATCCCGTCTTCGACCTCGACGGCGGCACCACCCGCCTCAACCTCGCCTACGCACTCACGCACGAACTCGTCCACGTGGAGCAGTGGTACGCCCTCGACCCGGCTTACGTGGCCGCCTCCCGGGCGGGCGAGATCTCCGAAATCGTCCTGGCAGACGGATCGACCTCGGTGGCCGCCTTCGCCGCCGCCACCGGCTGGACCGACACGGACCCCGACCCCATCGCCACCGAATGGGTGTTGAGCGGCGACGCAGTCGCCTCCTCTCCCTACGGGGCCACCAGCCCCGTCGAGGACATGGCCGACACGGTGGCCTGGGCAGCCATGGGGCGCACCAACTGGCTCGACCAGGCACACCTCGACTGGCTCCAGCAATGGGCCGGCGTTCCGGCCGCGACCTTCGCCACCGCCAAGCCGTGGAGCCCGAGCGGCTCGCAAGAGGTCTTGAGCGCCGACGCCGTCTTCGACGAAACGCAGGTAGCCAACCTCCTCGACAGCACCGGCTCCATCCACGCCGAGCCCCTCTACTTCGAACTGCCAGGGAACATCGCCGAACCAGACGCCTTCGTCGCCGAACTGAGCGGACACCTCACCGACCGCGCCATGACAGGAACCCTGACCCGCCTGGCCGACGACCGCCTCCCCCGCTACGCCGGCAGCTTCACCCGGCCCGACGGCACCCTCTTCTGGGTGGAGTTTTGGGACTTCCGGAGCTCCGACCTCGGGCCCACCACCCCCATCCTCACCTACGTCCTCGTCTGGTGAACGCGGCGGACTCTCCGCACCCAGACGGAGGATGCCGGCGTATTCGGATCGGTCACTCGACCCCGACGAATCGGGTGCCTGCGATCACGAGCGGCTCGTCCAGCCCGGCAACCTCGAGCCGGTCGATACCGGCCTTCTCGCCCGCTTCGATCAGTACCTCGCCTCCGTCCCAGAGCAGCCGACCGGGCTCGACCTCGCCACCCCCCAGAACGTCACGGTAAAAGGCTGTCGCAGACTCCGGATCCGGAGAGGAGACGACCACACGGCGCAGACCGACCGCTCGATCGGCACGTAGGTTGCCGGCGTCGCCCCACCACTCGGTTCCTCCGTCCCACGGCGCCCTCCCTCCGGCCCGGGCCATGGCGAGAAGCTCCGCGATCGGCGGCGCCGGCGTGCCCGGCTGGGCGATCTGGATGACGACACCGTGGGAAACCTTCGGATGCAGGAACATCTCCCGCCACTCGGGACGCTCGAAGTTGACGGCCACCGGCTCATACCCCAGTTCACTCAGGCGAGCACGCTCGGCAAAGACGTCCTTCGACTTGAAGGTGATGTGGTGGGCGGCGTCCCCATGGCGAGCCAAGAAACGCACCAGGAAGTCATTGTGGTGTGGCTCCCACGGCTCCAGTGCTTCCACCGTCATCCCGGGATGCTCAGGGGTTCCCAAGTGGATCTGCATCGCGCGGAACCCCGTCCCGGGCGGCACACCACCGCCCAGCACGGTCCCGCCGAGGCGAGCGGTGAGCACACGGGTCACCGACGCGGCGTCGGCGGCGCCGAGCGCCACGTGATCGAGTTCGAGTGTCATCCGATTCGGCTACATCCGCTCGATCATGGCCCGGGCGAACTCGGAGGTCTTCACCTCGGTGGCCCCTTCGGTGAGACGGGCGAAGTCGTAGGTCACGATCTTCTCGCCGATGGCCGCCTCGAGGCCTTTCACGATGAGATCCGACACCTCAGGCCAGCCCATGTAACGGAACATCAGTTCACCGGACAGAATCACCGAACCGGGATTCACCTTGTCCAGCCCGGCGTATTTGGGGGCGGTGCCGTGGGTCGCCTCGAAGACGGCGACTCCGTTCTCGTAGTTGATGTTGCCGCCAGGAGCGATGCCGATGCCGCCGACCTGCGCGGCCAGGGCGTCGGAGATGTAGTCGCCGTTGAGGTTCATCGTGGCGATCACGTCGTAGTTGGCCGGGCGGGTGAGCACCTGCTGAAGCATGGCGTCGGCGATCACGTCCTGAATGAGGATCTTGTCGCCCGGATCGCCACCACTGTCTTCCCACGAGACGGTGGTGTCACCGAACTCTTCCTTCGCCACCTCGTAGCCCCAGTTCCGGAAGGCTCCCTCCGTGAACTTCATGATGTTGCCCTTGTGGACGAGCGTGACCGACTTGCGGCCGTTCTGGATGGCGTATTGGATAGCCGCCCTCACGAGCCGCTTGGAGCCCGTGGCCGAGATCGGCTTGATCCCCACGCCGGAGTCGGGGCGGATCTCCCAGCCGTACTCCTCCTTCACGAAGGCGAGCAGCTTGGCTACGTCCTCACTCCCGGCCTCGAGCTCCTTGCCGGCGTAGACGTCCTCCGTGTTTTCGCGAAAGATGACCATGTCGACCAGTTCGGGCTGCTTGACCGGGGACGGAACACCGGTGAACCAGCGCACGGGCCGGATACACACGTAGAGATCGAGCTTCTGACGGAGTGCCACGTTGAGGCTGCGAATTCCCCCACCCACCGGCGTCGTCAAAGGCCCTTTGATACCCACCAGGAACTCCTCGAAGGCGGCGATGGTTGCCTCGGGCAGCCATTCTCCCGTCTCGGTATAGGCCTTCTCGCCGGCCAGCACCTCGCGCCAGGCGACGGTGCGCTCACCACCGTACGCCTTCTCGACGGCGGCATCGAAGACCGAGCGGGCCGCCGCCCAGATATCGGGTCCGATCCCATCACCCTCGATGAAAGGGATGATCGGATCGTTGGGGACCACGAGACCGTCGGGTCCCATCGTGATTGCCGTCGCCATCGGTGCTCCTCGAGTTCGCTGCGAATGCGGATTATCGCACGTCGCCACCTGCCACGAAAAAGCCTGGGGCTCTCCCGTTCCGGTCAGCCTTCCCGCAACGGTTCGGCCGGCCAGGCAAAGGGAAACTGCAGCCAGTGATCCAGGAACGGTTCGGCGTCGACGGTCCACTCGAAGGCGGCTACCTCGGGGCGGGTGCGCCGCCCCGACAGGGACCGAAAAAGCGAGAAGAGGGACGCTGTCACCGTGCCGATCGGTTCGCCTCGGCCGACTGCGTACTCCCGCTCGCCCACCGCCACCAGCGTGAGCGAGGGAAGCCCGGTCCGGGCGTGGATGCCCCGCAGACCACCCACCAGATTGCGGGTGGCCAACCGCACGGCGTCCGACCGACGATTGCCGGGCAGCGCCATGGCGGTGCGCAGGTCGTGCTCGTGACTCACTGCGTCCACGACGATGGCGGCGGCCATGGTGGGTGGCAACTCGGGGAGGCGGGCGATCAATCGGGGAGCCAGCACCGCCCACTGGGCGAGGAGTTTCGGCGTCCGCCTGCCACGCCGCTGCGCCACTTGGGCACCGGTCCATCCCTCGGTGGCGTACCCATCCACGTTGCCGGCGAGGACATCGTCGGCCAGACCGACCAGGTGGGCGACGAGGTCGTGGACCGACCAGCCCGGGCAGGCTTTCACGGAGCGGTCCGTATCGGTCTGCTCACAGAGCCTGGAGATCTGAAGCCGGGTCGCCTCGTAGGCAACCCCGGGGTCGGTCACTCCCTGGACACTCTCGCCTCGGCAGCCATCGTCGTGTTGTCCATGAGCATGGCGATGGTCATGGGTCCGACCCCACCGGGGACCGGAGTGATCGCCCCCGCCACGCCGAGTGCCTCGTCGTAGTCCACATCGCCGACGAGCCGTTCATCTGTCCGGTTGATGCCCACGTCGATGACGGTGGCTCCCGGTTTGATGTACTCCGCTCCGATGAGATGCGGGACGCCGACCGCGGCGATGAGGATGTCCGCCTGGGACGTGACCGCGGCCAGGTCCCTCGTCCTCGAATGAGCCAGCGTCACCGTGGCGTTGGCGCCTTTCGACCCCAAGAGCAGGCCGATCGGCCGTCCCACCAGGAACGAGCGGCCAACCACCACCGCATGGGCACCCTCGGTGGCGATGTCGTACTCCTCGAGGATCCGCATGATGCCCCGCGGGGTACACGGCACCAGGTGGGGTCGATCCAAGACCAGGAGGCCGAGGTTGTGAGGGTGCAGTCCGTCGGCATCCTTGGACGGATCGATGATCTCGGTGATTCGGTCCGAATCGAGGCCGGACGGCAACGGCAACTGGACGAGGATCCCGTCGACGGCAGGGTCGGCGTTGAGCTTCTTCACGAGCCGCTCCACCTCAGCTTGCGAGACGGCGGCGCTCAGCTCGTGATGGAACGAAGTGATGCCCACCTCCTCGGCAGCCCGGCGCTTCCCCCGCACGTACACGTGCGAGGCCGGGTCGTCGCCGACCAGCACCGTGGCCAGACCGACTCGCTTGCCTCGCTCGGCGAGGGCGGCCACCCGCTCGGCCACCTCGCTCCGGACCTTTTCTGCGACGGCTTTGCCGTCGAGGATCTGCGCGCTCAATGTCGGAAATGCCTCCTGCCTGTGAACACCATGGCGATGCCATGGGATTCCGCTGCCGCGATCACGGCGGCGTCACCTTTGGAACCACCCGGTTGAATGATGGCCTTGACTCCTCGAGAGGCTAACGCTTCGACGCCGTCCGCGAACGGAAAGAAGGCGTCGCTGGCAGCCACCCCACCCCGGGCCCGGTCGCCTGCTCGGGCAAGGGCGCGTTCCGCGGCCCCGACCCTGCTCTGGTCGCCGGCTCCCACCCCCACGGCGGCGCCATCGGCCACCACCACGACAGCATTCGATTTGGTGTGGGCAGCCGTCCGCCAAGCGAAACGGAGATCGGCCCATTCTGCGTCCGTCGGGACCCTCTCCGTCACCACGGTCCACTCCCCCTCGGACACCACCACCGTGTCGCGCCCCTGCATGAGGAATCCGCCGTCCACTCGCCTGAGATCGGGATCGGCCGGGTCGGCAGGTTCCGCTGCCAGGAGCCTGAGGTTCTTCTTGGACGCCAGAGCGGCCGCTCCATCCTCGGTGACATCGGGTGCGATGACTATCTCCACGAACCCCGCTTCTGCGATGGCGGCGCCGGTGGGGCCGTCCAAGGGTCGGTTGAGCGCGATGACGCTCCCGAAGGCGGAGAGAGGATCACACGCCCAGGCCTTGGTGAAGGCGTCGATGAGGGTGAACGCCTGGGCTGCGCCACAGGCGTTGGCGTGTTTGATGATCGCGCACGCCGGGTCGTCGAACGTCGCCACGAGACGCCAGGCGGCCTCGGCATCAGCGTAGTTGTTGAAGGACATCGCCTTGCCCTGCAGCTGGTGCGCCTTGGTCCACCACCCGGTCCGGCCGGTCTCGGAATAGATCGCCCCAGCCTGATGTGGGTTTTCGCCGTAGCGGAGCATTTCGCCTCGTTCCAAGGCGAGGACCGCTCGTTCGGGAAGCTCGCTGCCCCGCTCGAGCCATCCGACGATGGCGGCGTCGTACGCGGCGGTTCGAAAGAAGGCGGCTCGCGCCAGGTTCATCCGGAGGGCGCCGTCGATGCCGCCCGATGCGACGGCTGCCGCCACCGTCTCGTACTGGGAGGGGGAGGTGACCACCGCCACCCAGGCGTGGTTCTTGGCGGCAGCCCTCACCATGGCCGGTCCGCCGATGTCGATCTTCTCGATGGCCTCGGCGTCGGTCACGTCAGGATCGGCCACCGTTGCCTCGAAGGGGTAGAGGTTGACCACCACCAACTCGAACGGGGCGATGCTGTGAGACTCCAGATCGGCAATGTGCTGCTCATCGTCCAGGTTCGCCAGGATTCCGCCGTGAATGCGCGGGTGAAGGGTCTTGACTCGGCCACCGAGCATCTCGGCGGCGCCCGTCACATCCTCGACTCGGGTCACCGGTAACCCGGCTTCTGCCAGGGCGGTTGACGTACCCCCGGAGGAGACCAGTTCGACGCCGGACGCTTGCAGGCGCGTGGCGAATTCGACCAAACCCGTCTTGTCGTACACCGAGAGGAGAGCTCGCCGCACGACGACGGGGGCCACCTCGTTCTGGGAGCTGCTCACTCGTTTCGTCCTTTCCATGTCACGATCCGATCGGAAACCTCGAGTCGTCCGTTCGCCAAGGCGTCGATGACCTCTGGATAGAGGCGATGCTCCACCACCTGGAGCCGGCCGTGCAGCGAGTCCGGGGTGTCGTCGGGGAGGACTGCTACCGCTTCCTGGGCGATGATGGGCCCGTGGTCAACCAACTCATCGACGAAATGCACGGTGACCCCGGTCACCTTCACCCCGTGAGCCAGCGCCTCCTCGACGGCGTGGGCGCCCGGGAAGGCCGGCAGGAGCGCCGGATGGATGTTGATGACGCGCTGCGGGAACCTTCGAATGGCCGGGGGAGCCAGAATGCGCATGAAGCCGGCGCACACGATCGCTTCGGCGCCGTGCGCCTCCGCCGCCTCACACACCGCCACCGTGAATTCGGCACGGTTCGTTGCCGCCGACCAGTCGACCACCACGGCGGGCACGCCTGCCCGGCGGGCCCGGTCGAGGGCCGCCACGCTCGGCCGATCTGAGATCACAGCGACAGTGCGGGCTGCAAAGCCCGGCTGGGTCCGCTCCGCGTCGAGAATGGACTGAAGATTCGAACCCGACCCTGACACCAACACCGCAATCCGCACCTGGGCAGTGTAGGCAGGCGCTTTGCGCCCACCGCCGCCCCCCGGATATTCCCCCGCACGCCGTCATCTGGATTGCTACGTTGACCGAACCAATCGACGGAGAGACGAAAGGAGCGTGATCATGCCGACGAATACGACCTTCCACGCCGGATGCCTTGCCGCAGCCCGTACATGGCGCGCTCTCCCCATGATGTCCTGATTCCTGGTCGCCGACCTGGAGACAGGTCGCAACCCCGGAGAGCCGCCGCCGCCCGGCGGCTTTTTTCGTGGCCGCCAGACCGAATCAGAAAGGTCCATCATGGATTACGCACACTATGAGATCTACAAGCAAAGCCAGAGCCAGATCGCCGAGCGTGCCGAACGTGCCCGCATCGCGAACGGGTTTCGGGCTTCGAAACGCCGGTGGTTCCGGATACGAATCCGCTCACCCTTCGTGAGGCACGTCGACGGAGGCGAGGAGCGGGTCGGTGCCGTCGCCTAGGGAAGGGCCGGGGACGGTCAGTCCCCGGCCCTTCCCGTCCGAGGCGAGTCTTCAACCCTTCACGACCCCCACAGGAACCAGCCGGGCCACCGGGGCGGCCAACCCGGCCACATCGCATGCTCGGACCACTTCGTCCACGTCCTTGTAGGCGTAGGGCGCCTCTTCGGACAACAGCTTGACAGAGCCGGCCCGCACCGCCACCCCGCGTTCCTCGAGGTCAGCACGGACTTCTCGCCCTGGCCGAACCCGTTTGGCAGCCGACCGGCTCATCACCCTCCCCGCTCCGTGGGCGGACGACGAGAAGGCCGGGTTCCCCTCCACCCCTCGCAGCACCCACGACGCAGTCCCCATCGATCCGGGCACCAGCACAGGTTGTCCATGGGGACGCAGCACAGCGTCCAGCGTCGGGGCCCCTGGCGGGAACGCTCTGGTGGCGCCCTTTCGATGAACACACAATCGACGAAGACGCCCATCGACCAGGTGCGATTCGAGTTTGGCGAGGTTGTGAGCCACATCGAATACGAGATCCATCCCCAGCGCGGCAGGACTCCCTCCGAGGGCCGCCGCGAAGGCTCGGCGCGTCTCGGCAGCCAGGATATGCCGGTTGGCCCAGCCGAAGTTGGCTGCGGCTGCCATCGCTCCCAGGTATCTCTCGCCTTCGGTGGACTGAACAGGGACACAGGCGAGCTGACGATCGGGAACGGTAATGCCGTGACGTTGCATGGCGCTCCCCATGGCACGGACCTCGTCGGTGCACACCTGATGGCCCAGCCCGCGACTCCCGCAGTGAATCATGACGCATACCCCTCCCAAGGCGAGCCCGAAGGCAGAGGCGGCTTCGACGTCGAATACCTCGGCGACGCGTTGGATCTCCAAGAAGTGGTTGCCCGATCCCAAGGAGCCGATCTGGGCGGCGCCGCGCTGATGAGCCTTCCCCGAGACGGCGGAAGGATCGGCACCTTCGGACGACCCCCGTTCTTCGCAGCGTTCGAGGTCGGCCACCTCGCCGTAGCCGGCTTCCAAGGCGGCGGGAACACCTCGCGCCAGAATCTCCGGAAGCAGGTCGGGCGGGGCGATCCCACCGTGTCCCGCTCCGCGGGGAATCCGCCGGTCCAGCTGGCGCATGATCGCCTCCCGATGGGCTGCGAAGTCTTCCATCGCAAGGTTGCTCCTGAGGAGGCGCACCCCGCAACAGATGTCGAATCCGACCCCACCGGGCGAAACGACCCCGCCCGCCTCGACGTCGGTGGCGGCCACGCCACCGATCGGGAAGCCGTATCCCCGATGGATGTCGGGCATGGCCATCGAGGCGCCCACGATGCCGGGCAGTGTCGCTACGTTGCGAACCTGGCGAACCGCGTCGGCGTCGACGCCGTCCAGCAGGGATTCGGAGCAGAAGATCCGGCCGGGAACCGCCATAGCGCCGGTCCTGGGCACGTCGTAGACGCCGGGGGCAACCTGAGTGAGGTTCATGCCCCCCACCGTATCCCCGGATCGAAGAACTGCCCAGAGTCAAACGTCGAAGAAGACCCTCGCCCAACAGGAACCCAACGGGCCCGGGTGGCGAAACGCGACAGCTGCTCGAAGCCCTCACGCTGCGAGTTGGGGAAGAAGCGCGTCGGGGCTTGAGCCGCTCTGAATCCGCACTGATCCCAGGGAGGAACTTCGGCGTGCCTCAGTCTTCGATCGTCAGTGTTCCGATCATCCCTTCGCCGTCAAAAGTATGCAGCGAACAGAAATACTCGTATGTGCCGGGCGGCAGATCACCTACTTCGATCAGCGCTTCGCTGCCCGGTCCGAAGTAGGTGTAGAGATCGTATTCCTCGAGGGTGAAGTCGTGAGCGAATGCGTCAGAGTTCGTCAACAAGAGTTGCTCGCCGGCTGCGATAGCCGTCTGCTCGGGCTCGAAGAGAAAATTCCTCATGTCGACGACAACGGCTTCTGACGCCGCGGCGGCATCCACGGTGGTGCGTGACGAGAGAAAGCCCACAACGGACGCCAAGGTCCCGATGGCTACCAGCGCAAGTGCTCCAAGACGGAGACGGACCCCCTTCGGTGGGCCGTCTGCCTGCCTCCGGAATAGTGCTCCGATGCCTCCCACGAGTGCGAACACGAACCCAACCACCAACAGAAGGCCAGTGCCGAATTCAATGGGGCTGAGAGGTTGAAATACACCGAATGCGATGTAGAAGATCGTCGACGCCGCGGCGACGGCAACCACGAGGCCGATGATGACGGCCCAGGTGGTGTCAAACCGCCAGACCAGGAATGTCGTCACTCCGAGGACCACGGCAAGAACCGCTGCCGTAGCCGCGTCTGCAGGCTCCAGAAGCAGGACCGTGACCGCCAGCATGATGATCGCCGTAGCCGTCATCAGCCCCAGCCCAAACACCTGATTGGTTGCCTTCTCGATGGTCCTGCCTGCCATGGACTACTCCTCCTCTTGCATATTGGTGAGATGAATCGTATAGTGAATTTGAACCACCGTCAAGAGGAATCGTGATGGCACGCAAGTATGAGTCGGAACTGAGGGAAGCTCAGGCGCAAGCCACCAGAGACGGAATCCTCGACGCGGTCGTGGAGGTTCTCGCTGAAGGCGTTGATACCTTGTCGATACCTGCGGTAGCTGAACGCGCTGGTGTCTCGATCGGGACGGTCTACCGACATTTCGGCGACAAGGCGGGCCTGCTCAACGCACTTGTCCCCTATGCCGGCCGACGAACGGGCTTGGCGGTCGACTCCATTCCCGAGACCATCGACGAGTTCGAGGATGTGGTCGGGAAGGTCTTCCAACACTTCGAAGATACCGACGACCTGATGAGAGCCGCCTTCGCATCCCGGATAGGACGAGATGTGAGAGTGCAGGGAAGCCCCGAGCGGCTCGAAGCGTTCCGAGAGTCCTTCCGCACCAGCGAACCAGGTCTACCGCCCGATCAGCTCGAGCACCTGGCGAAGCTTGCGATGGTCCTGACGACGTCCGAGGCGTACCAGCAATGGCGAGACAGACTGGGCCTCTCCCCGGAGGAAGCCGCAGAAGAGGTCATGTGGGCCATCCGGACCATCCTTCGAGGTATTCGGTCGTGAACACCGAGGTTATCGCTCTCGCGGACGCCGCCGATGCCCCGACGTCCAGGGTCGGCGGCAAAGCCCGCTCTCTGAGCAGCTTGATGAGGGCAGGCTTCAAGGTGCCCCGAGGATTGGTCGTGACTCCTCAGACCTCGCTGCAAGACGTAGACCTGAAGCCTCATCTCGAGGGACTGGGGAGCGGCGCATTCGCAGTGCGGTCAAGCGGCGTCTCGGAGGATACCCCGAGCTCGTCCCTGGCCGGCAAGTACCTTTCGATTCTCGGTGTCGGCGTCGAGTCGATCACGGAGGCCATCACGAAGGTAAGAGACTCGGCAGGTCACTCGGCCGAAGGGACCATCCCTGTATTGATTCAGATGATGGTCGACCCTGTCTGCGCAGGCGTCGCATTCACTGCAGACCCCGTCACAGGCCACAGAGAGACCACCATCGTCACGGGTACACGCGGGCTGGCGGACCGGCTGCTCTCAGGGCAGGTACCGGGTGATGAGTGGCGTATCAACGGACGGAGCGCCAGGCCCACCCGTCAGCCCGAAGATACATTGAGTCGGTCGTTGGCCAAGCGGGTAGCCAGCACGGCACGTGAGATAGCACAGGAGTTCGGCACTCCCCAGGACGTCGAATGGGCCTGGGATGGCAGTGAGCTCTGGGTAGTGCAGGCTCGGCCGATAACCGGGTTGCCAGATGAGGTGAGCTGGGAGCCACCAGCACCCGGCATCTACCAGCGTTCCCTCCGTTTCGGCGAGTGGATTCCGGAGCCGGTGACACCCCTCTTCGAATCCTGGCTGCTCCCGCGTATGGAAAAGAAGCTGCATGATCGACTCCACGAGCTGATAGGACAGGTCGCGCCCGAGCCGCTGCATGTGATCATCAACGGGTGGT
Organism: uncultured Acidimicrobiia bacterium; assembly: GCA_965366365.1. Taxonomy (GTDB): domain Bacteria; phylum Actinomycetota; class Acidimicrobiia; order Spongiisociales; family JAENVV01; genus CBDUEV01. Next base: position 23,021 of record CBDUEV010000030.1, on the reverse strand, counting down.
ACTACTACTCGCTCAATTGGCTGCCAGTACCGGGCGTTGCTTTCAGCAGGAACTTCGTCAGCATCCTGCATCGCGTGTGGAAGGACTGGCGCATGGCAGCGCCAATGTTCCCCCAAACGGTTCGCTTCGGTTATCAGCGATGCGAGGACGACTGGCGAGACAACGTCCTGCCCCGCTACCGGGACTCCGTCGCCCGAGCTGAAGCGATGGTGTCGACACTCGGGGCTTTCGAGCTGATCGACCTCGTGGATGAGCTGGCGACCGAAGCCGGTGGTTACTTCGCCTCAATTGCGACAGTCGCCGGTTCTGCCTACAAATTCGAAGAACAGCTCGCGACGTTCTGGAACAAGCACGTGAAGGAGAACCTCGACGTCAGTCACATGGTCGTCCTTCAAGGAATCGAGTTGCCGCCAGAAGTCGACCACACACCCCGTCTCGAGTCCCTGGACTGGTCTGTCCCGCCTTTGAGCCCACAAGGCGGCCCTGGCGAAATTGACGAGTTGATGACTCGCCGTATCGAGACGGCGAAGGAGGCCGAGGACCTGCTTCGGGGCTCGCGACGTCGTCTCCGAAGGTTCCGGAGGCTCCTGGCCGAAGCGCAACACGTGGTGCCCGTGCGCGAGGAGCAGCTCAACCTGCTTTCCCTACCGTGGCCGGTGATGCGCAAGGCTGTCCAACGGCTCGGCGAGATCTTGGTGGCCAAAGGAGCAATCACCTCGATCGACGACGTCTTTTACCTGACTCACTCCGAGGTCAAGTCGCTGCTCGAGCAGCCAGAACCGATGAGCGCTGTGGTGGGCGCGCGGCGTGAAGAGCGGGTCCGAGCCAGCAAGGTTGCCGCTCCACTGTGGGCGGGAAAGGTTCCGTTCACGGTGAGGCTCATGTTCTCACACAGCAGCAAGGTCATGGGGGCCGTTCGCTCAGACGGAGCGGTGGTCCACGGCATCCCGACGAGTCCCGGCCGCGCCACGGGTGTGGTGAGAGTCGTTCGCGACTCGACGCAATTCGCCGACTTCCAGGAAGGCGAGGTCCTCGTGGCCCCCCTGACCGCGCCGGCGTGGACCCACCTATTTGATCGGGCAGCAGCCGTTGTGACCGATGTTGGCAGCGCGCTCGCACACGCTTCCATCATCTCGAGGGAGTACGGGATCCCTGCTGTGGTGGGTTGCGGCGATGCCACCTCACGCCTCAGGGACGGGCAGAGGGTGACTGTCGACGGGTCGACCGGAAACATAGAGATCTCTAGCTGAAAATCGATGCACATTCCAAGTGCCGGTGTACCCCCGGGTTGAATGCTGTGAGTTCCTGGCTGCCCAGAGTCACACGTCGAAGAAGACCCTCGCCCACCAGGAACCCGACGGACCCGGCTCACATCGAAGCCCGTGATAGGTGACCGCCTTGATGGCTGGTCCGACCACCCGGCTTCGGTCGAGCAGTGCGGTTCGGCACGACATCATCGCCTTCCCAGGCCCAATCTCCAGCGTCTCGGCAGTCACCGGTACACGATCCGAGATCTCCATCTCGCTGAGCACCTCGGAGGGGAGGCTGACGAGCGTCTCCGGGGCGTCAGCACCCGTTCCCGCCACGACGACCGAACCGGTCGGTGCACACCCCTCCTGGTCGAAACAGAGCGCCACCATGCCGATGATCGCCTCCTCGAAGAGAGCGGAGATGTTGCGGGCCGCGATCTCGATCCCGATGTCGGCCGTGTGTTCGAGCGTCCTCACCGGCACGGTGACCTCGCCTTCAGGCGTTGAGCAGGATGGGGTACAGGGCGGCGTAGAGGGCGATGAACAGGAGGCCGGTCCACCGGTCATGCTTCTGCCGTACCACGAGCACCGCCGTCACGATCAAGACCACAATGGTTGCGCTGGCCGACGACCAGAGTGCGTACGAGGCCGTCACCGCCACGGGGGCAACCGTTGGTCCCGCCCCGACCGAAAGCGTGGCGTCGACCAGGGCCGACCCGAACACGCCGCCGATGGCCAGGTCACGCTGCCCCTGCCGGAGGGCGGTGAGGTAGACGACCAACTCGGGCAGGGAGGTCCCGAGGGCGAGACCGAAGAAGCTCACCAAGAAGGCGGGCGCTCCGAGGATCTCGGCGATCTCGATGAAAGAGAACACCGCCGCCATGGCGCCGGCGGCCACGACGCCCAACGACAGAACGGTGACTCCGACGAGACGCCACGATCGTTGGGGCCGCACCGTCATGCTCGACTCGGAGGCGATCAGCTTTCGTTTGGCCACGAACACGGACATCCCCAGCCAGAGAGCTATCAGGGTCAGGCCGTTGGCTCGGGAAATCCAACCGTCGACCGTCAGCACACCGAGGACCACCAGCGCAACGGCTGTCAGGAGACCCACGACCTTGACGCGATGTCGCTCCACCTCGAAGCGGCCAACGGCGAAGGGGAGCACCCCCAAGATGAGCGTGATCTGCGTGACCGCAGAACCCACCGAGTCGCCGAGGTTGATATCTCCGTTGCCTGCCACGGAAGCCACGATGGAGTTGGCGACCTCGGGGAGGTCCGTGCCGATCGACAGGATCACGACGCCCACCACGAACGGGGACCACCCGAATCCCAACGCCACGCTCGATGCCGAGGTGACGGCGCGACGGCTTCCCCAGATGGCCACGGCCAAGCCGACCGTCGCGCTCGCGAGCCACAGCAGGATCATTTCCCTCCCAGCCTGCCGTGGTGCCAGGCGAGTGACCAGAGGCCGAGGTCACGGCCCGATAGGCCCTAACGGACGCCCTACCGGCGTTGATAGGCTGAAAGCCGGACATCTGGAGGTCGCATGGCTGACGTCGCCATTGGCGTGGAAGATCTATCGTTCGCCTACGGGCCGATCAAAGCCGTGGATGGAGTGTCGTTTGCGGTGGCCCCGGGCGAGGTGCTCGGTTTTCTCGGACCGAACGGCGCCGGCAAATCCACCACCATCAAGATGCTCACGGGCCAACTGCCTCCCGACACCGGCTCCATCTCCATTCTCGGCATGTCGATGCCGTCTCAACGCAAGGAGATCCAGGCGCGCATGGGCGTCTGCTTCGAGGAAAAGAACCTCTACGGCGCCATGTCCGCCACCGAGAACCTCCGGTTCTTCGCCAGGTTGTTCGGGATACCCGATTTCGATCCGCGCCCCTGGCTGGAACGAGTCGGCTTGGCGGACCGCGCCGACGACCGGGTGTCGTCGTTTTCGAAGGGTATGCGACAACGCCTGATGGTTGCCCGGAGTCTCCTGAACCGACCCGATGTTCTGTTTCTGGACGAACCCACGGACGGCCTCGACCCGGTGTCCGCCCGAGCCATCCGGCAGATCATTCGCGAGGAAGCCGCCCGAGGGACGGCGGTGCTGCTCACCACCCACGACATGGCCGAAGCCGACACGCTTTCGGATCGAGTGGCGTTCATCAACGAGGGAAAGATCCTGGCCATCGATGCTCCTGAGACCCTCAAGCTGCAACACGGCAGCCGAGCGGTGAAGATTCGCTGGCGCAAGGGAGACGCCGTCGAGGAGACGGTGGTCGCCCTCGACGGCGCCGGGGCTTCCGACGCCATCCGCTCCGCCGTCGACGTCGACCACCTCATGACCATCCACACCGAGGAGGCGACCCTCGAGGACATCTTCGTGGTGTACGCCGGGCGGGGACTCGACGCATGACCCGAACCGGGATCCTCTCCGCCATCATCCGCAAGGACGTGCGGGCCTTCTTCCAAGACCGCTTCTTCCTGGTCGTCACCGTGATCGGGATCGCCTTCTATGTGGTCATCTACTCGTTCCTGCCCGATTCGGTGGACGAGACGATCGAGATGGGGGTGTACGCCCCCGGGCTTGGAGCGTTCTTCGAGCAGATGGCAGGCGAGGAAGGCGCCGGCCTGGCTCTCACCTCGTTCGAGAGTCCCAGCGCTTTGCGAACCGCCATCGAGGAAGGCGACGAAGCGCTCGGGCTCGCCTTCCCAGAGGATTTCGCCGCGTCGGTGGCCTCTGGCGCCGAAAGCACGATCACCGTCTTCGTCACCGGCGCGGTACCACCGGAGGTGCGGGGGACGGTCACCTCGATGGTTCGCGAACTGGCCTATCTGGCTGCTGGGAACGCCCCGCTCGTCACCCAGCCTTCCCAACAGGAGGTGATTCTGGGCGTGGATCGGGCAGGCGACCAGGTGTCGCTGCAGGAGACGATGGTGCCCATGTTCGCCTTCTTCGTGTTGCTGGTCGAGATGATGGCGCTGGCCAGCCTCGTGGCGAGCGAGATCCAGGAACGAACCGTCACGGCGATCCTGGCCACCCCGGCCACCCTCGGCGACTTCCTGGCGGCCAAGACCATCGTCGGCACAGCCTTGGCCTTCACGGAGGTGATGGTGTTGATGGCGTTGTTGGGGGCATTGGCCACCAACACGCTCACGTTGATGATCTTCCTTCTGCTCGGCTCGGTCCTCGTCACCGGAATCGCCCTCTTCGTGGGATCCCTCGGCAAGGACTTCATCTCGATCGTGTTCTGGAGCATGCTGTTTCTCGTTCCGCTGGCGGTCCCGGGCGTCGCCGTGCTCTTCCCAGGGACAGCCGCTCCATGGGTCACGGCACTGCCCAGTTGGGGGTTGTCCGAGGCGATCGTGCAGGCAACCTCCTACGGATCGCCCTTCTCCGAGCTGGGGATCCCCTTCGCCAGCCTGGTGGCGTGGACACTCGTCATGCTGGCGGCGGGCACATGGGCGCTGAGAAGAAAGGTGGCCTCGCTGTGACGTCTGCACTTCGCATCTTCCGCAAGGACTTGGCTCTGGGTCCCCGCTCCCCTCTGGTGCTGTGGGCTTTGGTCCTCCCCGTGTTCTTCACGATCGTCCTCCAGGGTGTCTTCGGCAGCCTCTTCGACCCAGACCCGCGCCTGGGAATCGTCGACCAGGGTTCCTCCTCGATCCCGGCTCTCGCCGAGCAGACGGACGGCATCGCCCTTGTGATGCTCGACTCTGTCGACGAATTGCTCGTCGAGGTCGAGAACAACGATCTCGATGCCGGGCTCATCCTCCAAGAGGGCTTCGACGCGGACGTGATGGCCGGCAACCAGCCGCCCCTCCAGTTCTATGTCGGCGGCGAGAGCCTGGCCTCCAACCGGATCATCCTCTCCATCACCACCCTCGACCTCATCCGCCAGGTCGCCGATTCCGAGCCGGCGGTGGCCGTGGACGTGGTGACCATCGGCGAAGAGAGCCTCGATCTCTCCGTTCGGCTTCTGCCGCTCATGGTGATCATGGCGGTGGCCATCGGGGGGGCCATGATCCCGGCCGCCGGGTTGGTCGAGGAGAAAGAGAAGAGAACCCTGGATGCGTTGCTCGTGACGCCAGCGACCATGAACGACGTTTTGTTCGCCAAAGGAATGCTCGGTTTTGTTCTGGCGGTGCTGACGGGGGTGATCACCCTCCTGCTCAATGGCGCATTCGGGTCCGCACCTTTCGCCGTCGTTCTGGCCATCTCGATCGGCGCCGTGATGATGGCCGAGGTCGGGCTCATCCTGGGATCGTGGGCACCGGATACCAACACACTCTTCGCGGCCTGGAAGGGGGGAGGGATCGTCCTCATCTTCCCGGTCATATTCACGATCTGGCCGACTCTTCCTCAGTGGATCGCCGAGTTGGGGCCCACCTACTACTTCCTCCAACCCGTCTTCGACCTTTCGGTCAACAATGCGACGTTGGGCGACGTGATCGGCGACCTCGCCATCGCCGCGGCCGTGTGCGTGGCCCTTCTGCCCCTGGTTCGCCTCGCCGGCCGGTCGCTGGAACGGCGCCTCGCAACCGGGAAGACGAGCACCAAGAAGGAAACGGCGTCCGACTCGGAGCTCGCTGGAGTCTGACCGGGCGACGTTCCACAACCGGGTGTCAACTGCCCGTGAGGGCTGTGCGAATCAGAGGAACGGCCAAGCCGAGGAGGAGGAGCCCCGAGAGGCGGACCATCCGGGGATACCAGGCGCCGTCGAGGATCCGGCGCCCTCTGGACACGAGCAGCGCCAGGACCACTTTGGTGCCCACCAGCAGGGCGTAGAACCCTGCCAGGAACGCCGCCGCTCTCCAAGGACCAGACTCCCAGGCACCGACCAGAATCGGTGCTCCCACGCTGATCCAGAACAGCCAGGGATGCGGGTTGGCGAGGTTGGCCGCCACTCCACGCCACAGATTGCGGCGCGGCTCAGACTGGGCGCCGGTGGACGGATCGGCTCGCCGGATCACGTCGTAGGCCATCCAGATGAGCACCAGAGCTCCCAGACCCGACAACGCCCGCACGGCGCCGACGGGAAGGGAGCCAACCAGCCACACCGCAACGGGAACCACGGGAAGGTCGGCCACGAGCGGGGCGACGGCAATCGTCGCCCCGGCACGAAAACCATCTCGGAGCGCCGTGGCCAGGATCAGCGTGTTGAGCGGGCCGGGCGCGATGCCGGCCGCCCAGCCCAGCGAGAGACCCAGGAGCAGTTCTTCCACGGTGGCCGACGGAGCCGCTAGCCGGCGGCCTCCATGGCCTCCATCATGGCCGTGCCCATGTCGGTGGGGGTGGGGGCGACGACGATTCCGGCTGCTTCCAACGCAGCGATCTTGTCGGCCGCGGTCCCCTTGCCGCCGGAGATGATGGCCCCGGCGTGCCCCATCCGTTTCCCGGGAGGCGCCGTGGTGCCGGCGATGAACCCGGCCACCGGTTTCGTCATGTTGGCTTGGATCCACTCGGCGGCTTCTTCTTCGGCCGTCCCTCCGATCTCGCCGATCATGATGACGCCCTCGGTGGCAGGATCGTCGTTGAAGAGCCTCAGGCAATCGACGAAGTTCGTCCCGTTGACCGGGTCCCCGCCGATTCCGATGGCGGTCGTCTGGCCCAATCCGTTGTTGGTGAGCTGGAAGACGGCTTCATAGGTGAGCGTGCCTGAACGGCTCACCACCCCGATCCTGCCTGGCTTGTGGATGTACCCGGGCATGATCCCGATCTTGCACTCCTGAGGAGTGATCACCCCGGGGCAGTTGGGCCCGACCAGGCGGACGTCCTTGTCTTCGAGGTATCGCTTGGCTTTCACCATGTCGGCGACCGGAATCCCCTCGGTGATGCAGATGATCAGATCGATGCCTGCTTCGGCCGCCTCCATGATGGCGTCGGCCGCGAACGGGGGTGGCACATAGATCACCGACGCGTCGGCGCCGGTGGCCGCGGCTGCCTCGCGCACGGACCGGAACACCGGCAGCTCGACCCGGTACGAGTCGGGACGACCCTGCACGCCGCTGTGGTCGGTCTCCCCTTCGAAGACCTCCACGGTCCCCGCCTTGCTGGGATGGACCGCTCCCACCATGTTGGTGCCGTAGGCGATGGCGTTGTCGGTGTGGAAGCTGCCGGTCTTGCCGAGGCCCTGAATGAGCACCTTCGTGTTCTTGTCGACGAGCACGCTCATGTGGTCAACTCCACGATCTTCTGGGCGCCGTCTTTCATGTCGCCGGCGCTCACCACGTTCAACCCCGATTCATCGATGATCTGTTTCCCGAGCTCCACGTTGGTGCCTTCGAGACGCACCACGAGCGGGACCTCTAGCCCGACCTCTTTGACCGCCTGGACCACCCCCTCGGCGATGGTGTCACACTTCATGATCCCGCCGAAGATGTTCACGAAGATGCCTTTCACGTTCGGGTCCTTGGTGATGATCTTGAAGGCGGCGGTCACCTTGTCGGCTGTGGCGCCTCCCCCCACGTCCAGGAAGTTGGCGGGCTCGGCGCCGACATACTTGATGATGTCCATGGTCGACATGGCCAGGCCGGCACCGTTGACCATGCATCCGATCGTTCCGTCGAGCTTGATGAACGAGAGGTCGTGTTCGCTTGCCTCGAGTTCGGCGGGGTCCTCTTCGGATTCGTCGCGCATGGCGGCAATATCGGGATGGCGATACATGGCGTTCGAATCGAAACTCACCTTCCCGTCGAGCGCCATGACGGCACCGGAGGTGGTGACGACGAGAGGATTGATCTCGATCATGTCGGTGTCGAGTTCGACGGCCGCCTCGGTGAGAGCCTTCATGAAGTTCACGCCGTTCTTGAATGCTTCGCCCTCGAGGCCCAGTCCGTATGCGAGAGTGGCTGCCTGGAACCCCGCCAAACCGATCGCCGGATCGATGGTCTCCCTGAGGATCTTCTCCGGGGTGTGCTCGGCCACTTCCTCGATTTCGGTGCCACCCTCGGTGGAGACCATGACCACGAGCCGGCTCACGGCCCGATCCAGAACCACGGAGAGGTACATCTCTCGGTCGATGTCGATGCCCTGCTCGATGTAGAGCCGATTCACCCTTTTCCCGGCCGGCCCGGTCTGGATCGTCTCCAGCGTCGAACCGAGCATCTGCTCGGCCAGGCTGCGAACTCTCTCTTCGGCGGCTTCGATTCCACCCGCGATCCCCTCGGTGACGACGTTGACGCCGCCGAGTTCTGGATGCTCCTTGAAGCGGCCTTTGCCTCGGCCCCCCGCGTGAATCTGAGACTTGACGACCACCACGGGATTCCCGGATTCTTCGATGAGTGGTCGGACCGCCGCTACTGCCTGGCTCACCGTCGTGGCGACTCGTCCCAGCGGTACCGGAATACCTCGAGCCTTCATCAATTCCTTGGCTTGGTACTCGTGGATCTTCAAGGATTGCCCTTCCTCTTGGCACGCTGTATACCAGCGGTTCGGTGCCCAAGAGGCAAACCAGAGGACGCACCTGGAGACCGGCTCCCAGCCACCGTGCTCTCCGATGTGCAGAGACTCAGCCGCCTACCCGTTCGAGATTGGCGCGGATCGCCCGCACGTCCTCGACCAAGGCATGGATCTCGTCTGTCGCCAGCGCCTCGACGCCGGCCGCGGAGCCCTGGTGGTCGAACTCGAGGACGAGACGCTGAAGCTCCTCGTGAAGATCGCTCCAGGCGGTCAAACCGGAGAGCTTGCCCTCATACCCGGTGGCGTTCTGATTCTGTCCGGCAGTCTGGAGGAGGATCGAACCGATCCCCAGCCATCGATCGTAGAGCGAACGTTGCAGGCGGAAATCCGTCACCATCCTGATGGGGATGTTCTGTTGGGTCTTGGTCAGAATTCCCTTGTTGATGATGACTTTATCCTTCTGGATCCGATACGAGAGGTTGCGAATCCAAAGGTAGATGACCGGGGTGGCGACGAGCCATAGCGCGGCGACAACGGAACCAAGAACGATCCAGAGAACCGGGACCGCCGACGCGGATTCACCCTCCACGACGGCCATGATGGCGGTCACCACCGCACCGATGACAGCGAGAAGGACCGTCAGCGTCGTGAGCACCATGAGTTGCTTCCTGAAGAGCTTGCGATCGGGAAAGAGTTGCATAGGGTCTCCCTTCCCTCCCACGAAATCACCACTCCCGGATGCGCCGCAAGGGACACAAGCCTGTTTGGTTCAGCGCTCGGGTATGTGTTCGTCCACCCACGTGGAAATGGTGGTCAACGGCGCGCCTGGAGTGAAGATCTCCGCCAGGCCTGCCGCCTTCAACGCGGGTATGTCGGCGTCGGGAACGATGCCACCACCGAACACGATGATGTCGCCCGCGCCTTGCTCTCGGAGCACCTCCACGACCCGCGGAAACAAGGTCATGTGAGCGCCAGAGAGAACCGACAGTCCGATGGCGTCGACGTCCTCTTGGATGGCCGTCTCGACGATCTGCTCAGGCGTCTGGTGAAGCCCGGAATAGATGATCTCGTTCCCTGAATCGCGCAGTGCCCTGGCGATCACCTTGGCTCCCCGATCGTGACCGTCCAGACCAGGCTTGGCAATGAGAATTCTACGCGGCATGCGATCCACACTAGCTGCGGGGCGCGGAGCCCCGTTGCAGAACCATGCGCGTTCTGCGCTCAGCCCACCGCGCCCGAGGTGGTTTCAGTCGACCTTGGTCAGAGGCGCCCAAGCCAGGAGAAGACGCTTGGTGCCGACCTCGGGAAACCGGATCTTCGCCTCGGCGTTGTCACCATCCCCGCTGATCTCCGTGACGACGCCCGTGCCGAACTTGTCGTGGCGGACGCGATCGCCGTTCGAGATCTCATCGCCACCCAAGGACGGCGTGGACTTGATCGACTCCCTCGCCGCCGAGCGCCGGCGCTTGCCGGCTTCCAACATGAGGCTCGACGGGATCTCGCTGAGGAATCGGGACGGCGCGTTCCAGTTCATGGAGCCCCAGAGGGTCCTGCTGGTGGCATGGGTCATGAAGAGACGGTCCATGCCGCGGGTGATCCCGACATAGGCCAAACGTCGCTCCTCCTCGAGCTCGGCTGGTTCGCCGAGGCTTCGGATGTGCGGGAAGACACCCTCCTCCATTCCAACCAGGAACACCACCGGATACTCGAGGCCCTTGGCGTTGTGCAGCGTCATGACCGTCACCGCCCCCTGGTCGGGACGAATCTCGTCGGTATCGGCTACGAGACTCACGGTGGCGAGGTAGTGGGCCAGTTGCGCCATCCCCTCCAGGTCGTCCCACTCTTCACCGTCGACGAGGCTGCCTTCCATGGCACGGTCGAACTCCTCGATGCCTGACTGGAGCTCGCGGAGGTTTTCGGCCCTGCCCAGCGCCTCGATGGTCCGTTCCGCCTCGATCTCGGCCAGGTACCCGGTGTCGCTGAGGATGGCTTCGAGCGCCGCTTTCGGACCACCCTTGGCGGCTTTCTCCAGTAACTCGTCGTACAGGAGCAGGAACTCCTTGATCTTCCCCACCGCTCGGCTGTTCAGCTGCTCTACTTCGTCGACGCGTCGGAGTGCTTCGAAGAAGGTGCAGGACTGGTACTCGGCGAATCGGTCGACGTGGCCGACTGTGGTGTCCCCGATGGAGCGTCGCGGAACGTTGATGATGCGCTTCACGGCCACCTGATCGTCGGGATTGACGAGGATCCGGAGATAGGCGATGGCGTCTTTGATCTCCCTCCGCTCATAGAACTTCAGGCCCCCGACGACGTTGTAGGGGATCCCGTAGCGGTTGAAGACATCTTCGATGACACGAGATTGAGCATTCGTGCGATAGAAGACGGCCATGTCGGAGAGGCGGTGCCCCTCTTTCTCCAGAACGCCGACCTGATCTGCCAGGAAGGCGGCCTCGTCGTGCTCGTCTTCGGCCTGGTAGTAGACGATCTGTTCGCCGCGACCGCGATCGGTCCACAACCGCTTCGGCTTTCGCCGGCTGTTGTTGGAGATCACCGCATTCGCCGCTTCGAGCACCGTTTCGGTGGACCGGTAGTTCTGATCGAGGACGATGATGCGGGCATCGGGATAGTCCGTCTCGAACCCGAGGATGTTTCGGATGTCGGCCCCACGAAAACCGTAGATGCTCTGATCGCCGTCGCCCACCACGCACAGGTTCCGATGAGTGGCGGTCAGTTCCTGGACCAACTTGTACTGAGCGTGGTTCGTGTCCTGATACTCATCCACCATGACGTATCGGAACTGCTGGCGGTACTGGTCGGCCACATCGGGGAATGCGCCGAGAAGCTCGACGGTCACCATGAGAAGATCGTCGAAATCCATGGCCGACGCCTCGAGCAGCCGCTGTTGGTAGAGCCGGTACACGTCCGCTACCTGCTCGTGGTAGTAGCCCGAGTCCTGCCCGGAGAACGTCTCGAAGTCGATCAGTTCGTTCTTGGCGTTCGAGATGGTGGCCCGGATGCTGCGTGGCGGAAAGCGTTTCGGATCGAGGTCGAGGTCTTTCATGCACATCTGGATGAGCCGAAGCGAATCCGCCGAGTCGTAGATCGAGAACGTGTTCCGGTAGCCGAAGCGGTGGGCTTCGCGTCGCAGAATCCGCACGCAGGCGCTGTGGAACGTCGAGACCCACATCGCCCGAACGGCACCCCCGACCAGGGCGCCAACCCGTTCCTTCATCTCGTCGGCGGCTTTGTTCGTGAAAGTGATGGCCAGGATCGAACGCGGAGAAACCCCGAGGTCTCGAACGAGATGGGCGACCCGGTACGTGAGCACCCGTGTCTTGCCGGAACCGGCGCCGGCCACCACGAGGACTGGGCCCTCTGTGGCCGCCACAGCTTCCCTCTGCACCGGATTGAGGTCGGCGAAGAGATCAGATTCTGCGGGATCGGCCAAATCCGAAAACAATGAGGTCAACGATGCTCCTGGAGGTTCGCCTTGATAGTACCGCGGCTTCGGGACAGGAAATCACATACGCGTAAGTTCCCGCTCCTGGCGTTGGCTACGAGGTCATCGGGTCCAGCCGAGCCTCCGCGGGGGCGGACTCGACGAGCGACTCGGTGTAGCCCTCGGGTGGGTGGATACGCAAGGTGAAACAGAATCGGCTTCCCGTCGGGAAACGGGCTTCATGCCAGACATCACCACCCATCGCCCGGGCGAGCCGTCTGGCGATGGGCAGACCCAGGCCGATGCCCTGATTCGACCGGGCGTCGCCCGTTGAGAGCTGCTCGAAATGGCGGAAGATCAACTCCTGCTTGTCCTCCTGTATCCCCGGACCGTTGTCGGAGACGACAACCATGTACCGCTCCCCTACGTGGGCGCCCTCCACCAGCACCTGGTCGCCGCCATACTTCCGAGCGTTGTCGAGCAGGTTCCTGAGGACCTGGCTGACCCGCCGCTTGTCGGCGAACACCTTCACGCCCCCCGGGATGGCAACGTCAGCCTCGCGCTGGCCACCGGGAGGGAAGGTCACCAGCGCCAGCTCGCGGGCGAGACCAGAGAGATCGAAGAGTTCCTCTTCCAGGTGGAGCCTGCCCGCCTCCAGGCGGGGAATGACCAGGACGTCCTCGACCAGTTCCTGCAGATGCCCGGCTTCGGTCCGGATGATCTGCAGGAACTCCTCGACCTCGTGTTCGGGTAGATGACGCCAGGATTCGATCAGGGTCATGGCAAAGCCGGAGATCGAGGTCAGAGGGGTTCGGAGTTCGTGGCTGACCATCGAGACGAAGTCATCCTTCATTCTCGACGCACGCTCGGCAGCGGCGATGGCCGCTCGCTCCCGGAGCCGAGCTCGGATTACAGCAGTGACCGCCACGATCGTCACCACTCCGAGAAGTACGGCCAACGTGATCGAAACCGCGTTCATCGGTTCACCTGTGGTCTCCGTTGTCGATACGCCGTCGCTCCCCGGCGGGAACCCGCCGGACTCCCGACCTTACTCGTCCGACTCGTAAAGGCTCGACAGGCTGCGACGCGCCTCCTCCTCGATCGCCCGCTGATAGTGAATCACAGAGTTGATGACCGTCGCAATCGCTTGCTCCACCGTCCTGAGCGTGCGGGCAACCTGCGGAGAGAAAGCCTCGGGGCGAGCCGCACCCAGGGCCAGCGTTCCCACCACCTCGCCCCGCACGCGGAGGTCGATCGAGAAGAACGAGCGCCAACCGTCGGCCAGGCCCGCTGCCTCCTCGAGGCTCAGCGTATCGCACCGCCAGGGAGTCATTTCGGAGAACCCGTATCCGGCGGCCGACCGTTGGATCATCTCTTCACCTGCCAGTGCGATGAAGGCATCGAGATCACGTTTGTCGATGACCCTATCCAGGCGTACCGCCACCGCCTTCTGCTCGACCAACGAGATGGCCGCCGCATCGTAGGCGACGAACCTGCGCAAGATGAACATGATCTCGGTGAGGACGGTGCGCAGATCCATGGCGCGGGTCGCCATCGTCACGATGTCGTTGACGATGGTCATTTCGAAGAGTTTCCGGTCCAGCATCTGGGTGACTCGAGCCAGGACGTCGACCTGATCCAAGGCTTCTGCCTCTCGCTCCCGCACTCCCCCGATATCCGACAATGCCCTGGTGACCGAAGCGTTGCGAATTGCGGAGAGAAGCGCTTCGCCAAGCGCCTCCTTGGTCAGGTAACCGTCGGCACCCGACTTGTCGGCCCAGTAGCGGTCCTCGGCAGAGTCGTGGGCTGTGAGGATCAAGATGGGGATGTGCGCCACGGACCAGTCCTCTTTGAGGAGGCGGCAGGCCATGTACCCCGTCATGTTGGGCATCTGAATATCGAGCACAACCAGATCGGGGCGCTCTTCATAGAACTTCTGAATGGTTTCGATGCCGTCGCCGGCGGTCACGACCTCGTACCCGGCTTCCTCCAGGATGACGGAAACGGCCGTTCGGATGACCGGGCTGTCGTCGGCGACCAGGATCCTCATTGCGCCACCTCGTTGCCGGCGTCGGCCAAGAGGCCGCGCAAGGTGGTTGCCAGAACACCTTCACGGAAATCGGACTTGTCGAGGTAGGCATCGACTCCGGCGGCATACGCCCTGTTCTGGTCTTCGATTTCGGCCACGGCAGACACCATGACGACCGGCAAGCCGGGAAGCATCTTTCGGGCCTGCCGGACGAGCTCGATGCCGTCCGGACCGGGCATGCGGTAGTCGACGATCAGGGCCTCGAATGCGCCGGTTTCCAACGCCTCGAGCGCACGCTTGGCATCCGCGGCGAGCGTGATGTCGAAGCCATGCGAACTGAGGGTTGCCTCCACGAGCTGGCGAACACTGGGACTGTCGTCAACCACGAGCACCTTTGGTCGCCGTTGGGGCGGGTCAGAACGCCGATCTTCGAGCAGGCGGTCGGGAGCCACCACCACAACCACCTCGCCGCCACCCAGAAACGCCGCGCCGGCCAGGGAAGGCGCACCCGAGACCATGGGACCGAGCGCCTTCACGACCACTCGCCTGCTCTCGACGACTCGACCGACCGAGAAGCCGCGCGGACCGACTCGAGTGGCGACCACCACAACGGCCGTCGGCGGCTCCCCTCCGGGCACGCCGGCTGCGAAGGCAAAGGGGGTGACGGCGATGGCCGAGCCGCCATGATCGACCTCGTCCACGTCCCCATCGACCGGCTTGACCGCCAGCACGGACGTCTCGGGGATTCCCCAACGATGGTTTCCCACGTCCACGACGAGCAGCTGCTGCAACGCCAGCGAACTCGGAAGGGTCATGGAGATCGTGGTGCCCGCCTCTGAGGTCTCCAGGCTGATACTTCCGTTGAGCGACTGAACCAGTTCGGCCGCAGCCGCAAGCCCCGACCCGTCTCCGCTGATCTCGTCGGGCCGGACGAGGGTGGAGAACTCGCGGGTGAAGAGCATCCTGGACAGTTCGGCCGCGGTGACCTCGTCAGGCGAGACGTCGTGGGACATTCCGGCGCGCCGGCGCACGAGATCCCAATCGATGCCTCTCCCGTCATCGGTGACGCTGATGGTCAACAGGTTGTCATCGATTTCCGCTCGCACCATGAGAGTGGCGGTGGCCGGCTTCCCTGCCGCCGCTCGCTCGGCGGGCATCTCGATGCCATGGTCGACGGCGTTCACGACCAGGTGCCGCAGCGGTTCGCGAAGCGCATCGACGATCTGACGGTCCACTTCGATCTCATCTCCGATGATCTCGAGTCGAACCTCCTTGCCCGTCCGGCGCGCCAGGAAAGTCACCAACTGCGGGAATGATCGGGTCACCTCGAGCAGGGACGACGAGGCGAGGTCAAGGGCTTCGGCCTCCAGCTGCTGAGCAGCCTGATCGAGCCGGCCCACGGCCACCACCCACTCGTCGTCCGAGTCGGCGAGCCGGACCGCCCTGGAGCTTTCGCCGCTCAACCGCTTGATGACCGCATCGGCGTCGAGTCGGAGTTCGACGATGCGGTTGATGAGCCGGTACATCTTGGCTGATTCAACGCGGGTGACCTCGGCTCCGACCTGGTTCTCGAGGGCGGCGACGAGGCCACCCAGATCGGCAGGCTCCTCGATCGGCCCTCGGTTCGATTCGCCGGGCATCGCGACGACATTGTCGACCTCCGCCGACTGGTCGGAGGGCAGAGACTCGGCATGCTCCGACGCTCGATTCCCGTCGGGACCCGATTCGGTGGTGGGGTGTTCCGGTGTGGAAGCCGGAGACGAGTCGGGGGTGGGGTGGTCGCCGGGGGACGGATCGGGGTCGAGCGGCGCCAAACCCAGAAAGATGCGGAGCCGGTCGGCGGCCCGATTCAAGGCCTCTGGCACGCCAGCGGCTTCCGCCTCGACGGCAGGAAGGAACTGCTCGGCCACAGCCTCTACGAGTACACCGAGACCCGGCGACTGGTTTCTTTGTCCGCCCTCGACATCCCTCAGCAGATCCTCGAGCAGCTTGGAAGCCGCAGCCATGTGGGGATACCCCATCACCAGCGCGTTGCCCTTGATCGTGTGGGCGTCGCGACGTCGGTCGACGATATCTGCCGGTGGAAGGTCCCCGGCTTGCATCGCCCGCGAGCCATCGACCAAACTCTGCGCTCGTTCGGCGACCTCCTCACGGAAGATTTGTTGCAGCTCGGCGTTGCCGCTCAGATCCACGGCGTACCTCTCGGGTGTGGGCAGTACTCGGGGATTATCGGCCTGCCGGGATCGCCTCTTGAGGGGTTCGGACTATTCCCACTCGATAGTTGCGGGCGGTTTCGACGAGATGTCGTAGGCCACCCGATTGATCCCGGCCACCTCGTTGATGACTCTCGACGAGATCTTCTCCAACAGATCGTACGGGAGACGCGCCCAATCCGCCGTCATGGCATCATCGCTGGTCACCGCCCGGAGGATCAGCGGATAGGCGTAGGTTCGGGCGTCACCCTGGACGCCAACGGATTTGATCGCCGGCAGGACGCCGAAGGACTGCCAGAGCTCGTGGTAGAAACCCGCCCGGCGCACCTCGTCGAGCACGATGGCGTCGGCTTCTCGGAGGATGTCGAGCCGCTCCTTGGTCACTTCCCCGATGATTCGCACGGCGAGGCCGGGGCCTGGGAACGGTTGGCGCCACACGATCTCCTCTGGCAGGCCGAGTTCTTCTCCGACCGCCCGCACTTCGTCCTTGAACAGATCGCGAAGCGGCTCGACGAGTTCGAACTTCATGTCGTCGGGTAGACCTCCGACGTTGTGATGGCTTTTGATCTTGGCGGCATCCTTGGTACCGGACTCGATCACGTCGGGGTACAGGGTGCCCTGAACGAGGTAATCGGTATCGGCCAGATCGGCGGCCACCTCTTCGAAGACCCTGATGAATGTCTCACCGATGACCTTGCGCTTCTTCTCCGGATCGGAGATCCCGGCCAGCCCCTCCAGGAAACGGTCCTCCGCGTTGACGTGAATCAGATTCGTCGGGAAGTTCCTCCGGAAGGTCTCTTCGACCTGTTCGCCCTCGCCGAGTCGCATGAGCCCGTGGTCGACGAAGATGCAGGTGAGTTGACTACCGATCGCTTGCTGCACCAAGGCGGCCGCCACCGACGAGTCGACCCCGCCCGAAAGCCCGCAGATGACGTGCCCTGAGCCGACCTGATCACGGATGGAGGCAATGGCGTTCTCGATGATCGAATGGTGGGTCCAGGTCGGCATGGCCCCGCAGACTTCGTAGAGGAAGTGTTTGAGCATCTCCTGCCCGCGAGGTGTGTGCCCCACCTCGGGGTGGAACTGAACGCCGTAGATGCCCTTCTCTCTGTTCTCCATCGCTGCCACCGGCGAGCCTTCGGTCGTCGCCACGCACAGATAGCCGTCGGGTGCCTCGGTGACCGCGTCACCGTGGCTCATCCACACGTCCTGTGTCTCGGGGAGCTCGTGGAAGAGCCCCGACCCATCGGTGACCTGCAACGTCGTCTTCCCGTACTCGGCTGTCCCGGTCTGCTCAACGGTGCCGCCGGCGGCGTGGGCGATCACCTGATGCCCGTAACAGATACCCAGAATCGGAATCCCGAGATCGAGGAGACCGGGGTCGATGCTGTAGGCGTTCTCGGCATACACCGAGGCAGGACCGCCTGAGAAGATGATCCCGACCGGCGCCTTGGCGAGGATCTCGTCGACGGTGATGTCCCGCGGGACGATTTCGGAAAAAACATGCGCCTCGCGAACTCGTCTGGCGATGAGCTGTGCGTATTGCGCTCCAAAGTCGACGACCAGCACTCGCTGGCGGTCGAGAGCATCCGGCGCCACGTCCGTCAACCCATCCCGACGCGCTGGCTGCGTTGGAGAGCCTTGCCCTCCGTCTGAAGCGACGGGGCGATCATGACCTCCGCTTTCTGGAACTCTTTGACGTCGGCGTACCCGGTGGTCGCCATCGACATCCTCAGCCCGCCGAACAGGTTGCGGCGTCCGTCGTTCTCGTGAGCAGGACCGACCAGGATCTCTTGCAGCGTTCCGAGGTCACCCACCTGGACACGAGCTCCCCGGGGCAGGGTGGGATGGAAGGTGGCCATGCCCCAATGCATGCCGTGGCCCGGAGCCTCGCTCGCCGAGGCCAGCGGAGACCCGATCATCACGGCGTCCGCCCCGCAGGCGATCGCCTTGGAGACATCCCCGCCCGTGCGCATCCCGCCGTCGGCGATCACGTGCACGTACCGGCCGGTCTCGTCGAGGTAACGAATCCGGGCACCGGCCGCGTCAGCAATGGCCGTGGCCTGCGGAACGCCGACGCCCAGGACGCCCCGGGTGGTGCAGGCAGCTCCGGGGCCGACGCCCACGAGAATCCCAACCGCACCCGTCCGCATGAGGTGGAGGGCCGTGGAGTACGAGGCACAGCCTCCCACGATGACCGGCAGTTCGAAGTTGGCGATGAACTCCTTGAGGTTGAGAGGCTCCTGGCGGGTGGAGACGTGTTCTGCGGACACGACGGTGCCTTGAATGACCAACAAGTCCAGTCCGGCGTCCCGCACCCGGTCGGCGTACCGGGTCACATGTTGTGGAGTCAGGGAGCCGGCGGTTCGAATGCCCGCCTCCTTCATCTCGACGATCCGCTGGACCATGAGATCGGGTTGGATCGGCTCCAGGTAGATCTCCTGCATCCGCCGGGTGGCCTTCTCGGCGGGCAACGAACCGATCTCGGCGAGCACACCGTCCGGGTCTTCGTACCGAGACCACAGGCCCTCGAGGTTGAGGACGCCGACCCCTCCCAGACGCCCGATCTCGATCGCCGTGGCCGGGCTGATCGCCGAGTCCATCGCCGAACCCATCATGGGAAGATCGAACTTGAAGGCGTCGAGTTGCCAACTGATGTCGACGTCGTCCGGATCCCGAGTCCTTCGGCTGGGAACGATGGCGATGTCGTCGAACCCGTAGGCCTGGCGACCGGACTTGCCGATACCGATGTCAACTTCCACTTTCGATCATCCTCCGCCGCGGAAAGCGCCACGGTACCACTGGGGCGGAGCGATCCAAACACGCCGCCTCAGCTGAGCGGACCCGCCACGAACAGCGCGATGAAGGCCACCAGATTGAAGCCGGTGTGTACGGCAATCGCCCGGCCCAAGCGATGATCTCGCTCGACGAGCCAGGAGAGCAGGAGACCAACGGCGACGATCGAAACGACGGTGACGACGGCGTCGGCCACGAAGTTCTCGGAGGACACGCCGAACACGTGAAACAGGGCAAAGACGATGGCCGTCAGCACGATGGTCGGCCATTTGCCGAACCATCGCCGGAAGGCTCGCTGGAGGATTCCGCGAAAAAGGATCTCCTCGACCATCGGGGTGACCACCACGATGGCCAGGAACGCCACGAAAACGCCGAGACCCGGGGAGAGAGTCTCCATGAGGGCACCCATCCCCTGTGGATCCTCAGTGGCGTCGAGCGCGTTGGCAAGCGGCGTGACAGCCAGCGTGATCACCACCGAGAGCGCCACGCCCACCAGAACGAACCAGCCGTCTCGGGGTCGAAGGTCGAAACCCAAGCCCCGTTCGAAGGGGAGCTTCAGCGCTTTCACCAAGACGGCCAGCACCACGATGTTCCCGAGGAGCTGCGCAGGAAGCAGGATGGCGAGGGTGTCGGTGCCCGTCAGCTGAAGGGTCGGATCGACGGTCGAGTCCAGGGAGAAGCTGGTGAACGGCAACCCGGCGATCGAGCCGAACAGGCCTCCGATCCACGCCGCGGCGAAATGCCAGATCCGCCAGGGGCTCTGGGCTGCGGAGGGAAGCGGCGGAGGAACCGCCGGAGTGGGCGGTGACGGGTTGGTGTCCACCGCCCTAGCCGCTCAGACCGACTCGAGCGCGAACCACGACCATCTCGTGCTCGGCGCGGATGCGGGCTTCGAGTGCCCCTTTGGCCATCAACCGAGCCACCTCGTCATCGTCGAGCGCCAGGTAGGCGGCTCGAATAGGGGCCAAGCCCTCGACCACCGCTTCCGCCACCGCCAGCTTGAACGCTCCGTACTGCATCCCCGCCAGGTCTTCGACGAGCTGCGGAATTGGCGTACCGGTGAAGATCGACATGATGGTGAGAAGGTTGGACACTCCCGGTTTCTCGGCCTCGTCGTAGGCGATCTCGGAACCGGAGTCCGTCACCGCTCGCTTGATCTTCTTGACGACCACGTCCGGCGGATCGAACACCAGGATCCTGCTTCCGACATCGGGATCGGATTTCGACATCTTGTTGGTCGGGTCCTGCAACGACATGATGCGGGCGCCCACCTCCGGGGTCACCTGCTCGGGGACCGGGAACGTCTCGCCAAACCTGCCGTTGAATCGGACGGCGATATCGCGGGTGAGCTCGAGATGTTGAGTCTGGTCATCCCCGACGGGAACGGCATGCACCTTGTGCACGAGGATGTCGGCAGCCATGAGCACCGGGTAGGCGTAGATGCCGAGTTTCTGTCCGGTCTTGTCTGCCTTCTCCTTGAACTGCGTCATGCGATTGAGCGCCCCCAACGGCGTGTCGGTTCCCAGAATCCAGGACAGCTCGGCGTGTTGCGGGACCTGCGACTGGTAATACAGCAGCGAACGTTCCGGATCGACGCCAACCGCCAGGAGGGTCTTGGCGGTCTCCAGACGGGCGGCGGCGAGTTCCTTGGGATCGTACGGAGCGGTCAAGGCGTGCATGTCCACGACGCAATAGATGGCGTCGTAGTCGTCCTGGAGCTTCACCCAGTTTCGGAGGGCTCCAAGGTAGTTCCCGATGTGGACCTGGCCGGTCGGCTGGATCCCCGAAAAGACTCGCTTCTGCACGCTCACTGATTCTCCTCGACAAAAAACCGGCGCCTGGGCCGGTCTACTCCTCACACACGGCAGCATCGGCCTCGATCAGAGGCGGCACCACCGGGCGCATTCGCAAGGGTTGGTCACGGGACAAAGCTACCGGAACGCGCCCGCCGCGGCAACACTCCGAGCCGAGGCGAACGCTTCGGCGGGGGCAGGGTATCCTGATCCGACATCCGGATTCGAAGGGCCAGCAATGATCATCGACGGTTTCGTGCACCAACTCCCCGACATCGACAACGAAGAGACCCAGGAATGGCTCGATTCGCTGGACGCGGTGGCGGGTGCCCGAGGACCCGTCCGAGCCCGCTTCCTGATGGCAAAGCTGAACCAACGCGCCCGCGAACTGAACATCGGTGTACCCGGCTCGATCTCCAGCCCCTACGTCAACACCATCCCCTTGGAGGAACAGCCCTTCTATCCAGGGGACGCAGACCTGGAGAAGCGCATCAGAAGGTTTGTCAGGTGGAACGCGGCCGTCATGGTCATCAAGGCCAACCACGAAGAGCACGGGATCGGCGGGCACCTGTCCAGCTACGCCTCGTCGGCGATGCTGTACGAAGTCGGTTTCAACCATTTCTTCCACGGCAAGACCGACGGCAACCCCGGCGATGCCGTCTACATCCAGGGCCATGCCGCCCCGGGGGTCTATGCCCGCGCCTTCCTGGAGCGGCGCCTGGAGGAGGAGAACCTCGACCGCTTCCGGCAGGAGATCGGCGGGGGCGGCCTGTCGTCGTATCCCCATCCTCGACTCATGCCCGACTTCTGGGAGTACCCCACCGTCTCCATGGGTCTCGGTCCCATCAACAGCATCTATCAGGCGCGGTTCAACAAATACCTGCAGAATCGACGGATCGACGAAACCGAGAACAGCCGGGTCTGGTGCTTCATCGGCGACGGGGAAGTCGACGAGCCGGAAACCCTCGGGTCGATCTCCCTGGGCGCTCGCGAGCGCCTCGACAACCTGACCTGGGTGATCAACTGCAACTTGCAGCGGCTCGACGGACCCGTGCGGGGCAACGGGAAGATCATCCAGGAACTCGAGGCGATCTTCCGCGGCGCCGGCTGGAACGTCATCAAGGTGATCTGGGGTTCCAAGTGGGATGAGCTACTGGCCAACGATGTCGATGGTGTCCTCGTCAACAAGATGAACACGTCGGTCGACGGCGAGTACCAGCGTTACAAGACGGAATCGGGGGCCTACGTCCGTGAGCACTTCTTCGGGCCGGACCCCCGTCTGCGCAAGCTCGTCGAACACATGACAGACGACGAAGTCTGGCAACTCCGCCGAGGTGGCCTCGACTACAAGAAGGTGTTCGCGGCCTACAAGGCTGCCACCCAACTCACCGGGGCGCCCACCGTCATCCTCGCCAAGACGATCAAGGGTTGGACCCTTGGCCCCGACGTGGAGGGCAGAAACGCCACGCACCAGATCAAGGAGCTCACCAACCAGCAGCTCAAGGGTCTCAGGACTCGACTTCACCTCGAGGAGGAAATCCCCGAGGAGGCGCTCGAAGGCAACAGCGAACCTCCCTACTACCGGCCGCCGGTCGATTCACCCGAGTACCGCTATCTCATGGAGCGCCGCAAAGCTCTGGATGGTTCTCTGCCTTCGCGCACCACCATCACCCGCCGCCCGCTGAAGCTGCCCAACCCCTCGGTCTTCGAGGAGGTCCGGGCGGGGAGCGGGAATGCGGAGGCATCGACAACGACCGCCTTCACCCGACTTCTCCGGTCGCTTCTCCGTGACGAGGACTTCGGCGACCGGGTAGTCCCCATCATTCCGGACGAGGGCAGGACGTTCGGGATGGATTCGCTGTTCAGGGAGTTCAAGATCTACGCCTCGCAGGGCCAGCAGTACGAGCCCGTCGACGCATCGATGCTGCTCTCGTATTCCGAGAGCAAAGACGGGCAGATCCTCGAGGAGGGCATCACGGAGGCAGGCTCCATGGCGAGTTTCACCGCCGCAGCCACGTCCTATGCCCATCGGGGAGTTCCGATGGTGCCCTTCTTCACCTTCTACTCGATGTTCGGGTTCCAGAGGATCGGCGATCTCATTT
>CBDUEV010000029.1:0-35400 GCA_965366365.1 uncultured Acidimicrobiia bacterium | reverse complement strand
CGACGTCGCATGCCCGCACGTGCCCCTGCCTCTCGGGCGCGCTCATTGACGGCGATCACGTCAAACCGATCAACGACCAGACAGGCTTCAACCGATGGCGCGTCCGGTCGGCGAAGCGGCCAATCCTCCCACCAGATACACAGAATTCTTCCCATCGTCCTCTACTTCGATCTGGCGCTCGATCCCCGCTGCGCCCTTCCCGGATGCTTGGGCCGTGATCCGACGGCTCATCAACTGACCATGACCATGCTCCGGCCCTTCCCATCTGACCTGGTCGGCAGCAATTCGCAGGTAGGAGATTCCGGCGGGTAGTTCGCCATGAAGGGACCGCAGGATCAGACCGGTTCTTTCTTTTCGGGTCACTGCGGCGATACGGCGTAACACCTCATACGAGGTCCCTTCCGGGACCTCGGCGTAGAGAGCACGTACCCCCGCTGCGAGCGTGGCGATTACCTGCGGCCACACCGTGCGGTCTGGACAGCGGACCACGTACAGCCGTTCAGGCGGTATGCCCACCTCCCACGCCGCCACGGGGCAGAGCCATCCGCGACTGTCCACCACCACCACCGGAGCCGTCAGTGAGGGCTCGACCAGGAGGGAAAGCCCCCAACGGGTCAAGCCGGTTCCGGCTGAGCCGACCAACCCGACGATACGACCAGGCTCCACCACCACATTCAACGAGCGTGTTGATTTCGTCTGTATCGCCGCCACGTCCACTCCACCAGAGGACATCCATAGTATCGAACATATGTTCGATACGTCAAGAGGGGCGGAAAGGCTGTTTTCCGATCGACCGGAGGGCGGCGTGGGCGGCATGCCACCCCACCATTCCGTGGACTCCTGCGCCCGGCGCCGCCGAGGATCCGCACAAGAAGACACCAGGAAGCGGTGTGGCATACGGATTGGCGGAGAGCTTGGGCCGGGCCACGATCTGCTTGAGCGTGAAAGCTCCCCCGATGATGTCGCCGCCCACGTAATTCGGGTTGTACCGTGCATAGTCTTCGCTCGACATGACGTGACGCTGGAGGATCCGGTCACGGAAACCAGGCGCGAATCGTTCGATCTGGGCTTCGATGACCTCTGTCCGATCCACGGTCGACCCGTTCGGCACGTGACAGTAGGCCCAAGCCGTGTGTCCGCCTTCTGGAGCGCGCGTGGGATCGGCAAGGGTGTGTTGAACGAGCAGCACGAACGGTCGGTCCGAATGCCGGCCATCCCACACCGCTTGCTCGGAGTCGACGATCTCCTCGAGTGGACCTCCCACATGCACGGTGGCGGCCTGCGCAACCTCGGCCGCGGTCCAGGGAATGGGACCGTCGAGTGCCCAATCCACCTTGAAAACACCGGGTCCAAAGCGCCATCGTTGCATGACCCGCCGGTAGCTCCGGGGAAGGCGATCTCCGTACAGCGCATCGACGGCGGGCGGTGTCATCGAGAGAAGAGTGAGGCGAGCCGGCGGCAGATCGGCGATGGCTCGGACGGGGTGTCCGGTGACGATTTCACCCCCCAGCGACTCGAGGTAGCCGGCCAGAGCTCTCGTGACGGCGTGGGATCCGCCGCTCGCCATGGGCCAGCGGTAGGCGTGTCCGGCCATCATGAGGGCCAGACCGATCGCAGCCGATCCGGCCACATCCAGCGAGGTGGTGTTGTGGGCGGCGTTTCCCGCGAAGAGACCTCGGGCTTCTTCGGTTTCGAACCGCTTGGCGAATGCGTGAGCAGACACCAGTCCTTGGAGTCCGAACCTGGCCATCAGCATGGGATGAGTTGGGAACCTGACCAGCGGACCCAGTGTGTCGGCGAACACTTCGTCTGCGCGACCGGCCAGGTGTCCGATCGTCCGACGGTAGCGCGGCGCATCCCCACCGAGAGCGAGCGCAGTGCGCTCGACATCCTGGAAGAGAGACACGTTCCTGCCTCCGTCGAGCGGATGCGCGACTTCGGCGGGTGAGTGTTTCCACTCGAGTCCGAAATCCTGGAGCGGCATCGTCCGAAACGCCGGCGATCCAGTTGCGAAAGGGTGAATCGCCGCGCACACGTCGTGCCGGTATCCGGGCAGGGTGAGTTCGTCGGTCCTGGTCCCCCCTCCCAGCACGTCATGCCCTTCGAGAACCTGCACCTCCAGGCCCGCTCGGGCGAGTTCGACGGCGGCGGTCAGCCCGTTGGGGCCCGACCCGACCACGACTGCGTCACGCATCACGCGCCGCCCAAGCCCGCGTCGGCCTCATCTTCAGGACCTCAGGTCTTCGAGGTCTTCGATGGTCTTCGGCCAATCGTCTTTCAGTAGCCGGGAGAGCGATCGGTCGGCCAGGAGCTTTCCGTCGGTCTGACAGGTGGCGCAGTAGTTGGTTTCGTTGGAGGCGTAGACGATCCGCTGCACGGGAGAACCGCACACCGGGCACGGCTCCCCGTATTTGCCGTGGACTGCCATCTCGGGCCGGAACGCCGTCACCTTGTCCGGGAATCCTTCTCCGACCTCGGCTCTCAATCGCTCGGTCCACTCGTTCAATGACGCACGGGTGGCTTCATAGAGACGAACCATTTCATCCTCCTTGAGCTGGCCCGTTCGTTTGACCGGCGACAGGTGAGCCCGGTGCAGTATCTCATCGGAATAGGCGTTCCCGATCCCCGAAAGGATGCGGGGATCGGTCAAGGCTCGTTTCAGAGTCCTGTTCTCCTTCTGCAGGGCGTCGGCGAAATCCTCGAGCGAGACCTCGAGCGGCTCGATGCCGCCTCGATCCTGTTCAGCCAGCGCCTCGGCCCCACGCAGGATGTGCAGCGAGGCGCGTTTCTTGGTCCCCTGTTCTGTGAACAGCAACGAACCGTGCTCGAAATCGAAAGCCGCCAACCCCACCTTGGCGGGCACGGCAACGCCGGGCGGCTTCCATCGCAGCCGGCCGGCCACCATGAGATGGAGGACCATGAAGAGATCATCAGGGAACTCGAACACGATACGCTTGCCGATCCGGCTGAATCCCTGAACCACCAGACCTTCGACAGCCGAGAGCGGGGGGTCATAGGTCCTCAGCAGCGACACCGAGCGCACCCGGACCTTCTGCAGTGGTCGTCCCGTGCAGAATCGCTCCAACGCCTCGAGGTAGACGGCTACGTCGGGAAGTTCCGGCATCCCGGGAAGTGTAGGGCCGGCGGCGGTTCATGGTCTTCCAAAACGAGAGAGAGGCCGCCCCGAAGGGCGGCCTCTCTCTCGTCTGGAAAGACGGTTGTCTACAGATTGCCGCTCTCGAAGTCTTCTTCGAAGGAGCGAATCTGTCGGCGAGGGCTCGAAGAACTGTCGCCTTTGCTCTGGTCGCCACGATCCGAACCGCTCTCGCGGTCGCGGCCGCCTCCGCTGTCGGAGGTTCGACCTCGGTCGCGACCACCGCGGTCACCGCCACCGTCTCGACCGCCGCGGTCACCGCCACCGTCTCGACCGCCGCGATCTCCGCCGCGTCCGCCACGATCTCGGCCGCCACGATCACCGCCGCGTCCGCCACGATCTCGGCCGCCACGGTCGCCACGGTCGCGATCGCCGCCGCCTCCGCCGCCTCCGCCGCCCTTGGGACGGTTGGCAACTTCTTCGGAGACCTCAATCGGCTCGGCGAGCTCGAGGCTCACTTTTCCGTTCCGATCGATCTCGCGAACGACCACCTTGACCTTGTCGCCCAACGAGAGGTAATCCTCGACGTTGTCGACTCTGCGCTCCGCATCGACCTTGGAGATGTGGAGCAGCCCGTCGCGGCCCGGCAGGATATTGATGAAGGCACCGAAGGTCGTGATGTTCACCACCTCGCCTTCGTAGGTCTCATCGACCTCGGCCTCGGGCGGGTTGGCGATCATCTCGATCCGAGACTTGGCGAGATTCAACGCATCGCCGTCGGCTGCGCCGACCCGGACGATCCCGAAGGCACCGTCCTCTTCGATCTCGATGGTCGCACCGGTCTCCGCCTCCAATTCGCGGATCGTCTTGCCCTTGGGCCCGATGACCTCACCGATCTTGTCCTTGGGGATCCTGATGGCTTCGATGCGGGGAGCATTGGGATTGAGCTCGGGTCGTGGTCCGTCGATGGCGCCCTTCATCGCTTCGAGAATCTGGATGCGAGCGTCGCGCGCTTGCGTCAGGGCCGACGAAAGCACCTCGGCCGGCAAACCCTCGATCTTGGTGTCGAGCTGGAGGGCAGTGATGATGTCTGCCGTTCCTGCCACCTTGAAGTCCATGTCGCCCAGTGCGTCCTCGGCTCCGAGGATGTCGGTCAGAGTGATGAACTGACCGTCTTCGGCGATGAGACCCATGGCGATTCCGGCAACCGGTGCAATGATCGGAACGCCGGCGTCCATGAGTGACAACGACGAGCCGCACACCGAGGCCATCGAGGATGAACCGTTCGACGCCAGCACCTCGGAGACGAGTCGGTAGGCATAGGGGAATTCCTCTGCCGTGGGAATCACCGGATGCACGGCCTTCTCGGCCAGAGCACCGTGCCCGATCTCGCGTCGCTTCGGTCCGCGCATGAAGCCGGTCTCACCCGTCGAGAATGGCGGGAAGTTGTAGTGATGCATGTACCGCTTCGATGTTTCGATCGAGAGCGTGTCGAGCATCTGTTCCATCTTCATCATGCCGAGCGTGGTCACGCTGAGCACCTGGGTTTCACCACGTTGGAACAGACCGGATCCGTGAGCGCGAGCGACCACGTCGACCTCTGCCTGGAGTTCACGGATATCCGTCAGGCCTCGACCATCGAGTCGAATACCGTCGTTGAGAACCCGAGCCCGCATCATCTCTTTGGCGACCTTGGCGAACGCCTTCTTGACCATTCCGATCTCGGCGTCGTCGTCCGATCCGTAGGCTTCCATCACCTCGTCGCGAGCGGCCGACTGGGCGAGCCCACGCTCTTTCTTGCCGGGGATGGTGATCACAGACTCGAGTTTCGGAGCGGCGAGCTCCTTGACGCGGTTGTACACCTCATCCGTGTAGTCCACGGCCAAGGTCCACTCGACCTCGTCCTTCTCGACCATCGCAGCGAGCTGCTCCTGGAGATCGATCGACTGAGCAATGAATGGTTTGGCCTCTTCGAGACCGCGCGCCACAGCTTCTTCGTCGGAGGCCGGTTGGCCGTCGAGAATCATCCGGACGCCTTCTTCGGTCGAACCGGCTTCGACCATGATGATGTCGATCTCACCCTTGTCGTTGCGGACCCCGGCCACGGTCAGCTCGAAAACCGACTCGTCGAGGTCGTCGTACGTCGGCATGGGGAGCCACGCACCGTCCTTCAACGCCAGACGGACGGCGCCGATGGGGCGCTCGAACGGGATGGGGCTGACGGACAGAGCTGCCGAGGCGCCGTTGAGCGCCAGCATGTCATAGGGGTTGTCGTCATCGACGGAGAGCACCGTACCCACGATGTGGGTTTCGTTGCGATAGCCGTTGACGAAGTTGGGTCGTAGGGGGCGGTCGATGAGACGACACACCAGGATGGCTTTTTCGGTGGAGCGGCCCTCACGACGGAAGAACGATCCGGGAATCCGGCCCGCTGCATACATCCGTTCTTCGATATCCACGGTGAGTGGGAAGAAATCGACGCCTTCCCGCATACTGCGGGCGGCGGTGGCGGTCACCAGTACTTCGGTTCCCCCCACGGTGATCTTGACTGCTCCGTCGGCTTGTTGAGCCAACTTTCCGGTGCTGATCGTGACCTCTTTGTCACCGATCAGCCCGCGTACCACATGTTCCGGCACGCCTTCTCCTTCTGTTATGGAGAGAGCGGCCAATTGGCAGTGGTCAACGCTCCGAGCGGGCGAAACGTTCTCCACTGACAACTGGGAGTCTCTCTCCTCTTGGTTGCGAGATGATCCCGACCAATCGGTCGGACCTGGGCGCCTCACTGAGGTGAAGCCCCACATTGCACCCGGGTCAATCGTTGAGACTCCGGGTGACTGCGCAGCATCCTGCACAGAAGAGAAGCGGCCGCAGCCGCTTCTCCCAAACCCTATCGACGCAAACCGAGGTTTGCGATGAGCGTGCGATAACGCTCGACATCCTGACGCATCAGGTAGTTGAGCAGCCGCCGCCGCTTGCCGACCAGCATGAGGAGGCCACGCTGATTGTGATAATCATGCTTGTGGACCTTCATGTGCTCGGTGAGGTGTTTGATTCGCTCGGTCAAGAGCGCGACCTGGACCTCCGGAGACCCGGTGTCCGACTCGTGTTGGCCGTGCTCAGCGATGATTTCTTGCGTCGTCTTCATGAATCCAAACTTCGTCGAGGTGGCTCACGGCATGGAGTCGATGCACGAGCCTTGGGGACGGCCGGAAGTGTACCACTGTCGGCCAGAACTCCAAGTTCAGCCTTCACCTACGACGGGTTCTTCCCAATATTCGTAGGCGTAGGAAACTTGGAAGCCTCGACCAGTATAGAGCCCCTGGGCGGCAACGTTGTCGGCCACCACCTGAAGGTAGGCCGAGGTGGCACCCCGTTGTGCCCCCCACGCGACGAGGGCGTCGAGAATCCGGGAGGCGTAGCCCTGCGATCGTCGCTCGGGGATGGTGAGCATGTTGAACACGCCGAGCCACCCGTCTCGAATGATGCCCATCCCGAACGCGGCGCCGTCGAGTGAGGCGGCGCCTATCTGGGAGCCGGGAGCCTGGTAGCCGCGCCGGAACGTGACAGGATCGAGGGAGCGGGCCGCGCAGTAGGTGTCCAGCCATGACCTCGTGAGATGGTCGGCGATCCCGACATCCGTCGACGGACCTTCGATCGGTCCGGCGAGGGACATCGTCATGACGTCCGCCCCGTACCGCCCTACCCAGCCGGCCTGGCGCAAACCCGCTCGCACCGACCCGGGCGTTCCCGGAGAGAGTTTGAACAGGGGGCTCTTGCCGTGCGCCTCGAAGAAGGCCCTCACGTCGCGAATGGCTCCCTCGAGGTCTTCGACCGCCGCGAAGGGATAGGCCGCGTTGGCTCTGCGGTTGGGCAACGCCGAGACGAGGGCACGCCAGCCATGGCGCTCCCATGTGGCATCGCCCAAAAAGATCGCCGACGAGGCACGCTCGAGCCGCGTGATCTCCGCAGGCGTCACCGGATGAGCGCCTCGATCTCGAGTTCGACCTTCCAGCGTGGGTCGAGCAACGCAGCCACCACCACCATGGTCGCCACGGGTTCACCGGCGGCGAACAGCTCCCCGTGGGCAGTTCCCACGTCGTTGGCGTCGGCCGGATCGGTGATGTACATCCGGGTGCGCACCACCTGGCTGGCGTTCCCGCCGAGCTCCTCCACCGCGGAGAGGGCGATGGCGCCGGCCAAGAGCATTTGTTCATAGGCGGAGACCGGTGGCGAGCTTCCGTCTTGTGGGATGGGAGCGGTGCCGGCGACATGGATCACATCCCCCACCCGTAGAGCGCGACAGAACCGGTAGGAGGCCTCGAACGGCGACGCCGACCGTACGCGCCTGGTCATGCCATCGCACTCCTGGCTGCGACGATGTCCGCCTGGATCTGAGCGAGAAGCGCCTCGACCCCATCGAACCTCTGCTCGTCACGGAGCCGACGGAGGAAGGCGACGTCGATCGTCATCCCGTACATGTCCTGTTCCACGTCGAGCAGATGGGACTCCACCGTGACCTTCTCTCCATCGAACGTCGGTCGGATTCCCACGTTCGTGACCGCGGGAAACACGCCGCCGCTCACCGTCACCTGAGAGGCGTAGACGCCCCTGGCAGGCAGCACCAGGTTCTCCGCGACCGCCATGTTGGCAGTGGGCACTCCGATCGTCCGACCTCTCCCGTCGCCGCGAACCACCACGCCGCGCATCGTGAAAGGTCGGCCGAGGAGTTCGGCGGCCGCCGCTACTTCACCGTCCTTGACGAGGTGGCGAATCCGACTCGATGACAGGGGGCTGAGCGCCTCCGACAGGAGCGGAACGCCGTCGACGGCGAACCCGAGCTCCTGGCCGGCCGACCACAACGTGTCGACATTGCCCGATCGCCCGACGCCGAATCGGAAGTCGACGCCCACCACCACCACTCGGGCCGACAACGCTTCGGTCAGCACTCGGCGAATGAAGAAATGGGGTTGCATATCTCTCACCGCAGGGAAGGGCAACACCCCGACTATGTCCACCCCGGCGAGCTCGAGCCATTCCAGGCGTTGCTCGACGGTCGCCAGCAGGTGGGCGGGAGCATCCGGTTCGAGGATGGCCCGCGGATGGGGATCAAAGGTGAGCACCGCTTTGTCCAGACCTCCCAGCTCGGCGGCTTGCGCGGTGAGATCCGCCAAGACCTCCTGGTGGCCACGGTGAACCCCGTCGAAGACGCCGATGGAGACGGCCGACCCGCGCCCGGTGGAGGTCTCCCACTCGAGCGGATCCCCACGGAGCACCTTCACGACAGCACAACCTCCGGAACGAGTTGATCTCCGGCGACACGGTACACGGCGAGCAGGTCACCCGAGGAGTCGTCCAGGATCCGGTACACGGCGCCATCGGACGCGTCGACGAGCCCGAGATCCCCAGTGACGAAGCGGCGTCCGTGGGAGACCAGACGAGCCGTCGCCTGGTCGCAGCTCACCGGCGGCAGGTCGACCAGGGCATCAGCCGGCGCCAGCAGGGCTTCGGACCAGCCCTCGCCCAGGTCGGCCAGCTCATCGAGGCTGACGCCATGCCCCTCGACGGTGAGGCTCCCGTTGGCGTGACGGCGAAGCGCGGAAAGGTGGGCCCGTCCCCCCAGCCTCTCGGCAATGTCGTCGGCCAGCACCCGGATGTACGTGCCCTTGCCGCACGTGACTCGGATCTCGGCCTCCGGTTGCGGACCCGCCACGAAATCGAGCACCTCGATGGCGTGGATGGTCACCTGACGCGCCTGGCGCTCGATTTCGATACCTTCCCGGGCGAGCTCGTACAGCCTGCGGCCGTCCACTTTGATGGCACTCACCATCGGGGGAACCTGGTCGATCTCACCCAGGAAAGCCGGAAGGGCCGACTCGAGGTCGGCCCTGGCGAAAGGCATCGGTTCGTCTGAGACGACTTTGCCATCCGCATCCAACGAGTCGGTGGCGACGCCGAACTTGATGCGGGCGACGTACACCTTCGGAAGATCCTGAACGAACCGGAGGAGCTTGGTGGCTCGCCCCACCCCGAGGACGATCAGACCGGTCGCCATGGGATCGAGGGTTCCGGCATGGCCGACTTTCTTGATCCCGATCAGCCGCCGCACCTTGGCGACCACGTCATGGGAGGTCCACTCCGAGGGCTTGTCGACGAGCAGAAACCCGATCACTCGACCGGATCCCCGGACAGCCCGTCCTCAGGACTGCCTTCCTCACGCCCACGGGAGGCATCGGCTTCGTTGATGTCGTGGATCAGCTTGGAGATACGCGTTCCGCGTTCGACGCTCTCGTCGATCCTGAAATGCAGCCTCGGCGTGTACTTCATCCGCGAACCGGCTCCCACCGCATGGGTGACCCGCGGGGCGGCGGCATCGAGCGCCGCCTGCGTCTGGCGCTTCTGGTCCTCGTCGCCCAGGACGGAGTAGTAGACCGTGGCATGGCGGAGATTGGGCGCCGTGTCGACTCCGGTGATGGTCACGAAGCCGAGTCGCGGGTCCTTGAGTTGTTCCACTTCATCGGCGACCGCCTCCCTCATCACGGAGTTGACGCGGCGCATGCGATCACTCATCGAGGATCCTCCAGATAGCTGAGATGCACATCCAAAACGTCGATCTCCACATGTTCGTCGAAAAAGGTACGAACCGCGTCGATCAGTCGCTCCAGCTGGGGCGCGTCACCCGCCACGAACGCCACTGCCACCGCAGCCCGTTGCCACACGTTTTGATGATCCACCTCCGCCACCGCTACCGGAAAGGTCCGTCCCAGCGACGTCAACAACGGCTTGAGAACTCGGCGCTTCTCCTTGAGGGAACGCGAGACGGGAATGAGAAACTCGACCCGCATCACCGCCGCGTGCACCATGCTCAGAAACCGAAGTCAGAGGGTCAGACCCGGGCGACTTCTCGAACCTCGTACGCCTCGATCACATCGCCCTCTTTGACGTCGTTGTAGCCGGCGATACCGATACCGCATTCAAAGCCGGAGTTGACCTCACGGACATCGTCCTTGAATCGGCGCAGCGAGTCGATCGAGCCGTCGTGGATCACGATGCCGTCACGCAGCAGCCGCACCTTGGCGCCTCGGGTCATCTGACCCTCGGTGACGTAGGATCCGGCGATATTGCCCTTGCGCGGCACCTTGAAGATCTCGCGGACCTCGGCCGAGCCGAGCACCGCTTCCACTTCATCCGGCGCCAAGCGGCCGACGAGCATCGCCTCGAGATCATCGAGCAGCTCGTAGATGATCTGGTACGGACGGATCTCGATGCCCTTTTGCTCGGCGAGCTTGCGGGCTTGACTGTCGGGCCGGACATTGAAGCCGAACACCACGGACTCGGTGACCTCGGCGAGACTCACATCGTTCTCGGTGATCCCGCCGACGGCGGCGTGGATCGTTGTGATCTTGCCGCCCTCTCTCGTGATCTTCACGATCGAGTCCCGAACGGCTTCCAGCGACCCGTTGGCGTCCGCTTTCAGAATGATTCGCAGTTCCGCCTCGTCGGCGGTGCGAAGCTGGTCCAGCAGCTGGGCGAGGCGCTCCCGCGCGGTGGGTATGACCTGTTGCGATGCTCTCAGTTCCTCGAAACGATCCTGGGCCATGGAGCGCGCCGTGCGTTCGTTCTTGACCACGTCGAACGGATCACCGGCGGTGGGAACATCCGACCACCCCATGACCAGCACCGGAGTCGAGGGACCCGCCGATTTCATCTGCTCGCCGGTGTGGTCGAGCATGGCTCGAACCCGCCCGGATACGGGACCCGCCACGAGCGCATCACCCTGCTTGAGAGTCCCTCGCTGGACGATCACCGTGGCGACGGCGCCGCGGCCTTTGTCCAGCTGACTCTCCACAACCACCCCCGAAGCAGCCGGCTTGGGGTTTCCTTTGAAGTCTTCGAGCTGCGCAACGAGGTCGATGACCTCGAGCAGCGTGTCGATCCCCTGGCCGGTCGTGGCCGACAACTCCACCGTCGTGATGTCGCCACCGAGCTCTTCGGCGACCAACCCGTACTCGGTGAGCTGCGCACGGACCCTGGACGGGTCGGCGGCGGGGAGGTCCATCTTGTTGATGGCCACGATGATGGGAACCCCGGCGGCCTTCGAGTGACTGATCGCTTCGGCGGTTTGGGGCATGATGCCGTCGTCTGCCGCCACCACGAGCACGACGATGTCGGTGACCTCGGCGCCTCGGGCGCGTAGCGCCGTGAAGGCTTCGTGACCCGGCGTGTCGAGGAAGGTGATGAGGCTGTCTCCGGAGATCACCTGGTACGCACCGATGTGTTGAGTGATGCCTCCAGCCTCTCCGCCGACCACGTTGGTCGAGCGGATCGCGTCGAGGAGGGTGGTCTTGCCGTGATCGACATGGCCCATGACGGTCACCACGGGTGGGCGGGTGACCAGGTTGGCCGGGTCGTCTTCGTACGTTCGCTTGGCCCGGGGTGTCGGTGCTGCCGGCTCGGCTTCGCCGTCGATCTCGATATCGACGCCGAAATGCTCACCGAGGAGTTCGATCGCCTCATCGGGAATCGGCACACCCAGCCCCACCATCTCGCCCATTTGGATGAGCGTGGTGACGATCGAGTTGGCCGGCTCATCGATGACCTCAGCGAGTTCTTTTGGCGTGATACCCGAGGCGACCGAGACGGAGGCCCGCTCGTCTTGGGCAGCGGCGGGTTCTTCGACCGGCGCCTCTTCGGCTTCGGCGGCCGACTCCACCGGGGCGGGTGCCGCGGCTGGTTCCTCCACCGGAGCGGGGGCGGGAGACTCTTCCACCGGCGCCGGTGCGGCGGGCGGTTCCTCCACCGAGGCCGGTGCGGGAGGCGGTTCCTCCACCGGAGCGGGCGCGGGAGAATCCTCTACCGCAGTCGCCGCCTCGGCTTGATCGGCGCCGGCCAAGGACGCCCGCAACCGCTCTGCCTCGTCTGGCTCCACACCCGACGAGGCCGTCTTGACGGCCAATCCGAGTTCCTGGGCGCGTGCCAGTACATCTTTGGACTCGAGTTCGAGTTCCCGTGCTAATTCGTAGATCCGTACTCTCGCCACTCTGCTTCGCTACTCCTCTTCGGTGTCGGTGCTCTCGGCACCGTCCACCGTATCCTCTGACTGAGTGTTTGGGACTGCCAGTTCGGCAGGGTCACCTGCGTCGGCTGCCTCAACTTCCGCCGTTCCTTCTTCTTCGGCCTCCCCAGACGCGGCAGAGGCCTCGATGACCGTCTCCGCCGGGGTTTCAGCAGCGCCTTCGGCCGTGGCCTCGGCAGGCGCCTCAGCCGCTACTTCTTCGGATGCGGCCACCACCTCGGTGGGCGCTTCGGCCGGGACCTCCGGCACCACCGCCTCTCCCGATTCGTCCGGGGCAGCCTCGGCTGTGCCGGCTTCGCTGGTCTCCTCGGCCGCCACCACGGCGACCGGCTCGACTGGTCGCGGCGGCTGGTCGGACTGAATATCGACCCGGTACCCCGAGAGCCGCGCGGCCAGACGGGCGTTTTGACCCTCCTTGCCGATCGCCAGCGAGAGCTGATGCTCATTGACGATGACCGTGGCCGTCTTCGTTTCTTCGTCGATCCTCACTTCCTGAACCTTGGCGGGACCAAGCGCCTCGGCGATGAACTGTGGCAGGTCTTCGCGCCACTCGACGACGTCGACCTTTTCGCCCCGCAGTTCATTGACGACCTGCCGAACCCGGGACCCGCGCGCACCGACACACGCCCCCTTCGGATCGACGTTCGGATCGTTGGATTTGACGGCGATCTTGGTACGGTGACCGGCTTCTCGGGCGATCGCCATGATCTCGATCGTCGAGTCGACCAGTTCGGGCACCTCGAGTTCGAGGAGCCGGCGCACGAAATCCGGGTGGCTCCGGCTGACCACGATTTGGGGCCCCTTCGCCTCGTTCCGGACCTCGAGGATGATGGCCTTGACGCGATTACCGCGTTCGAGCCGCTCGTACGGGATCCGCTCCGAGCCCGGCATGAGCGCTTCCGAATCGCCGAGATCGAGGATCGTGTAGCGGTTATCGACCTGCTGGATGATTCCGGTCACGAGGTCACCGTCACGGCCTTCGTAGAGGTCGAACACCTGGTCTCGCTTGGCCTCGCGGAGTCGCTGAGCGATCACCTGCTTGGCGGTCTGTGCGGCGATGCGCCCGAAATCGTCGGGGGTGTCTTCCCACTCCCTGGTCACGTTGCCGTCGTCGTCGAGCTCCTGACCGTACACGACTATGTCGCCGGAATCGGAGTCGATCACAACCCGCGCCTCCTCGGCGGCGCCGGGACTCCGCTTGTAGGCAGAGACAAGGGCGTTGGCCAACGCATCGAGAATCGTCTCGACCGACACACCACGTTCACGTCCGAGAACCTCCAGGGCCTCCATGACTTGAGCATCCATGCGCATCGCAGGTCCTCCTACTTCTTGCCCGGCTTGGCGGGCGTCGTCCAGTTGTACACGGTCTTCGCCGACGCGACCGCGTCGTAGGCGACCGTTCGGGCGATCCCGTCACCGACGATGACACATTCTGCGTCGCCGGCGCTTTCCAGCACGCCTTCATGGCGACGGAAGCCCTCGATCTCGATTCGGGTCTTGACCCGGACATCTCGACCCACCGACTTCTTCCAGTGCTCCGGCCGGCGCAGCTTCCGCTCCAAGCCGGGGGTGCTCACTTCGAGCTGGTACGAGCCGGGAATCACGTCGTGGGTGTCCATGAGGCGCGAGATGCCTTTCGAGACGGCGCCGAGCAGCTCGGAACCGACCCCTTCACCGTCGACGGTGACGCGCAGAGTCTTGCCACCGCCATGGGCTCCGACGACTTCGAGGTCATCCAACTCGAGCCTTTCCTCGGCCAAGTAGCTTTCCAACACGTTCCACAACTCCTCTGGAGCGTCCGACACGCTCCACCTCCAAAATCTGCGACTGCAAATCTACGTCTCCACGCCAAAAAGTGGGCTGGGCGCCCACTTCCTACGTAGCGTCCTCAAGATGTCCCAAGGAGTATATCAGAGCCGGTGGACGGCGAAATCTGCCCCGAAAGTGGGAAACGACCTTGCTCAGGACGCCCGGATCAGCCCGTCGAGGTTCTCGACCAGTTCGTCGACCGGCACCTCCGTGGTCTCCCCGGTCCTCCGTGTGGTGAGTTCCACCGTCCCCGACTCGAGGCCGCGGGGACCCACGGTCACTCGATAGGGGATGCCGATCAGCTCGGCATCGGCGAACTTCACGCCCGGTCGCTCCTCACGATCATCGAGGAGGGTCTCGATACCCCGTTCGTTGAGGGCCTGGTGCAGGGACTGAGCGGCGGCCAGGGTCTCCGCGTTGTCTGCCCGCAGCACCGTGACCACCGCATGGAACGGCGCCACGCCCACCGGCCAGACGATCCCCTTGTCGTCGTGCGAAGCCTCGACGATGACCGCCAGATTCCTTTCCACTCCGATGCCGTACGAGCCCATCAGGAGTGTCCTGGTCTCACCATCGGCGTCGAGCACCTTGGCGCCCATCACTTCGGCGTAGCGGGAGCCCAGTTTGAAGATGTGCCCCGCCTCGATGGCACGCCCAACGGCCAGGGGTTCGCCGCAGCGGGGGCAGGGCTCGCCCTCCTTCACCGTCCGGAGGTCGAGCCACCGGCCGACCGAGACGTCGCGTTCGACGTCCACGTTGCGGAGATGAACATCATCGGTGTTGGCGCCAGTGGTCAGGCCGCGCCTTCCCTGCAAAGCCAGGTCGGCCAGAATCGTGGGTCCGGCGACGCCCACGGCCCCCAACGACCCGGGCAACGCTCCGAGGGCTTTGACGATCTCGGCGGGTTGGGCAGGTCGGGCGGACACCGCCCCCGTGGCGTCGGCCAGCTTCTGCTCCTGCAGTTCGTGATCTCCGCGCAGCAGGACCAGGGTGAGTTCGTCGTCGAGCCAGTACACGAGGGTCTTGATCTGCCGCTCGGGCGGCGACCCTTCATCGAAATCGGCCAGTGCATTGATCGTTCTGACGTCCGGGGTATCGAAGCGCTCTGGGAGCGGAACTTCGGGGGGGTCGTCCACGACTGCGAGTGCACTCGTGGCGGTCTCCAGGTTGGCGGCGTACCCACACGGGCAAGTGGCGATGAGATCCTCGCCGGAGGGTGAGGCGACCATGAACTCGATCGAGCCGGATCCTCCCATCGCTCCTGAGGATGCCTCGACCATGGTGGCGGACAATCCCATACGGGAGAAGATGCGCAGGTAGGCCGCCCGATGCGCCTCGAACTGCGCATCCAACCCGGCCTGATCGAGGTCGAACGAATAGGAGTCCTTCATCGTGAACTCGCGCACGCGCAGAATGCCCGACTTGGGGCGGGGCTCGTCACGGAACTTCGTCTGGATCTGGTACCAGAGCTGCGGAAGCTGACGATACGACTTCATCTCCGTGGCGAGCGAGGCGAAGATCTCCTCGTGCGTCATCCCCAGGCAGAGATCGGCGTCCTTGCGGTCGCGCAGCCTGAACATTTCGTCGCCCATGATCTCCCATCGGCCCGACTGCTGCCACACCTCGGCCGGGTGGAGTGCCGGTAGGAGGAATTCCTGGCCGCCAATGCCGTTCATCTCCTCGCGAATGATCTCGATGATCTTCTTGCGCACCCGCATGGCGAGGGGCAACAGCGTGTACGAACCCGCCATCAGCTGACGGATGTACCCCGCCCGGATGAGCAGCTTGTGGCTACTGGCCTCGGCCTCGGCCGGGTCGTCACGGAGGGTTGGGATGAAGGCTTCGGACCAGCGCACGGGTGCGATCGGCTCCTCGGTGGATGTGTGGCATGGGAACCGTACCACGACTGGTCCGGAGCCCCGATGGTGGCGAAGAAGGCGCCGCCCGGGGCACCGGCTCAACCCTGGGCGGTCTCGGCCACCGCGGCCCGTCGGGCAGCGGCGTTGTTGGCGTCTCCCTGAATCTCGATGAGCTGTTCACGTGCCTGGGCGGCCAGCTGCTCGGCGTTCTCGTCCGCGGCCGCCAGTCGCGCCTCGACCCCCTGTTCGACGAGGAGGCGGGCTTCGTCGACGAGCGCATCCACCATGTCGGCTTCCGGCACGACCCTGACCACCTGGCCCTTGATGAACAGATGGCCTTTGCCTTTGCCCGCCGCGATGCCGATGTCCGCTTCCCGCGCCTCTCCCGGGCCGTTGACGACGCACCCCATGATGGCGACCTGGATGGGGAGTTTCTCGGCTTCGAGCCGGGCCTGGGCGGCTTTGGTCACCTCGATCACGTCGACGTCGGCCCGGCCGCACGAGGGACAGGCAATCAGATCGAGGCCCTTCCGCTCCCGGAGCCCGAGGAACTCGAGAAGTTGGCGCCCGGCCTTCGCCTCCTCGACGGGGTCGGCAGTCAAGGAGAAACGGATGGTGTCTCCGATCCCCTCGTTGAGAAGGGTGCCGATTCCGGCCACGGACTTGATCAAGCCGGCGGGGGGCGGACCGGCCTCCGTCACGCCGAGATGGAGGGGGTAGTCGACGGTGTCGGCCAGGAGGCGGTAACTCTCCACCATGGAGGGAACGTGGGAATGCTTCACCGAGATCTTGATGTCGGTGAAATCGACGTCTTCGAGATAGCGGATCTCGGTCAGCGCAGATTCGACGAGGGCGGCCGGGGTCGCCGAGCCGTGCTTCTCCAACAGGTCTTTGTCGAGTGATCCCCCGTTGACACCAACCCGAATGGGGACGCCACGCTCCTTGGCGGCACGGGCCACCGTCTTGATGTGCGACTCATTGCGGATGTTGCCGGGATTGAGACGGAGGGCCGCCACCCCGGCCTCGAGGGCGGCCAACGCCAAGCGGTACTGGAAATGGATGTCGGCCACGATGGGGACAGGAGATCTGGGCACGATCTCCACCAGCCCTTGGGCGGCCTCCACCTCGTTGCAGGTGATCCGGACGATGTCGGCGCCGGTGCCGGCCAGGGCGTACACCTGCGCCAGGGTCCCCTCGACATCCGACGTCTTGGTGGTCGTCATCGACTGAACCGAGATCGGTGCGTTGCCGCCTACCGGAACCTGGCCGACGTGGATCTGACGGGTCAAGCGGCGTGGGAAGGATGGGTTCGACGACGGAGAGGCCATGGGGTGATGGTACCGGGGTCGACTCAGAAGTTGGCGAAGTCGAACGGTTGGGCGATGTCGAGGTACACCGCCACCACCCCGAAGAAGACGAACAACACGATCACCGCCGCCGCCACGGGCACCAACCTGCGGACGTCCACTTCCCGCCGGGTGATTCTCTCGACCAGCGCCACTGCGAAATGGCCTCCGTCGAGCGGGAAGAGCGGCAACACGTTGAGGGTCCCGAGGACGATGTTCAAGCTGGCCAGGATGTACAGGAGATTGCCAACCCCGATGTCGGTGCTCTGCGCTCCGATCTGCGCGAGGCCGACCACGCTGGTGGGCCGCTGTTCGACGGCAACCTCGGAACCGGTGAACAGTGCTCGGGCGAGATCGTCGATGCCTGCCACCATCGACCACAGGAACTCGAACGAGAGCTTCGTGAGGGTCCCCACTTCTTCCCCGGCTCGGCCGGCGGCGCCGAACACCCCGAAGTCGACCTCGACGACGTCCGGACTCACCCCGAGAAAGCCTTTCGGCTCCCCGTCGCTTCCCGCTTCGGCCAGCGTGGCCTCGAGTGTGATGGTCTCGGTGCCGCGCTGAACCACGATGTCGACCGTCTCGCCCGGGTTGGGGGCGACCGCTTCCTCGAGGTCCTCCCAGGTCTCGATGGGCGCCCCGCCGATCTCCAGGATGGTATCGCCGACCTCGATCCCGGCTTCGAGGGCCGGGGTCGGCTCGCCGTTTGCCTCGACCGCCACCTCTCGAATCGAGGTGACGACCGCGAAATCGCCGTATGCGCCGAACAACCCCCACAAGATGAGAAAGCCCAAGCCGAAGTTGATGGCCACTCCCGCCAACACCACGAAGGCCTTCTCCCAGAACTTCTTTTCGCGGTAGGTGCGGCCGAGGTCGGCCGGATCGACCTCCTCGTAGGGATTCATCCCGATGATGCGTACGTATCCGCCCGCTGGGACGGCCTTCACCCCGTATTCGGTCTCGCCACGCCGGGTCGACCACAGCCGTGGGCCGAACCCGAAGAAGAACTCGGTGACCTTCATCTTGGTCAGTTTGGCGGCGATGAAATGGCCCGCCTCGTGCGCCATGACGAAGAGGAACAGGGCTGCAATCATTCCGATGGCGCCGAGCGCTGCCATGCCTGCTTCCTCTCCG
Source organism: uncultured Acidimicrobiia bacterium (assembly GCA_965366365.1). GTDB lineage: Bacteria > Actinomycetota > Acidimicrobiia > Spongiisociales > JAENVV01 > CBDUEV01. The sequence goes on along the minus strand of CBDUEV010000029.1, from coordinate 17,085 downwards.
ATACGGACGGTCAGGTTAACACGACTGCGAAACCAATCGCGCGGCCATCCGGCGTGCCTCGCCGTCGGCTTCGAGCACTTCTTCGACGGTGCCCAGAGGTCGAATCTCGACAGCCGCCAGGGTCCTCTCCACGATCTCGGTGATCGTCAGGAACCCGATCGAGCCTTCGAGGAACGCTCCAACCGCCACCTCGTCGGCGGCATTGAGCACCGCCGGAGCGCTTCCACCCATCCGGCCGGCCTCGTAGGCCAGGTCGAGCGCCCGGAAGGTGTCTCGATCGGGAGCTCGAAAGGTGAGGTCGCGGCCGGCGAGGCTCTGCGACCGACCGTCGCCGTCCAGCCGGTCCGGGTAGGTGAGAGCGTACTGGATCGGAACGCGCATGTCGGGCTCGCCCACCTGGGCTTTGACAGAGCCGTCGACGAACTCGACCAGCGAATGCACGAGACTCTGCGGATGGACCACGACATCGATGCGGTCGTAGTCGATTCCAAAGAGGAAATGAGCCTCGATCACTTCCATTCCCTTGTTGAACAGCGTGGCGGAATCGATGGTCACTCTCGGCCCCATCGACCAGGTGGGATGGGCGAGGGCATCCTCGGGACCCACGGACGCCAGTTCGTCTCGCCTCCGGCCGAAGAACGGTCCACCGGAGGCCGTCAGGACGAGTCTGTGAATCCTCTCGATCGGCTCGCCAACCAGGCATTGGAACAGGGCGGAGTGTTCCGAGTCCACCGGCAGGATCTCGCCACCGCCCTTGGCCAGCGCATCGAGAACGACAGCCCCGCCGGCCACCAAGCTCTCTTTGTTGGCAAGGGCGAGCCGGTTCCCTGCCAGAAGTGCGGCCACCGAAGCCGGCAATCCGGCCGCCCCGACGATGCCGTTGACAACCGTGCGGGACGGCGTGGACGCTATCTCCGTGACCGCCTCCGGACCGAACCGCGCTCGCTCTCCCAGCTCGTCGGTGAATCGCTCCCGCTCACCGGCGTGCGGCCGCGCGACCACGACCAGGGCGTCTGGATAGCGGCGACCGATCTCCAACAGCTCGGACGATCCCCGCCCGGCCGCCACCGCAGCGACCTCGAGCTCATGGCGGGCCGCAACCTCGAGGGTTTGGAGTCCTATGGAGCCTGTGGCACCGAGGACGACGAGCGGAGCGCTCAATCCAGGTACCCGAGGGCCAGGTAGATGTAGTAGGCCACCGGAACCACAAAGAGAAGCGCATCGATCCTGTCGAGGAAACCTCCGTGTCCCGGCAACAGCGATCCCATGTCCTTGATGCCGAACGATCGTTTGACCATCGACTCGGCGATATCGCCGAGCGGGGCCATGACGCTGACTCCCAGGGCCAGCCAGAGGGCGCCTGAGAATGTGACGGCCTCGAAGACGAGCGAGGACAGGACAGCGACGCCGAAAGCCACCGCCACCCCGCCGATGAGACCTTCTACGGTCTTCTTGGGCGAAAGGACCGGCGCCAGCTTGCGGCGACCGACAGATCTCCCGATGAAATACGCCCCGATGTCCATGAAGGCGGCGGTGAGAACCAAGGTGACGAGAAGCTGGCGATAGTCGGGATGCCGGGCGATCGGGGCAGCGAAGGCCAGGAGGCCCCCCACCCAGACCAGGCCGAAGACCGTCACGGCCGCATTCTCGAGGGGATCACGCCGCACCATGACCGAGTACCAGAGCAGGACGAGCATGGTGAAGAGTGCAATCGCGCCTGCCACGCCCCCCGGACCACCAAACCACCCGCCCACCATGGCGCCGATCGTCCCTACCAGACCGAAGGCGGCCACGGGTACGTACCCGATCCGTCGCGCCGCCGCGTAGAACTCGCCTATCGACAGCACGGCGACCGCTCCGACGAGGATCATGAGCCACACGCCGCCCGCCAGAAGGGAGCCGATGAACAGCCCGCCCAGGATCACCGCGGTGATGACTCTCGCCGGGAGGTCACCCGGACCGGTCGGAACCGGCTCAGGTGCCGCCTCTCCGGTGACGTCCTCGAAACCCACCACGCCGCTGTCCATTCCAGGCATGGTGGCCGCCACGGCGTGCAGTTCATGGGTCTCGGTTTCGGAACGCAACACCGCCTCAGCCAGGCCTTGATACTCCATGGTGGTCGCCGCCACGTAATCCCCCGACGTGAAGTCGTCCAGAACCGAAGGGCCCTCGTGCCACGTGCCGTCGTCGGCGGGCGGCTCGGTCGGGTCGGGGATCGATTCGACGGGATCCACGATGTCCTCGATGGGATCGACGAGGCTCAGGCTCGGCTGAGCGGCGACTGGTTCCGGCTCCTCGTGGGGCGTGTCGGAATCGCCTGGGATCAGTGATCCGACGGTCTCGATCGGTGCCTGCGTCTCCGGTATCTCGGCTGTCTCGGGCTCGCCCGGCTCGACCTCGGTCAGGTCCTCCCACACCACCTCTTCGGTGTCTGCGTTCGATTTCCCGATCGGAGCAGCGAGCTCGTCCATTTCGATCGTGTCGTCGATATCGGCCACGTGGGAGTCGGGGCGGTCCGCGGGGAGCAACCGCTCCCCGTCACCGGAATTCCCGTTCTTCTGATCACCGTCGGACACCGTCACACCTCCAGGAGCTCTTGCTCCTTGTGCTGGAGTAGCTCATCGATCCGGGCTGTGTGCCGATCGGTGGCATCCTGCAGGTCCTTTTCTGCGCGTCGGATCTCGTCGTCGGAGATCTCGCCGCTCAGCGATTCGATGTCGTCCTTGGCGTGGCGGCGAATCTGGCGGATGGCGATCCGGCCGTCTTCGGCGATGTGCCGGGTCATCCGAATCAGGTCCTTGCGGCGTTCCTCGGTGAGTTGCGGGAAGACGAGCCGGATCACCCTTCCGTCGTTGCTCGGCGTGAGACCGAGGTTGGCCTCGTTGATCCCTCGTTCGATCTCGGGGATGGAGTTGGCGTCGAAGGGGGTCACGAGCAGCATGCGCGGCTCGGGCACGGAGAAGCTGGCCAGTTGCTGAAGGGGCGTCGGAGCACCGTAGTACTCGACGGTCACCCTGTTGAGCACGGCTGGACTGGCGCGGCCGGTACGGATGGTGGTGAACTCCGCCTGGGTGTGTTCGACGGATTGATCCATCTTGTGCTCGGCGTCATCGAGAAGGTCTTTGATCATGTCCACTCCTAGTGCACCAGTGTGCCAATGTCCTCACCGACCACGGCGGCCGTGATATTGCCTGGGCCCAGAATGTTGAAGACCCGTATCGGCAATCCATTCTCTTTGCACATGGTAACGGCGGTGGTGTCCATCACATCGAGTTCTCGGACCACAACGTCCATGAACGAGATGTCGGGGATGAGTTCGGCATCGGGGTTGGTCTTCGGATTGGAGTCGTACACGCCGTCGACCATGGTGGCTTTCAGCACGACCTCGGCGCCTACTTCGGCGGCGCGTAGCGCGGCCGCCGTGTCGGTGGTGAAGAACGGATTGCCGGTTCCAGCCGCGAACACGACCACCATGCCCTTCTCGAGCTGGCGGATGGCGCGCAGCCGAATATACGGCTCAGCGACCTCCTGCATGGCGATGGCGGACTGGACCCGAGTCTGGACCCCCAGTTTCTCCAGGGCATCACGCAGCGCCATGGCGTTGATGGCCGTGGCCAGCATTCCCATGTAGTCGGCGCTGGCCTGGTCCATTCCGGCGGCCGCGGCCGAGACACCCCGAAAGATGTTTCCGCCGCCCACCACGATGGCGATCTGCACGCCCTGGCGTTGGGCATCGGCGACCTCGCTGGCGACTCGCCGGACCACCTCGGGATCGATTCCGTACTTGATACTCGGGTCAGCGAATGCTTCGCCCGAGAGTTTCAGCAATACACGACGAGGGGTCGGGTTGTCGGCCATGCGGCCTCCTACTCTCCTACTGCGAGCCTGGAAAATCCCTTGATCGAGATGTTCTCGCCCATCTTGGCGGCCAACTGCTGCACCATCTCTCCCACCGTGCCATCGAACTTCTCCGGGCGAACGTACGGCTGTTCGAGCAGGACGTTCTCGGCGTAGAACTTCTCGATCCGGCCTTCGATGATCTTGGGGATGATGTTCTCCGGCTTGCCTTCGTTGGCGGCCTGCGCAGCGATGATCTCCGACTCCGCAGTGACCTCTGCGTCGGGCACCTCATCTCGACTGAGCCAGCGGGGTTTGCCCCAGGCGATGTGCATGGCGATGTCCCGCGCAGCCTCGTTGAATTCGTCGCTCTTGGCCACGAAGTCGGTCTCGGACGCCAGGTAAACGAGGACGCCCGAGATGCTCCTCCCGGCCTGCTGATGAAGGTAGCTACCGATCGCCCCCTCGGAGGCCTCTCGGTCGGCACGCTTGGCCGATGCGGCGAGACCCTTCTCGCGCAGGTAGGTGACAGCCTTGTCGAAATCACCGTCGGTCTCGGTGAGCGCCTTCTTGGCGTCCATCATGCCGACACCGGTCGACTGACGGAGTGTTTGTACGTCCTTGGCAGTAAATGTCGACACGAAGCCTCCCTACGAATCCGTACCCGGCGTGGTGGCATCCACCGCGTCCGGTTCACCCTTGGGCGCCTTCTCGGCGTCAGCGGTCATCTTGGCGATTTCGTCCTTGCCGACGAGTGCCTTCCCGGCTGCACAGGCGTCTGCGATCACTCCGGCCATGAGCTGGGCTGAGCGCACCGCGTCGTCGTTGCCCGGGATGATGATGTCCACATCGTCGGGGTCACAGTTCGAGTCCACGAGGGCGATCACAGGGATCCCGAGCCGGGACGCCTCTTTGACGGCGGTGTGTTCGACATTGAGGTCGATGATGAAGACAGCCGACGGGAGGCTGGTCAGGTTTCTCACCCCACCCAGGTTCCGTTCGAGCTTCTCGAGCTCTCGGCGAAGGCGGAGACGTTCCTTCTTGGGAAGAGTGTCCATCTCCCCCGACTCCTCCATCCGACCCAGCTCCTTCATGTAGAAGATGCGCTTCTGGATCGTCGAGAAGTTGGTGAGCATGCCACCCAACCAGCGGAAGTTGACGTACGGCATGCCTGCCTTGTCGGCTGCCTCCGCAATGGCGGGAGCGACCTGCTTCTTTGTCCCGACGAACATCACGTTGCCGCCTTTGGCAACGGTGTCTCGGACGAACTCGAAGGCATGGTCGGCCTGCTCATACGTCTGGCGCAGGTCGATGATGTGGATGCCGTTCCGTTCTCCGTAGATGAACGGGCGCATTTTGGGGTTCCAGCGCCGGGTCTGGTGGCCGAAATGGACACCAGCCTCGAGCAGCTGCTTGATGGTGACTGCTGCCACAGCATCTCTCCTTTGTGGTTGATCCTCCGCCCCAGCGGTCCGAAGACTGGAACCAGCAAGGTTCCTCCCGCAACGGCTCGTCAGGTTCGGCGAGTTCGTTGACCGTGGGATTCGATCTGAGGCGTGCGTAATGGTGGCCCGAAAGGCCAGGGGTGAGTGTAGCGACCTGGCGAGGTGGTCCGCCAAGCGGACCGACCTTGCCTCAGCGGCCCGCCGGCTCCGTCATCCGGTTCCGCAGGGAAAGGACCGATTTGGTGTGGATCTGACACACACGTGACTCGGTGACTCCCAACACTTCTCCGATCTCGGCCAGCGTGAGACCCTCGTAGTAGTACAACGTCACAACGAGCCGTTCCCGATCTGGGAGGCGGTTGATGGCGTCTGCCACGACACGCTTGGTTTCTTCGATCTGAAACGCCTGTTCGGGGTTGATCCCGCGCGGGTCGGGGAGAACGTCACCGATCGACGAAGAATCGGAATCCCGACCGAGAAGCTCGTCGAGCGCCACAAGCCCCAACTTCGAGATCTCTCCGAGGGTGCTCTGGAGGTCTTCGAGCGGCATGTCCATGTGGGCGGCCAACTCGTCTTCAGACGGCGAACGCTTCATCTTGTGCTCGAGTTCGGCCAGCGACCGCTCGATCTCCCTGGCGCGCGCTCGGACAGAGCGGGGGACCCAGTCGAGCGCCCGTAGCTCGTCGAGGATGGCCCCTTTGATCCGATTGATCGCATAGGTCTGGAATTTGAACCCACGCTCGAGGTCGAACTTGTCAATGGCGTCGATGAGACCAAAGATCCCGTAGGAGACGAGATCCGACTGCTCGACGTTGCGGGGTAGACCCACTCCCACACGACCGGCCACGAACTTCACCAGCGGTGAGTACTGGAGAATCAAGGCCTCGCGGGCCTTTTCGTCACCAGTTGCTTTGAATCGTTCCCACAGCTCTTGGACATGTTCGTCCGAGGCTTCACGCCCGCGGGTGGCTTCGCTCATAAGTCGCCTTGAGATGGTCCCGTGTTACTGAAGTGTAAATCTGGGTTGTCCCCAGATCAACGTGCCCTAGGAGTTCCTGCACTGCCCTGAGATCGGCGCCACCCTCCAAGAGGTGGGTCGCGAACGAGTGTCGGAGCGCGTGCGGGAAGGTTCCCGCTCTAGATCGTACTGCCCTGCGGACGCCGCGTGCGTCAATTGGTCCACCACGTGCCCCAACCCACAACGCGTCGCCGGCTTTCGGGCCGGCCAAGACGGGCCTCCCGGCGGCAAGGTAGCGACGGATCGCAGCCTGGGCAGGCCTTCCGAGAGGGACCACCCGTCCCCGCCCTCCCTTGCCGACGACGCTGATCATGTCTCGCCCGGTATCGGCGACCGTCAGCGAGGCCAACTCCGCCACCCGCAGCCCGGTGGAATAGAGAACTTCGAGGAGCGCGCGATCGCGAAGTTCGATCGGCTCATCGCCGTCGAGGCCGTCGAGGATCGAGGTCACATTTCGTTGAGGCAAAGCCTTGGGAAGCTGACGGGATCGGTTGGGGCGGGCCAGGCGTTCGGCAGGGTTCGCCGGGATCTCGCCACGTCTCGCCGCATCGGCGAGGAAAGCGCGCACGGAGGACGCTTTCCGGTTCATCGAACGGCGGGCGTATCCAGCCGAGTCGAGGTGGGCGAGGAACCGGCGAATGATGCGACGGTCGATCTCGGCGATCGAGCTCAGACCCTTCTCGTCGCAGAACGCCAGGAATTGGCGGAGGTCCCGCCGATAGGCCGCCACCGAATGGGGAGAGAGGTTCCTCTGCGTCGTCAGCCGCGCGGCATACGCCTCGACGGCCGGTTGCGCCCATGGGGGAAGAGGCGGGAGGGTTGGCATGCGGCCATGGTGGTCGTCATACCGGGGGTGGTCAACGACCTACCGGGCCCGCACGGCGGCGACCGCAGCCTCCAAGAGCCTCTCGGTGGTTTCCCAGCTCACGCAGGCGTCGGTGATGGAGACCCCGTATTCGATCTCTCCATCCGGCGACCAGTCCTGTCGGCCCTCGTGCAGGTGGCTCTCCACCATGAGTCCCATGATGGCGGATTGGCCAGACCGGAACTGGCGAAAGACCTCCTCGGCGACCGCCGGCTGGCGCCGGTGGTCCTTCTCGGAGTTGCCGTGGGAACAGTCCACCATGATGGGACGCAAGGCGGTCGATCCGGCCACCAGGTCGGCTGCGGCTTGAATCGACGCCTCGTCGTAGTTGGTGCCGTGTGACCCGCCGCGGAGCACGATGTGCGTGTCGGGGTTGCCGGCCGTGCGAACCATCGCCGCCGACCCCGAAGCGTTCACCCCGAAGAAGCTGTGCGGTCGGGCGGCGGCGTCCATTGCATGCGCCGCCACCGAGATCCTCCCGTCGGTGGCGTTCTTGAAGCCGACCGGCATCGACAGGCCCGAGGCGAGCTGGCGATGCGTCTGTGATTCGACGGTGCGGGCTCCGATGGCGGCCCACGCCACCAGGTCTGCGTAGTACTGCGGCGTGATCGGGTCGAGTAGCTCGACCGCACAGGGCAGGCCGAGTTCGTTGATGTCGACGAGGAGTCGACGGGAGACTTCGAGGCCCTTGGGGATCTCCTCCGTCCCGTCGAGATTGGGATCGTAGACGAGGCCGGTCCACCCCACCGTGGTGCGGGGCTTCTCGAAGTATGTCCGCATGACGATGACCAGGTCATCGGCCAGAGCCGAACGGGCCTCGACCAGCTTGCCGGCGTACTCGTGGGCGGCAGCGAGATCGTGGATGGAGCACGGCCCCACCACGAGGACCAGCCGGTGGTCGTCGACGCCATGGATCACGTCGGCGATCTCCTGACGAGCTGCCGCGATTTCGGGGGCCCGACCGTTGGGGATGCGACGCTTCAGCGATTCGGGCGGCTCCAAGGCGACGAGCTCGCGGACATGCGTGTCCTCGACTCGGCGGCTCGTATTGGTGGACATTCGTGCTCCTCGGTTGGACCGACCCGGAAAAAGGAGCCCCGAGCCGGAGGCTCGGGGTCGAGTGGCTCGTCAGGTGATGCCGGCTACCTCGACCCCGCAAGGCCAAGTGAAGAGAACCCGAAAAACCAACGTGCGATCACCGGACGCATGGTGTCGGGTCGATCCGCGATTGTCAAGATCGGCGGGCCGGGTGCACCCGCTCATCGGCGGAGCATGACCCGGCTGTTCTCCAGGCTGACCAGGTCTCGGGCCTCCAAGCGACTCACCTCGGCCAGAATCTCGCGCACCGGCCGGCCCGTCGACTCAGCCAACGAGTCAATAGACCTCCCGGTCACCCCCACCAGCTCCAACAGGGTCTCGGTCGCTTCGGCCGCCGCGCCGGGCGCCGGCGCCGGAGCCGGGGAAGGACCCAATACTCGTTCCACCGACTCGACCAGGTCCTCGACGCCCATCAGCGGCCAGGCGCCGTCGCGGATGAGGAGATTACATCCCACCGAAGTGGTCCGCTCGAGGTCGCCGGGAACCGCGAAGACGTCTCTCCCCTGCTCGAGCGCCGTGCGCGCAGTGATCAGGGCACCTCCTTTGACCGCCGCCTCGACCACCACCACGACGCCGGCCAGGCCCGAGATGATGCGGTTCCTGGGTGGGAAACGCCAACCGTCGGGGGGCGTCCCGGGTGGATACTCCGAGACGATGGCACCACCGGTGGCCAGAATCTGCCGGCCCAGGGCCGCATTTCCGGCCGGGTACCAGCGGTCGATCCCGCACCCGAGGACCCCCACGGCCGTCGCGGCGGCATCCACCGCACCCTGGTGTGCTGCCGCGTCGATCCCTCGCGCCAGGCCGCTCACCACCGCCCACCCCCGGCGACCAAGTGCGTGTCCGAAGGCGCCGGCCAGCGTCTTGCCGTAGCGAGTGGCGCGCCGAGATCCCACGACGGCGACGCCGGCGTCGGGCGGTAGAGCGCCGCGTACGAACAACACATCGGGTCGGTCGGGGATGGCGGCGAGCCTGCCTGGATACCCTGCGTCGCCCGGCATGAGCACGCTCACACCCATCTCGGCCAACTCGACGCGTCGCTGGTCGGCCGGGACAGCGACCGCCTGGCGGGCGTGATCCGGCACCTGGAGGCGTTTTGAGACGATGGCGCCGAGTATCTGCTCAGGGCCGCCCCGCTTGGCCAGTTCCGTGCCCTTTCGGTCGGGATGCATACCCGCAAAGGCGAGCCGGAGGTGCGCATCGCGGTTCATGTGGCACCTCGGAACGCCACGGCTTCGGCGACATGCGGTTCGTCGACGACGTCCGATTCGTCGAGATCCGCCACCGTGCGGGCTACCCGCCGGATGCGGTCATACCCGCGGCCCGTGAGGGTGAGTCGATCAAACGAGGCATCGAGGAGCCGTCGCGCCTGGGCGGTCCATGGCTGTTGATCCAGTCCCTCCCGAGTGAGATCTCGGTTGAGGACGCCTCGGTGAACCTGGCGCTTGCGCGCCGCTCCCACTCGAGCCTTCACCATGGCGCTCGGTTCGCCACCAGAGCCCGTGAGTTCCACTCGATCCGGACGCGGAACCTGCACCCGGATGTCGAACCGATCGAGGAGCGGCCCGGACAGCCGTCGCCGGTACCTGTCGATGCCGGCTTGGCTGCATCGACACGGGATGACGCCGTCGTCGGCGTAGCCGCATGGACAAGGATTGGTGGCCGCCACGACCTGTACGGAGCTGGGAAAGGTCACGGAGACGCCCTTGCGGGCCACGGTGACCTCCCCGTCCTCGATCGGCTGGCGCAAGGTGTCGAGCAAGCCACCGCCGAACTCACCCAATTCGTCCAGAAACAGAACGCCGCGATGCGCGAGTGAGACCTCGCCCGGCACCGGAAGACCGGAACCTCCACCGACCAGTGCCGCCCTGGTTGCGGTGTGATGGGGGCTTCTGAAAGGGGCGTGTCGACGCGACGGCACTCCCCTGCCCGCCGCAGCCCAGACCTTGGCCACGTCGAGAGCCTCCTCGGGTTCGAGGTCGGGAAGGATCCCCGGCAGGCAACGCGCCAGCATCGTCTTTCCCGACCCGGGCGGACCCCACATGATCAGATGGTGTCCGCCGGCGGCCGCCAGCTCGAGAGCGCGCCGCGCCATCGGCTGGCCTCGCACCTCGGCGAGATCGGTCGCACCGGGCTCCACATGGCGCTCCTCGGGGAGGTCGTGACCTGGGAAGTCGTTGACCAGGACATCGACGGCTTCCTCCAGAGTTCGGACGGCGCGGACGTCGGCACCCTGCACCATCGAGGCTTCGGCGGCGTTCTCGATTCCCATCACCGCTGGAACTCCTGCGTCGCGCGCCAGTAGTGCAGCCGCCAACCCCCCTTGCGCCGACCGGACCGATCCGTCGAGAGCGAGCTCGCCCAGGATGACGGCCCCCTTGTGCACCGCCTCGAGGTTCCTGTTGCCGGCCAGGCAGGCTAGGGCGATCGGCAAATCGTACGCCGAACCGGCTTTGGGGAGATCGGCCGGGGCGAGGTTCACGGTGTGGGCTTGCGACGGCAGCACGTAGCCACTGGACCGCAGCGCCGCCCGGACACGATCGCGCGCTTCGCGGACCGCCGTGTCCGGAAGACCGACGATGACCAGCGCGAACTTCTGGCCCCCAACATGGACTTCGACGTCGACAGGCTGGGGCTCAACTCCCACCAACGTCACAGAGGTGACTGATGCGTACATGGCTCGACGGTACGGGAGGTGTCTGACAAAAAGACGCAGGCACCACGTTGGTTCCGGAGGGCTCGGTCCGGGGAGCGGGCCGAGAGGCGACCTTGCGGTCGGGTCGGCAGTCACTCGGCAGGTCCGGCACTCGAGTCGCCGCCGCGGCCCGCCAAACGACCTCGACCTGCGTCGACCGTCGCCCTCGTTGTCCGACCCGGGTCGAGATGACGTCGGGTCGCTGGGAAGTCACTAGTCTGTCCGCCGTTTGTACGTCGACCGAGGTCACATGAAAAACGGCACACAACCCGGGATACTCATCAGCGACCTCATGTCCGGCGACGGACCTCACCTCGCCATGGCCGAGAACTTCGTCCTCCGCCGATGCGAAGTATGCGGGGGTCAGACCACGGGTCAGCTCGTGTGCCAGGACCAACGACTCCATTGCGCAGCATGCCTTTCCTCTCGAGCCGGCCTGCTCGTGGGTGCCTAACGGCCGAATCCGCCCGGCCGTCCGGGTTTTGAATTACACTGCTGTCATTCTTCACCGCGGAGGCAATGATGGCGCTCGCAATTGACCTGGACGAGGCCGAGGCGGTCGCTCGAGCAAGCTTGGCTGCCCACCGATCCCATCGTCTGACAGCTCACATCGACATCGAGGGGCTCGTCCCCACCGTTGTGTGCACCGAGACACGATCCGTCGAAATGGCGCTCGGCGAGGACACCGACGTGCAGGCGCTGTCGGACAACGTGGCCGCTCTGGTCGGCGAGGGTTGGGAGCTGACCATCCTGGTTCCGAGTCGCCGGCTCGGCATCGCCCACTCCTTGTTGCGCGGCTCCCCGGTTCTCCTCCAGCCGTGGTGGACCGAAGGTGGCCTGGTGCATTTCGGGCGACCGGAAATCCCCTAGCCGTGGCGAGCCCCATGACGTATCTACCGTCGGCCGATCGCTAGTCCGATGCCTCCCCCGCTCTACGCCCAGAACGTCATCGCCTTCGTCTGGGACTACGACCGGACGCTCATCCCCGGCAACCAGCAGGATCCCATCTTCGAGGAGTTCGACGTCGACCCGGACGAATTCTGGGCCGAGGTCGAGGCGCTCGTCGAGTACTACGCAGCCCGCGGAATCCGAGCGGCCCGTGATCTCGCCTACCTCGGCCACATGCTCACCTATGTGGAGGCAGGTCGATTCGCGGGTTTGACCCGGGCAAAGCTGCGAGTCTTGGGGGCCAAGGTCCCGACCGCCCCGGGCATTCCAGAGTTCTTCGAAGCGACCCGCTCGCTCATCGCCGCCCACCCCGAATACAGCCGGGAGGGCATCACCATCGAACACCATGTGGTCTCGACGGGGATCGTGCCGATGATCGAGGGGAACCCCATCGCCGCCCACCTCGACGGCATCTGGGCGAACGACTTCATCGAACGACCCGCACCACCCGGGTTCCTGGCCAGGCTCGATGTAGAGGAACAGGACCACCCGATCAGCCACCTCGGCTATGCCATGGACAACACCGCCAAGACCAAGGCGATCTTCGAGATCAACAAGGGTGTCAATCGAAACCCGGAGATCGATGTCAACTCGAGGATGTCAGAGGAGCAACGGCGCGTACCGATCGCCCACATGATCTACATCGCCGACGGTCCCTCCGACGTGCCTGTGTTCAGCATCCTCAACGCCAATGGTGGCAAGACGCTCGGCGTGTACACGACCGAGCCCGCCAACAACTTCAGCCAGGTCAAGAACCTGCAGGAACAGGGACGCATCCAGGGTATGGCGAAGGCCGACTACCGGGAGGGCGAGGCAGCCTATCTCTGGCTCATGGACTCCATGACGCAGATCGCCGATGAGATCGTGGCCGCCCGCCGAGAAGCATTCTCACGGATCCCCAGAGCGCCCGGCCACGTCTGAGGTCATCGACCTCGGAAGTCAGGGTCTCGCTTCTCGAGGAAAGCGCTGACGCCCTCGATGGCGTCGGAACTCGACAGGCATATGGCCTGAGCTTGACCCTCTGACGCCAGGGCCTCCTCGAAGCTCATACCCAACGAAGTGTTCACACCTCGCTTGGCGAACATCTGAGCGACCGGAGCCCCTTGCATGAACCTCGACGCCATGGCTTCGACAGCGGCCTCGAGAGCCTCCGGCGGGACCACTTCGAGGACCAGACCGATCGCAAGGGCTTCGTCGGCCTCGACGACGCGTCCGCTCAGCGCCAACTCCTTGGCCCGCTGAAGCCCGACGTGACGGGGCAGAAGCCATGTCCCTCCAAAATCCACGGTCAAGCCCCGCCGAACGAAGATCTCCGAGCAACGTACCCGGGTGGTGGCGATCACCACGTCGCACCCGAGTGCCATGTTCAGCCCAGCCCCCACGGCCACTCCGTCGACGGCGGCGATGGTGGGTTTGGTGATCCGGTGCAACGCGGTGGCGGCGCGCTCGACGCGCTTCATGCTCGCGTACCGTTCCATCACCCCTGAGGGAGGGCGGATGGAACCGTCGTCGCCGGCCAGATCGGCGCCCGAGCAGAAATCTCCGCCCGTTCCGGAGAGGACCAGAACCCGGGCGTCGGATGCCTCGAAGTCGGTGAAGGCCTCGGTGAGCTGCGTCCACCCCTCGGGTGGAATTGCGTTCTTGCGATGGGGTCGGTCGATCATCAACCAGCGGACCGCTCCACGATCTTCAATCCTCAACATGCCGCCACACTATCGCGGCCGGTTCCCGGATGGCGTAGGCCGGTGCTCGTCGAGGTCGCCGACGGCGATACCATGGCCGCATGGGATTGAATCCGTTTCGCGGAGGCAGCCGGAAAGCCTCCAAAGCCGACATCGTGATGGTGGTGGGGGCCGTGGCGGCCACGGTGGCCGTCATCGTCTGGGCCTTCGCCGGATGAAAGAGACCGTGTTTCCGATCCAGCCCTACGCGGCGCGCAAACGCTACCTGTGCCCCGGGTGTCTGGGGAACATCGAGCCCGGTACCGGGCATCTGGTGGTCGTGCCCGAGGAGGCGCCGGATCTGCGCCGGCATTGGCACCGGGGCTGCTGGCACAAGGAGGTCCGGCGCAAGCACGGAGCCGAAGCCCAGGCTTGACGGCCCGAACCCAGCTCACCACGCGTTGGGAACCCACCGCAGGAGCACCCCATCCGGCTGCAGAGAGACGCCCACCACGTCGACTCGTCGACATCGTATGGTTCTCGCCAGTGCCCACACCTGCTCGGACTTGCGGTCGTCGAAATGCTCGAGCGGATCGGGGGCGTGGGCGGAGCCGTCAGTGACGAGGGCCTTCACCTCTACCGCTACCGGGGTCCGCCCAAATCGGACCACGAGATCGAGTTCTCCGCCCGCCACCAACAGATTCCTGGCGACGATGGTGGCCCCATGTCTTTGCAGGAGTTCGGCGGCGAGGCGTTCGCCGAGGCGTCCCACCCGGAGGGAATGCCCGGCAGCCTCCGCTAGAGCTGAACGCTGGGTTCCAGTTCCTCGATGTTGACGTCGCGGAAACTGAGCACCCTCACCTTTTGCAGGAATCGGGCCGGTCGGTACATGTCCCATACCCACGCATCCTCCAACAGAATCTCGAAGAAGACGGCACCGTTGGCGGAACGTTCGTTCAGCTCGACCTGGTTCGCCAGGTAGAACCGGCGTTCTGTCTCGACCACGAACTTGAACATCGGAAGAACATCGCGATACTCCTTGTAGATCTGAAGTTCTACTTCAGACTCGTATCGCTCGAGATCTTCTTCGTTCATCGAGTGAGCTCCCACGCCGAGGGCGGATGTTGGTCGTTGCGGCATCGATCATAACCTGTCCGACCGGCCTGCCAAAGGTTGTCACGGTTCCCTTGTATCACGGGACTCTGACAGATAGCCGAGCTCAGAGACCGCCCCAACGGTCACTGGGCCATATCCGGACGAACGCCTTCCCGACGATGTGCTCGACCGTGATCGCATTGAAGCGACGCGAGTCGGAGCTGTTGTTGCGGTTGTCACCCATCATGAAGACCTCGTCGTCGCGAAGGGTCACGGGCGGATAGTCGGCCATGTTCGACGAGGGATGCAGGTACGGCTCCTCGATGGCAACCCCGTCGATGAGGACCTGATTGTCGCGAATCTCGAGCGTTTCGCCAGGTAGCCCGATCACGCGCTTGATGAGATCATCGGGAACGGCCGCGGTCGAGATCCCCAGCGATTCCTGCACTGTCCTGCGGACCTTCGTCGCCAACCCTTCGTCGGTGTTGTCGGCTGCAAACGGGGAGTCGAAGACAACGATGTCGCCCCGCTCGGGGTCGCCAAACACGTAGCTCAGCTTGTTCACCATCACTCGATCGTTGATCTCCAACGTGGGGATCATCGAGCCAGAGGGGATCCAGAACGCCTGGACGAGGAAGGTCTTGATGAGAACAGCCACCACCAGCGCCACCAGGATGAGAATGGGTAGCTCGGCCAGGAAGGACGGCTTCTTCTTCTCCGGCTCTTCGTCTGCTCGATGGAGTGGCGACGAGTCGTCGCTGGCGAGATCGTCGGCGTATGGATCGCGCATCGGCGCGTTCACGTCTCGCGGTTGATCTGAGGCGCCTTCAGCGCTTTTCCTTGATTCGGGCGGCCTTGCCGACCCGGTCGCGGAGGTAGTAGAGCTTGGCCCGCCGCACGTCGCCACGTCGGGCGATCTCGAACTTCTGGATCACCGGAGCGTGGATCGGGAAGATCCGCTCCACCCCGACGCCAAAGCTGACTTTGCGGACAGTCACGGTCTTGCTCAGGCCGGCGCCATTGATGGCGATGACGACCCCTTCGAAGAGCTGAATGCGCTCCCGGCCGGCCTCGGCCACGCGAACATGCACCTTGAGATTGTCGCCCGGGGCGAAGTCAGGGATGTCGTCGCGCAGGAAGGCGCTCTCGACGTGGTCAAGCTTGTTCATGAGAAGACTCCTTGGAACACGCGCCGGAGAGGTCCGATTCCGACGGCCTGGAATCATACCACCTCAGGCGTCGTGGTTGTCCAGGAGGTCGGGACGGCGCAGACGAGTCCGCTCGCGCCGCTGTTCCTCCCGCCAGGCGGCCACCTTGGCGTGATCGCCCGAAAGGAGAACCTCGGGGACCTTCCACCCGCGGTACTCGGCTGGTCTGGTGTACTGCGGCTCTTCGAGAAGCGAGCCGCGAAACGACTCGCTCCGAATCGACTCCGGATTTCCCAGGACCCCCGGGAGGAGCCGCGCCACCCCCTCGATCACCGCCAGAGCGGCCGCCTCGCCTCCGGCGAGGACAAAATCGCCGAGCGAGACCTCCTCATCGATGAGATGCTCTGCCACTCGCTCATCCACCCCTTCGTACCGGCCGCACACGAGCGTGAGGTGCGGCTCGTTTGCCCACCGGTCCAGCATCGCCTGACGCAAGGGTCGCCCGGTGGGAGCGAAGAGGATTCGGTGGGTTTCGGCGAGGGGTGCGAGAGCCTTGTCGAGCGGCTCGACCATCATGACCATGCCTGCCCCACCCCCGAACGGTGCATCGTCGACACTGCGGTGCACCCCGGTGGCGTGATCCCGAAGATCTCGGACGTCGACTTCGAGGACCGCCGACTCCAACGCTCGCTTGACGATGCTGATCTCCAACGGGCTCGTGAAGAAGTCAGGAAATATGGTTATGACAGTGATCTTCATTGCCGATGAAGGTAGTAGGTATCGCCTACACGGTCGGGTATTCTCGGCTGCCTAACCACACTGGAGCGAGGACGTGGCTGACAACGAACTGACGAGTGACCCCTGGGACGACCTCGGGGGTCCCGCCCCTGCACCGACGGAATCCGAACCGACGGAAACCGAACATCCCGGATCGGGGTCCACGGAATCAGGGCCGGCAGAATCAGGGCCGGCAGCATCAGGGCCAGCAGAATCAGGGCCAGAAGCATCAGGGCCAGCAGCATCAGGGCCAGGCGAATCAGCGACCCCTCCTCCGATTCAGGACGTCTCCACCGTGCCACCACCGACGCCTCCTCCTCTTCCGGCCGGCGGGTTCGAAGTGGCCGATCCCGGCGAGGCCGATCTTTCCGACACGCCAGTGCCGGAGGTCGGAATGCCGGATCTCGACGGTGCCGGGGCCGATATGCCGGAAATGGCCGGTCCCGACATCGACGTGCCTGAAGTCGATCTGCCTGAAGTCGATCTGCCTGAAGTCGA
>CBDUEV010000028.1:0-35546 GCA_965366365.1 uncultured Acidimicrobiia bacterium | reverse complement strand
CCCCCCCCCCCCCCCCCCCCCCCGCCGCAGAGAGTGCCCCCCTGGACTGGACCAACATCGGTGTCGGCGAGACGGAGACCCGTTTCTTCGACTACCCGGCCGAGCTGCTGCCCCACGAGCTGCAGTCCGGCGAGACGCTGCCTGCCCTCCGGCTCGCCTACGAGGTCTACGGCGAGATCAACCACAACGCAGACAACGTCATCTTGGTCTTCCACGCCCTCACCGGAAGCCAACACGTGTCCGGCTACACGCCCTCCGTCGCCGGTGTCGACCGATGGCCGGAGGAATGCCAGCGGGGGTGGTGGTCCAACTTCGTCGGACCGGACCTGGCCATCGACACGAACCGCTTCGCCGTGGTGTGCGTGAACTACCTGGGAGGGTGCTACGGCTCGACGGGACCATCGTCGATCAATCCCGCCACGGGTCGCCGGTACGGTTCTGACTTCCCCTCCGTCACTCTGGCCGACGTGGTGGATGCGCAGATGCCATTGCTCGATCACCTGGGAGTTCGCCGGCTCCACGCCGTCATAGGCGGGTCGGTGGGCGGAATGATGTGCGTCAGTCTCGCCACGCGATATCCGGATCGGGTGCTGAACGTCATACCGATCGCCGCTGGACTCGAAACGACCGAACTGCAGTTCCTCCACAACTTCGAGCAGGTCATGGCGATCCGCGGCGATGCCCACTACCAAGGCGGCGACTACTACGACGGACCCACGCCGGACCATGGGTTGGCGCTGGCCAGGATGATCGGCCATAAGACGTTCGTTTCGTTGGAGGCCATGGAGGAGCGGGCTCGCAATTCCGTGGTCACCGATGTCGAAGGGCCGCCCGGCTACGAGATCGAACATCACCTCGAGTCCTACATCTGGTACCAGGGCCAGAAGTTCCTTCTGCGTTTCGACGCCAACACCTATGTGTTGTGCATGAAGATATGGCAACACTTCGATCTGCTGGCCGAAGCCGGCGCTTCCGACTTGACGGAGCTCCTGTCGCGCTGCCGCGACCAGAACTTCATGGTGTTCTCCATCGATTCCGACGTCTGCTTCTACCCCGACGAGCAAGAGCGCATGGTGTACGAGCTGAGGAAAGCGGGTGTCTCGGCCCGCAGAGTGACGGTCCATTCCGACAAGGGTCACGACTCGTTTCTCTTGGAGCCCGAGCTGTTCGCTCCTCACTTGATGGACACGCTCGAAGGTGGTCGACGCCCGGAGGGGAGTGGTGTCGATGAGGGTGTCACGAGCGTGTGAGCTGGTCCTTCGGCTCTGGCGACTTCTCCGGCGAAGCGAGACGCTGACCGGGTAGGAATCAGAGGCGCCGATGGGCGCGAGAAGGGGGTCGACATGAGAGTCGGTCGCACTCTGTTGTTATTGGTGGCGCTTGCTCTCGTTGTGGCTGCTTGTGGAGGCGCGGTCGAGTCGAGCACGACGGTGGGTGGCCCTGCCGCGGCCGAGTCGACCCTGGCGACGACCGCGACGACGACGGGGCCAACAGCGACCGCGATGAGCGAGGCGCCCAGCCCGGCCTCCGGGGACTTCCTCCAGATGGTCGAATCCGGAGAGGTGACGCTGGAGATCGTGGCGCCGGAGGGCGGTGTCTCCGGGGCTCTTCTCAACGTGGCCCTCGTCAACACCACAGACCAGGACATCGAGTTCGTCATTCCCTGCGGTTTGGTTTTCCTGCCGGACGATTGGGTGGAGCCACCCGGGCCTGGCGTCACCTCGACGGATCAGAGAATGATCAACCTGACACCGATCGATGTGACCCTGGGGCCGAATGGGGAGATGGTCGTGACGCCCTACGTGATGTGCATCGATAGTTCGAGCCCTGCCCCCGACGCCGGCGCCAACTATCGGGTGGGAGCCCTGGCGGAGGACAAGCTGTTCGCCCTGGCGAGCTGCGTCTGTGAGGAGGACGTCCTGGCGGAGATCGACCCGCTGCTCGGCGAACTCGGCTTGCAGACGGCGATGTGGGCCGCTGCGGAAGGAGCTCTTCCCGACGTGGAGGGAGCCGTGACCGACGCCGAAGGCGCCCTCGGTGGAGTGCTGGGCGATGAGCTCGAGTTCGATCCGCTCGCGTTGGAGGCGTTGGAGGACCTGGAAGGACTCGACCTCGAAGGCATCGATCTGGAAGGCCTCGAGCTGGAAGGGTTTGATCTTGCAGACATGCTCGAACAGGCCACCAGCTTCATGGAGGAATACAACGTGGGGGCAGAGGAGCTGCTGGACCGGTGCGACATCGATCTGTGAGCGAGTCGTAGGCCGACGGACGGGCGCGACACGGGCCGGTCTGAGCCGAGAGTGATGCCATAGTCCCCTGGCGCACGGGCGGGGGCCAGATCATCGTGACAACAGCCGCACACGAAGTGGGGCGGTTTCTTGTGCTCTCAGGAGGAACGCTATGAATGGCAAGGTAGTCGGTATGTTGACGCTGGGCATCGCCGGCGTGGTGGCGGGGTTGGTTCTCCTCGTGTTCATCATCCCCGGAATGGCTCAGTTTCCCGACGACGTGGATTCGACTCGCGTCTACGAAGGTGAACTGAGCGTGATGCTCAACGCAGAAGCGCTCGCGGCCGGTGACATGGAGAACGTCTTTCTTCGCGATATCCCGGTGACGATCGATCGGCGCGTGCAGACGCTCGAGGTCGACGGTCAGAAGGCCCTGGTCAACGATTTGGCAGTCATGTCGAGCCCGGCCGGCCCTCTCCAGCAGGCCGAGGACACCTACGCCATCGATCGCAAGACGATGGAGCACGTCGCCAACTTCACGGACGATGACCGCGTTCTCGACCGCGAGGGCCTCGTGGTCGGTTTCCCGATCGGCACCGAAGCCGCCGACTACCTCGGGTGGAACGGCGACACGCTCGAAACCAACACGTTGAGTTTTGTGCGGGAGGAGGAGCACGAAGGGCTCAACACGTACGTGTTCACGGCCGCCTCAGGTCCCGACCTGATCAAGGATCCTGAGCTTTTGGCCTCCTTCCCGTCGGAACTGCCCAAAGCGGTTATCGAAGGTCTGGTTCCTGCCCTTGGTCTGCCCGACGAGGCCATGGCCGAGTTTGGAGCCCTCCTGCCGCTCCTTCCGGATCCGGTTCCGCTGGCCTACACCTATGCCTACGAGACGATGTACTGGGTGGAGCCGGACACCGGCGTCCTGATCGACTACGACAAGACGGAATCCCGAGCCGTGCTCCTGGCGGTCGGGGAACAGCCGGTACCGGTCGCCGAAGTCATGCACCTCGAATACGTCCAGGCCGATTCCTCGGTTGCCGACGCAGTGGCGGACGCAGAAGGCGCCCAAGGCCAGTTGCTGTGGCTCGGAAGAGTCCTGCCGTATGGGCTGATTGCGGTCGGACTGGTAGTCGGTCTTCTCGGGTTCGCGGCAATGCGACGCGAATCTGCGTAGCGCACCACAAACCTGAAAGGTGGTCTCTCGAGGAGGAGGGGCCACCGACAGGTTGATATCTGGGCAGGGACGGCAGGGCAGCCGCCCGACCCGTGCGGAGGAGCCCTCGTGCCGTCCGTTCGGCCGATGCCGATCAGCCGAAGCTCGCCAGTTCGTCGAGGATGCGGGCGACCTCGTCGGACGTGGTGTAGTGGACGAAACCGACCCGGACGAGGCCGCCAGTCTCCAGAACCCCGAGGCGCTCCATCACGCCCACGGCGTAGTAGTGGCCGTCGTAGACGAAGATGCCTCGATCACCCAGGGTGGCGGCGACTTCCGCCGCCGAGGTCCCGACCACGTCGATGGCGAACGTGGGAGTCCGGCGGTCGGCGGTCGGCGGGCCGTAGAGGCGCACATGGGCCATGTCGGCGATTCCCTCGAGAAACTGGTGGCTCAGTTCGGATTCGTAGTCGGAGGTGGCGCTCATGGCCGAGACGAGTCGGCCGCGCCGGTCGGATCCGTTGCCCAGGGTCGCCAGGTAGTCCACGGCGGCAGTCACTCCGGCGAGACTCTCGAAACTCTGGGTGCCCGTTTCCCATTTCCCCGGTCCGGTGGGCGGTGACGGACGCACCTTGTAGGCCTCGAGCGTTTCGAGATGTTCCGATTTTCCGTACAAGGCTCCGGTATGCGGTCCGAAGAACTTGTAGGCCGAAGCGACCAGGAAGTCGCAGTCGGTGGATTGGACGTCGAGAGGTCCGTGCGGTGCGTAGTGGACGGCGTCGATATAGGAGAGCGCCCCCACCGAACGGGCCAGGTCCGTGATGGCCGCCACGTCGGTGACCGTCCCCAGTGCGTTGGAAGCGTGGGTCGCCGCCACCAGCCGGGTCCGGGGAGTGATCATCTCGGCGAGAGCTGCCATGTCCAGTTGGAAAGTCTCGGGGTCGAACGGCGCCACCCGGACCGTCACTCCTGCGTCGCGCGCGGCCAGGACCCACGGGGTGCGGTTGGCGTCATGGTCGAGGTCTGTGACCACGATCTCGTCGCCGGGGTCCCAGGTCCGCGCCAGGGCTCGACTGATCGCAAAGGTGAGGCTCGTCATGTTCTGACCGAACACGATCTCGTCTGATGACGCCGCCCCGTAGAGGTCGGCGACAGCCTGCCGGGCGGCGTCAACGATGTCGATCGAATACCGGCCCGTGACGAAGGCGGATGTCAGGTTCCCCGCTCCCGCGGTCAGGACCTCCGACATGGCGTCGATGACCGCCCGCGGCACCTGGGTCCCGCCCGGGCCATCGGCGTAGACGGCTTGGCGGTGCGCGACCTCTCGCCTGAGAGCGGGGAACTGAGAGCGGATGGCAGCGATGTCGAGCATGGCGGCAGAGTAGCGGCCGAACCGAACCGTCGAGTGTGCCTAGGTGCGTCGTGTGGACGCCTGTAGGCACACTCGACGGGGGGTGTTATTGCTCCAGCAACCTTCCGATCCCTCCCAGGACGCCGCCTTCGCCCGCTTGGTTCCCGCCGGCGGAGGGAGCGCTCGAGACGATCCGATCGGCCATACGACCAAGCGGCAGCGATTGGAGCCAGACCCGACCTGTGCCTTTGAGGGTCGCCAAGAAGAGTCCTTCACCACCGAACACCATCGACTTGAGGTTTCCCGCCCGCTCGATGTCGTACGCCACCGAGGGCTGGAACGCCACGAGGCAGCCGGTGTCGACGCGAAGCGTCTCGTTGTCGAGGTGTTTCTCGACAATGGTGCCCCCGGCGTGGATGAAGACGTTGCCGTCGCCTTGCAGGTCCTGGAGGATGAATCCCTCGCCGCCGAAGAATCCCGCCCCCAGCTTGCGGTTGAAGGCAACGGAGATGCGGGTTCCCATTGCGGCGCAGAGGAAGGCGTCTTTCTGGCACAGCAAGCGCCCTCCGACGTCGTCGAGGTCGATCGGGATGATCTTGCCCGGATACGGAGCCGCAAACGCCGCATGGCCTTTGCCGGTTCCGTGGTTGGTGAAATGGGTCAGGAAGACGGACTCGCCGGTCAAGGCCCGCTTGCCCGCCGACATCAGCTTGCCCATCAAGCCCGTGTCAGGCGTGGCGCCATCGCCCATCTTGGTCTCGAACCTGATCCCGTCCGTGAGGTACATCATCGTGCCGGCTTCGGCGATGATCGTCTCGCCCGGATCCAATTCCACCTCGACGAACTGGATGTCGTCCCCGTGGATCGAGTAGTCGATGTCGTGGCTGCCCATCAGCGTCCCTCCCTTGTCCGGTGCCGCGTGGTTGGCTGTCCGTTGCGGACTCTACGTGAGTACTCGTCGGCCATCCGGGCTGGCGATGGGCTGATGAGCGGCGCTGCCTCTGCCGGGCATGCCGGCTGGGAGGCTCTACCATCTCGCCGATGAGAGTCTGGCCGCTCGTCCTCTGCCTCCTCTTCGCTGCGTGCGGAGCCGGGGACACCATCGTCTCCGACGAGGCAGCGGTCGAGGCGTTTTGCGCCTCGGTCGTTCCGGAGCTCGAGGGCGTCGACGCCGACAACTCCACCTCGGCCCGCACCGCCGCGGCGGAGGTGTCCACTGCCGCCCAGCAGCTGGCGCCGGCCGTCGCCGCCGAGCTGACCTCGAAATCGGTGACGCTCCAGGCGAATGTCACGGCCGGCCTCAGCTGGTCGACCGAAGACGTCGTGTCGATCGTCAACACCGTGTGTTCCACCGAGCTGGCCGCCGTGGGCGCCCTCGGGATCCTCGACGAGTGAGGAAAGGGACGCGACCCGTCGAGTGTCGCCGTGTCCATTCTGCAGGATCGATCACGGAATGAGGTCCCGCGCGCTCTCCGAGCGGTCGCGAAAAAAGGTTGCACTCAAGCAGTCGGCGTCGGCGTACTGTGGTGAGTGCCGAGTCGCGTGGCTTGGAGAGCGAAAGGCCGTGAGACGCCGATCACCGAACAGCCCCGCGCCGGCAAACGAGGGAGGCGTGCTTCTGGTGGCGGAACCGGAGTAGACGAAGCCAGTTCTCCTCCGGTTGACCTGGGGGGGCTGACCGCCCACCGGAAAACGAAGAGAAACGGGGCGACAGGTTGGGGCCCGGCATCACGCCGGGCCCCAACCGCGTCGCCGGGCGATCCGGTAGCCTGCGCCGGTGCCCGGATCGATTCAGAGAGAGTTCGTCGGCGACGTTGCGGTTCTACGTATCGCCCACCCCTCCAAGCGCAACGCGCTCACCAGAGCCATGATGACCGACCTGGCCGGGGCGGTCCGGGAAGCGGCCGATCAAGCGCACGTGGTCGTGCTGACAGGATCCGAATCCGTCTTCTCTGCGGGCGCCGACCTTTCGGAGTTCACCGGCACCTCCGAAGATCTCGTTGTCGAGCAAGGGTTGGCCGATGCAGCAGAAGCGATTCACGACGCCCCGGTTCCGGTGATTGCGGCCATCGAAGGCGCCTGCCTGGGTGCCGGTGTAGAACTCACTGCGGCGTGCGATGTACGGGTGGCGGGGGAGGGTGCCTTTTTCGAGATCCCGGCGGCGCGGCTGGGAATCCTCTATCGGCCGGACGGGGTGGGGCGCTTGCTGGCGGTCGGTGGCCGCCAGCTCGTGGCGCGGCTCTTTCTCCTCAACGAACGACTCGGCGCCACCGACATGCATGCGGCCGGCTACGTGGGACGCCTGGTGCCCGCCGGCCACGCCTTTGAGGTGGCGATGGAGCTTGCTCGCCACGCGGCCACGCTCGTGCCCGAATCCGTGACAGCCACCAAACGTCTCATCGGTGAGCTGGCGACCGAAGTCCCCGCCGGTGAGGACTGGGACGAGGTACGAAGGATGCTGCTCGACTCCTAGCGCGAGATCTCAGCGTTCCCAGGTGAGCGGCCAGCCGTTCTGGCGGCACCCGGCCAAGGTCTTGGTTTGTTGAGCCATTACGGGAGAGAGGTCGCCGACCTCGGTGCATTGACGATGACCGTGCCCGAAGGCGTGGCCCACTTCGTGGTTGATGACGTACTCGCGGTAGGTGTCGAGGTCACCTCCGTACTCCTCCGTGCCGTGCTCCCACCGCCACACGTTGATCATGGCGCGGCCATCGCCGGCCCAGCACGAGTAGATCCCGTTGGTTTCGAGCGGCCGGCAATGGGTGTCGGTGGTGGCGGGAGAGGCGAGGGTGACCGTGAAGGCGGCGGGCTCCGAATCGACCCGCTGCATCGACATGGAGCCGTCGCCGCCCCAGCTGCGGTCGTCCGCCAGGATCCTGTCCACCTCGGCGGCGAAGCACTCGGCGTCGACGGCCAATCCTGCCTCGACTTCGACGAGGTATGTGGTCAGCTCGCCACCACCCGAGGGCTCTGACGTGCCTGGCACCGCGATGAGTTCACCCGAAGGGGCGTGTTCCTGTCCCGTCAAACACGATGAAGTGTCGGAGCCCAGCGTCCCGCCCTCCCCTGTGGGCGCGCCGAGAGCCGTGGTGTCGGGCGATGTGGTGTCACGGGCCGAGGATGACTGAGCGATTTCGGGCACCGTCCCGTCTTCGGTCAGCGGGGCGGCCTCGGTAGGGGATGCAGCTGGGCCGGATTCGCTGATCGGCTCCTCCACCGCCTGTGCGAGCGGAGGCCGTGTCGCGCCGGTCACGTCGACCGGACGTGCGATGACCGACGCGATTCCGCCGATGACGGCGAGGACGAGGAGCAGGGACGACGCCCAGAGCGCCGTCTTTCGTGGACCCATGGTGAGGAATGCTACGCCCCTCCCCGGCTCTGGGCCAGCCGACGATACATTTCGAGAAGACTCCGAAAATGTTTCCTATACCTTGTCAGACAAGGTATCATGTCAGGCATGGGTACTTATCAAGGCTCTGGTCTCACCGAACTCCGTCGAGGCGTGGTCGAGTACTGCGTGTTGTCACTTCTCTCGACCGCCGAGATGTATGGATTCCAGCTCGTCCAGACGCTCGCCGGCCACGACGGACTCGTAACGAGCGAGGGAACCATGTACCCGTTGCTGGGGCGTCTCCACGATGCCGGTCTTGTCACCACGACATGGCGACAGGACGGTCCTGCTCGACCCCGCAAGTACTACGCGCTCACCGCGGCAGGATTCTCGGCCCTTGCCGAGTTCCGGCGTGACTGGGCTCGGTTTCGAGACACAGTCGATCAAGTCCTGTCCGAATCGGAGGAACACACAACATGACATCAACTTCACTTGTAGACAGATACCTCGCTGAGGTTCGGGCCGCCACGAGAACCCTGCCAAAGGCTCAGCAAGGCTCGATCGTCTCGGACATCGAGTCTCACATCGAACAGGCTCTGTCACCGAATGCGAACGAGGCCGAGATCCGCACGGTGCTCGACCGACTCGGCTCGCCGCAGTCGATTGCGGCTGAGGCCGGGGCCGTGCCCGATGGTGGCAAGTCCTCACCCGTGAAAGAGGTCATCGCCCTCCTCGGCATCTCCGTCGGCTCGCTCATTCTTCCGGGTGTGGGATGGTTGGTCGGCGTCGTGCTGCTTTGGATGTCGACGGTCTGGACCCTGCGCCAAAAACTGGCCGGCACTCTCGTTTGGCCGTTCGGGTGGATCTTCCCCGCCGTTTTTCCCCTTCTGGTGGTGCGCGCCTCGACTGACCCGAGCTCACAACCGCTGGTTCAGTCCTTGGTGCTGCTGGTGGGGGTAGGGGCGCCACTGGTGGTACTCGTTTGGTTGATTCGTTCGTTGGTGCGAGCTCGAGCCTCCTAACTGACGAGCGTTATCCAGAACGATGGCGGTGGTTCCTCGCCGAGTCAGAGACCGTTGCCCATCTCCGCCCGTCGAAGCTTTCGGCTGCGCCGAGCGAGCGACGGCGCCCACCGTGTTCCCGTCTGGCCCGTCGACCAAATGACGTGAAGGCTCAGATGAGGGGCCGGTCTGGGGGTCCGGGTCGGCCCGCATCGCCAGGACTGGCTCAATCTTCTGAGCGGAGATGCCGATCAAGAACTGGATGGATCATGCGACTGCGGTGCGCAGTCGTAGGGCGCGACGAGGAGCGTGGTGTGATCGACGGAACGATGCCGACTGAGTTCGAACCGGCCGGGCGTGATACGCCCGAAGTGCTCTTCGGCCATCTCGATCGCCTCAAGGATGACCCTCTGATGATGCGGGTGGCCGACGGATCCGGCGGCTACATCTCGATTCTCAACTCCAAACGACAGATCATCTTCGCCAACAAGGCTCTTGCTGACACGTTCGGAGTAGCCGTCGAGGAGGCCGTCGGACAGCGGCCGGGAGAGCTGGTCGGCTGCCGGAGGGCCAGGGTCGGCCCAGACGGATGTGGCACCTCGAAATACTGTTCGGCCTGCGGCGCCGGCCAGGCCCTCCGCCAGGCACGGCTCGGGCACACCCACGAGCACGAGTGCCGCATTCTCCGCGAGGGAGGCGATCCGCTCGATCTGAGGGTGACGGCTACGCCCTTCTCCGTCGGCGACGAACAGTTCGTGTTGTTCTCCGCTCTCGACATCAGCGACGAAAAGCGACGTCAGTCGCTCGAGCGAATCTTCTTCCACGACATCATGAACACGGCAACGGGCGTTCGGGGGCTCTCCACGATGGCCCGGACGATCTCCGGCGAGGAACGAGACGAGTTGTTGGAGATGATCGAGCACAGCTCCGAGCAGCTGATCGGCGAGATAGAAGGGCAGCGTGTGCTCCTCGCGGCCGAGAGCAACGAGCTGTCGGCACACGCGGAGGAGATCGACTCGGGGGTGCTTCTCGCCACCGTTTCGAGCGTGTACGCCACTCACGAGGTGGCCGCCGGGAAGATCGTTGCCATCGAGGACACTGCTGAGCCTGTCAGGTTTGTGTCCGACCCTGTCTTGTTGGGCCGCGTGATCGGAAACCTGACCAAGAACGCTCTCGAGGCCACCTCGAACGGTGGCCGGGTCACGCTTCGTTGCGGCCTCGATGGCTCTCATGTCCGGTTCTCGGTCCACAACGAAGGAGTCATCCCAGAACGGGCTCGACTCCAGATCTTCCAGAGGTCCTTCACGACCAAAGGCGAGGGTCGCGGCCTCGGCACCTATGGGGCGCGCCTACTCACCCAGCGCTACCTCGGTGGCGAGATCTCGTTCGAGAGCAAGCGAGGCGATGGCACGGTCTTCACCGTCCGCCTGCCGCTCACCATCCCGGGCAGCGCCGCCCCGACCCCCGTCGCGCCGTCCTAGGAGACTCGGTACGCCCTCAGCCGGCGTCGTCTGGCTCGACGATCACCAGGAGCTGTTCGTTCTCCACCTGATCGCCCTCCGTCACGGACACCTCGGTGACCCGGCCCGCAGCCGGTGAACGGACGGCGTGCTCCATCTTCATTGCCTCCACGACCACCAGCACGTCGCCCTGGGCAACGGCGGCACCCGGTGACACCTCCACCTTGATCACCTTGCCGGGCATCGGCGACATGAGCGAGCCCGCCGCCCGAGGAGCTTCGGTGACCGGGAAACGTGGCAGTTCGCTCAAGGAAGACGAGCCATCGGTGCCATCGACATAGACCGTCTCGCCCACCTGATGGACTCGGTACCGCCACAGGCGGCCGTCGATCAGCAACTCCACACGAGACGGCGACTGCTCCCGAACGACCACCGCGCCAAGTGGCTCACCGTCGATACCCGCTTCGAAGGCGTCCCGGCCGAACCGGTAGCCAACCGTGAAGGGTTCGTTGTCGCCGCGATAGGCGACGAGTTGGGGTTGCGAGGGGCTGTTTCTCCACCCAGACGCTGCGCCGGGCAGGACACCCGCGGCGGAGCGCCGGGCCGACTGAGCTGCCAGGGCCGCGGCGAGGGCGTGCCGGTGTTCCGCGGCCTGGTCGGACAGGGGCTGGGCCATCTCGACGGGTCCGTGCCTGTCGAGGAAGTGGGTGTCGGTGTGGCCTGCCAGGAACTCGGGGTGGCGCAGGACCCTGACCAGCATGTCCCGGTTCGTCGTCACCCCATGAATCTCGGCGGTTGCCAAGGCCTGGGCCAGGATCCGGACGGCGTCCTGGCGGGTACGTCCGTGGGCTATCACCTTGGCGAGCATCGGGTCGTAGTAGACCGACACGTGCGATCCGTCCTCAGGTCCGCTGTCCAGCCTGACCGTCGGGGGCAGCGAGAGCCGGTGGACCGGACCGGTCTGAGGCAGGTAGTCGTTGCGGGCGTCTTCGGCGTAGAGACGGGCTTCGATGGCGTGGCCGGAGATGGTGGCGTCGTGCACATCGGGCGGGAGAGGATGGCCGGCGGCCACGAGGAGTTGGAGTCGTACGAGGTCGAGGCCGGTCACCATCTCTGTGACCGGGTGCTCGACCTGAAGGCGGGTGTTTGTCTCCAGGAAGAAGAACTCCCCTTCGGGCGTCAGCAGGAACTCCACGGTGCCTGCGCCGAGATACTCGACCGCCACTCCCGCCGCCACCGCCGCCTCTCCCATGGCGGCACGTAGCGCGTCGTCGACAGCCGGCGATGGCGACTCCTCGATGATCTTCTGATGACGGCGTTGGATCGAGCATTCCCGTTCGAAGAGATGCACGACGTTGCCATGGCCGTCACCGAAGATCTGTATCTCCACATGGCGCGGTGCTTCGATGTACCGCTCCACGAACAGGGTGTCATCTCCGAACGAGGCGATGGCCTCGCGGCGGGCTGACTCGACGGCGGACGGCAGGTCGTCTGCGTGGGCAACGATGCGCATCCCCTTGCCGCCGCCTCCCGCCGAGGCCTTGACCAAGACGGGATAGCCGAGGCGCTCGGCGGCTGCGGCGATCTCGGCGGGATCCATTCCGGTCAGATCCTCGCCGACGAGGACCGGGACTCCGGCCGCCACCATGAGCCGCTTCGATTCGAGCTTCGAACCCATGGCGGCGATGGTGGGCGGCGTCGGACCGACGAAGATGAGGCCGGCGTCGATGACCGATTGGGCAAAGACGGCGTTCTCGGCGAGGAAGCCGTACCCGGGGTGGATGGCGTCGGCTCCTGTCGTCTTGGCCGCGGCGATGATGGCGGCACCGTTCAGGTAGGTGTCTGTGGCGGCTGCGCCGGGAAGGTGGATCGCCTCGTCGGCCTCCTCGACGAACGGCTCCCGGGCGTCGGGATCGGAGAAGACGGCGACGGTGGCGATACCCATGTCTGTGCAGGTTCTCATGATGCGGCGGGCGATCTCCCCCCGATTGGCGATCAACAGCTTGGCGATCATCGTCCGCTCCTACATCCTGAAGACACCGAAGGAGTCGGTGCCTTTCACCTCGTCGGAGTGCACTGCCGAGAGCGCCATGGCCAGGACCTGCCGTGTGTCACGGGGGTCGATGATTCCGTCGTCCCGAACCCGCGCCGAGGTGAAGTAGGAAACCTGCTCGGCCTCGATCTGATCCTCGATCGCCTTCCGCATCGCCGCGTCCGCAGCCTCGTCGATCTCCTGGCCCCGCGCTTCGGCGTTGGCGCGGCTGATTATCGACATGACGCCCGCCAGTTGCTCGGGGCCCATCACCGCCAGTTGGTAGCTGGGCCATCCGAACAGGAAGCGCGGATTGAAGCTCTGGCCGGCCATCCCATAGTTCCCGGCCCCGTACGACGAGCCGATCAGAAGGACGATGTGGGGCACCTTGGAGTTGGAGACGGCGTTGACCATCTTGGCTCCGTCCTTGATGATGCCGCGCTGTTCGTATTCCCTCCCCACCATGTAACCGGTCGTGTTGTGCATGAAGATGAGGGGGGTGTCCTGCTTGTTGCAGAGCTGGATGAACTCGGTGGCTTTTTGAGCCTCTTCCGAGAAGAGCACTCCCTGCTGGTTGGCGACCACGCCGACCGGAAATCCGTGGATCCACGCCCATCCCGTCAGCAGGGAGGACCCGTACAGCTGCTTGTACTCGTCGAATTCCGAACCGTCCACCACCCGAGCCAGGATCTCCCGCATGTCGAACGGCACCTTCAGATCGGCTGAGGCCACTCCGAGAAGCTCGTCCTGGTCAAAGAGCGGTTCGGATACCGGACGCGTGGGTCCGTAGCCCTTCTTCCTCCAGTTGAGATGGGCGACGATCTGGCGTCCGATGCGAATGGCGTCGTACTCGTCGACCGCGTAGTAGTCGGAGAGTCCCGAAACCCGCGAATGCATGTCGGCTCCGCCGAGTTCCTCGTCGGTCGATTCCTCCCCGGTCGCCATCTTGACGAGCGGCGGTCCACCCAGGAAGACTTTGGCACGCTCCTTGACCATCACCGAGTAGTCGCACATCCCGGGCACATAGGCGCCGCCGGCGGTGGAGTTGCCGAAAACGAGCGCCAGGGTGGGAATCCCCATTGCCGAGAGGTTGGTGAGATTGCGGAACCACTTACCGCCGGTGAGAAAGACATCGGCCTGGCGGGGGAGATCTGCGCCGCCCGACTCCGTGAGGTTGATGAGCGGCATCCGGTTGATCTTGGCCAGGTCCTGGGCCCGGAGGCTCTTGGCCAGGGAGTACGGGTTGGAAGATCCACCCTGCATGGTCGGGTCATTGGCGGAGATCACACACTCGACGCCCTCCACCACCCCGATCCCGGTGACGACGTTGGCGCCGAGCAGGTATTCGGTGCCCCAGGCGGCCAGCGGGGAGAGCTCCAGAAACGGGGTGTCTCGGTCGATGAGGAGCTCGATCCGTTCGCGCACCAGCATCTTGCCGCGTTGATGGTGACGCTCCACGTACTTGGGTCCACCCCCGGCCCGTGACTTGGCCAGCAGTTCCTCGAGTTCCGTCACTTTCTCGATCATGGCCGCTCGGTTCGAGAGATACGGTTCGACGTCCGTGGCGAGTTGTGAAGAAAGAACCGGCATGAGCCAGGAGGCTAGTGGGCTGCGTGGGACCGTTCCCGCGTCCCGGCCGACTTTCGCCGACGGTAGGCTCCGTTCATGGAAGGCTTGGTCGACATCCACGAGTACCTCGATTCCACCGAGGCGCAGGTCGCCAAGGCGAAGCTCAACGCCCTCGGTGTGAGCGCCGAGGTCTTCGTCGACGATCTGGGGCGGCAGGGACCCAGCAGGGGGCGCCTCGTCGTCCCGGCCGGCCAAGTGGCCGAGGCCTGTGAGGTGCTGGGGTTCGAGGTGCCGACTGAGAAGCCGCCCGGTTTCATCGAACGTAATGCCGCGCTTCTCCTGCTCGGCCTCGTCGCCCTGGCCGCCGCCGGCGTCCTGGCGTGGCTGGCCGGGTAGAGCCCGGCCATGATGCGGCTGCTACAAAGAAGACCATGAGAATCCTTTTCGCTGACACCTTCTCGTCCACCGGGCTGACGACCCTCACCGAGGCCGGTCACGACTGCGTGGTTGAGCCGGGCTTGGACGAAGCCACTATTCCGACGCGAATCGGCGGTTTCGACGCCCTTGTGGTGAGAAGCACCAAGGTGACCGCCGCCACGATCGCGGCCGGCGACCGCCTCGGCCTCATTGTGCGCGCCGGAGCGGGGACCAACACCATCGACAAAGAGGCAGCGGCAGGGCGCGGCGTGTACGTGTGCAATGTGCCCGGAAAGAACGCCGTGGCGGTCGCCGAACTCGCCATGGGGTTGATGCTGGGGTTGGACCGTCGCATTCCCGACGCCGTCGCCGACCTGCGCCAAGGCCGGTGGCGCAAGAAGTTCTACTCCCAGGCGGACGGCCTGGCCGGCAAGACACTGGGCTTGGTGGGCCTCGGTTCGATCGGGCTCGAAGTGGCCAGGCGGGCGACTGCCTTCCGACTCAACGTGCTGGCGGTCGATCGACCTGGCCGCGAGCCGGCTACGGTTGCCGCAGCCTTCCGAGCGGGGGTCGCTTTCGTCCAGTCGGACGCCGAGTTGTTCAGCCGGGCGGACATTCTCTCGTTCCACGTGCCTCTCAACGAGTCAACCCGAGGTCTGGTCAACGCCGAATTGCTGGCGCTCTGCAGAGACGGAACCTGGATCATCAACACGTCGCGCGGCGAAATCGTCGACGAGCCCGCCCTACTCCAAGCGCTGAACGAGCGGGGGATGCGAGCGGGTCTCGATGTGTTTGCCGACGAACCTGCGGCGGGAGAGGCCGAGTTCCGGTCCGAGCTGGCCGCCCACCCCTCCGTCTACGGGACCCATCACATCGGAGCCTCGACCGAGCAGGCCCAGCAGGCAATCGCCGACGGAGTGGTGGAGGTGATCGATTCCTATGAGCGCGGACAGGTGGTCAACTGCGTGAACCTCGAGACGCGGCCGCGCGGAACCTGTGCCGTGGTGGTGAGGCATCTCAATCGGGTGGGCGTCCTGTCCGAGGTGCTGGGGGTGCTCCGGGCCGCCGCGGTCAACGTCGAACAGATGGACAACCGGGTCCTGCTGGGCGGTGCCTCGGCGGTGGCGAGCCTGCGGCTCGACCGGAGCATCGACGATGCCTTGATCGATGAGATTCGTGGAACCCAACACGTGCTCAGCGTCGGCGTGAGGCACGAGGAGCCCATAGAGTGACAACGAGGGAACCCATCGAGGAATGAGCCGAGATAATGAGTGAGCGAGCGATCAACTTCAGCGCGGGACCGTGCACCCTGCCGTTTTCGGTGCTGAAAGAGGCACAAGCCGAGTTTGTCGACTTCGGCGGATCGGGGATGTCCCTCATCGAGATGAGTCACCGGTCCAAGGCGTACCAAGGTGTCCAGGACGACGCCACTCGTCTCGCCCGGGAGGTCTTCGAGGCGCCTGACGATTTCGATGTGCTGTTCCTCGGCGGAGGAGCCACCCTGCAGTTCGCCATGGTGGCCATGAACCTGCTGGGCGCGGGCCGAAAG
This sequence comes from uncultured Acidimicrobiia bacterium, assembly GCA_965366365.1. Classification (GTDB taxonomy): domain Bacteria; phylum Actinomycetota; class Acidimicrobiia; order Spongiisociales; family JAENVV01; genus CBDUEV01. Next base: position 19,452 of record CBDUEV010000028.1, on the reverse strand, counting down.
GGTGCCTACGTGAACTCGGGCGCCTGGGGTGGCAAGGCCCTCGACGACGCCACGCATCATGGCGATGTCTACGCCGCCTGGGACGGGAGGGAATCGGGCTACACCCGCATGCCCACCGACGCCGAGCTCCTCATCCAGCCGGACACGCGCTACCTGCACATCACCTCGAACGAGACCATCGGAGGCATCCGCCTCGCCGAGTTCCCCGACGTGGGTGTCCCGCTCGTTGGTGACATGAGTTCCGACTACATGAGCCGGCCCGTGCCGTGGGAACGCTTCGACATCATCTACGGAGGAGCGCAGAAGAACCTGGGGCCGGCCGGCGTCGACATCACGTTCATCAGACGCAGCATCCTCGCCCAGACCAATCGCGATCTGGCTGCGTATCTGCGGTACGACATCCATGCCGCCAAGGGTTCGATGTACAACACACCGCCCGTGTTCAGCATCTACATGGTGGGCAAGGTGCTCGCCTGGATGAGGGACAACGGCGGTCTGGCCGGCATGGAGGAGGCCGCCGCCGCCAAGTCGGGGATGGTCTACCAGGCGCTCGACGCCAGCGGCGGTTTCTACCGAAGCCCGGTCGAGGTGGCCAGCCGATCCCACATGAACGTGGTGTTCCGCCTCCCGTCCGAGGAGCTAGAGCAACGGTTCGTCGCCGAGGCCGCCGACCAGAACATGCTCAACCTGAAAGGCCATCGCGACGTGGGCGGGATCCGGGCCAGCATCTACAACGCCATGCCTCGTCACGGCGTGGAGGCGCTCGTTGAGTTCATGGGAGACTTCCAGACGGCTCACGGCTGACATGCGCATCGCTCCCGTTTCTGTTCACCTGGTCGATCCTCATCTCGCCGTCCGCGTCTCGGGACCCGCCTTCGACTCGATGACCCCCGAGGCGAGACGAGCGCTGCGAATGCGGGATCCGTTTTCGTGGCTGCACGCCATGCAGCCGCCCGAAGAGCACGGTTCTGTCGACGGGGCGATGCGCGCCTCCGCCCGGGAGGTGGGGAGGCTCATGTCGGAGGGCGTCTTCAACGGTCCGCTCGGTGAGCATCTTTTCCTGTATCGCCTTTCGGATGGCGCCTGGAGCCAAACCGGGGTCGTCGCCGATGTTGCGGCGACCGAGTACGAGAACGGAACCGTCCTCCCGCATGAGGGCACCCGCCCCGAGCAGGTGCACCAACTCGTTCGCCATCTGGAAGTGGTGGGAGTCTCCTCGAGCCCCATTGCCGTGGCGTACCGCTCGACGGAAAGCATCGTCGATCTGGTTGCTGCGGTCGAACTGCTCGAGCCCCTCCTCTCCTTCGAGAGCAGTGACGGGCTCCGGCAGGAGGTGTGGGCGATCCCCGACGATTTGGTGGTGGCGTTCGTGGCGGCGTTCGAAGAGGTCGAACATGCCTACATCACGGACGGGCACCATCGCTCCCAAGCCGCCGTGGCGTACAGTCGGGGGGAAGGGCCGTCGGCCCGCGGCGGTCCGCGCTCTCCGAACGTCTTCACGGTGCTCTTCGCCGATGATCATCTCAAGATCGTCGAATTCAACCGAATCGTCCACGATGTTCCCGACCCGAGTCGCCTCCAGCGAATCCTGAGCGATTGGGGCGCCCGTCCCGTTCAACGCGAAGCAGCCCGCCCGGTGCGGCAGGGACAGATCGGCGTGTGGGTATCGGGTTTTTGGTACGTCGTGGACGTGCCGTTAGACCCTTCACTCGGCCCGCCAGACTCCCTCGATCCTGCTCGACTCCAGGACCTCCTTCTCGGGCCGGTGCTGGGCATCGACGACCCCACCTCCGATCCGCGGCTCGAGTACGTCCCCGGATCGGTGACCTTGGCGGATCTGGAGCATCGCGCCAGGTCGGGCGCCGGCTTCGTGCTGGCTCCCGTAGCCCTCGCCGACATGATGTCGGTGTCGGACGCTGGTGGTCGGATGCCTCCGAAGTCCACCTATTTCGAACCCAAGGTCCGATCGGGGATCTTTCTCGCGCTGCGTTGAGTCCCTCTCGATCGGCGGACCGCCTTCGGGCTATGTGCCGCCGTCGGGTGGCTCGACCGTCCGAAGCTCGATCGGACCCTCGAGGTAGGTTCTCGTCGTCGGGTAGGCGAGATGGATGTTGGCGGCTTCGGCCATTCCGTCGAGGATGGCCGTCCAGACGGCTTCCTCTGTGGACCGGCGTGCCTGCGGCAACACGAGAAAACGGGCCGTGAGGAGGACGCCGGAGTCCCGCACCGTCATATAGACGATCGGGGTGAGCGCCCCGAGCTTGATGTGGTAGCTGCGGGCTTGCCGGCGGATCCTCGCCCCGGATTTCTCCACGTCGGGGGCGTGTGTCCTCACGGCCGTGGTGATCAGGTTTCTGGCCGCACGCCAATCTGACTCGAACGTGACCAGGACGGGCACCTCATGCCACACATAGGCGAGACCTTCGGTGAAGTTGGCGATCTGCGACGTGAACACCGACCCGTTCGGGACATGGACGATCCGGCCCGTCGATTGGTCGGCGTCGACCCACCCACCGATCTCCATCAGGCTGAAACGAAAGAGCCGGATGTCGATCACGTCGCCGCTCGTGCCCCCGATCTCGATCCGGTCTTCCACCCGAAACGGCCGACGAGTCAAGATGTAGATCCAGCCAGCCATGTTCTTGAGGAGGTCCGACAGGCCAATGGCCACGCCCGCCGAGGCGAGGCCAAGGTAGGTGGCGAGGTTGTCGAAGGTGTCCAACCAGATCCACCCGAGGCTGAGCGCCAGAAGGAAGGTGGCCGTGTAGGTGGTTGCCTTCTGAGCCCGATAGGCGGCCTCGGATTCGAGCGACCGCCTGATCATTCGGATGGCGAACCACCGCCCGGTCAGGATCACCGCCAGGGTGACGAACGACCCGATGTACTTGGCGAGCTGCGCGGCGTCGATGCCTAGCTGTTCGCTCAACCACAGCATCAGCGGACCTGGCCGTCGGGAGTGGTGGCGGCGCCAAGGAGCTCACACATCGGCTGTTCCCGCACGGGTCACGACCCGGTGAATCTCGGCGACGGAATTCTCGATGGCGAGGATGTGACCGACGGCGTCCCGGTCGGTCTCGAAGTCATGCATGGCCAGCTCGCTGGAGACCTGATCCTGGCGCCGAGCGGCGATGAGGAGAATGGAGCCCTGGAGGGCCGCAATGCACGACAGGATCAGATTCAGGAGTATGAACGGGTAGGGATCGAAGCCGGTGCTGCGGTTGCCGAGCATCCAGCCGGCCAGGAACAACAGTGCCGCGGCGACAAAGCCCCACGAACCCATTGCGTTGCGCATTCGGTCGGCGGCCCTTTCGCCGCGCGAGAGTTGCTGATCGGATCGAACCCCGGGATGGCTACGCCATGGGTTTCGGGTGTGGGCACCGTGGGGCACGGGGTCCCTTCCTTGTCGTACGGTGGGTCTGTGGTCTCTCGGCGGGGGGCCGTCGAAGGTAGGACACCGATGACCGCCCGAAGTTCTCTGGAAATACCTGCTGTGGCCTACTCGATGAGCGTGACCGCGCCGGCGTGCGGATCTCGCCGATCTCGGGATCCATCTCGTACCTGTCGGCTCCCTCGATAGATCTCGACAATCATCGTTGTCGGCACGGGAATAGGCTACATCCCGCTCAGAACATCCGCGTCACTAGCATCCGGGAAGTGCAGAGACTCTTCCACAAAGCGCTGGACGACACCTCGGCCAGGGAGCGTCCTCGACCGGAACTGGAAGAGTGTCGGCGCTCCGGCGGTTGGGTGTGGCTCGACATCGCCGATCCTCAGCCCGCCGAGATCTGGGAACTGGCAGCCGAGTTCGGCCTCGATCCGCTCAGCATCGAGGACGTGCTCGACACCACGCTGTTGCCGAAGGTCGACGACCACGACCGGTACCTCTTTGTGGTGCTGCATGGCGTGGTGACCGCCGAGGAGACCCGGCTTTCGACCACCGAGCTCGACTTCTTCATCGGCTCCGACTTCCTTCTCACCGTGCATACCGGCCCGGTCTTCAGCGTCGACTGGGTCGCCGACCACATCACGGACACGGACTACCTGACGACCGCCGGTCCGGGTGGGGTGGCGGCGATGATCGCCGAGTTCGGCATCAGGCGTTACCTGCCGTTGTTGGAGATTCTCGACGACCGCCTCGATGGATTGGAGGCGGCCGCCCTCGAGGGCGATCCGAGGGTTCTGAGCGAGAGCCAGGCCCTGCGGCGAGATGTCGTGGTGCTTCGTAGGGTGCTGGGACCCCAGCGGGACGTCTTGGCGAGGCTCAGTCACGTCGGTTTTGACCTGCTTGGGATTCCGGCGCGTCGCCTGTTCGCCGACGTGTACGACCATCACTTCCGGTTGGTGGAGTCGCTCGACTCGGCTCGCACTCTGCTCGGATCGGTTCTCGAGACGTATCGCGGCGTGGTGGCCGACCGCACGAACGAGATCATGAAGGTGCTCACCGTTTTCTCGGCGATCCTGTTGCCGCTGTCGCTCATCGCCGGCCTCTGGGGCATGAACTTCGCCCGGGTGCCAGGTGCCACGTGGCACGACGGGTTCTTCTGGTTGCTCGGCTCGATGGGACTCCTTGCGGCCGGCTTGTGGGTCTACTTCGTTCGCCGTGGTTTCGTTGGCGGACCTCGACTCCGCGAACTCCCCAGAGCCGTGGGCTTGTCCCTCGTCAACCTCGGTAGCGCTCCCATCAGGGCCATATCGAGGCAGGTGGGGAGCTCGGCCGCCGCCGTTCAGGCCGAACGAGAGTCGGACTCGCCGTGAGGGTGACGGGGTCCGTGGCGGGACGCTTCGGAGGTCATATCAGCAGCTCCGTGGGAGTGCGCTCGTGAAGCGGCTGTGGTTCGGCCAGCCCGCCTTGCTGGGCGACGTGAACCAAGGGGAAGTGTGCAACCTGATCGTCGATCCGGCTGCGCGACGCGTGTCCCATCTGGTGGTTGGGCCGCCGTCTCACCCCGAGAAGTTCAGGCGGGTGGCGTTGAGTCAGGTCCGCCTCGGCGGGGAGGACGCAGTGAGGTTGGACCTGAGCCAGGAGGAGTTCCGGCGTTTGCCGCTGGTGCGTGATTCGGTGTACCAGCGCCCTTCTCGCGCCGTATCGCCTGGTCGAGACTGGGATGTGGGGATCCGAAAGCCGGCGAGCGATACGCGTTACTCCTACAAGGAGGTACCCCGCTCGGAGTTCGAGGATGAGCGCACGGTGGAGATCGTGTTCGACAGGATTCCCAAAGGCTCGGTGGAATTGCGGTCAGAGAGCCGTTTCGTGCTTGCGGATGGTTCGGATGCCGGGTCTGTCACCGGAGTCGCCATCGGAGATGAGGATCTCATCGCCGAGGTGATGATCAGCCCGTTGCGGAGGATGGCGCAGCTTCCATCGTCCGTTCCGTCGGACCTCGTCCTTCGTTTCGAGATGGATCGGGTGGTTTCTTCACTCGCCTCACCCGGACTCGGGTCGCTGGCCCGCGCCGCCCTTCGTCGGTTCAAGGCGCCCAATCGTGAGTGAGTGACCGACGGCTCCGTTCAACGCCAGCGGAGAGGTCGCCTCAGCAGGAACAACACGAGGGCTCCCACGAGACCGCCGGCCGCAAAGGACCACTCCTCGCCCAGGGCGGCAAACCCGGCGTACACGAGGAGCCCGACGCCGGCGAACCAAAGGGTCAGCCGGATGATCCACCGCAAGAACCGAGAAACGACACCGGGGCGGGGGCCGGTAGAGGGGAGCGGAGGGGGAGCTGTGCCGCCGTGGGTCTTCTGCCATTGATCGGCCATCTGGCGGTTTCTGAGGTCCTGTTGCTGCTGGCGCATGCGCTCCTGTTGTTCGCGCATCTGATCGAGCCCGGGCTGGTTCGGGAACATGGTTTCCTCCACCGTGAGTGTCTCGAACGGCACCGACGCCGGCAAGGGGCGAAGGTCAGACCCCGGATTTGACGGAATGCCGGAAGGGCTCGGATCATGGGTGTTTCTGCAACGGGGCACCATTGACGGAGAACGCTCACATCGACCGATGCGCTCACGAGTTGGTCATCAGCGTCAGGACCCGGCGTCCGGGCGATGTCGCCCACATGGTTCTCGCCCCCCTCGGCCTGGCCCTCGGCGGGGCGGCTCTCCTGGTGGGGCGGAAGCGGGGGCGGCGCCTGCGTTCGTGGATCACGGCCGGCTCCTCATTGGTGGCCGTTGCCTATGGGTGGTTCGCGCTGACGAGGGCTGTCAACGAGCGAACCCTGACCCTCGACAGCGGCGGGTTGTCGGTCACCGACGGGCCCTGCCCATCCCTGGCCCCCCACATCCACGTGCCCCTCGACGAAGTGGGCGAGGTGCGGTGCCGCTCATCGGCGCGCCCATCGGTTCCCACGGCCTCCAGGGCGCCCGTCCACGACGTGGATGCGTCAGGGGTGGGACCGCCTCTCTTCAAGGCTCTGGCCGACGAAGCCGAGGCCGACCGCATTCGGGCGGCCCTCGTCGCTTTCCTGGCGTGACACCAAAGGCATCAGGCGCCAGGAGTCAGGTCGAAACGACTTGCCCGCCGGTGAGGAGGGCGGCCATGGCCATTTGCTCGAGCACGTGCCGGGCGGTGTCGGGGTCGACGCCGGGGTAGGTGACGGCGTTGATCATGCCGATCACGGTGAGAACCACCGACCGAAGCTCTTTGCGATCGGCGGTGGGAGCCATTTCGGCGAGGAAGTCGACCCAGCCCGTCACGTATTGGGCTTGTTTCTTCCGGATCCGCTCCCGGTCGGGGTCCGGGAGGTTTCGCTCCTCTTGGACGTAGACAGAGAGAAGCTCGCGCGACCCGAGGGCAAACGAGACCTGAGTCCGGACGAGCCGCTCGAGCGCCGCCGTGCTGTCGGTTTCCTCTGCACGGACTCGTTCGTTGTGGACCAGGAGTCGGTCCACGACGCGTTCGGACATGGCGACCAGCAAGGCGTGCTTGTTCGGGAAGTGCCGGTATACGCCCGGCCCGGAGATGCCTGCCGCCGCGCCGATTTCGTCGATCCCCGCACCATGGAACCCGTGGGTCCGGAAGAGGGCGATGGCCGCGTCGAGGATCATTTCTCGACGCGAGGGCTCCGGTGAAGACATGGCGGCATTGTAGGGGAGGGTCCGGGCGAGATACGGACCTGGCCGAGTTGTGGCTCCCTTAACCTGGGCTTGATTTCGGACGTCTCAGCTGGAGCTAGCCTTCTGCCGATGCGGACTTCCCTGAAACCGGTCCTGGTCGTCGGGACCCTTCTATCGCTTCTCTTTGTGTCGGCGCCGGTCGCCGGCGCCCAAACCGACCCTGTCGCGACGTTGGGCTCCGGCCTGGCCGACGAGGACCGGACGGATCCGGTACATCTCCACCCCGAGCCGGCGCCGCTGGGCACAGAGACCTGGCCCAGCTTCAACGAATCGAACGGCTGCGAAGCGTTGCGCACCTCGGCGCCGCTGGCCAGCCAGCAAGGTTGGCTGCCGGACAGCGAGGCGATCCGTGGACCCTATGGCGACTATTTCGGCCGCACCGTGGGGGCGATCAGGTCTCAGTTGGTCGACTGGACCGTGCCCATGAGCGATGGCGTGGTCCAGAAGGTCCATTCCCGCGCCCTACCCGCCTTTCAACAGGTGGCGGCCAATTTGTCGGCCGAAGCGGTCAAGGGCAATTACTACGAGGCTCGGGCGGAGGCTACGTGGGGCTTCGCGGCGCGGACGGTGAGCGGGAGCTACGGCTTCTCGCGGCACTCCTTCGGTTTTGCCATCGACATCAACTCGGACACGAACCCGTACCGAAGTGATGAGACCCTCATCACGGACATGCCCGACTGGTATGTCCAGGCGTGGAAGGATGCCGGCTTCTGCTGGGGTGGCGATTGGCAGGACTTCAAGGACCCCATGCACTTCTCGTGGCAAGGCCCCTCATCGACACCCGGGTATGGGGAACCACTCGAGTCCTTCCCGCCGCTCACTGCGGCCGAGCCATTCACCGATCTGGCCTATACGAAGTCGACCTTCTTTTCCGGATTACCCGACACGCACAGGGTCGCCGACGTTTCCGGCACGGGTGCCGCCGATCCGGTCTATCTGTCTCAGCAGGATGACGGCGTACGAATAGCCTTTGCGTCGGCTCGCTCCGGCTACATCGAGTGTTCGATCGGACAGGGTCTGGCGACCGGCGAGACACTCGACCGAACGGTGGTTCTCGGCGACTTCTCGGGCATCCGGCGCACTGACGTTGCCTTCATGGACGAGGCGGGTTCCACCGTGGAAATTCGCCTCTACCGGTTGAGTGGCGGCTGGGAAGAGCTCGAAGTGATCGAGACGGCCATCCCGTCACGGCCCGGCAGCGACTACGTGGTCGCCGACCACAACTGGGATGGCACCCCCGACCTCCTGGCGATCGAACATGCGCCCGGCTCCACCAACGTGGTCGTCTGGGACGGCAAGACCGGGTTCACCTCCAAGCTGGAGTCTTTTGCAGGTGCCTTCGGTGACACGACCGGCTGGCGGTTCGGGGCCGGTGACTTCGACCTCGATGACCGCCCCGACCTGTACGCGGTTGAACCGAAGGCCGGCGGGGCCACGGTGCACGTGATGGGCATCGAATCGGTTGATACCAACATCGATCTTCCGGAGGGGGCGGGCCTCTACGTCGGCGAGTACGACGGGGACGGGCGGGCCGATATCTGGGTGAACGACGGCGGCGTTCTCAACGCCTATCTCGGCAACACCGGAACCGGCACCAACCTGTGGTTCTTCGACCGCGAATACGAGTGCCCGGACGATTGGGGTCCGTTCGAATGGGAGGGATGGTTCTCGGACGACGACGGTTCCATCTTCGAGGACGACATCAACTGGATCGCCTCCAAGGGGATCTCGCTGGGCTGCAATCCGCCCGCCAACACCATGTATTGCCCCGACGCCAGTGTGAGCCGGGGACAGATGGCCGCCTTCCTGGCTCGAGCGCTCGACCTGCCGGCCGGCCCTGACAAGTTCGTCGATGACGACGATTCGATCTTCGAAGACGCCATCAACAGTGTGGCGGCGGCCGGGATCACGATCGGCTGCAACCCGCCCACCAACGACCGGTATTGTCCCGGCGATCTGGTGAAGCGGGATCAGATGGCGGCGTTCCTGGTGAGAGCGCTGGATCTGACCGAGCAGCTCGACGATCCGTTCACCGACGACGCCGGGACCTTCGAGGACGACATCGAGAAACTGGCCGCCTCCGGCATCACCCTGGGGTGCAACCCCCCGGACAACACGAAGTACTGCCCGGGGCTGAACATCACCCGCGCTCAGATGGCGGCCTTCCTCCACCGCGCTCTGCTGGACCTGCTCGGTCCCTAGGCGCATCCGGCGCGCGGGCAAGCCCGCGGCGGGGGGCCGGCGCAGGCATGAGTGCGGAGGGGCTGAAGAGTCAACCGGCGCGCTGGACCGTTGACACCATCGTGGGTGGGTCCTTGCGCGCATGGCGCGGTCTACCGGCTGAGTTCGAGTAGGGGAAACTGATCGGGTCCCGAAAGAACCGGTTCGGAAGATCGGGTCTGTGGGGCTCGGGTCAGGGGGGATCGGCTGACCTGATCGGGTCCGGAGGTATGAACCGATGGCGGCCTCTTGGGGTGGTTGGGTCGATGCGGTAGCCGAACTGGTGGATGACCACGTGGTGATGCCACCAGCAGAGGGTCGCCAGTTCGTCGGGGTGGTGTCTCTTGCTCTCGGCGTAGGGGATCGTGTGGTGAGGTTCGAGCCGGTAGAGCGAGTCGCATCCGTCGGCGGTGCAGGCGCCGTCTCGGGCGAGGACGAAGCGGCGCAGCTTGGGAGGGATGCGGCGACCCGCCTGGGCGACGGCGAGTGGCGTTCCGCCTTGGGTTCGGCCGATCACTTCCACCGAGCCCGAACAGAGGATCTGGTCGAGAGTGCCCGGCCCGACTCGAGGTCCCGCCTCGATGTGTGCTCCTGTTTCGCCGTTGGTGGCGGTGGACTCGTTTGCGTCGACGAAGACGGTCACGAGCGGCGCCGCGAGCCGGGGCAGGTGATCTTCACCCGCCGCCGATGAACGACTTCCGTCGAGTGAGTCCTGGCAGACGGACACCAAGGCGTCGGCGCGGCGCTTGCCGAAACCGATGCGCATCCCCTCGGGCGGGGCGGGTTGTCGATCGGCCCGGGTCGCCAAGGCCTTGTCGACGATGCGCCCGTGGTAGCCACCCAGTCTGCCCCAGATGTCCCAACGAGATTCGTCCAGGTTGGGTCGAAGGACGATGTGCTCTGTGGCGGCTATGTCTTGCTCGTCGGCTGTGGTGAGCCGGCGACGGTGGGCGATCTGGCGCTTCAGCCCGGCGATGTCCAGGTGCCGAACCCCGTCGGCAGCCGCCTGTTGCGTCTCGGAGGTCGCAAGCTTGGCAAGCTCGACGGTGCGGTCGAAGGACCATTCTCCCCGGGAGGCCGCCGCCTCGATGGTGGGGAGGTCGCCGAGCTTTTGAGCGGTGGTGGTGAGGCCGCGAGCAGATCTGGCCGAGATGTCCAACCGGCCGGCTGCCCATTCGGCCAGGGAGCGGCATCCGTCGGCCAGGGGCAGTTGACGGCGAGCCACCTCCCGCAGGAGCTCCATCTGTTCGGCCCGGATCCGGCCAATGACGTGCTCGGCAGCGACCAGCCAAGTCTCGATTTCGTCAGATGTGCGATCAACCAGAGCAGTTCGTCTCATATGATCACAGTAAGCATCAGGTGTGACAGAATTCGGCCTCACAACCGGGGCCTGGAAGGTGTCGTATTCCTTCTCAGGAGTACCGGTAGTGGGCCGATCGGCGGTTGAACCTCACTCGGTCGAACTCGGGCGGGTCCGAGCATCGACCTTCGGCGAGCCTCTGACACGGATGAGTGAGATCGGGTAATCACACTTCGGCACAGCTGCGGCCACGCCTGCACCGCCGCACCCGCTGCCCGGGAACGGGTCCCATGTGGGAATCGAGGACCCCATCGTTCATGAGCCCGCTCGGTTTCCTACCGGCGCTTCAGGCGGGCCCGCGCCGGGCGTCGCGGCGCGTCCGCACTCTGGGCGCGCAGCCAGGTATTGACGGTGTAGTTTCACCAGCAAGGCGGGATTGAACGCGCTGTGCGTTCAAGGCGAAGGGAGAGCTAGCCATGCAAATTCCGACCGGTTCGTCCAGAGGCCTCGTGTCACTGCTGGTGACCTTGGCGATGTTGGTGGCGGTAATACCCGCCGGGGCGTCGAGTCACGTCGAAGTCGTGAGCGAAGAGCCCCGGCCGTCGCTCGAAGGTGTGGCGGTCGACAAGACCGGCAACGTGTTCGTATCGAGCACATTGACCGGCGAGCTGTTGAAGTTCGGACCCGGCTCGAGCGATTTCGAAGTCTTCGGCACGATCGACGGTTGGGCTGCGGGCGGCCCTGGAGCCGGATTCCTCGGCCTGGCCACCGACGCCCAGGGCAACATCTACGGCGCGGCGCAATGGGAAGGCTTCACCGGTGTCTACAAGTTCGACCGGAAGACAGGGGATGAAACGCTGATCCCCGGAACCGACCAGATGAGCTTCCCCAACAGCATCGCGTTCGACAAGGTCGGCAACATGTACATCACCGACTCCAACTCGACAGGGATCCTCACCAGCGAGCTGCCAGGCGACGTGCGCGGCGCGATCTGGCGGGTCGACCGCAACGGAGAGGCGATGAAGTGGTTCGAGTCGACGCAGCTCGCAGGGAACGGCGGCGCCGGCCTGTTCACACCCGTCGGCGCCAACGGCATCGCATACCGGAAGGGCGTGCTGACCGTGGCCAACGCCGAAGGCTTCTCGCTCTGGACCGTCCCGATCGAGCGCGATGGGTCGGCTGGGAACATCGACCTGCTCGCCGGTCTCGGCGAGACGCCCGACTGGCCGTTCCTCGCGGGTCCGCTCGGCGAGCTCCCGGCCATACCCGACGGTATTGCGCTGGACGTCCACGGCGCGATCTATGTGGCTTCCGTCGCCCAGAACGCCGTGTTCCGCGTCAACACCGACGGCTCGGTCGACGTGTTGTTCCACGACCCGGTGGGTGAAGTGCTGAACTTCCCGTCGAGCGTCGCCTTCGGCACGGGCAAGGGCTTCAAGCAGACGCTGTACGTGGTCAACCTGGCCTTCGGGCCGACGCCACCCCTCGCTCCTGCCTCACTCGTCGCCATCGATGTTGGGGTGCCCGGCATGCCACTTCCGTGATCTAGCCAAGTCCGAACGCTACTTCCGTCCAGTCGTTCCATCGACAGGACGGAGTGCGACGGGCCGGAACAACAACCAAGAGCGCAACGGCCGGCCGTATTCTCAATCTCGGCTCGCTCGAGCGACCTTCGTGGCAGGGTAGGAACGTCAGCGGAGGGCGCGCACGAGACGAGGAATCGCCCCGAATGCATAGGTTTGGTACCGATTCGTGACAAGGGCAGAGACAGGTGCCAGCACGATGTGGCGGAGGCCGGCGTCGGCGAAATCCCTGATCGTTGCTTCCACCTGTCGGGGAGTTCCGCTCATGAGCCGCGCACGTACCAGTTCGGGCGGCACCCGAGCGATGGCTGCGTCGATTTCGCCTCTATCGAGGGTTTCGGGAATGAGTTGGCCGTAGCCGCCGAAGTCGGGGCCGAGCGGATGGTCGGAACCGAACTCGGCCCACTGTTTGGCCGAGGTACCCATGAGCGCCCAGTACCTCATTAGCGTGGAGCGGAGTAGCTTCTCGACCTGAGCTGCGGTCGGTGCCATGGCCACGGATGCGAAGAGGGAGGGTGTGATCGACTCGACACGCCGGTTTGCTGCTCTGGCGGCGGTCCGGATGGTTCGCCAGCCGAGTTCATACTCGGCAGGACCATGCATTGGCTGGACCGGGATCCAGCCGTCCCCGTAGCGTCCCACCAGTCGCAGCATCCTCGGTCCGTGCGCGGCGATCCAAATCTCCGGTGTTCTGGAGTTGGAGGGTGCCAGATCCATGACCGCTCCGTTGAGTTGGAAGTGTTTGCCCTCGAAGTCGAACGCCCCGGACGTTTCGAAGCAGAGGCGAATCACCTGTAGTGCCTCTTCGAACCGCCCCACCGGTTTCTGCACGGCCACGCCGTACGGTTCGGTGTTCAGTCCCTCACCTGCACCCACCCCGAGGATTGGGGGCCGCTTGGTCAACTCCGACAGTGTGAGCGCCGCCTGGGCGACCATCACCGGGTGCCGACGCAGCATCTCGGTCACCGCCACCCCAATGCGCACCCTTCCCGCCGATCGAGCGAGAGCTCCCAGTACGGTGAACGCTTCGCGCAGGTCATGCGGACTGTTCGTATGACGGGCTCGCCACGTCACCGATGGTTCCCAGAGCACCTGTGGGATGAAATCTTGCCAATGATCAGGGACGACGAGGCTATCCACTCCCGTCAACCGCCCCCACCGCAGGGACCGGAGTAGTTCTCGAACCGGGTAGTTCGTCGTGACGCAGATTCCAACGTCCACTCCCGACGAAGGCTTCCCACCGGTCTCATCTCGCACGGCGGTTCTCAGTGTGGTTTCGGTCATCACGTTCCTCGTCGACGAGATGCCTCACCGCAACCGTATGGATGGAGCCTCGTGACGACAAGAGGCAGAATGCCAATTCCAGCGGCGGCACCCATCCGCCTTGCGCGAGTCGCAACGGGAGCATGCTTGGTGACACATCGCCGCTCCGACCGCCAAACCCGGCCGACACCAACGAGACGGTCGGCGGCCGATCGCTCCGGTTCCTGGAACAATGCACTGGATGGGAAAGCCGGAAGGGTTCGAGTGGACCCAACGCAAGAACGGGGATGTCGTGGTCACGCATCACGGCCGGGTGGCGGCCATCCTGCGGGGGAGGACAGCGGTCAAGTTCCTCTCCGAGGTCACTCGAGGCGACCCGCAAGAGATCATGGCCAGGGTCACGGGCAACTACAGGCGCGGCAATGAGCGAATGACGCGCCGGCGCCCGCGGGGCCACAGCAGTTCTTGAAGCGCTGCAGGCGACGCCTTCTCCGATCGTCCCAACGCAACAAGAAGGCTGGGCGAACGGCGGCCGTAGCCACCGCACATGAACACGGTCCGGCAATATTCCGAGGATGCGACATGGGCTCGTCGGGAGTCGCGACGGAACGAAAGAATGCTTCGGCACCACCGTGTCTACGGCGGCACCCATCCGCCCGACTCAGAGGGTCTGGCGACGAACGAACCTTTGCGAAACCTTTTGGGTTCACCCTGCACGGTTCTGAGATTTCGCCCTGAACATGGCTGCATGACACCACATGATCCGATACAACGCGCACAGACTCTGCACAACCCGCTCAGACGCCGCCTCTTCGCCATCCTGGCCGTTCCGGTGCTGGCGAGCAGCCTGACCATGCAACCCGCCAGCGCCCAGGACATCTCGGGAGTCGACGACTACCGGAGCCTTGACGGCTCCGGCAACAACATCGCCGAGCCGACGCTCGGGCAAGCAGGGGTCATCTACCCTCGCATCACGGACGCCAACTACGCCGATGGAGTCGGCGAGCTCGTCGACGGCCCCGATCCTCGCTACCTCAGCAACCGGATCTTCAACGATCTGAACCAGAACATCTTCTCCGAGAACGGCGTGACGCATTGGGCCTTCGTATGGGGTCAGTTCCTCGACCACACCTTCGGCTTGCGCGAGGCTGGCGACGAAGACGCCTCCATCCCGTTCGACCCAGAGGACCCGTTGGAGGCCTTCACCAACGACCTGGGCGCCATCGCGGTGACCCGCTCCGCGGTGGCTGACGGAACCGGAGTCGACTCTCCGCGCGAACAGGTCAACTCGGTGAGTTCCTACATCGACGCATGGGCCGTCTATGGCGGCTCGGAGGCGCGGCTCGACTGGCTGCGTGATGGCCTACTCGACGGAGACCCCACCAACAACGCGGCGACGCTGGTCGACGCAGACGGGTACCTTCCCACCGCGGAGGACCGGCCGGACGGAGCAGCGCCCGAAATGGATCTCGTGGGGCGGTTGGCTGCGGACCCGACATCAGCCGTCGTCGCCGGGGACGTGCGCGCCAACGAGAACCTGGGCCTGACCGCGGTGCACACCTTGTTCCTTCGCGAGCACAACCGCATCGTCGATGCACTGCCGGACGACCTCGACGAGGAGACCAAGTTCCAGATTGCGCGACGCGTCGTCTCGGCTCTCCAGCAGTACATCACCTACACAGAATTCCTTCCGGCCATGGGCATCGACCTCCCCGCATACGCGGGTTACGACGCAACAATCGATCCATCGATCACCAACGAGTTCGCCACGGTCGGCTACCGCGCCCACTCCCAGATCCACGGCGAGTTCGAGGCTGAGATTCCGCTTGCCCAACTGGGCGCCGACACCATCGCCGACCTGGAAGCGCAGGGTGTCGAGGTCGCCGTCACAGGCGATGTGGCCGAAATCGCCATTCCGCTCAATGCGGCGTTCGGCAACCCGGGCCTCCTGCCCGAGATCGGCCTCGGCAACATGTTGGTGGGGCTGGCTTCGGAGGCCGCCTACGCCAATGACGAGCAGATCGACAACCAGCTGCGAAGCGTGCTCTTCCAGATTCCTGACCCCCGCGCCGAGAACCCTCTCGAGTGCCTCGACGGAACCGACATCGCAAGTTGCTTCACGGCCGTGAGCGACCTTGGCGCGATCGACGTTCTCCGTGCATACGACCACGGGATGCCGTCGTACAACGACCTCCGTTCGGCCTATGGGCTGGAACCGGCAGAGTCGTTCACCGACATCACCGGAGAGGAGACCGAGGAGTTCCCAGGGGACGTGGACGCCGACAACCCGATCGACGATCCGGACATTCTCGACTTCGTCCTCTTGCTCGACGGCGACGGCAACGAGCTGGAAGCTGGAACCGATGCCGCCGACGGAGAAACAGTGACGGCTGTTCGCCGCACCACGACCGCCGCGCGACTCAAAGCCGTCTTCGGCGCCGTCGATGCGGTCGACGCCTTCACCGGCATGGTGTCCGAACCCCACGTGGCCGGAACCGAATTCGGTGAGCTCCAGCTCGCCATGTGGACCACCCAGTTCGAAGCGCTGCGCGACGGGGACCGGTTCTTCTACGCCAACGATCCGGTTCTCGAGGAGATCGCCGACGTCCACGGCGTCGACTTCCGGCGGACACTCGCCGAGGTCATCGTCGACAACACCGAGATGACCGACGCTGATCTGGCATCGAACGTGTTCCTGCAGGCCCAGGGCGACAGGCCCGCACCAACGGAGCCGGTAGACGACAACGAGCAAAGGACGGACCGGCCTCGTCGCGACGGTGATGACGACGATCGACACCCACCGGGACGGAGCGGCCGCGGCCGCCGTTGAAATTGGAATGCCCACTGGCGTGCCGGATCCGGCACCTCAGTGGGCATTCCGGGTGCGCAGCACATAGCCGATGCCGCGCACCGTTTGGATGATCCGGTCCTCGCCGGCGGTCTCGAGTTTGCGTCGTAGGCTCGAGATGTGCACGTCGAGCGCCTTGGAATCGCCATCGAAGTCGTAGCCCCAGACTTCCTCGTACATGCGGGAGCGGTGAAGGACGATGCCGGGGTTGGTCAGCAGCACGTTCAACAACTCGAACTCGGTGCGGGTGAGCTTCACGTGACGCCCGTCCCTGGTGACGGTTCTTCGGGCTGTATCGAGCACGAGCCCGAAGGCTCCTCGGGGCCCCTCGTCTGGGGTGCGACGGCGCAGCAAGGCGCGAATGCGGGCGAGAAGCTCGTCCATCGAGAAGGGCTTGGTCATGTAGTCGTCGGCCCCGGCATCGAGACCGGCAATCCGGTCCGTGATGTCGCAACGCCCGGTGAGCATGAGGATGGGGGTGCGGTCGCCCTTGTTGCGTAGCCGGCGGCACACGGTCAGCCCGTCGACGAAGGGCATCATGACGTCGAGCACGATCACCGCCGGACGATGCTCGGCGACCGCAGACAGCGCGGCCGCACCGTCCCGGACCGAGCGATAGGCGAAGCCCTCGAACTCCAAGATTCGCTCGAGAGCGGTTCGCAGTTCGATGTCGTCCTCGGCGATGAGAACCAATGCTTCGTCGGTCGTGCCCATTGAGCATCCTCGTGATGGAGGTGAACGCGCCCCCATTCTCGGGTTGCCACCACAAAGGCGGCTAAGTGAACGCTGAACGCTTCATGAGAACTTCTCGATACCGGGTTTCGATCGCAGTCCACAACGAGGACGCGGCTCACCCATGAGCCGAGCGTGGCCGCTGAATCACCGCTAGGGTCCGCGACCATGGACATGCTGAGGGGTGACGAGATCGCGGCGGCAAAGCTGACCGACTGGCGCAAGCTGGCCCAGGGGCTGCATGCCCGCTATGTGGTCGACGACTTCGGCATGGGCGCACGATTCGTCGCCGCGGTAGGCGAGGCGGGTGACGCTGTCGGGCACCACCCGAGCGTCGCGATCGGCAATGGGTACGTCGATCTCAAGCTGGTCAGCGACGATGCCATCTACCGCGACGACGAGGGCACGGAATACGTGATCGAATGGGTGACCCAGCTGGACGTGGACCTGGCGCGGAGGATCACGGAGATCGCCGCCGACCACAAACTCGACGCCGATCCGACCTCGGTCAGCGTCATCGAGCTCGGCCTCGACACGGCGCACTCGGCGACTATCGCCCCGGTGTGGGCCGCCCTGCTGACCGGGAGCGCCGAGGCCCAGGGCCACGGAACCCCCGGCGACGAGATCCGGGACGTCCAGGGCCGGGTACCCAACCTGTGGTTCGGGGACGCCGCCGAGCACGAGACCCCGCGTCAGCGGTTCCATGTCGAGGTCTATGTGGCGCCCGAGGTGGCCGAGCAACGCATCGCCGCCGCCGTGGCCGCCGGTGGAATCGTCGTCGATGACAGCGAGGCGCCTTCGCTCACCGTGATCGCCGACCAGGACGGCAACACTGGAATCGTATGCGTCGACGCGTCCGCAGCGAAGAAGGATTGAACCGCCGTCCCGTCCCGCCTCACTGACCTCGAGGTCACGCCCCGGTGGTTGGACCGCCCGACGCCTCGGCGGGCTCCAGGACCACCACGGCGGTTTCGGTGGATCGCCGGGCGGCGAAGGCATCCAGGTTCTCATCTATCTGGCGCCACCGGTCCCACAGCCGAGACCGTTCGTCTCCTTGGGCGGCTCGCCCTTTGACAGTCCACCGGCCCCCGGCCACCTCGACGACGGCTTCGGGATGCGCCTGCAGATTGAGCCACCAGGCAGGTTCGCCCTCTCCCCAGCCGTTCATGGCCATCGTGACCAGGTTGGACCCGTCCTCGAAATAGCCGACCATGACGCTGCGCTCCTCACCGGAGCGGCGACCGATGGTGGTGAGGCGAGCGGTCCCCCAGCGATCACCTTTGGGGCGCCACAGACCGACTCGGCCCCGGGTGACGAGGTACAGACCGCGGTGGACGGACCAGGCGAGGCGAACGAACCACCGCGGCGGGAGGCGCGCTTCTTTCGTGCGCTGGTCAACCATCCGACACTCCTTCCGTTGCTTTCATATCAGCATCGTGGGGGTGGGCGGCTTCGGATGCAAGTGCCATTCGGCTCGGACGCCTCTCGCCGGGGCGCTCTCGTCGCAGGCCGGTGAGCGGCGGTCCCTCCTCTCGAACTCGCCGCTCACCGATTGCCTTCTGAGGGCCGTCAGCGCGTCCGGGGAAACTTGTAGACCTTGTTCACGCCGTCATCCGAGACATAGATCCACCGGCCGCCGACCGCCACACCGGCCACTTGTCCGAAGGGGAAGAAACCCTCCGGGATCCGGTCGGAGTAGTCCAGGCCGACGATCACCGGAGAACGATCCCCTGTCGCCAGATCGATTGCCGTCACCTGCTTGAGGGGCGGTTCGACCACCAGGAGACGATCGCCGTCGACGGCAATCCCCTCAGGTAGCAGAAGGCCTGACGCCAGAAGAGTCGGGCCGGCGGCATCGATCGCCCACACATTGCCGAGCGCCCAGTCAGCCACGTACAGGGTTTCCCCGTCGGAGGCCAGGCCCAGCGGCACGGCGAGGCCATCGATGAACACCTCGCCGGCATCTTCCGCGTTCACCACGTTTCCGAGGCCGATTTGCGTCGCCACCAACGTGTCGCCGTGCCGAATCGCATTCGAGGGGATCACCAGGTTCCGAACGTCCACCGAGACGGCCCCGGTGGCCGGGTCCATCACCTGCACGGAACCGGAGAAGCCACTTGCGATGACGAGGTCATTCCCGTCCGCCGATACGGTGGTCGAACCGGCGAAGGCAGTCCCCGGTGGAGGGAACCGGTCGTAGAACGAGGTGGTCCACTGGTTGGCGCCTCGCGCCACGCCACGCAAGGCAAAGAGCTCGCTGACCCAGACGGTGCCATCCGGCGTGACCGCTACGCCACCGGGAAGGCCGTAGCCGGGGCGGGTGAGGGCCTTGGCTCGCCCACGCGTGTCGACCCGGACGATCTCGTTGTCGGCGCCAACGGCAACGAAGAGGTTGTCGT
>CBDUEV010000027.1:0-36081 GCA_965366365.1 uncultured Acidimicrobiia bacterium | reverse complement strand
CATGGGTGCCAGGCATGGATTGCCAGGAATGGGTGCCAGGAATGGGTGCCAGGAATGGGTGCCAGGAATGGGTGCCAGTCACTCCAAGACGGGCCCGGCGAGCACCGCGAAGGTTTGGCGCCAGGGTTCCGGCATCGTCTCCCAGGCCGCCCGTGCCATCCTCGTGGCCGCAACGACCGATGGACCCTCGGTGAGGTTGCCCGCCCGAACCGCTCGAACGGCCGCGGCGGAGAGACCGTTGGAAACGGCCAGTTCGGCGGCCAGGCGCGCCGGGTTCGGGTTGTTCTCCACCAGGGCGCAGAGGGTGAGGACCTCGATCGCCGGTCCAGACAGCCTGGTGGCTGTCAACTCCTTGGCGAAGCTCTCCAGATCCACCCCGATCTTCGAGTCCAGCTCCCACTCGACGGAAAGCTGGAGGGCCCGGCAGGTGTGTCGCCACCGTCGCCCAGCCGCGCCAGGAGGGCACAGATCGATGGCGTTGGCCACTTCGTCCCGGGCAGCCTCGAGATTCCCCCCCGCCACATGCGCTCGAGCGAGGAGGTAGCGCGCGGCGTTCTCCCACGCCGGGAGCTGCTGAAGCACCAGACCCAGCATCTCCGCGGCCGCCTCCAGGGCGAGATCCGATCGGCCGTAGTCCGAGGCGCCTTCGGCAAGGGACATCTGAGCCAGGAATACGGGCCCGACGTCGCCGGCTCGCTGGCCCAGGAGAAGCGCATGACGCCGCGCCTCGAGGGCGTCGTCCACCCGGCCGGTCTTGAACAAGGCCCGACTCCACCACGCATGGAGGTCTGCCACGCGGGCATCCTCGGCGTCACGCAGCGAGTCCACCAAGGCAGAGAACTTCGCCTCCGCCGTCCGAGCGTCGCCGCGATCGAAGGCGATCCACGCCGCGTTGTAGTGCGCATTGAACCTCTGAACCTCACCTGCGTACCGGTCGAGGTTCTCCGTCGCCTTGGCCAGCACATGATCGGCTTCCTCAACGAAGCCGAGGCGGTTGAGCACTCTGCTTCTCAGGCTGAGCAGGGACCCGTACTTGCCGAGCTCGCCGAGCCGGAGTGCCTCCCATTCTCCGGCCGCCACATACCATTCCGCCTCGACGGGGGACTGACGATCGTCGGCGATCTGGGCGGCCCATCCCAACGCATCGATTCGCTCCACGCCACGTGTCGAGCCGATCGCTTCGCGAAGCGCCCCCGTGGCGAGGTCGGGCCAACCCGCCAGGCGGTGACACTGCGCCAGCGCCAGGTGCAGGGAACCCCACCGAGCATCCTCCATCGACCCCAGCCGACGGAGAGCCGCAATCGCCCCCTCCAGGAGGGGTTGGGCCTCGCCGAGGTGTTGAGCCGCCACCGCCGCCAAGCCGGCTCGAGTCAAGAGGTCGACGGCTTCCTCGAGCCGCCCGGCCCGCAGGGCGAATGTCCCGACCAAGGCGCCGTCCCGCTCCACGTCGGTGACGGCGAACGCATCGGCGAGCGCACCGTACAACGTGGCCCGACGAAGGTCACCAAAATGCTCCGTGAGTCGGCCGGACTGGAGGTCGGCGCTCACCGCCACCCCTGCCTCCGACTCGTCCAGGTAGCCGTCGGAGACGAGGGACTCGACCACGTTGAGGGTGGCTTCCTCGGAATCCTCGAGCAGGGCGGCTGCTACGGAGAGCGGAAGCGGGGTGGCCGCCAGAGCGGCGGCTTCGACCAGGCGTCGCGATCCCCGGTCCAGCGACGCCACCTTCTGAGCGAGCGAAGGAGCGAGCTCCTCAGGGAGGTCCGCCACCTGCCGCACGAACCCATCCGTCCACGACACCGAACCGGCTCGGCGAAGGGTCTCCAAGGCGCGCCTCAGCTCAAAGGGGTAGCCGCCGGAAAGCTCGAACAACGGCTCCACCAATCCTGGTTCAACCCAACGACCCAGGTCGGCCTTGGTGATCCTCCCCACCTTCAGAGCGATGACCGAGCCCACTGCATCAAACGCCGCGGCGAGGCTTTCCATCGGCTTGGCCGCCCGGCCCGTCACAGGCTGATGGCCCAGCACCAGGAGCAGGGGCGCGCCTTCTCCGTTGGCGACCCAGCGACGCAAGGTCCCCATCGACGTCGGGTCTGCCCACTGGGCGCCCGCCACGACGATGGCATGGCCCCCACTCTCCGGTCGAGCGATCTGGGCGACGACCTCACCGGGACGGCTTCCAGAGACCGCGAAGGCCTGCGCTCTCGACAACGGCAACCCCTCGGCCACCGCCCGCCGTGCGGCTTCGTCGAGCAACCGGCCGATCCCCGAGCCCTCGTCTCCGGAAATGGTGACCAGAACCCGACGGCCGCCTTTCACCATGGACACCGCGTCGTCGAGAGCGGCGAGTTCGTCCTCCCGACCGATGAGGGGGACCGGATTCTCCTCTGTGGCGGAAGAGATCGCCGCAGGGCGCTGGCGCAGGTCGAGTGAAGGCTCCTGCTGGAGGATGGCCTCCTCGAGGTCCTGGAGCCGCGGCGATGGGTCGATCCCGAGTTCCTCCACCAGGGTGTCGGCCGCTCGACGGTAGGCGCGCAGTGCCTCGGCCTGGCGGCCACTCCGGTACAACCCGACCATGAGCTGGGCCCACAATCCCTCCCGAAGTGGGTGCTCGCCGACGAGGGCTTCGATGTCGCCGATCACTTCCTCGTGCTGACCGATGGCCAGCCGAGCGTCGATGAGATCCTCACGAACAGCCAGCCGCGCCTCGGCCAATCGTTCGATTTCGCTTCGGGCGAACTCCTCGAAGGCGAGGTCGGCCAGAACCTCTCCATGCCAGAGGTCGAGAGCCTGCTGGAGCATCGCGGCGGCGATTCCGGGGGTGCCGCTCTCGAGGGCGGACCGCCCTTCGGCAGCGAGCCGGGCAAACTCGGTCGCATCCAACTGACCGGCTTCTACATGGAGGAGATAACCGGGTCTCCGGGTGAGCAGGATCGACCCGTCGGTACCTTTCGGGCGCTCGGGTTCGAGCAGTTTGCGAAGGCGGGAGACATACACCTGAATGATGTTGGCGGCGGTCTCAGGGACGTCGTCAGGCCACAGGCTGTCGATGATCCGGTCGATCGACACGACCGTGTTGGCGTTGAGCACGAGCAGAGCCAGAAAGGCCCGCTGGCGTCCACCCCCCAGATGCACGCTCTCGCCATTGCTGAGAATGTCAAACGGGCCCAGGATTCGGTATTCCACGCCGTGACTCTAGAGGAGCTGACGAAACGTACCTGGCACGGGCGCGGCTAGCGAGCGGCGATGACCTCGATCTCGACGAGAAAGCCCCCGGGGAGCGCCGCCACCTCGACCGTCGACCGCGCCGGAGGGGCGGAGTCGAAATAGCTGCCGTACACCTCGTTCACGGCTCCAAAATCACTCATGTCCGTCAGAAAGATGGTCGTCTTGGCGATATCCTCGTGCGTCAACCCGACGTCCCCGAGAATCGCCCCGAGGTTTTCCATGATTCGGTGAGCCTGAGCCGTGACGTCGTCCGGACTCCGCTCACCCGTGGCGGGGTCGATCGCCGTCTGACCGGAAATGAACACGAGGCCGTTGGCCTCCACCGCCACGGAATACGGGCCAAGTGCGCCTGGGGCATTTGGTGTGGAAAGGACCTTTTTGGGCACGGAGTCCGAAGCTCTCAGGAGAACGAACTGCCGCAGCCGCAGCTCTTGGTCACGTTCGGGTTGTCGATGGCGAACCCTGCGCCCATGAGCCCGTCCTTGAAGTCGAGCGTGGAGCCCTTGACGTGCTCGAGACTCTGCGCATCGACAAAGACCCGCACATCTTCGAACTCCTCGATGACGTCCCCCTCCTCGCTGGCACTGTCGAAGTACATCTCGTAGGAGAAACCCGAGCAACCACCGGGTCGAACAGCCACCCGCAAAGCCAGGTTGGGGTCGCCCTCACCGGCGACCAGTTCCCGTACCTTGGCGACGGCGGCGTCGGTCAGGGTGACCGCCCGTTGCGGCGCTCGAGACTTGATGTTCAGCATTTGGTCCATGCGGGGTGCTCCTCGGTCAGACACCGGCAGTATACCGAAGGGCCCACAGATAGTTTCCACGGTCGTCATAGGAGAAATCTCCCCCTACCATGCCACCCATGCCCACTCACTCCGATGTCATGGCCGCCTTGCGAGGCGTGGTCGACCCAGAACTCGGGAGCGACATCGTGGAACTCGGCATGGTGCGCGACGTGGACATCAGCCCGACCGGGGTGGTGACCATCGGAATCGCCCTGACGATCGCCGAGTGTCCGATGCGCTCTCAAATCGAAGACGACACGACCCGAAAGGTGAAATCCCTGGCGGGTGTCAGCGACGTCGTCATTCACACCACGGCGATGACCAAGCAGCAGCGCGCCGATCTCATGAGCACCGCCCGATTCAACGCGCGGGAGAGGGCCAAACCCACCCGGGTGAGCCCCCTGACTCGCGTCATCGCCATCGGCAGCGGCAAAGGAGGGGTCGGGAAGTCGACGGTGAGCGCCAACGTCGCACTGGCCTTGGCCGACCAGGGGTTGCGAGTGGGATTACTCGACGCCGATATCTGGGGTTTCTCGATCCCCCGCATGTTGAACGCCGAAGCCCGCTTGGAGGCCAACGAAGACCGCATCATCATCCCCGTGGAGGCGCAAGGGGTGCAGTTGGTCTCCACCGGCCTCATCGTCGACACCGAGGAGACAGCCCTCATGTGGCGAGGGCTCATGCTCTCCAAGGCCCTCGAACAATTCCTCAACCAGGTCGAGTGGGGCGAACTCGACTACCTCGTCATCGACATGCCACCGGGGACCGGCGACATCCAGATGGCTTTGACCCGGCTTCTGCCACAGGCCGAGATGATCGTGGTGACCACGCCGCAGAAGACGGCGCAGAAGGTGGCAGTCCGGGTGGCGGACATGGCACGCCGATCCTTCATGCCGGTCGTCGGGGTCGTCGAGAACATGGCCGACTTCCGGTGTTCCCACGGAGAAACCTATGCGCTCTTCGGTTCCGGTGGCGGCCAGGCCCTGGCCGACTCTCTGGGCGTGCCCCTCATCGCCTCCATCCCCCTCGATGCCGAGGTCGTGCGCGGCGGCGACGAAGGCCTCCCGGTGGTGCGCTCTCTTCCCCACAACCCTGCCTCCGAGGCATTCCGCACCATCGCCACCCGCACGGTCGAACTGGTGCCGCCTGCCGAGGACGAGACATGCACGGCCCGCATCGCCAAGTTGGTCGATGCGCTGGCCGGCCAGGAACTACCGGGTGCCGCCGCTGCAACCGAGTCCAAGCTGCCCTGAAAAGGCCCCCTCGACGAACGACGGGAGCCGATCCCTGCGGATCGACTCCCGTCTCAGCTGTTCCCGGAGGAGGAGGGAACTCTGTCTTGTGGTCTGAAACACCCGTTTCAGATCGAGGGCCGGCCTCCCAGCCGGATCCCTACCTTGGCACGTTCATACAGAGGAGTATCGGAGGACACGCCCGAAAACTTGGGTGCCCTTCTCCCCGGCTTGAACGAACTAGTCCGCCCTAGCCGCAGAGCGAACGGGCCAGAGGGGTGGGGTTGACAGCCGAGCCGCCACCCGGGTGGAATTCCCAGTGGAGGTGCGGGACAGTGGAGGGGGCGTTGCCGGTGGTGCCGACAGTGCCGATCGCCTGGCCCACCGAAACCGATTGACCCTCGCTGATACCCGCCGCCCAGCTATCCAGATGGGCGTAGTAGAACTCGTCGCCCGAGGCACCCCGCAACCAGATGGTGATGCCGCCGAGGCCGCCGTTTCCCATCCGTCGAATCGTGCCGCTCTCGACGGCCACCAGTGCCGTGCCCCTGGCCGCCATCATGTCGACACCCTGGTGGCTTCTGCCGCCTGACCGGCTCGCCCCCCACGTGTCCGAGAACGTCACGAACCCGGCCACCGGACACGTGCGGCCACTGGTCACCACCGGCGCCGCCGACCCGCCCGTCGACGGGTTGGAGGCGCGCCGTGCCGCCTCCTCCGCCCTCCGGCGCGCTTCTTCGGCGGCCCTGCGGGCGGCCTCCTCCTTCTGGAACTGCTCAAACACCTCGTTGTATTCGGCCTGGACTGCGTCCAACCGGGCGGAGAGTTGAGTGCCGAGAGCATCCAGCTCTGCCACCACCACCTCTTGTTCGGCGACCGCCTCGGCGAGACTCTCCAAGCTGCGAGCGAGGTCAGCTTCGAGCGTCTCGAGGTCGCGCACCAGCGCTTGGTCGGACTCTGTGACGCCTTCCAGGTAGGAGATCCCGGTGCCGATCTCGGCCAGCGAGCCCGAAACGGTGAGGATGTTCATGCGGGAGGTCGTCGCCTGGATGTAGAGGCTGGCGGCGCGGTCCTGCACCTGAGCGCGGGTGGTGTCCTGCTGGCGACGAAGTTCTTCCGCCTGAGCCGTGTAACCGAGCACGGTGGCATCGAGACGCTCCTTGGCGCCCACCGCCTCCTCGAACCGGTCGGTCAACTCCTGGACCTCGACGCGCACGGCCAGAAGCGCCTCTTTGGCTTCCTCGAGTTCCTCTGGGCTGATATCGGCAACGGCCGGAGCTGCCCCACTCGCCAGCAGCATCACCAGCGCCACGACGGCGAGGGATGCGCGGGTCAGGAGCGACCGATGAGCGTCACCAGCGTGTGCCACAACAGTTCCGCATCGTCTTCATGAAAGGTGATCATCCCCTCTTGCGCAAGCTTGCGAAGGTGAGCGGCCACCGAGAAAGCCGCCAGAGGGTGCAGCTCCGCAGCCACATCGGCATACACCGCCTCGACCACGGCGCCCACCGAGCCGGCTCCTGCCTGGAGCGCCGCCACCACCTGCTGCTCCCGTTCCAGCCGATGATCGATGTAGTGGTCGATCACACCCTCGGGGTCGTCGATCTCCGGACCGTGTCCCGGGTACATTCGGTCGATCGCCACGTCCTTGAGCCGGGCCAGCGACTCGAGGTACCGGCTGAGGTCGGAGATCATGACGGTGGAGCCGCCCATGATGTGGTCGCCGGTGAACAGGAATCGCTCGGCGAGAAAACAGACATGATCGTCGGAGTGACCGGGGGTGAACAGCACCCTGAGATCCGATCCGCCGACAGCGAGCACATCCCCATCCTCCACCACGATGTCGGGGGCGAACTCCGGCCCAGGGCTGAATCCCACCGCGGGGACGCCCAACCCACGGGCGAGAGGGTTGGCCAACGGGGCGTGATCAGGGTGGGTGTGGGTCACCATCACGAACCGAACCGAGAGGTCGGCGAGCTCGGCCTCGATCGCCTCCCGATGCGAGGATTCGACAGGGCCAGGGTCGATGACCACCGCCTCGCCCTCTGACGAGATAACCCAGGTATTGGTACCGGGCCCCGTGTAGAGGCCCGGGTTGGGCGCCAACACCTTGCGGACCTTCAAGGCTCCTGCCTCATACCGGCGGGGCGGCGGCCTTCGACGGCCTGCTGGTCGATCCGCTCGAGATGGCGACCGAGCCGGAGGCCGGCCAGCAGCGCATCGACGTCCGCGAACTGGGTGAGAAAGTCGAGGTGGGCCACGGTCGGAGAGACCAGCGCCCACTCCCCACGCCGCATCCGGTCGAGCGCCGAGTCGGGACTGATCCAGGATGCGTCGACGACCTCGTGCCCGTCGACGTGGGGCTCCTGGTCGCACACCGCCAGGAAGAAACGGGTGTCATAGCGAAAGGGCAAGCCGGCCGGAGTCACCCACGTGGACAGGTAGCTGAGCGCATCGAGATCGACCACTGCTCCCGCCCCTGTCAGGTCTTCATAGAAGTGCTGCTCGACTCCGAGAACCTCGGGATGATGGGCGGCCCCCACCAAGATTCCCACCTCCTCGTAGGTCTCGCGAATGGCGGCCATCTTCCACGGGTCACGGCGTCCGCCACCCGCCTGGACCGCAACGGGCGCTCCATCGATCTCATCGACTACTCCGCCGGGGAAAACGTGGGCTCCGGCGACGAACCTGGCCGCCGCGCCTCGTTTTCCGAGCAGCACCTCGAGGCCGGAGTCGGCGGGCCGCACCAGACACAGCGTGGCTGCATGGCGAAAGCTCACCACCTGGCCCCTTGGCGGGCCAGCGAGGCCGCCCGCAGCCGCACCACCTCCCGCACGGCCGGCACCATCAAGGAGAACCCGGCCGCGTCCGTCAGAAAACCCGGCGTGAGCAGAAAGGCGCCTCCCACGAGGACGAGCGCCGCGTGAGCCATCTCCTTGCCAGGGAACACCCCTGATTCGAGAGTCGTCCGAACGGCGGCATATGCCGAGGAACCCTGCCGCCGCACCAAAAAGGCGCCCAGGAGCCCGGTGCCGACGATCACCGCGATGGAGGCCGGCCATCCGATGCGGTTCTCGACCACGAGAATGACCGCCAGTTCGGCGGCTGGCACGAGAACGAAGAGGGCGGGGACCAGGTAGCGCACCCGGCCCAGGATACCTGGCGCGGGGATCAGCACTCCGGGGAGGAGCGTGGCGGCGCTCCGATCGCTCCCTCGACCCCGCCAGCCTCGTGTGGCCGCGGGAGGCGGATCGCCCTTCCCGCGCAACGGCGGAGCCCCGGGCGAGTGCCCGAGGCTCCCACGACGTCAGAGCAGAGATTCCGATTCCGCGTCGGCCTCAGCGGCGACGGAACTCGGCGCCGGTTCGGCGGCGGGGCGGGCCGCGCGAGCTCGTAGATCACGCAGCTCGGTGCGCTCGGCCAGGACGCGACGACGGCGCTTCCTCCACACGAAACCGACAGCCTCGTCGAGCACCACCGTTGCTCCGATGGTGGCCAGGATGATCGCCACGAGCGGGTAGCGAAGTTCCCACGACAGGAAGCTGAACTGCACCGGATCGGTGTTCTGGGCCGCCAGAATGACCAGCGCCACGAGGGTCACCAGCACCGCCAGGAAGCCCCAGTACAGCCCGGTGCCCTTGTACACCTTCTCGGGTCGCGTCTTCTGGGTCCGCGTCTTCCCGACTCTGGCCTTCTCGGTTCGGGCCTTCTTGGTCTCCGTTCGCACGATGTCTTTGTCTTCCTTGGCCATGGTTGACCTGCTTTCTTCAAGATGTACTCGAGTTTTGGACCCGGCCGCCGTGCGGAAGTTCTCGAAACGGGCAGAAACCGCCGTGGACGAACCGCCCATCACCGGGTCGGTAACCATGCCACCTCCCTCGTCGCCACCTCCCTCGTCTGGGGCGTGCTCAGCCGTTCCGATCCGCCCCGCTGAGCAGTTGTGCCGGAAAGCGGGAACCTTTTCTGCCAATCTGTGTCCTAACAGAGTGCTGTATCAGGTCTTGAGGGTGACAAACAGGTGGACGAACGGTCGGATCAGGAACTCGTGCGCGCCGCCCAAACCGGGAACCTCCAGGCGTTTGAGGTACTCGTCCAGAGGCATCAGGCTTTCATCGTCTCCACCGCCATGCGCATGGTTCGGAACCGGGCCACTGCCGAAGACATCGCCCAAGAAGCGCTCTTTCGCGCCTGGCGGAGCCTGCCCGGCTTTCGTGGCGATGCCCAATTCCGATCCTGGGTCTATCGGATCGCCACCAACCTGGCGCTCAACCACCTCCAACGGGGTCGCGATATCCCGGTCGAGGTCGTTCCCGAGGCCGATGCCACCCAGGCAACCGAATCGACCGCGGTCGAGGCGGCGATGGAGCAATCCTGGCGAGCGGCGGTGCAGCGTCTCCCCAAGGAATTGCGTGAGCCTTATGCGCTGCGCGAGGAGAGCGGGATGCCTTACGAGGACATCGCGACGACCCTGGACATCCCGCTCAACACCGTGCGAACGAGAATCCATCGTGCCAGGAAGAAAATCAGTGAGGAGATGAGGGAGTGGAGATGAGCTGTCACGTCTCGGATGAGGACTTCCAGGCCTTCATGGCCGGCGACTCCGACGATCTGGTCGACCATGTCGAGAGCTGCGAGTGGTGCCAGACCCGCATGGAGGAGGCCTGGTCGGAGGACACCACTCAGGTGACCGAGCAGATCATGCGAGCGGTCCGACTCGAATCATTCGGTCGCAACATGGCCGAGGCCTTGATCGACGTGGGCAGCCGCTATGGCCGAGCGGTTGCCGTGTACGTAGCGAAAGTGGACGCATGAAGTACCTCGTCGCCGTCTTGATCGCCCTCGGCGTGCTGCTCGTGGGTTTCACCATTCGCTGGTACATCGCCAAGAAGGGCGGCGACCTCCTCGGCCCCACATGGAAACGGAGCGTCACCGGATTCGTGGTCTTGACCGCCGTTCTCGCCGGTTTGGCATCGATCGCAGTGGCCCTCAACCCCTCCACCACCGACACCCTGGTCGTGAGCGTGGTCAAGTCTCTTCCGGGGCTTCTCCTGGCCGGCATCATCGTGGCACTGTCCGTCCTGCTCGCCCGAATCGTCTCGGCGATCACGGTCCGGGCCCTACGGGCCTGGTCGGCTGTGGTCGCTCAGCGGGTGGCGCGCCTGGTTCGGGTGGCCATCGTCGCCGCCGGATCCATCATTGCGCTCGAGCAGCTCGGCGTCTCCACGGACCTGCTCATCATCGTCATCACCGCCATCGTCGCCGCCCTCGCCCTGGCGACCGCCCTCGCCATGGGCCTCGGCTCGGTTCCCCTGGCCCGTCAGGTGGCGGCGGGTCGCCATGTTTCCGACCGGTTCCGGGTCGGCCAAACCATCTCCACCGACGGGTATTCGGGTGTGATCGCCGAACTGGGATTGTCGTCGGTGAAGCTGGAGACGGAGACAGACCGCCACATCGAGGTCCCCAACCTGACGTTCCTCGAACAGCCCGTTGAGGTGCTCTCCAACCCCGAGCCTCCCGGCAGCGAGACGTGACCGACGCAGCGCTTCTCTCCTGGATTCCCTGACTCCACACCCACCAGGCTCAATCGAGAGTCCCGAGCTGCCCTGACAGGATGTTTGCCTTCTCGGCGACGAGAGCGGCGATTTCGCCCGGATTCCGATCGCCGGGAAACCGATAGGCCGGTCCGTGGACATGGATGGCGCCAACCGGCCGACCACGCCCGTCCAGAATCGCCGCCGCCACCGAATTGATCCCCTCTGCAAATTCCTCGAACACCCACGCATACCCGCTGCGTCGGATCTCCTGCAACCGGTCCCGCACCGCGCCGGGTTCCGTCACCGTCGAATCCGTGAAAGCCACGAGGCGGCCCGCCAGGAAGCGGTCGAGCGCCTCGGGCGGCCAGTGGGCCAGAATCACCAGGCCGGAAGGGACGGCATGCATCGGGATGGCCTCGTCGGTCCAGTCCCTCACCTGCACGGCGTTGTCCGAATCGACCTGAACGACGTACAGCACCCGGTGGCCATCGGGCACCGAGAACCCGGCATCCTCACCGATCTCCCGCACCAGCAGGCTGAGTTGGGGCCGGACCCGGCCGACCAGGTCGACCGACCGAGATGCGTCCCCGGCCAGCCCGGTGACCGCCGGACCGATTCGGTATCGACCCTCGCTCCCGACCCGCTCGACGGCGCCCTCCAGCTCGAGTGTCTTGAGCAGACGGGCAACAGTGCTCTTGGGCAGGCCGACAGCACCCGCCATCTCGGTGATCCCCATCTCCTGGGACGCCAACTGGCGGAGAATTGCGAAGGCTCGCTGGATGGATTGCACCCTCGACATGGGACTCCTGTTGGCCGGGCATCGGTCACGATACAGCACGGTTCCGAATGGTGGAACGCCACGCTCGTTCCCAACCACACCCGCCTGGGTAAGGTATCCCAATGTCTCTGCGTGACCTGCCTTCCGTCGACGCCGTTGTGCGAGAACTCGACACGAACCTTCCGGCCCAGCTCGTCACGCACCTGGTCCGGGGGGTCCTCGAAGAAGTGCGGGCCACCATTCTCTCGGGCGGCGATACCGATCCGTCGGCGGCGATCCGCGAGGTCGTCGCCAGGCTCGAACTCGCCCAGCACCGGCGGATCGTCAACGCCACCGGTGTTCTGCTGCACACCAACCTGGGACGGGCGCCACTCCACCCCGATGCCCTCCAGGCCGCCCACGAGGCCGCGGCAGGCTACGGAAACCTCGAGTACGACCTGCACAGCCGGCAGCGAGGAGGACGGGGCCGATTCCTGGCCTGGCAGCTCACCGCCCTGGTAGGCGCCGAAGACGCCTTCGTGGTCAACAACAACGCGGCCGCTCTGCTCCTCGCCCTGACGGCGTTGGCTCCGTCGGGGGTAGTGCCGGTTTCGCGGGGCGAGCTCATCGAGATCGGGGGCTCGTACCGGCTCCCAGAGCTCATGGCGGCGTCGGGCGCGCGCCTAGTGGAGATCGGCACCACCAACCGCACTCGCCTATCCGACTACGCCGCGGTGGCCGGCGAGGCGGCCCTCATCCTGAAGGTTCACCCTTCGAACTACCGGGTGGTTGGGTTTGCGGAGGACACGCCCAGCCCCGACCTGGTGGACCTCGCCGCCAAGTCGGGAGTGCCCTTCGCCTACGACATCGGAAGCGGACTGCTGGACGCCGACATCCCTTGGCTGACCGGGCCGCCCCCGGCCTGGCTGGCCGGTGAACCCGGCGTTCGCCAGGAAGTGGCCGGCGGCACCGATCTCGTGCTGTTTTCTGGAGACAAGCTGCTGGGCGGGCCTCAAGCCGGCATCGTCGTGGGCAGGGCCGACTTGATCGAGAAGATGAAACGCCATCCCATCGCCCGCGCCGTGCGGGCGGACGGGGCAACCATGGCAGCGCTGTCCGCCACCCTGGACCTGTATCTGAACGGCGCAGGAGCCTCCATTCCGTTTTGGGAGATGGCAACCCGACCCGAAGCTGTCCTCGCCGACCGTCTCGCCGCGATCTTGGAGATCAGCGGTTTGCAGGGCACCATCGGGCCGGGCGCCTCCCTCCTGGGGGCCGGGTCTGTCCCCGGGCTCGAGATCCCGACACCGACGGCCACGCTCGACGGTTCCGCCGATCACATCTGGAACCTGTTGCTCACTGCCAGCCCTCCGATACTGGCGCGACGCGAGTCGGGTTCGGTCGTGCTCGACCTCCGGGCGGTCGATCCGGATGACGATCCCCACATCGCCAAGACCCTCGCCGGTGCGGCCGCCTCGTGGCGATAATCGGCACAGCCGGACACGTCGATCACGGTAAGTCGACTCTCGTCGCGGCTCTGACAGGCCGCGATCCCGATCGGTGGAAGGAGGAGAAGGAGCGGGGCCTCACGATCGATCTCGGTTTTGCCTGGATGACGGTGGACAGCGGCGCCGAACTCTCGTTCGTGGACGTTCCGGGGCATGAGCGGTTCATCAAGAACATGCTGGCCGGGATCGAGACCATCGACGGTGCCCTGTTCATCGTGGCAGCCGACGAAGGCTGGATGCCGCAGTCGGAAGAGCACCTGGCCGTCTTGAACCTGCTCGACACCCACCACGCCGTCGTGGTTCTGACCAAGACCGACCTGGTCGACGACGATCTCCTCGAACTGGCGACCCTGGAGGTCGGGGACCATCTGGCAGGCACCGGATTGAGCGAAGCGCCGGTCATCCCGGTATCGGCCAAGACCGGAGCCGGGCTCGATGTCCTCCGGGGCGCGCTCGACGATATGGTCGCCGCCGTTGAAGCGGGCCGCTTCGGGCAACGGCCCCGGTTGTGGGTCGATCGTTCGTTCTCGGTCTCAGGGGCCGGGACGGTGGTGACGGGTTCACTCATGGGAGGGAGCCTGGCCGTTGGCGACGAGGTCGAGATCTGGCCCGGCGGGATGACCGGCCGGATACGGACGCTTCATCGACACGAATCGGAGCACGAGCGGGTACCTCCCGGCAGTCGATGTGCCGTGAATCTCGGTGGCGTCGACCGAACGGCCATCGGTCGGGGAAGCCTCCTCGGTGAACCCGGATCCCTCCTCGCCACCGATTCATGGCTGGCGCAGCTCACCACCGCTCGCTACGTCGATGGCCCTCTCACCGCGCGCGGCGCCTATCACCTCCACCTGGGGGCGGGCGCCTGGCCGGTTGGCCTCAGACCTCTCGACTCGGAAGGACTCCACGGAGTGGGCCTGGCGCTGCTCAGGCCGGAGGTGCCGATTCCGGTTCGGGTCGGTGACCGATTCATCATTCGCGAGGTGGGCCGCCGGGCGGTGGTGGCCGGGGGGCGGATTCTCGATCCAGATGCCTCTCCCCGCCGCACGCACGCCCTGTCGGTCGCCGCCCGCCTGGCGCCCGTCGTTTCGCTCGAACCAGATGCGGCGGCCACCCTTCTCCTCGACGTGAAAGGCATCGCCGATCCGGACGCTCTCCTGGTGTGGACGGGCGGACGCCCCGACGCCGGCATCACCACCCCTGAACTCGTCATCGCCGCCGATCTGGTCTCCGACCTCACCTCGCAGGCCGTCGAGCTCGTGCAGGCCTTTCACGACTCCAACCCGTTGCGGGAGGGGTACCCCAAGGCCAGCCTCGCCTCGCAACTCGGCGTCGACCTCTCGGTTCTGTCCGCACTGGTGTCCGGCACCGCCGAACTGAACGACAATGGCGCCACGATTGCAGCGCCGTCTTTCCATGCCGGACTCAGCGAAGCCCACGAGGCGGCCTGGTCAGACATCCGCGAGAGACTCGTGGCATCCGGCGCCTCGGTCCCCCGCATCAAGGAGCTGGCTCTGGAACCAGAACTCCTCCACGTGCTCCTCAGGGAAGGGCGGTTGATTCGGATCTCTGAGGACTTCGCCTACCTACCCGAGCAACTCGAGAACATCGTGGCGAGCGTCGGAGATCTCCCCGACGAGTTCACAGTCGCCGAATTCCGGGACACCCTCGGGCTGAGCCGCAAGTACGCCGTACCTCTCCTCGAGTACCTCGATGGGAGCGGCGTCACCCGCCGCTCCGGCGACACTCGATCGCTCCGGCGGTGAAGGTGGCGCGCCGCCACCCCCTGGGGACGAGCGATCCCTCCATCAAGAAGACGCCCCGGAGGGCGTCTTCCTCACCAAAGGTGTGGATGGATTCAGGACGCCACAAGCGCCCGGCGATCCGATTCAGTGGTGCCACCCCAGATTCCGTAGGGCTCTCGAATCCTCATTGCGAACTCGATGCAATCTGCCTTAACCGGACAAACCTGACAGATGGCCTTGGCGCGGATTTCTCGCCGCTCCCGTTCATCCTTGCGTTCGAAGGTACTTGGTGGAAAGAAGAGGTGGGAATGGTTTCCCCTACACAGGCCTATCACTTGCCAGTCCTTCGCAGCCACCGGTATTCCTCCTCTACCGCCTACAAATGTGCTCGACGAACCTACCAGGACTAGTCAGTCAATACCAGGAAAATATTGGGAGGTGTTGGCGAAAGTTTCGCGCTTTCCTCGTTCTGACAGCAATTCACTCGGATTTGGGATCCTCGTTGGGCGGCGCCACGTCGAGGAAGAGTCCTCTGATTCCCTCGACCACCACTTCGTCTCCGGCATGAATCCCAGCCTCGCGGTGGGCTACCGCATGCCACCTCGCACCATCGACCTCGACCTCGACGCCTCCATCCGGTGCCACGTCGCTGGTGGCCAGACCCCGCTTTCCGACCAGGTATTCGCGACCGATCGTCGGCGTCGTGAACCGTGATCGAGCCACCGTCGGCATCGCAAACATGTAGAAGAGGGCTACGCCGAGTGCGCTGAGCGTGACCGCCCACCAACTCGGCGGCAGTTGGGGCCGCGAATCGGTGATGAAGAGACCCCCGACAATCAACAAAGCGGTGGCCAGATAGCTCAACACCCCGAATCCCCCTCGCTGGAAGTCGGCGGTGAGGAGCCACAGCGCCGCCAGCGTCACCAGTAGGCCCCAACCGAGAGGGAGAACCACCAACCCGTAGCCGGCCAAGAGCAGCGGAACCGCGGCCGTGCCGGCTGCCACGCCTGGCCCGATCGCGTAGAACTCGAACGCCGCCAGGGTGAGCCCGGCGACGAGAAAGAAGAAGGTGGCTTCGGGGAGCAGAGGGAGCCTCATGAAGCGGGCGAAGAGCCCCGGTTCCTGGAATCGAACCTCCGGGACGACCCGGAGCCGGACCTCGCCGTCGTCGTCGATGGTCTCCTCCGCCGTGGTGAGAACGTGCGAGGTGCCGCCGGCCTCCACCGCCACGCCGTCCAAGGAGACGATGAGGGGGCCCAGCGCGGCTTGCAGGTCATCCACCAGTCCGGGAATCGGCTCGACCACCTCGATCGGTTCGGCGATGTCCACCCCGGCGGGGCTTTCGACGCCCAGCACGACGGGGGTTCCGTATCCCAGCTCCACGGACGGGGCGGCAATCGTGAGGTGAGCGCGGGCAGCCAGTTCGAGGGCACCTCCGAAGGCCACTGCCGGAGCGTCACCCACCCACGCAACGACGGGCAGCGGTGCGTTCTCGACTTCGGCGAACAACTCGTCGAGGTCCACGAGGGCGGCGGAAGAGTCGATCTTCAAGATGACGGCCTGGCTCCCGCCATCTGCCGCGTCGGCGATCGCGTCGATCACGAAGTCCACCAGGAATCGATCGAGCGGTCCCTCGACGTCCACCACGTCGATGGGTGCCGCCGAGCCTTGCAGGCCGACCGCCTGCGCCGTCGCCGAACCGAGCGACGCGCCGAGGATGATCACGAGGAAGAGGCCTGCCAGAGTGCGCATGAGGCGCCATGTTAGGAACTTCTCGAGGCCCTCCCGTCGCCGCGCCGAACACCCGGCACAGACGGCGGGTCGGCTTCAGGGCGACGGCCACCACGAGTACAGTGTCTCCCATGAACAAGGTACTTCTGATAGCGGACAGCGAGTGGGTCAAAAACGATGTCGTGGGTGCGCTCGACACACCCCGGCGCCGGATCGTGGCACTGAGCGACCCACGCCTGGTCGTCGAAGAGGCAATCGCCCAATCCCCGCAGACCTACATCGTCGATATGCAGGTGGGATCCATGGGAGGCATGGCAATCGTGCGCGCCATCAAGGACGGTATCGGCGCCGGCACCATTCCGGCATCGCCGATCGTCGTGTTGCTCGACCGCTCAGCCGACCAGTTCCTCGCCCAGCGCGCCGGGGCGGACGCCTGGGTGCTCAAGCCTTTCTCGGCGCAGGAGTTGCGCGCCGCGGTGGGCGGACGCGAGCCCGTCGGAGCGTGACGGCCAGCGCCAGAGCACGATGACACCCATCCAGCTCGGGCTTCTCGGCGTCCTGGCTTTGTGCTTCCTGGCGTCCGGGTTCTTGTCCGGATCGGAAACGGCGGTGGTGGCCATCCCGCGCGAGCGGATTCTCCAAATCGCCGAATCAGGGAGGCGCGGAGAGCGTTTGGCGGCCCTGGTCGAGACCCCTGAGCACACCATCGGAAGCGTGCTCGTGGCCAACAACTTCGTCAACATCCTGGCGACGGCCATCGCCACCGTGCTGGCCGTCGACCTGATCGGGGAACCCGCCGGGCCGGTGATTGCGACCTTCTTGGTGACGGCCATCGTGCTCGTTGCCGGAGAGATCACCCCCAAGACACTGGCGGCCCGGCACCCGGAGCAGTACGGCTTGACGGTCGCTCCCGTGCTGTGGTGGATCATCCGGATACTCGAACCGATCTCCAAGGTCTTTCGAGCCATCAGCAACCGGATCCTCCTCTTGGTGGGTGGCGACGGTCACACCGGCCGAGCCGTCACCGAGGCCGACGTGCGGGCCCTGGCATTGATGGGAGAGCAGTCCGGTGAGATCGATCAGGTCGAGCGCGAGATCATCGATGCTCTCTTTCATGTCGCCGATCGCCCGGTCCGGGAGGTCATGACACCCCGCGTCGACATTCGCTCCCTCGAGACGCCGATCACCATGGTGGCCATCCGGGGAGTCGTTTCGGAAACGGGTCACTCCCGGTACCCGGTCGTGCCGCCCGGTGGCGAACTCGACGAAGCCCTCGGTGTGCTGTCGGTCAAGGATCTCTTTCGCATCCCGGGTGACGCCACACCCGATCGCGTCCAGCGTCTCCTCAGAGAGGCGCTCTATGTCCCCGAAAGCACCCCCCTCTTGCAGGTGCTCGACGAGATCCGCCGCCAGCGGGTGGGGTTCGCGCTCGTCTTGGACGAGCACGGTGGGGTGGAGGGAATGGTCACGGTCAAGGACATTCTCTCCGAGCTGGTGGGCGAACTCCAGGACGAATACGACCCCGGCATTCCGGCAGCCGCTCCCCTCGGGCGACACCGGTGGGAGGCCGACGGATCGATGTCGGTTGAGGAACTCAACGAGGTCATCAAGCAGGGGCTCCCCGAGGGTCCCTACACCACCGCAGCGGGCCTCTTCCTCTTCTTTCGCGGCGACATTCCCGTGGAAGGCGAAGCCGTCAAAGTCGCCAACGTGCGCCTCACCGTCGTGCAGATGGACCGCAACCGGATCGCGCGGCTGCGAGTCGAGCTGGTCCCCGACGGATGACGGTTCGGATCCGCCACGACACGGCGACCGGCACCGGATTGCGGACCGCCGCACCCGGGTAATATCGTGTCCACACTCCGGGACGTGGCGCAGCTTGGTAGCGCGCATCGTTCGGGACGATGAGGTCGCCGGTTCAAATCCGGCCGTCCCGACTCGGAGCGAGGAGCCGCCCCATGGGGGCGGCTTCTTCGATTCGTGGGCTCCGACCAAGCTGAGTCCGCCGCTACCCCGACAGCCAGGAAACCTGGCCGGTGCGGCCGACGTCCAAGGACTGTGCCGACCGGAAGGTTCCGACATCTTGCGCTTGCGAACCAGCGGTCGTGGGCGGTTGCGGCCACGACCCTCCTGGTGATCAGCGCGTGCGCCGTCGAACCGATGTCTCGGAACGATCACAACTCGATCTCCTCGACCACCACCCCGACCGCCGACATGGACACCGTGGTGTCGACACCGACGCCCGGTCGCTGTAAGGGCGAAACCTCGGTCGTCGGAGACGTCGACGGGGACGGCCTCGATGATCTGATCTCATTCGATGTCTCCGCCTCGAGGATCGTGGTGTGCTCGGGTTCAGAGGAGTACACGCTCGGTGGAGCCGGCGGCGGCGAGATTCTGGAGGTAGCTGACCTCAACGGCGACGACATCGCTGAAATCCTGGTCGGGGGGACGGCTGCCTGGGGAGCCGGCACCGACGTGGTGGCGCTGGTAGAGGGCGAACTCGACTTCGTCGTCACTCCAGACGGGGTGCCCCTGAGCCTGTGGATCGGTCTACCTCCGCAGCGGTTCCTGACCCACGGTTGCAGCGACTTCGACGACGACGGAAGCCTCGAGGTGGCGGTGATCGAGGGCGATGTCGTAACGTCGTCCCGCGCCGAGTGGCGGCGAACGATCTATCGGGTCGGAGGTCACACGGCGATGGCCCTGGCTTCAGATTCGGGCTCTTTCGACTTTGCCGGGATGGAGAACCCCCTCGGAGCTCCCGAGCTCGACCTGATCAGAGGCGCCGACTGCTGACTCAGCAGCAGCAAGGGACGGCGTGACACGCCGGACACCCGTCCGCATACCGAGTCAGCGCTTCCTCCAGGTCGACATCGACCTGGTTGGCGAGGGAGGCCACCCAGGCAAGGACGTCGGCGAACTCGTGGAGCCGATCGGCGTGATCGCCTTTGCGAATGGACTGGGCCAGCTCACCCATCTCCTCGGTCAGCCAGGCCACCGACGCCGCAATGCCCCGCTCACGATCACGGTCCCCGTAGGTGGCCTCGATGAGCGACTGCAGTTCGCGGAAATCCATCCTCAGCGATCGGTCGGTACCCGGCCGACCACTAGAGCAGAAGCTCGGCGATTTGA
This sequence comes from uncultured Acidimicrobiia bacterium, assembly GCA_965366365.1. GTDB lineage: Bacteria > Actinomycetota > Acidimicrobiia > Spongiisociales > JAENVV01 > CBDUEV01. Next base: position 16,433 of record CBDUEV010000027.1, on the reverse strand, counting down.
ACGGCGTTGAGGGCGGCGCCTTTTCGGAGGTTGTCTCCCACCGTCCAGAGCGAGATTCCGCCGGGTCGGCCCAGGGTCTGTCGAATCCGGCCGACCAGCACGTCATCGATGCCTGCCGAATCGAGCGGGGTGGGAACCCGGTCGACCCAGACCTGGGCTCCGGGGGCCGCATCGATGAGGGCGATCGCCTCGGCGACCTCGATGGGCCGGTCGAAAAAGGCCGTGGCGGCGATGCCATGGCCGACCATGACCGGCACCCTCACACAGAGCGGTTCCACCTCGATGTCGGGAGCCTCGAGGATCTTGCGGCTCTCGTTGACCAGCTTCCACTCCTCGTCGGTGTAGCCCTGCCCGCTCTCGGACCCCGCCCAAGGAAGGACGTTGTAACCGATCGGACGGGCATACAGGGTTCCCCCCGGATCGGTCCAGCCACCTTCGGCAAGAGCTTTCCGATCCTGGCCGAGCAACTCGTTCTGGCGGACGAGTTCATCCATTCCGGCCATTCCCGAACCTGAAACGCTCTGGTACGAACAGGCGCTCATCGCCCGAAGACCGGCCGCGTTGTGGAGGGGGCCGATGCCCATCATGAGGGCCATCGTCGTGCAGTTGGGGTTGGCGATGATGCCGCGGTGGGCGGCGGCCGCATGATCGTTGACCCCGGCCACCACGAGCGGGACGGTGTCATCCATCCGGAACGCCGAGGAGTTGTCGACCACGGTCGCCCCGGCCGCTGCGAATCTGGGAGCGAACTCCTTCGACCGACTCCCGCCCGCCGAGAAGAGGGCGATCTCGACACCCGACGGGTCGGCGGATTCCAGGTCCTCCACCTCCAGGTCACCCCACCGCGTCGGGATGATCGATCCGGCGGAGCGTTGCGACGCCATCACCCGGAGGCTCTCGACCGGGAAGTCGCGCTCGTCGAGGATCGACATCATCGTCCGCCCGACTGCGCCGGTCGCTCCGACCACCGCCACGTGTTTCTTGGTCATACTCCCACCTCCTCTTCGGCCTCGGCCAGGCCGAACTCGTTGACGAGGGCAGCGACCGCTGCCTGCACATCGGATTCCTGGACTACACACGAAATGCGAATGGTCGACGTCGAGATCATCTCGATGTTGATTCCTTCGGTGGCCAGGGCCCTGAACACCCGGGCCGCGATACCGGCCGAGGTCTTCATGCCCGCACCGACGAGAGAAACCTTGGCGATGCTGGATTCGACGTCCACGCCTCCGGCACCCATCCCGCCGGCTACGCGTTGAGCCGTTTCCAGAGCCCGTGCGCTCAGTTGCCGCGGAACGGTGAACGAGATATCCGTCTGGCCCGCGCTCGACACGTTCTGGACGATCATGTCGACGTTGACCTCGGCCTCGGAGAGCTTCTCGAACAGTTCCGCTGCCACGCCCGGTTTGTCCGGCACGTCCTTGACGGTCACTTTCGATTCGGAGGTGTCGTGCGCGACCCCGCTGACTATGGCTTGTTCCATGGTGGTCTCCTTGACCCAGGTTCCCGGGCCGGCGTGAAATGATGATCGGACGTGGATGGGGATGTTGAAGCGCCGTCCGAACTCGACGGATCGACCCATGAGGACTCCGGCGCCGGAGGCGGCCAGCTCCAACATTTCCTCAAACGAGACCTCGTCGAGTTTGCGAGCCGTGGGCACCAACCGGGGATCGGCCGTGAAGACGCCATCGACGTCCGTGTAGATCTCACAGACATCCGCTCCGTGCGCCGCGGCCAGGGCCACCGCCGTGGCATCGGACCCTCCCCTGCCGAGCGTGGTGATCTCCTTGGTGTCCGGCGAGACTCCTTGGAAGCCGGCCACGATCACCACGTTGCCTTCGTCCAGGGCCTGGCGAACCCGATGCCCGCGGATCTCTGTGATCTTGGCGTCGCCGTGGGCGTCGTCCGTGAGGATTCCCGCCTGAGATCCCGTCAGCGACATGGCGGGAACGCCCTCCGCCGCCAGCGCCATGGCGACGAGCGCCATCGAAATCCGCTCGCCGGCGGTGAGCAGCATGTCCATTTCTCGGCCGGGAGGGTTCTCGTTGATCTCGGCGGCGAGTTCGATCAGTCCGTCGGTGGTCTTCCCCATTGCAGAGACCACCACGATCACGTCATGCCCATCGCGCTTGGTGGCGGCGATCCGCCCGGCCACCCGTTTCACTCTGGCCGGATCCCCGACGGAGGTTCCTCCGTACTTTTGTACGATCAGCGACACGGCTCACTCCATCATCGGGTACGCGGCGCAGCAGCAGTGTACCCAGCATTCCATGGTGATCCGGCAGCCATTTCTCGACGATCGGAACGGGGTCCGGCCCAGAACGTTTATGATCCAGCGCCGTGGCCAAGCAAAAGAAGACAACCTCGTCCAAGACCCAGCCGGATACCAAGAAGAACCAGCCGGATGCCAAGAAGAAGAAGCCTTCCGCAGAGGAACGGCAGAAGGCGCGCGCCAAACAAGCCCAGAGAGAGAACCTCCGACGCACCTTCCGCCGAATCGGGATGTTCGCCTTGTTCTTCGTGGTGTTTCTCGCCGTCAACGCATGGTTCGGCCGCGACACCGGCGAAGGGCCCCTGGGCGCCCAGTACGACGCAGTGCGCGAGTACCCGGTTGCGTGCGACGCAACGGCCCCGGACGCTCCCAACGAGTTGAAGCAGTACGAGGCCCCGGTAGACCAGGGCATCGACCCCGAGTCGACCGTGACGGCCCTCATCTCCACATCCTGCGGCGATCTCACTCTCGTGTTCGACACACTCACCTCGCCCAACGCCGTCAACTCGTTCGTGTTTCTGGCCCGGGAAGGCTTCTATGACGGAACGGTGATCCATCGGATCCGACCGGAACTCCTCATCGGGGCGGGAGACCCGACCGCCACCGGGGACGGAAGCGCCGGCTACCGGCTCGATGACGAACCGCCGGCAGAGGATTTCGCTTTCGAGCACGGCACGGTCATTCTCAGACCGGGGGCGGGACCCAACCGGAGCGGATCGCAGTTCACCATCGCCCTGGCCGCAGACGCTCCCCTCGACCGCTCCGCCAGCGTCCTCGGCACCATCGTCGACAGCGACGAGGTCCTGGACCTCATCAGCGCAATTCCAGTCACGGTGCTCGGCGGCGTGACGAGTGACCGGAGCTACCCAACCGAGGCGATCTACATCGAATCCGTGGAGATCACCGTCGAGGAGTAGGAGGTCGGTACCCTGCTGCCGATGGCAGTCGACCTTCACACCCACTCTCGCCAGTCGGACGGTTCCGACACCCCTGCCGAGCTCATGGCCAACGCGGCCGTGGCGCGCCTGGCTGCCATTGCCTTGACCGACCACGACACGCTGGCGGGCATCGGCGAGGCGCAGGAGGCGGCCGACCGGCTGGGGATCGAACTGGTTCCCGGCACCGAGCTGTCTCTGGCCTGGGACGGGGGCGGCATGCACTTGCTCGTGCTGTTCTTGGCGCCGGGTGGCGGGCCGCTCCAGGATCGACTCGCCGAGCTTCAGGAGGCTCGTGCCGGCCGGAATGCCAGGATGGTCGACCGACTCAACGAGCTGGGCTTCGACATCACGCTCGAAGAAGTGAACCAGGAAGCCGGCGCCGGAGTCACCGGAAGGCCCCATTTCGCCGCTGTCCTCGTCCGAAAGGGGTATGTCACCGACATCCCCGCCGCCTTCGACGAACTCCTCGCCTCCGGCCGCCCGGCCTACCTGAAGCGAGATCTGCTCAACCCCGAAGAGGCCATCGGGCTCGCGCGCGCCTCCGGCGGGGTGCCGATTCTCGCCCATCCCCACACCCTCGGCCACGACACCTCCGAGGAGTTCGCAGCCACCTTCGAGCGCCTCGCCGACGCAGGTCTCGTCGGACTCGAGTGCCTCTACCCGGGGTACGACGCCGACCAGAGGACCTCCCTCGTCTCGACCGCCCGCCGGTTCGGGCTGGTTCCGTCGGGTGGGTCCGACTACCACGGTACCTACAAAGAGGGACTGGCTTTGGGTACCGGCTGGGAGGATGACCTCTACGTCGACTACGACGTGCTGGCCGAGCTTCGCGAGCACGCCGGATGAGCCGGATGGGAAAGGCGGCGGCAGTCGTCTCCATCGGCATCTTGCTGTCCCGGCTCCTCGGCCTGGCTCGCGAGGCTGCCATCGCCGCAATCCTGGGCGCCGGGCTCGAAACCGACACCTACGTGGCGGCCTTCTTCGTCCCCGACATCCTCTTCTACCTCATGGCGGGCGGCTATCTGACGATCACGTTCATCCCCATCCTCTCCCGCCATTTCGTGGCGGGCGACGAGCGGGCCGGCTGGACCGCCTTCGCCGCCATCTCCAAACCCCTCACGGGGTTCATGGTGGCGATCACGGCGGGGGCCATGCTCGCCGCCGATCGTCTCGTCGAACTGGTGTACGTCGACTTTCCCTCCCTGATCGGGTCACCAGAGGTCAACCTCGGGGCCGCGGAGTTGGCCCGCGTGGCGGACCTGACGCGGATCGTCCTGCCGGCTCAGGTCTTCTTCATGCTCGGGTCACTCCTCATGGCCGTTCAGTACGCCAAGGGCAAGTTCGTCGTACCGTCGCTGGCACCCATCGTGTACAACGTGGCCATCATCGTGGGGGGTGTCCTCTGGGCGGGCCTGGTGGGTCCCGAGGCCACCGGGTTCGCCTGGGGCGCTCTGGCAGGGGCGGCGATCGGCAACTTCGGCCTCCAGGCGTGGGGGGCGCGTCAGGCCGGCCTCGTCTGGGTGCGCAGGGCCACCTGGCGTCATCCTGACGTGGGCGAGTATGTGATGCTGTCGATCCCGCTGATGTTGGGTCAATCGATCGCCGTGCTGGACGAGCAGTTCGTGAAGGTGTTCGGCAACCTGCTCGGGGAAGGATCCATCAGCCAGTTGAACTTCGCACGCAGGATCAACATGGTTCCCGTGGGGGTGATCGCCCAGGCCGCCGGCGTGGCGGCCTACCCCTTCCTCGCCCGGTTGGCGTCGGCCGGCAAGGACCAGGAGCTCTCCGAGACGCTCACACGGGCGGTCCGTTACGCCGTCTTCGTGGCGGGGGCGGCCACTGCTGCCGTGGTGGCTACCTCGCAGCCCGCCGTCCGGGTGGCCCTCCAGCACGGGAGTTTCGGCGTCGAAAGCACCGCCCCGACCGCGGCGGCCCTGACCATATTCGCCTTCAGTATCCCCCTGTGGGGCGCCCACCAGGTCTACGCCCGCGGGTTCTATGCACGCCGCCAGATGTGGGCGCCCGTCATCGTCGGAACGGCATGGACTCTGGCCGGCATCCCGGTCTATCTGTTCCTGATCGACCGGCTCGGCATGCAGGGGCTCCCCACAGCCAGCACCCTCACCATGGCGGGATACACCGTGACGCTGGCCACCCTCTGGTACTACCGGACCGGTACCGAACACCTCGGGGAGCTGGTCCGTACCGTCGGCCGTGCGGCTCTGGCGGCGGTGCCGGCCGGCTTCGCCACCTGGTGGGTGGCGGCGGCAGTGGCGGGACCGGTCGAGACGATGAGCATGACTCGAGGAATCCTGGCACTGGCCTTGGGTGCGGTGGTGCTGTTGGCCGTCTATGGCGGCGCCAGCTTCGGGCTGGGCGCCACCGAGATGATGGATCTCCGCTCGCAACGTCGCACCTGATGGCCCCGCGACCGGACGAGCTCGGGCAGGGCGGCGCCGTCCGATCAACAGACGAGCTGGGTTCGTCCGATAGGTGCGCCGGCCTTCTGCAGCCGTGATCGCATTCTCAGGCGCCGGCCTCCACCTGTTCGAGGAGATCGGCCATCAGCGGGGCGTACAGTTCGTAGAACACATCGGTGTCCCTGGTGTTCGGTAACCACTGAAGCACCGGGAGAGAACCCGAGATCCGCCTGGTCGGAAAGCTCGCCGAGGTCGCCGCCACATTCCCCGCCAGGTAGGCGGTCTGCGCGGTTCGCACGACAAAGGGAGTCCGCACAGGTACGCCTGCCGCGTCGAGCATCGCCTTGCCCTGCTCGTTGACGGGCAACTCGATCCACATGGTCGTCTCGGCATCCGCTTGGGCCTGGATCAACGAGAACCAGAACCCATAGGAGATCGCGACGTGCCGACCGCCGCCCACCGGCGTGCCGGTGATGAGGGGGGCGTGGCGCTCGAGATGTTCGTCGCGCAGCACGACGACCGCCGGCTGCTGGACCCGGTCCCCCACCGACGCACTCACCAGAACGATCCCGGGTCCTTCGAAGGTCCAAGGGCCGTCGTGGAGGGATCGGATGGGTTCGCTGACATCCTGCAGCTGGTCGTAGGCCCGACCGGTCCACCCTGTGGCATCGATGCCGAAGAGCGCCTGCAGGGTCTCGGAGACGTCCGGCGGGGTCGGTTCATGGAGAATGTTGAACTCGCCCATGATGACGGTGCCCTCCTCCGCCCACTCCACCAGGTCCCGGGCGGCGGCCAACAGGAAGGTACCGGACACCCGAACGGTGCCGTCCTCGTCCAGATTGCCTTCTGCGTCCACGTAGACGCCGTAGGTATCGACCAGCAAGGCCAGATCCGGCGCAGTGTTGGGCCACACCCCCTGGGGGGCTCCGCCCGGCGCCGAGCCGACGTAGTCGTCGTTCGCGTCGAACGGGACCTTGAAGTAGGTGAGCGCCAAGTCCACCGCACGGTGTTGTCGCCGCTCGGCCGTCTGGACCGTGGAGTTGTAGACCAAGAGGTCGATGGATCGTGCGGGGGCGAGATACCAGGTCACCGCGCCGGCGACCGGCAACACCATGAGGGCTACCGCCACCAACGCCGAGCCGGTGATGATGAGGCGGTGAACGATCCCTCGATCGGTCACCTGGCGGTCCCCGGGCATGGTCAGCGACGCAGCGGGGCTGAGAATCCACTCGGCTTCGCACCGCCGATGCTGGGCCGATCAGGCGGGTTGGATCGCCCGGTGCTCACCCACGGGCTCAGTTCCGGCCGACCTTCCGGGACGGCCATACGCGCCGATTCCTCGGCGAGCAGCAATACCACCGCAGCCGCGATGGCGGCCGCTTCGTGGGGGCCGGCGCCTCCGCGAATCCGAATGGGGTCGATCACGGGATCTCCACGAGTTCGATGAGGGTTGCCGCCAACGCCTGCGGATGGACGAAGGCGATGCGCGCCCCCCTGCCGCCGATCCGGGGAGACTCGTCGATGAGCCGAACACCTTCCTCGCTCAGATGGGCGAGGGCCGCTTCGATATCGGGAACGGCGAAGGCGAGATGGTGGAGACCCTCCCCTCGCTGTTCCAGGAAGCGCCCTACGGGGGTGTCGGGCCCGAGCGGCTGCAGGAGCTGAACGAAAGAGCCCCCAACGGGCAGCATGGCTTCCTCGACGCCCTGCGCCTCGACGGTTTCTCGATAGAGAGGCTCGACGCCGTACTGGGCGCGATAGCCGGCCAAGCTGGCGTCCAGGTCCCGGACGGCGATAGCCACGTGGTCGAGATTGACGAGCTGCATTGAACGGGCAGTCTATCGCCGACGAGGCTTCGAAGAAGGAGAGGACTCGCCTCTCCACTCCGAACCTCCGATCTCGGCGCGGGTAACCTGGGCGAAGAAACGAGATCAGAGGAGTACCCATGGGCGGCGTCATCATCGGTGCATCGCGAACCGCGATAGGGAAGTTTGGTGGCGGCTTGTCGCCACTGCGCGCCGTGGAACTCGGCGCCGCCGCCATGAAGGGCGCTCTCTCGGAATCCGAGATCGAACCCACCGCCATCGACGAGGTGATCTTCGGTCAGGTCCTCCAGGCCGGAGAAGGGCAGATCACCGCTCGTCAGGCAGCCAGCCGAGCCGGCATCCCCATGACCGTGCCTTCCCTCACGATCAACAAGGTCTGCCTTTCTGGCCTCGCCGCCATCGGGCATGCCGATCGGTCGGTCCGCCTCGGAGAGGCCGGATTCGTGATGGCAGGCGGGATGGAATCCATGAGCAACGCCCCCTACGTGGTCCCGGCGGCTCGCTGGGGGGCGCGCTTCGGTGACACCCCGATGGTGGACGCTCTCCAGCATGACGGTCTCTTCTGTGCCTTCGACCATTGCACGATGGGGGAGTCCTCAGACCACAAGAACCGCCAACTCGGCATCAGCCGCCAGGCACAGGACGAGTGGTCTGCCCGAAGCCACGAACGAGCGGCCGCCGCCATTGATTCCGGCGTGGCGGCCGGCGAGATCACCCCGGTCCGGGTCCCGCAGCGTAAAGGCGATCCGGTTGTGATCGACACGGACGAGGGGGTTCGGCGCGGGACCACCACCGAAACTCTGGCGGCACTCAGGCCCGCCTTCGTCGAAGACGGCACCATTACTGCGGGCAACGCCAGTCAGATCTCAGACGGCGGCGCCGCCGTCATCGTCGCCGACGAGGAGAGAGCGGTCGCGACCGGTTCGCCGATCCTCGCCCGGATCCTGGCGTACGGGCAGATCGGTGGCGTGGACGCCACTCTCCACGAGCGCCCCGCCGAAGCGCTCCGAGTGGCGTTGAAGAAGGCCAACCTCGCGCCGGCCGACCTTCACGCAGTCGAGATCAACGAGGCGTTTGCCGCAGTGGCGCTGTGGTCGGCGCAGATGCTGGAGATCCCTGAAGAGCGAATCAACATCAACGGTGGAGCGGTGGCCCTGGGTCATCCGATCGGCGCCACCGGCGCCCGGTTGGTGGTCTCTCTGATCAACCAGCTGCGCCAGCGTGGCGGCGGGCTCGGCGCAGCCACCTTGTGCGGAGGCGGCGGGCAAGGCGACGCCATGATCATCGAGGTGATGTCCTGATGGCAGAAATACCGGAGAGAAACCTTGGTCTCGAGCTGGCCCGAGTGACAGAGTCGGCCGCAATCGCCGGCGCGCGGTGGCAGGGACGGGGCGACAAGGTGGCTGCCGACCAGGCAGCCGTCGACGCCATGCGAGTCATCCTCGCCTCCATCGACATCGACGGTGAAATCATCATCGGAGAGGGCGAAAAGGACGAGGCACCGATGCTCTACAACGGAGAGAAGGTCGGCAACGGGAGGGGGCCTCGGGTAGACGTGGCCGTCGATCCAATCGACGGAACCCGGCTGACTGCCGGCGGGATGCCGGGTGCACTCGCCGTGATCGCCCTCGCCGAGGCAGGCACCATGTACTCGCCGGGAAGTCTGGTGTACATGGACAAGATCGCGGTCGGGCCGGAAGCGGCCGGCATGGTCGATATCGAAGCGCCCGTTCAGCACAACCTCCGGCAGGTGGCCCGCGCCAAGGACGAGGACGTCGCCGACCTGACAGCCATCATCCTCGACCGTCCCCGAAACCAGAAGTACATCGATGCGGTCCGAGCGGCGGGTGCGCGAATTCGACTGATCCAAGATGGCGATGTCTCGGGAGCCATCTCCACCGCCGACTGGGACAGCGGCATCGACATCCTGTTGGGGATCGGCGGGTCGCCCGAAGCGGTCATCGCGGCAGCTGCCCTGGCGGCCATGAACGGCGAGATCCAGTGCAAGCTGTGGCCGCGTGACGAGACCGAGCGGATCTATGCCGACGAACACGGCCACGACCTGACTCGCGTGCTGGGCACCCGAGACCTGGTCAGCGGCGACAACATCTTCTTCGCCGCCACGGGAGTGACGAGCGGTGAGCTTCTCAAAGGGGTTGACTTCTTCTCCCACGGCGCCAGCACCCACTCCGTGGTGATGCGCTCCAAGACGGGGTCGATTCGCTTCATGGAAGCTCGCCACGACCTGTCGCGCCTGTCGAAGATCTCGGCCCTCCTGGACGAGTAGCCGGCGTCATGACCAACCTGGCTGCCCTGGTGACTCCCTCTCCCCTGGGTGACCTCACCTTGGTGGCTTCGACTGATGGCTTACGGGCGGTGCTGTGGGAGAAGGACGATCCCCGGCGCGTACCGCTGGGCCCGACCGTGCGCGGCCACGGTCATCCCGTCCTGGAGGAGGCGGCGCGGGAGATCGCCGAGTATTGGGCGGGGCATCGGACTCGCTTCACCGTGACGCTCGACCCCAACGGCACACCCTTCCAGCTCGAGGTGTGGCGGGTCCTCTCATCGATTCCGTACGGCGGAACGGCAAGCTACGGAGAAATCGCCACGATGATCGGCCGACCCAACGCCGCTCGGGCAGTCGGTGCCGCCAACGGGCGCAATCCTCTCTCGATCATCGTTCCCTGCCATCGGGTCGTCGGGGCGGACGGCGCTCTGACCGGCTTCGCCGGCGGCATCGACGCCAAGCGCAATCTGCTGGACCATGAACGCGAGGTGCTCCGCGTCCTGCGGACCGCCACGCCGGCCGGCGCCGTGCCGGGTCCACGGACAAGGGACCGTCAGTCCCAGAGGGTCGGGTAGAGCGTCACGGGTCGGGCCACGGGGGCCGGACCCGGCTCGTCACCTCCGGCGAGCCGCTCGAGCAGGGCGGCCCAGTCGAAGGTCTCGGTCACCTCGGAGGCTCGAATCGTGATGAGGCGATCGGGCGGGATGAACTTCGGGAGAATGGTATCGAGGATCGACTCGATTTCGGCACGAAAGGTGTCGCTGGTGCTCCGCACGCCGTCGACTCGGAGTGGAACGTCCGGTTTCAACCGTACAAATAGGTCGTAGGTCAGGCACCAGTTTCTCACGAGCGGCTTGACCCCAAACGGGTCTTCACCCTTCGTGGCGCGCAGGAAGTAGGCGAAGTTGTCGACGACCGCCCGATCGGTGACCAGGACCTCGGCGCGCGTCCGAAGCTCGAGCTCCTGCTGGATCTGCGCCATGATCACCCAGAGTTGCGCCTCAGGGGTTGCCCCCTCGTTGAGACCGAGAGGGTTGAACCTGATGACCTCCCGACCGACCTCGACACTGCGCCCGCTTCTGCCCACCGCTCCGGCAAACGAGTGAACGGCGTTGGTCTTGCGAACGGAGTGCGATCCGATGAAGGCGATCTTGAGTGACTGGCTCATGTTCGGCTGCGCTCCGCGTCGCTGGTCACCACGCTACCGCCCTTCCCCGGCTGCCCTCGCAGAATGGGACGGGCTACGCGCTGACGAAGGCGTCGGGGTATCGGTGCCTTCGTCATCGGGCGGGGATGGCTCCGCCCATCGCCAGAGCGTCGGTCAGTGAGGAGGCCACCGGATGACCAGTCGCCTCCAGATGGTGTCGCTCGTGTGATCCGCTGGCGTAGAGCACACAGGCCACACCGTTCGCCGTGGCCGCCAGGGCGTCGTCGAGGGCGTCTCCGATGACGAGGTACTGGGCTGGGTCGTCCGGGGCGTCGGGATGGACGAAGAGGGCGGCGAGGTGGCGACCCATCGACGCGCTCTTCTCCACACCGGCGTCCTCCTGGATCCCGTCGATCCGGAGCAGGTCGCCATGGAGCCCGAACCAGGTGACGAGCGGGACGAGATGGTCGTGGGGCGCCATGGACAGCAAGGACTGGGTGAGCCCGTGCCGGCGGGCGAGGTCGATCGCCGCTCGTGCGTCCGAGGCGAGGTCGGCTTGGGGAACCTTGTCGAAGTAGGCGGCGTGGAACGTCGTATCCAGCCACTCCCACTCTTCGTCGCTGATCCGCCGACCCAGCAGACGCTCATAGAAGAGATTGACGGGACGGGTGTAGTGGCGGCGGTAGTCGTCGGAGGTGACCGGTGGGCCGCCCATCTCCTGAACGGTCTCACTGACGGCTTCCACCACGATGTGGAGGTCAGAGAAGAGGGTTCCGTTCCAGTCCCAGATGACGTGCTGCATGAGTCGCGAGGATACCGGCGGTTCGAACGGCCGACGCCCCCAGAGTTCGACGGGGGAATGCGGACGGGAATGCGACCCTCTGCCGGGACCAAACGGTCGGAATCCCCCTGGTTCGATTCGATCGGTTTGGCGAGGCTTCCGGTAAGCCTTCCAGCCGGCTGATTCGTGTGAGGGGTGTGTATGAAGTCGACACGTTGCACGGGAAGATCGTGACCCAGGAACACGCCCGGGAGACCGACAAGGTAGAGGAGTTCGCTGCTTTCTACCGACGCGAGTTCCCGGCGATGGTCGCGCTCGCCCACGCCGTGACAGGCTCCTCGGTGTTTGCCGAGGACCTCGCGCAGGAAGCCTTCATCCGTGCCGAACGAGATTGGGGCCACCTTGGCCATTACGACAAACCAGGAGCCTGGGTGCGACAGGTCACCATCAGGCTCGCCATCTCGGCTCGCCGCCGGATGACTTCGGAACTGCGCGCCAAGCTCCGACTCGGTCGCCCCACCACCATCGACCCGCCCCCGCCTGAGGAGGAGCGACTCTGGGCAGAGGTGCGGCGACTCCCCGCCAGGCAGCGCGCCGCCGTTGCCCTCTTCTACGTCGAAGACAGGCCAGTCGCTGAGATCGCCGAGTTGCTGGGCTGTGCCGAGTCGACTGCACGGGTCCATCTGACTCGTGGCCGGGCCAGACTCTCCGCTCGTCTAGGAGGTACGCCGTGAATGATGATCTCCGCTCTCGATTCCGCGCCATGGCAGATCGCGTGGAGAGTCAGGTGGACGCGGCGGCCGCATGGCACTCGCGCACCGACCACAACCGTCCTTCGGGGCTCCTGGTCGCATCTGCGGCAGCGTTCACGATCATGGTGGCGATCGGCGGCGTGATGGCGATCCGCACCATCGGGGTGGGTCCGACCGACACGACGTCGCCCACCCTCACGGTCACCACCATCGTGACCGATTCGATTCCTGTCTCCCCAGTCGAGACGTCGGAGCCCGCCACCTCGACGACAACGACCGCGACAACGGCCGTTCCGCCGTCCATCATCATCTACCCGCCCCCCACCCACGTCGTGGCCGATGAGACGACCGTCGAGATGCGTTCCGCTGATGGCGCCGAGCTTCTCGCCAACCTCGCGGCCGGCACGAGTGTGTACTACGGCCACGAATCGACCCGGAGCGCCGACGGCCGGGTCCTCTGGTTGGTGGCGGCGGCCGAGCCTATCGAATGGTTCGGGCCTCCCATCCCACCCGACCAGCAGGGCTCCCTGATGGGGTGGGTCGATCCCGAGCACCTGCGATCGATTTCCACCTATCAGGCGGTCGCAGCGTGTGCTCTGCCGGGCACGATCGAGAGAATGGAATCGAGTGGCGGCGAAGCCCTGCCGGGTGTGGTGAGCGTGACCGGCTACGAGCTGATCGACCTGGGCGGATGCCGGCGACTGGTCATCGCTTTCTCGGAACCAGTGACGCCCCTGTGGCAGTCAGATGCCAATCCTCCCGCCATCCGGATTCTGCTCTCCGGAGTCTCCGGGGTTGAGCCCGCAGCCGGCAGCCACCGGTGGACCGATGGAAGCCTGTTTGCGGTGCGAGAACCCGACGGTTCGGTGAGCCTCGAGTTGGACCTGGGCGACGCCGCCGTCGATGTGCGGCAGAGCGCGGACGCCCGGCACCTCCTTGTCGACTTCGCTCCCAACCCCCAGCCAATCGGTTTCTACTCGTCACCGGTGATCACCGACAGCCTCGTGCTCCGCACTCCACCCATCTCAGCTCCGGGTGCGATCGCACTTCCCGAACCTCGCCCGTACGTCATCTACGAAGGCGAGCAGATCCTCGTCAACGGGTTCGCGACGGCAGGACAGGTGGACATCCGGGTGCTCGACGCCGGCGGCACTCCTCGGGTGGCAACCTATGAGCGGGTCGTGCAACCCGGAGCCGGCACGGAGGCTCGTGTGCTCTCGACGGCCGCCGACGGCATGTGGGGCCGCTGGTTGTTCTACCTGGCCGACCTCCCGCCAGGCGAGTACCAGATCGAGCTTTCCACGGAGGCGGACACCATCGTGACCCCGTTCACGGTGCTCGGCATTCCCTGAACCCGACCCGAGCGCGGCATCCCCACGACTGCGTGAGGCCACGCCGCCGGTCCCCCTAAGCTTCTCGACATGCGCGTCTTTGTGGTGTCGTCGTATCACGCGGGCTCCCACCAGGCGTGGGCTGATGGCTATGCGCGCAGCTCGGCTTTCGAGGTGGTTCCGATCACCATGGCGGGTCGATTCTGGAAATGGCGCATGCACGGAGGGGCTGTCACGTTGGCGGACGCCACTGCGCAGGCAGTAGCGGAAGTGGGGCAGCCGGACATCCTCCTTCTCACCGACATGGTCGACGTGGCCACGTTCCTCGGGTTGACCCGTCGGCTACTCGACGACGTGCCGGTGGTCCTGTACATGCACGAAAACCAGCTCACCTACCCGATCTCGCCTCGCGACCAGGACGACCTCACCTACGGCCTGATGAACTGGAAATCGATGGTGGCGGCGGACCACATCGTGTTCAATTCCGAGTTCCATCGGAAGGAGGTCTTTCGGGTCCTCCCCGGGGTGCTGAAGAACTTCCCCGACCACCGCCATCTCGACCGGCTCGAAGGTGTGATCGCCAAGGCATCCGTCTTGCCGGTGGGCATCGACCTGCAGAGGTTCCCGGACCGCGAGACCTCGGAACCTCCGCTCGTGCTCTGGAACCAGCGGTGGGAACACGACAAGAACCCTGAGGAGATGATCGAGGCGCTCGCCACCGTGGCGGCCGAGGGCCTCGCGTTCGACATTGCCTTGTGCGGCGAGAACTTCCGAAACGAACCCGACGAATTCCTGGCTGCCCGAGCGGGATTCGGCACCCGCCTTCGCCATTTCGGCTGGGCCGAGGAAGACGACTACACCCGCCTGGTCGCCTCGGCCGACGTCGTGTTGAGTACCGCCTTCCACGAGTTCTTTGGAATCGCCGTCCTCGAGGCCCTGGCGTGTGGCGCCTACGGAGTGCTCCCCAACCGCCTCTCCTATCCCGAACTCGTCTACCCAGAATCGGCCTCGGAACACCTCTACGACGACCACGACGGATTGCTGACATTGCTGAGGCGAGCGCTCACCGTCCCCTGGTCGGCTTCACCGGCGGAACGAGCTCACTACTGGGAGAACGATTGGGCCGTGGTCGCCCCTCGATACGACGGGCTCCTCGACGCCCTCCTCTGACCGCGCCGGGATCGATCACTGCCAACCGAAGCTCAGGCGAGTTTCGCCGGAGGGCCCTCGGCTTCCCTACATCTCCGACCGGCCGGCCAAAGCCCTTCCCAGGGTGAGGGTGTCCGCATAGTCGAGGTCTCCCCCGACCGGCAGGCCACTCGCCAGTCGCGAAACGGTGACGCCGAGTGGTTTGAGCTCGCGCGACAGGTACATGGCCGTGGTATCGCCCTCCACCGTGGGGTTGGTGGCGACGATCAGCTCGCTGATGCTTTCCTGGGTGACTCGGCGACGCAGCTCCTCGATGCGCAACTGATCGGCGCCGATCCCGTCGATCGGAGACAACGCTCCGCCGAGGACGTGATAGCGACCCCGGAACTCCTGGGTGCTTTCGATCACGGCGATGTCCTGGGCTCGTTCGACCACACACACCAAGGTGGGGTCACGGCGAACATCCCTGCAGATCGTGCACTCATCGGAGGCTGTCACGTTGAAACAGCGGTGGCAGAGCCGCATCTGCTCCTTGACGTCGATGATGGCCTGGGCGAGGCGGCGGGCGTCGGTTTCCTCGATGTTGAGGAGATAGAAGGCCAGCCGCTGGGCGGACTTCCTCCCCACGCCGGGAAGTCGTGACAGTTCGTCGATGAGTCGCTGGATCGGACCTTCGAACATCAGCCGAGCAGGCCGCCGAGGTCCATTCCCCCGGCCAGGCCACCCAGCTGATCGTTGGCGGCAGCACTCACCGTGTTCAGTGCCGAATTGATGGCAGCCACCACCAGATCACCCAACATTTCGGGATCTTCCGGGTCGATGACGCTCGGGTCGATGTCGACGCGGAGAACCTCCCCGGACCCCTTCACCACCGCTTTGACGACTCCGCCACCGGCGCTGCCCTCGAATTCCTGTTCGGCGAGGTCAGCCTGAGCGCTCGCCAGTTCTTCCTGCATCTTCTGGGCCTGCTGCATCAGCCGCCGCATGTCGTTTGGATTCATTCCCATGGCGCAAGAGTATCACCCGACTCCCGGTGAGCGATTTCACCTCGGCGGGAGGAGTCGGCGGCTGGACGGCGGTCAGTCGTCTTCGATGACCTCGCCACCGAGCAGGTCCTCGACGAGGGCGACTGCGTCGTCACCCGCTTGGTCGGCCGGGAGGAGGTCGTTCTTGTCGGGAATGGGCTCGTCGGGATCCGGCTCGTCGTCGCCGGGGTCGGAGGCGGCACCGCCGTCCTCGGGTTCGGGATCGAACCGGATCGACACCGTACTTCCCAGCAACTCACCCGCCCGTTCGGCCAGGAGAGAAGCCACCTGGCCGTCGGCTCGCAGCTGCTCGAGGTGGAAGCCCAGATGCCTTGTGACGTAGAGGACGATCACGCCACCCTCCACCCTGCCGGGCCGAACTTCCCGCAACAGGGCTTCGCGCCGCAGCCCGAGCGAGTCGCGCACCTGAGCCACGAGCGCAGGCCAGGCCGCCTCGACATCGCCGGCCGAGACGGCTCCATCGGCCGCTGGGTTGGCCGCTGGG
>CBDUEV010000026.1:0-36940 GCA_965366365.1 uncultured Acidimicrobiia bacterium | reverse complement strand
CGGTCAATCCGTGGGTCCCGTAGGGGCCCGTATTCGCCACGACCCGCATCCTCTGTGCCACGAGAGTTCCATCGTTGGTGACGCCCGTCGTGAAGGTGATGGTCTGAGGGTGGCGTGTCCGGCTCGAAACGAACTCTTCGTGCCTGTTCAGTTCCAGACGCACGGGCCGTCCCGTCGCCAGGGTCAAATGCCCCACGATGTCTTCGATGAGCATCTCCTGTTTGACCCCAAACCCCCCTCCGATGCGCGGCTTGACGATGCGGATCTGCCGAATCGGCAGACCGAGGAGCGGAGCGACCATTCGCCGGACGTGAAAGGGAACCTGAGTGGAGGTGCGGATGACGAGTCGCTCGTCGCTGTCCAGCCAGGAGATGGCGATGTGCGGCTCGATCGGCACCTGTTGCACCTGATGGACGCGAAAGGTCCGTTCGAACACGCGGTCGGCGGCGGCCAACCCCGCCTCGATGTCGCCCACCTCGGCCTCGATGTGGTGCACGATGTTCCGGGAGGCGTCGTGAGCGCCCTCCATCTCGGGCTCGTCATGGATGACGGCGGCCTCCCCGGTGATCGCCTCGTTCTCATCGAAGACCGCCGGCAACACGTCATACTCCACCTCTATCAGACGCACCGCCGCTTCGGCGATCTCGAGCGACTCGGCCGCCACCACCGCCACACGATCCCCCACGTGGCGGACCTTGTTGTCGAAGCTGACCTGGTCGTAGGGGAGGGGATTCGGATAGGACTGGCCTCCGGAGGCGTAACGCACCCGTGGGACGTTCTCGTGGTGGAGGACGGCGTGCACACCGGGCAGGGCCCGCGCCTTCGTGTCGTCGATTCGGACGATCCGAGCATGGGCGTGCGGGCTGTAGAGCATCTTGGCGTAGAGCAGGCCCCGCATCTCGATGTCGTCGACAAAGGCCGGGTGACCCTTGGCCAGCTTGATGGCATCCACCTTCCTCTCCGGCTTTCCGACGACCTGAGTCTCAGGGACATCAGGACTGGGGATCAGTTTCGGCGCCAGCTCTGGGAGTTGGAGTGGCGGGCCGGATGTGTCGAGGTCGGGCTCGCCGCCCGGGGGAATCAGGGGTTCGATGAGGGCAGGTTCGATGGGATCGAGCTGCTCGCCACGCAGGATCGCACCGGCCCGCAGCACGGCGTGCACCGGGCGAAGGTAGCCGGTCTCACGATCGAGGATCCCCGACAAGGCATCGCGGACCTCTGACTCGGTGGGGTTCGGGTTCCGATCCAGCAGGGCCTTGGCAGCCAGGATCGTGGCGGGAGTCGAATACCCCGACTGAATGGCACCCGCCTCCACGAAGGCTTCCTGGATCGGGTGCAGACCGAACGGTGGGTTGAGCATGTCGACCGTCTCGACATGGTGGCCATCGGCCTGAACAGCCAGAAGGATCTCAGACGAAACGAGGCGCCCGTCGAGCAGCACGGCATCGGCCCCCGTCTCGCCGGTTTCAGCGCCGAACCGGACGCTGAAGAACCCCTCGCGACGAAGGACGGCACGGAGAGACTCGTGCGGCTGGCATGCCAAGGTTCGCTGGGTGCCGTTGATGGTGAGATCGACGTTCACGATGCCGCTCCCAATCTGTGGAGCACCCGAGCGGCCAGCACCTCGGCGAGGTGCAGCCGGTACTCGGGGGAACCTCGAAAGTCTCCCGGTGGTGAAAGCGACCCAACGGAGGCGGGGTCGACCAGCACCGGTGTCGCCGCCACTCCGGTGATGGCGAGCAGAGGGCCGCCGGATGACATTCGGCCGACCGCCGCCACGATGGAGCTGTCGGCGGGGGTGCGGCCCACCCGTTCTGTCGCCGTGGCGCCGCCGATCTCAATGCTGACCGAAGTGATGATCCCACCCTCGAGAGTCAACAGGTCCTTCCACAGGTCTGCCAGCGCCACGGAGGCGGTGCGGTCGGACCGGCGCACCTCTACGGTGGCCTCGTGGACGAGGAGACCTGCCAGCAGTTCGCTGTCTCGATCCGCGCGAGCGACGGTGCCGCCCACGGTGGCGGCGTTGCGGAACGTGTTGGGACCTTCGCGACGTGCCACCTCACCGAGAAGGGCAGGAACGTCGGGGTGGTCGACCAGATCCTGCAGACGGGCCATGGCTCCGATGTTCACTCGTCCGTCGTGGTGTTCGATCTCGCTTCCCACCGCTGCCTGGAGGTCGATGACCTCGGCGGCGCCAGCTCCTGGTTCGGCGTTCACGACCGTCCCTCCGGCCAGGATGACCGACTCGGCGGAGGTCCGGCCAAGGAGGGCGAGTGCCTCATCGACCGAGGAGGGTCGGTGATAGTTCGTAATCGTTGGCATCCGTACCCCGTTTTCTCGAGCGACCCCAGCCGGCGACCCGACGGTCGACAAGGCGACCTTCGGCCCAGCACAAGATCACAGGATAGTTGGCCCAGCTTCCGACCCCTGCCTGGGCGCGGCTAGTTTCGGTCTCGTGATCGGCGTGATGGTGCTGGCTGCGGGACGTTCAGAGCGGATGAGCGGGGACCTGCCCAAACAACTCCGGCGGGTTGGAGACACAACCCTGGCCGGTCTCGTGGTCGCCGCGGCGGAACAATCATCCTTCGATCGGGTGGTGGTCGTGACCGGCTATCGATCGAGGGAGGTCGAGGCTTCGCTGGCCCTCACCCGCGCCGCCGTGGCCCACAACCCTGCTTTCGCAACGGGCAACATGTCGTCGTTTCGCGTCGGAGTCGAGGCGCTGGGAAGCTGTGAGGCCGTCGCCGTGGTTCTGGCCGACATGCCTGAGGTGGGCGCCTCCCACCTGAACCGATTCGCCGCCGCCTGGCATGCGGAATCGCCTTCCGTGGCCGCCGCCTCCTACTCGGACGGCCGGGGTCATCCGATCATGTTCGCGGCCCACGTGCTCGAAGCCGCCGCAGCCATGGATGACCCCAACGGCCTGTGGCGTTTCATCGATGCATTCCCTTCCTCTGAGGTCCTCGACGTGCAGTTTGGCTTTCCGAAGCCGGGCGACATCAACACGCCGGAAGAGTTCCAGGCCTTCCTGACCCGCCGCCCGTCCCAAGCGCCGGACCAGTCATGAGCCGGCCCGTGGTGAAAGTCTGCCCGATCTCGTTCAGACCTCCACTCGGTCGGTGGACTCTCCCGTGACCACGGTTCACACCGTCGTGATCGGCGGCGGGATCGCCGGCGTCGCGGCCGCCTATTACCTGTCCGAACAGGTCGAGATCATCCTCGTGGAACAGGAGTCCAGTCTCGCCTACCACACCACCGGCCGGTCTGCTGCACTGTTCCTCGGGAACCTCGGGGAAGCCTCGATGCGAGTGCTCTCCGAGGCGAGCCTGGCGTTTCTGGCGGATCCGCCGAGCGGGTTGGCCGATGGACCGCTGATGGCGGCTCCATCCGGTGCCTTGATCGTGGGCCGAGCCGGACAGCGGCACCTGGTGGAGGAAGCCGCCGAAGCCGGCCGTTTGCTCGATCCCACTGTCCGTGTGGTGGGCCCAGCGGAGGCGCTCGAGATGGTTCCTGTCCTTCGCCCGGATCACGCGCAAGCCGCGGTCTGGGAGCCGTCGGCGGCCGATCTCGACGTGGCCATGATCCATCAGGCCTTCGTACGAGGACTGCGGAACAATGGTGGTCGGATTCGACTCTCGTCGCCGGTCACGGACCTGAGGCAGGGCACAAGTGGATGGGAAGTGCGGGCAGGAGGTGACACCCTCCACTGTTCGGTGGTGGTCAACGCCGCCGGAGCATGGGGCGACGTCGTGGCGAAACTCGCCGGGGTCGAGCCGGTCGGACTCCAACCGCGCAGACGAACCGTCTTCATGAGCCCGGCCCCCGACGGTGCCCGGCGTTGGCCTCTGGTCGCCAACGTCGGCTACGAGTACTACTTCAAACCGGACGGCACCCAGCTGCTCTGCTCTTTGGCCGACGAGACACCGTCGGAGCCGTGTGACGCTCGACCCGTCGACCTCGACATCGCGCTGGCGATCGATCGCATCAATCAGGCCACCACCCTCGACCTCACAACGGTCCGGTCATCCTGGGCGGGCTTGAGGACCTTTTCCCCGGACGAAGACCTCGTGATCGGATTCGATCCCGAAGCGGACGGGTTCTTCTGGCTCGTCGGTCAGGGTGGCACCGGAATCCAGACGAGCCCGGCGGCGGGTCGGTTGGCGGCCCAACTGATCGTCAGGGACGGCGGATGGGAGTGCGAGAGCGGATCCGATGATCTCATCCGTGCCGTGGATCCAGGACGATTCCGGATCTGACGACCGAAGGGGCAGCTCGCCGTGGCTGACCGACTCCGACCGCCCCCAACCGGCGAGCTGGGTCCGGCACGAGGCGGTCACTCGCACCTTATCTCGACCCGCCGGTTGATCGAGCGGGCGGCCTCGTCCAGTTCCGGGAAGATGATGGGCTCGGTTTCGCCCTTGCCGACTGCCACGAGGGTGCCGGGTTCCAACCCGCGTTTCACCAATTCGTCGACCACCGCCTGGGCGCGCCGTTCCGAGAGGTCTTGGTTGTAGGCATCGGTGCCCTCGGTGGAGGTATGCCCCTCGATGGTGAGGGCGGTGGGGCTTTCTCCCTGGAGGCGAGCGAAGAGGTCGACGAGGACGGGCTTCGACTCGGGCCGGACTTCTGCCGAGTCGACACTGAAGTTCACATAGACCGTCGAACCGCATGCCGCCGGCTCAGGCAGCTGTTCCGCGCAGGGGGCGGGGCGTGAGATGTCGGCTGCCACTCCGACCCTCGCTCCGAAGGGACCACCGGTCTCGGAGACCACGCCCTGCAGGCCGCCTCGTCCATCGGCGATGAAGATGTACGCCCTCCGAGTGCCGTCTGCCGGGTTCAGTCCGGTGGCCCTGGCGATCGAACCGTTGACGGTCCCTGCGAACGTGATCTGGCCGATGCAGCCGCTCAGGCTGGTCCCGTCCTGCGCCAGCCACATGAGGACGGCCCGCCCGCCCTGAGCCCCGGCGGGTCGCAACTCCCACGCCCCGGCGAATCCCTCGTTCAGCGGTACTTCCTCCTGAGTCCCATATCCGATGAGTTCGGTGAATCCTGGCGATGTGCCCGCTTCGGGAGGCGAGAGAGTCACTCTGATCCACCGCACCGCCGGGCGCGCCACGGGGTCCAGGCTGGTCATGCCTTCGACCGGGTCCCGCAATGTTCCGCTCGCCAGGTCCTCGAAACCACTGTCGGGCCCGAGAGAGGATCCGGCGATCTCGATCTCGTCGAAAGTGGGAAGCGCTCCGGATCCATCGGTGGCTTCGGGCACAGCGAAAGAACCGAATATGGTTTCCGCCGGGAGTTCGAACACGAACTCGACGACCGAGCCGTCCACCTCTGGAAACGCCCTCATCTCCATGTTTCCGTCGATCATGCTCAGGGCGGCCACGCTCCCGTCGCCCGCCAAGCCGGTCTCCGACGCGAACAGCGCACCGTTGGCGAAGGTGAGGAGATCGACGTCGCCGACCGACTCGGATTGAGCCTCGTCCTGAGGCGCGGCAGTGTCTTCGGTGAGAACTGTGGTGGTCACCGACGGGACCGTGGTGGCCTGGGTGGGCGTAGGTGACGCAACGGCGGAGGCGGCGGAGGTGTCGGCGGTGGTGTCGCGTGTGCATCCCGACAGAAGGATTCCCACCACGATGAGTATGACGAGCCATCGATTCATCCGCCCAGGCTACGCCCGCCGACCCGGCACTGCCCGATTCGCGGCGCCTCCGGTCCGGTCGCCCTGGCGGGTATGGTGAGCGGCCCCGCCGAAGGATCCCGATGAGTCGAACCGGCTCAGCACATCTCGACCTTTCCGACGAGAAGGCGGCTTACGCCGCGCGACGTCTGGAGACGTCACGGATCGCCTGGCTGACGACCGTCCGCTCCGATGGCACCCCTCAAACCTCGCCGATCTGGTTCTTCTGGGACGGCGATGACTTCCTCGTCTACAGCCTCGACTCGACCCGAGTTCGCAACGTGGAGACCCAGCCCCGGGTGGCGCTCAACCTCGATGGCAACGGGTTGGGCGGCGACGTTGTCGTGGTGGAGGGCACCGCTCATATCGACCGGAAGGCGCCGTCGGCCGCGCACCACCTTGCCTATCTCGAGAAGTACCGGCCGGTCATGGACGAATACGGATGGACGCCGGAGTGGTTCGCCGCTCGCTATTCGGTGCCGATCAGGATCACCGCCACCAAATATCGATACTGGTGAAGCCGTGTCACTCGACCCGACCGCGGCGCTCGAACTGGCCCACGAAGCCTTCGCAGAGTTGCTGAGCGGCGACCTCGCAACCCACTGGACTGCCCAGAGCACATGTTCCGAATGGTCGGTCGGCGACCTGGTCGACCACGTGATCGGTGGCAACGCCTTCACGATCGAAATCCTCGGCGGAGCCACCGCATCGTCCGCGTGGCGGGCCGCCCTGGGCGTCGCCGAGGCCGGGACCGCCCGCCGGGCGGGCGCCTACCTCGACACGGCCGAGGAGATGCTCGTGTTGATCCGAGCTGCCGGTGATGCGACCCGGACCTATCACCACGTGGCAGGCGAGGTACCCCTGGCAGTGGTGGCGACTCTCCGCACCAACGACCTTCTGCTCCATACCTGGGACCTCTCCACGAGCATCGACCGCGACACCGAACTGGACGCCGAGCTCGTGGAGTTCGTCTGGGCCAACATGTCGCCCCACGCCGAAGACCTGGCCGACAGCGGGCAGTTCGGTGCGGGAGCGAGCGGTCGAGTCGGTGCCAAAGCGGCGACCCTCGACAGGCTTCTCGACCTCACGGGGCGCAGACGAGCCTGAACGGCTGACGCCGCGCCCACCAGTCGCGCGTCGTCCGTTCGTGCCGGCCACCGGGACCCACGACGACGCTCCAACAGGGTCGATCATGGTAGGAATGACCTCGACCGGTCATCGCCGTCGAGCACGATCCGCGGCTTCTGGAGGAGAGAGCATGAGCAAGATTTCCATGATGGGCACCATCACCTGCCAGGACGGGAAGGCTGACGAAATGGCGGCAGTGCTCGCCCAGATGGTCGAAGCCGCCCGGGACGAACCCGGCGTCGAGATCTACTCGTACCACCGGGGCGAGGACGACCGATTCTGGTTCTTCGCCCTGATGACCGATGCAGAAGCGATGCAGCAACACGGTCAGAGTGACGCCATGAAAGCGGCAATGCAGGCGTTCGGCCCTCTGATGGCCGAACCTCCTCACATGTCGGTCACCACACCTGTGGCCGCCCTCGGTTTCGATGTCTGAAGGTGAATTGGGGCGGGGGACGGGTTCGTCCTGTGTTCAGGCCTAGCTGCCGTCACGGGACGGACCTCGGGCGGAGCGAAAGTGCCGCCACCGCCACGACAACTGGAATCAACGTGAACCCCATGGCGGCCTGTTCATATGTCCCGCTGGCGTCTCGAGCCAGCGAGAAAGCCACCGGCCCCAGCGCAGACGATGCGACTACCAGGAACGTGGACGCTCCTTGAATCGATCCGATGTGAGCGGTGCCGAACCAGCGTGGCAGGAGACTCGCCCCCACCGATCGAGCCGCGCCGCCGGCGGAACCCAACACCACGGCATACAGGACCACCACGGGTCCGGCTGCCAGATTCGAAGCCAGCAAGAGGGCACCGGCCAGGAGGGTCATCACGATGGGAAGGAGCCAGCGGCCAGAGAGTCGGTCGCTCAGGTAGCCGAAAGCGAGGCCGGCGAGCGCGGCTCCGACCGTCTGCGGCAAGAACATCACCGCCGCCTCGGTGGGCGACAGCCCTGCGTCGCCGAGCAGCGAGATCTGGTGGAAGTTGAGGGCAGTCGCCAGCATGGCGACCGCCCCGGATGCTGCGGCGAGGATCCAGAACCGTCCGGTCACCATGGCCTCCCGACGGGTGGCCGCCACCGGAGCGCTGGTCCGCGCCCCAGGTCGAGAAAGTGAAGCACCATCCGGCAGCTGACCGATGTCGGCCGGCTTGTCGACCATCCCGCGTCGGGCGATGGGAACGACGGTGAGCCAGATCACCGTCCCGGCGACCACCCAGGCGAGGCGCCAGCTAAACGCTTCGATCACGAGGCTGAGACCCACCGGCACCAGGGCCATGAGGATGCTCACCCCGGTACTGAACACACCCAACGCCGAGCCGCGCCGCCTGGTGAACCAATGAGTGACCGCCACCGTACTCACGAGCGTCAGTGATCCCTGGCCCAAGAGTCGAATCGCCACGAAACCGAGCACGAGCGTGATGAATCCCTGCACACCGGCCATGGCGACGAGTGCCAATCCGAATGCCAGGCCGATCGCGGTCATGGATGCCCTGACACCCCGCGCGTCGATTCTCTGCCCGACCAAGGGCAGGCCGAGCGCGGCCACGAGCGTTCCGATCAGATACGCCGTCGAAACCTGGGATCGGCTCAAACCCAGGTCAGCGATGAAGTGGTCGACGAAGACACTCACCCCGATCGTTTGCCCGGGTCCGGTCAACGCGGCCGTCAGCGTGGCCAAACCAAGGATCCGCCACCCGGCAAAGGGGGCGCGCCGTTTCTCTGGGGGCTCGGGGGTCACAGCGGAGGAGTGTAGGGGCCGGTGGAGGGCCCCGAACTAGCGGCCTCGCTCGGTGACCGGCCGGAGGAGACCCACCATTCGGCCCGGCTGTTTCGGCCTCGATCCTGCCGGATGACGTTCGACTCTGGCGCGATCCTCTCGGCTGGGCGGATCGTGGAGGGAGGGTCACGTACGCGACAAGGCCGCCTCCCTGGGAAACGCCTGGGACACGGTCACCTCACCCGAAGAGAAGGGCGAAGAGATGACGAACCTCGAAGCACTCATGGCAGACGCACAGAGCGCGCTGACAGTCAAGCGGGTGTACGGCGAGCCCTACGAGAGGAACGGAGTGACCTTCATCCCGGCGGCTGCTGTCCGCGGCGGAGGTGGTGGCGGAGAAGGTGACGATTCCGAAGCCGCTTCGAGCGGCATGGGCGGCGGTTTCGGTCTGAGCGCCCGACCCGTGGGAGCGTTCCAGATCAAGGGCGAGCAGGTTGACTGGGTTCCGGCCGCCGATACGACCAAGGTGATCGTGATGGCCGAGGTTCTGGCGATCGTCGCCCTTCTCGTCGTTCGGTCGGTGCTCCGGGCACGTCGACCGAATGGTTGACAGCTCGGGTAGCCCGGCTCGGAGAGGGTCGGCTGTGGCTGTCGTCGAGGTAGCTCATCTGATGAAACGATACGGCGACCTCGTCGCTGTCGAAGATGTCAGCCTGTCGGTGACCGAAGGCGAGATCTTCGGGATTCTCGGGCCCAACGGCGCGGGCAAGACGACCACGGTGGAGTGTCTTCAGGGGCTCCGTGAGCCGGATGGCGGCACGTTGAAGGTTCTGGGACTCGACCCTCGGTCGGAGGCAGCCAAGCTTCGGAAGCTGATCGGTTCCCAGCTCCAGGAGTCGGCCCTGCCTGATCGGATCAAGGTGTGGGAGGCTCTACAGCTCTTCGCGTCGCTGGTACCCGGAACCCATCCCTGGGAGACGGTGCTCGTTCAGTGGGGATTGTCAGGAGTGAGGGACTCGACCTTCGGCAGCCTGTCGGGGGGTCAGCAACAAAGACTCTTCATCGCTCTCGCGGTGGTCAACTCGCCTCGGTTGGTGTTCCTCGACGAGATGACCACCGGCCTCGACCCGCTGGCCCGCAGAGCCACCTGGGCTCTCATCCAACAGATACGTGACGCAGGCTCAACTGTCGTGCTGGTGACTCACTTCATGGATGAAGCAGAAACTCTCTGCGACAGGGTGGCAGTCATCGACGACCGGAGAGTGGTAGCGATGGGCACGCCCCGTGACCTGATCGCCCAATACGCCCCCGGGGTGACCGTCACGTTCTCGACCGACGTCGGTGATCTCGGTTTCCTCGACCACCTCGGCGAAGTCGGCGGCGTGACCCGGCGCGGACCTCATGTCACGGTCAATGGAAGAGGCGCCGTACTGGCGCACGTGGCCGCCGCACTGGTGGCGCACGGTGTGGCTCCGGTCGACCTCCAGGTGGAACGAGCCAGTCTGGAGGATGTCTTCTTGGCCATCGTCGGCGAGGAGGGTTGAGTGGGAGCGTTGTGGCGCCTGTCCTGGGTGGAGCTGAAGCTGTTCCTGCGAGAGCCGCTCACCGTCGTCTTCTCGCTGCTACTCCCGCTCATCATCTTGTTCGTGCTCGGCGGAGTGTTCGGGAACGAAGCCACCGAACCGGGCGCAGAGGTCGTCTTCCGCGGCGTCGGACCCATGACCTACTACCTGCCCGCCTACCTGGCGCTGGTCGTGGCGTCGGTCTGCGTGGTCAGCATTCCCACCCACCTGGCGGGAAATCGCGAACGGGGGGTCCTCAAACGGTTCCGCGCATCCTCGGTCAGTGTCTGGATCGTGACCGGCTCAGAAGTGGTGGTGGCCGTCGTGCTGTCTTCGGTCAGCGCCGCGATCCTCCTGGCGGCCGGAATCTCGACCTCTGAGTTCGATGGGGCCGATTCCCTGGCTGCGGTCGTGGGCGCATTCCTCTTGGTGATGCTGGGTTTCACGGCGTTCGGCATCTTCCTGGGGGCGGTGCTCCCCACCGCCCGAGCCGCCCAGGCGAGCGGCATGCTGTTTTGGTTTGTGATGCTGTTCCTCGGCGGCGCAGGACCGCCCCCCGAGGTTCTCACCGGGGCGATGCGAGGCGTCGCCAGTGTGACGCCCCTGTGGCATGCCGTCCGGATGATGCAGGACGCCTGGCTCGGGTTGGACGCCGGCCTCTCGTGGCTGGTCTTCGCCGCGATTGCCACGACCAGCGGGGCACTCGCACTCCGGTTCTTCCGATGGGAGTGACGCGAGGGACCAACCGGCCGCTCTCTCAGTCGGACTCCTCGACTGAATACAACCGGTCGATGTAGCGCCGAAGCAGCTCATCTACCGCTGTGCGCGCGGGAAACGTCGCCGCCATTCCATAGAGAGGCGCAGCCCCCGTTTGTGGGTCGGCCCCGGCCTTCTTTGCCTCGGCGACGGACGCTCGGAGGTCGGCCAGGAATGCATCCGTGACACCGGGGCGCGTGTGGCGGAGGGTGAGGGCGATGTGGATGGCGGCGGGGTGGTGGAGGCCGTTCAGACTCCACCCTCGTTCCGCCAGTTGCGCCATCACCTCGTAGATGTTGACTTCATCGGACGCGAAAGCGATCACCCAGAGGGGATCACCCAACACGGTCAGCTCCGGGATTTCCGCAATGCCCTGACGGACCCTCTCGGCCGCCTCGAGAATGGCGGACGTGGCGTCGAGGTAGCCGGACTCGCCCAAGGAGAGCATGGCCGCCCACGCCGAGGCCAGCAAAGCCCCCGGTCGGCTTCCCGCCATGGTGGGGGAGTAGTAGAGCCCGCCCGGCCATTCGGTCGCCACGAAGTATTGACTACGGCGAAGGTCCCGGCCGCGGTAGAGCACCACCGAAGTTCCTTTGGCCGAGTAGCCGTACTTGTGCGTGTCGGCGGACATCGAGGTCACGCCGGGGAGTCGGAAGTCGAACGGTTCGACATCGTATCCAAGACGCTCGGCCCACGGAAGTACGAAACCACCCAGGCAGGCATCCGTGTGGAAGCCAACGCCTCGCTCCCTGGCCATCGTGGAGAGCTCGCCGATGGGGTCGATCACCCCATGCGGGAATCCGGGAGCCGACCCGGCCACCACCACCGTGCGCCGGGTGACGGCCCGGGTCATCGCCTCAACGTCGGCGCGGTAATCGGGCCCGACCGGCACCCTCACCTGACGGAACCCCAGGTAGTGGGCTGCCTTGTCGAAGGCGACATGGGCCGAGGAAGGAATCACCATCTCGGGGTGCTTCACGCCGGCGTGATCCCGGTACGCCTTCATCGCCATGATGATCGACTCGGTTCCCCCCGACGTCACCGTGCCGACGATTTCGTCTGTGGTCTGGCGACTACCGAGCATCCCGGCCGTCATGGAGACGATTTCTGCCTCGAGATTCATCGCCGAGGGCCAGAGATCGGTGTGGAGCGGATTGGATTGCGAATGGAGGGCGTAGGCCTGATTGAGAAAGTCGACGTGTTCCTCGTCGCCGTGATAGACGGCGCCCGAGGCCTGCCCCGCCTTCCAGTTGGTCTCTTCCGCCTCCGCCATGGACGCCAGTTCGGCGAGGATGGCCGACCGCTCGAGGGGTTCGCGAGGGAGGTGACTGTAGATGCCGTGCTTGCCGGGCGGCCGATCGATCGGCGCCGATTCGAGCATGGTCTCGAACTCCGATTCCATCAGGCGGCGCGCCCGAGGAACTCTCCTCATGGCGGCGTAGGTGGCCTCCGCGATGCGAGGAGGGAGCTTGGCCAGCACACGCTCCGAAAGTGATGTCGCCTTCATGGGTACCTCGTCGAGCGATTGAGGGTTCGGTAGGTCCGACGGTTGGTCTTGTGGATCCGACGGAACGCATCGTAGAGCCGGTCATAGACCGCGCCGTTCTCCCGGTTGGGTTGGTAGGTGGCGGCGATCGGCACCAAGTCCGGAATCGTGTCCCACGGAACGTGCCCGAGCGCAGCGTGGGCGAGGAGGCCGGCCCCCCGGACATTCACCATCAGTGGGTCCTCGGCTTGGCGGATCGTTCTTCCGAGGATGTCGGCATGGATCTGGCACCACAGGTCGGATCGAGCCCCTCCTCCCACCATCACGATGGGGTCCAGTTCGACCCGGACGAAACGCTCGACGTAGCCGAGGAGCCAGCGGGCGTTGAAGGCGACCCCCTCGAACACACTCCGAATCATCTCGGCTCGGCCTGTTTCCAGCGACTGGTTGAAGAAGCCTGCTCGTAAGGCGGAATCCTCAACGGGTGTGCGCTCACCGAACAACCACGGCGTGAAGATCACACCCCCGCTGCCGGCCGGGACCCCGGCGGCGATCTCATTCATTTCGGCATAGACGCCCGATTGGTCGGCCGGGTAGAAGAGCTGGGCGAGCCATTCGAGCGCCTTCCCGGCGGTTTCCTGTTCGTTGGCGACCAGGTAGCGACCGGGGATGGCGGCCGGGAGCGAGGCGATGCTGTGGGTGAGGTCCGTCTTCTTGAACGGAACGTGGCAGGTGATCCACGACGACGTGCCGATGTAGAGGTGGGCGGCGAAGTCCGCCGTGGTCCCGGCCCCGATGGCTGCCGAATGCACATCGGGTGTGCCAACGACAACGGGGACCCCGGCGGGAAGAGACAGATGCGAGGCGGCTTCTGCGGTCAGGCCGCCCAGGACACTCGTGGCCGCCTGCAGGTCTGGCAGGCACGACCGGTCGATCCCTGCGAAGCCGAGCAGTTCGTCGTTGTACGTCACCTGAGAGGGGTTGCGGTTGTCGGTGACCCAATGCAAGGCGATCGAATCGAACGAGGCGGCGATCTGGCCCGTCAGTCGGTAGTTGAGGTAATCCTTCGGCTCGAGGAACGTGCGCGCCCGAGCGAAGGTGTCTGGGCGTTCTGCCCTGAGGAAGGCGATGTGAGCGATTGGATCCTTCCCGGACCCGGCCGGCGCGCCACCCGTGAGCTGGATCCACTTCTTCAGCTTGCGCGGGTCGTACCCCTGTACCCGCACGGGCCCTCCGATCAGCTTCTCGACATGCGGGGCGCCTCGGGAATCCATCCAGATGATGGCGTTGCCGAGGGTTTCGCCGGCGGAGTCCAAGGCCACGGTGCCCGACCATTGGCTGGTGACCGAGACCGCCTCGACTGCTTCGACCGGCACCGACAGCGAGGCAAGGGCGCGGCGGGACGCTCGGCCGATCGCCTCCCACCAGTCCTCCGGTGATTGCTCGGCACCGCCGTCTGACGTCAGGAGCAGGTCGACGGGCTCGAACCCGTGCCCCACGATGTGCCCGTCGGCTGAGACCAACGCGACTTTCGGCCCCGAAGTTCCCAGGTCGATAGCGAGGACGTGCGGCGGTTCCGGCATGGTCGTCCCGAACATAGCTCTCGGACACCGGCGATGTCCGGCTTCCGAACCACGTCTGCGGAGCGGGCGGCACATCCAGGGGCGTTGCTGTGGCGCGGGCTACCGGGTATCGAGAACGCTGTCGAGGTCGGCGACGAGGGCTGGCCGGTCATCGACCTCCGCCACGGTGAAGCCGAGCCGTTGAAAGTACTGGCGGTGCGAGTCGTTGCCCGGCCTCGTCCAGATGCGCCGGCGATCTCCCTGGTGGAAGACCTGCGAGCGATCCGAGTAGAGGAACTCCGCCACCTTGAAGTCTCGGTACTGCGGCACGACATAGTCCAGCTCGACCTCGATGGAGTTGTCGGCGCAGAGCCGGCCGACGAACAACCCGGCCGGAACCAGGTCGCGCAACACGAAGGCCCGCACCTGGTCGGTTCGGGGAACGAAACGGAATTCGGGCTGATGAGCTTCGATGTCGGCGCGGTAGAAGTCCAGGAAGTGCCGCAGGTATCGCGAGTCCGCGTTCAACTCGAGACTCGTGAAGAACTCACGTTTCTTGGAGAGCAGTTCGCGGAGAAAGAAGACGTGAACGCCGACAATGGCGACGTTGACGATGGCGATGGGGTAGGCGCCGATCAGCAGGCCGTAGACGACGAAGGCCGCCGAACCGACCAGCCCGGTCACGCGAAGCTGGAGAATCGAAGTGCGCGTGATCGACAGGAGAATGAGGAGCGATGCGCCGTAGCCAACGATCTCGGTGGGGGAGAGGTCCATGCCAGGCATGGTACCGGCCCGTGGCCTGCGGCCCGCTGGTCCATGCGGGCGGAGAGTCTCAACCCGCCGGAAGGGACCAGCGACGTGCCCGAGGTGGGATCCCCGTGGCGAATCGGCGTCCGGGAGCATCCCGGACGGTACCCTTCCCCCTTGACGGCAGGAGCTCGATTGGCAGGTGCAGTACAGGCAAACGCGGACGCGTTCACGGCCGTGACGGAGATGCAGTGATCCCGCCTCCGGGCGGCGAGGCGTACGCCCCTCCCGAGATCGCGCAACGTGTGCGGGACGTAGGGGTCGGCAAGGCCCGCATGGATGGCTTGACCATGTTCGTCCTGGCAGGCTTGGCAGGTGCGTTCATTGCGTTGGGCGCCATCTTCTTCACAGTGGTCGTCACGGACCCGCCGGATTCCTACGGCCTGACCCGCCTCCTCGGGGGCGTGGCCTTCAGCCTCGGCCTGATCCTGGTGGTCATCGGCGGGGCAGAACTGTTCACCGGCAACAACCTGGTCGCCATGGCGTGGGCGTCGCGCATGGTGACGACCCGCGAGTTGATCCGGAACTGGATCGTCGTCTACGTGGGGAATGCAGTAGGTGCGGTCGGCACCGTCGTGCTGGCCTGGGCCGCCGATCTCGGTTCCTTTGCCGACGGTGGAGTGGGCGCCCAGGCGCTGGCCATTGCCGAGGCGAAGGCCGCCCTGGGAGCGCCGGAGGCTTTCGTACTGGGGATTCTCTGCAACGCACTCGTCTGCCTGGCGGTGTGGTTGGCTCTGGCGGGCCGGAGCGTCACCGACAAAGTGCTCGCCATCGTTTTCCCTATCACCGCCTTCGTCGCCATCGGGTTCGAGCATTCGATCGCCAACATGTTCTTCCTGCCGTACGGGATCGTTCTGAACGGTTTCGCCGACTCGAGCCTGATCATCGGGTCCATGACCAACTTGGTCGCCGTCACCCTCGGCAACATCGTCGGGGGCTCGCTGCTGGTGGCCGGTGTCTACTGGCTGGCCTACTTGCGAGGCGAGACCCACGAAGCCGGTTCGTCCTGATCTGCTGCCTCACACCAGTGTTGGGAGCTGCTCGAGCCTGGAGATCTGGTGCGTGAATCGGTCGGCTGACCCGGCCGGCCTGCCGTGCGGGTTGTACCAACAGGTGTCGATACCGTAAGCCGTGCCGCCACGGATATCGGAGGAGAGGCTGTCGCCGACCATCAGAGCAGATCGGCGGGAGGGCTGCCCGAGGCGCTCAAACGTGAGATCGAAGATCTCCCGGCCGGGTTTCGAGTGGCCGACTTCCGCCGAGATGACGATGGCGTCAAACAGGTCGTCCAGGCGATGGCGCTCGATGCGGGCCCGCTGCACCTCGCTCAACCCATTCGTGACCAGAGCGAGAGACGCCACTTGGGCCAACTGTTCGAGAACCTCGACTGCGCCGGGGTAGAGGTCCCCGTGGGCACCCAGAGCCTCGGCGAAGGTCTCTGCCATGGCCGCCGGGTCCGCGTCCAGAGCGAGGGTCGCTACCAACTGGTCGAAGCGAGCGAGCTTGACGTAGTCTGGGCCGACTTCACCCGCTTCGACTCTTCTCCACAGCGAGCGGTTGATCCGGTCGTACGCCTCGCGATGGCGCCCAGGGTCTGATGCCCCGAATGCCGCCATCGTTACCTCGAACGCAGCGTTCTCGGAGGCGTCCGAATCGAACAGGGTGTGATCCAGATCGAGAAGCACCGTGGAGTATCCCGTTGCCGACATGGTCAGATCAAGCTTTCGGGAAGCTCGATCCAGGACCGTTGGCCGTCCATCCGAAGCTCCCGGACACCTTCGTCGCGCCGCTGGTCGAACTCGTGGCCGACGCCCCCGCGGACGAACGGTCCGAAGACCTCGCACAAGGCGCCGGCGTCGCCCGGTCGGTCGGCGCGGATCACGTCTCCAGTCTGCATCGCCACAGTGTGTCAGACGGCTCACCACTCCGAAAACCACCACGGGACGGGGACGGCCGGGTTCCGGTCAGTCGCCGTCGATGGCTTCGAGCCACTCGCCCCAGTAGAACCGCCACTCGTCGGCACTCGCGGACGAAGGGAGTTTCTCGTGGGCGATTGACACTTTCGTCCGCCCGTCGACGGTGGGATCGAGGGCGATCAGCACCGTCCCTGGCTGCACAGCCAGGCGAACCACCTTCGAATCCGGCCGCGAGCGGAGGTCGGTCGGCACACCCGGGAAGAGCTCGGCACGGTCATGGTCGTCGAGCAGGAGGCTCCGCAGGACACCGGCGTCGACGCGCAGCGTTCGCGACTTGCCGGCGGTGAAGGTGCCGTCGGGACGCTGGTAGGGCAGACGGCGCCCCGTGATTCGCTCGTATCCGACGGTCACCGATTGCGCCCACCACCCATCCACCCCGTGATCATCCGTCAGGTAGGCGGCGATAGCCGTGTGTCCATCGGCGTTGCCGGGCCAGGCGTCGATGATGTCGCACCAGTCGTCCCAGCCGTTCCCGGTGGCCGCCCGGACAGACTCGTCACTGGTCTCGGGCTCGGCCACCCAGGCGCGCCGGCGGTCGTGCTCCGCCTTCTCGAGAAGGGCGCGGCGGGCGGCCACATACCGCTCACCCGTCTTCTCCATCCGCGCTCTGATCCGGCGTTTGAAGGATTCCTGCCGTGTCATGTCAGTCCCTTTCTGTGTCCTCACGAGGCCAGTCGACACCCCACGCGAATCGACGTGTGCGGGACACGTCACCAGGTCTGACCCTTGCCGGGCACTCGGGGTCCCCTTTGCCTTCCAGGGTCGGCTGCGCGGGCGCCGAAGCGAAGGTCTGGCGTGACAAGCCGCCACTCGCCAAGGTACCAAACCCACCACGAGGTGGTCAACCGATCGCCCCGGCATGCTCAGGGTCGACCCCACCACCACCGATGGCCGGCGGCACATGCTGAGTCGTTCGACCCTGGGCCGAAGGCGGAGCGCGCCGGACGATGAGAGCATGACCAAGCTCCACTCGACCACCCCATCCACGCAGCCGGGACGAATCT
This sequence comes from uncultured Acidimicrobiia bacterium, assembly GCA_965366365.1. Taxonomy (GTDB): domain Bacteria; phylum Actinomycetota; class Acidimicrobiia; order Spongiisociales; family JAENVV01; genus CBDUEV01. Next base: position 19,270 of record CBDUEV010000026.1, on the reverse strand, counting down.
GGGGCTGGCTCTCCGGTCTCGGACTGATGATCGCGCCGTGGCTCGTCGCCGGGGTCGTCAGCACCTTCACGCCCGATCCCGAGGCGGTCTTTCCTTGGGCGTTCCTGGCGGCCCTGGTTGGCATGCTGGGCTGGATCGCCTACGGGAGCGTGCGCCTCCCTGGTTTCAGGAAGGGAGGGATAGCTGGTTCGGTCATCGCTCTCGCCACCTTCGGCATCATCTTCGGAGTGGCGCGATGGCTGCAACCCTGAGGCGAAGGCCCGCACGGACCTGACGGGTTCTTCTTCTGGCCGGGCGGCCCATAGAATGGGTGCCTCGCAGAGAAGGAGACCATGATGGAGACAGGACTCAACACCGGGATCGACGACACCGCCCGGAAGGAGATTGCGGAGGGCCTCTCTCGTCTGCTGGCGGACAGCTACACCCTCTACCTGAAGACGCACGGTTACCACTGGAACGTGACGGGGCCGATGTTCCGCTCGCTCCACCTCATGTTCGAGGAGCAGTACATCGAGCTCGCTGACGCGGTCGACGTTCTCGCTGAACGCATCCGGGCGCTGGGTGTCCCTGCCCCCGCCAGCTACGGCGAGTTCGCTCGCCTCGCTTCGGTCGACACCGAAGGTGGCGCCACCGACGCCATGGAGATGGTGCGCCATCTCATCGACGGCCACGAGACCTTGATCCGAACAGCTCGCGAGGTGGCCAAAACCGCCGAAGCGGCGAGTGACCTGGCCACCGCCGATCTCGCCACCCAGCGGATCGACATTCACGAAAAAACAGCCTGGATGCTTCGAGCTACCGCCGCCTGAGCCGGCCCGGGCGGAGGTCAGGCACTTCTGGCGCGCCAGGACGGGAACTCGGCCGGTTGCTACCCTCGGTTCAAAGGTCGACCTGGAGGTCAAGTTGCCCGGAGGCTCCGATTATCGAGGTCCACGAGAAGCACTCGAGCGCTACACCGCCGCGGTCGACGCCAGCGGCGGAGACACGGTGGTGAAGGGGGCCAAGAACCCTTACACATCTCGCAACGGTCACATGTTCAGCTTCCTGACGCAGAAGGGCGTCATGGCCCTGCGATTGTCCGACGAGGATCGCGAGGAGTTCTTGGCCTCGTTCGAGAGCGGCCCCGTGATCCAGTACGGGAGCGTCATGAGGGGGTACGTGTCGATTCCCGGCGATCTGCTGGACGACACCGAAACGCTCCGATCGTGGTTCGACCGAAGTCACGACTGGATCGGCACTCTCGAACCGAAGCCCACGAAGAAGTAGACGAGATCTCGGCCACGGTCCACGGCATCGATCAGCGTCGAGCCGGGTCGGCGGAGCGGTCCTCCAGCCATTGCGCACGAGTGATCTCGTACTCCACATCACCGTGCTCGTCGCCGGGGATCCGGACCGGCCAGTCGGCATGGAATGACCGGAGGTAGCGCAGACCGGCTTTCTCCATCACCCGCCGCGAGGCACGATGGACGGCCATCGTTTCGGCGGTGATCCGTTCGACGCCGAGCCTCTCGAACGCCCAATCGATCAAGGCTCGCGAACCTTCCGCGGCCAGACCCTGGCCCCACACGGACCGGATGAGCCGGTAGCCGAGCTCGGGGTCCGGATCGTCCGGTCCCTTCGGACGGAGGTGAAACCAGCCCACGAACGCCCCTGTCGATTTCAGGTCGGCTGCAAAGAACCCGAGACCTGCGGAACGCTCAAACGACTGGATCCAAGCCTCGAGCGCCTGCGCCACCTCGTCCCGGTCCACCGGCGCCCCGTTGTTGATGAAGTGCATCACCTCGGGGTCGCTGTCGAGGGAGACCAGGGAGTCGAGATCGCCGGGCGCGAACCTTCGAATGATGAGCCTGTCCGTCTCCACCACGATGTCGCTGCCTCCACCGAACGCGTACGCGCAAGCGTAGGGACGTAGCCCGGGTCGAGGCGCCAAGAACGCACCTCGGCTGCCACGGAGACGATGGGTTCCCTAGACTCTGCTCGGACTGGTCGCAATCCGCATGAACGACGTTGTTACCAGACCAAGCGGAGGTGACACCTTGGACATCTTCCTCGACGTCAAGACAGGTCTGACCAACCAGATCTACGAGCAGGTCAGAAGCGGCATCGTTGAGGGACGCCTGGTGGCCGGCGATAGGCTTCCGCCAACCAGAGAGCTCGCAGCCTCCCTTGGGGTCTCTCGCCACACGGTGACCACCGCATACGGCCGTTTGGTGGCTGAGGGGTATCTCGATGGCAATAAGGGAGGGGGGACTTTCGTCTCGACAGTGTTCACGGACGAGGCGCGCCCCCGCCAGGCGTCGACTGACGAGGAGCCAGTTCGAACTGCGGATGAAGGGCAGTTGAACTACGACTTGCGTGTTGGGATGCCAGACCCTCAGCTCTTTCCCCTGGCAGAGTGGAAGAGGTCGGCCCGATGGGCTTTCGACGAATCGCCGGGTTCTTATGGCGACCCGGCCGGCATGCCCGAGCTCCGTCGGGTTCTGGCACGGTGGATTGCCCGGTCTCGTGGCGTAAGCGCGAGCTACCGGCAACTGGTCGTGACCTCAGGCGCCCAGCAAGCGTTGTATCTCGTCGCTCGCGTGTGTGCCAACCCAGGCGATGTTGTGGCGGTGGAAGACCCGGGCTACCGACCCTTCGTCAGAGTCCTCGAGTCGATCGGAGCGAGGCCCGCGCCGGTCGCCGTCGACGATGAGGGCATCGTGGTCGACGCCATCCCGCGCCAAGCTCGGCTCGTCTACGTGACACCTTCCCATCAGTTTCCGACCGGTGTGACGATGTCGATGGAGCGCCGAATGGCGCTGCTCGAATTGGCTCGACGCCGCCAGATGGTGGTCATCGAAGACGACTACGACTCCGAGTACCGATACGTCGACCGGCCACTCGAGCCCCTCTTTCGGCTCGACCCGAATGGTCCGGTGGTGTACGTCGCCAGCTTCTCCAAGATGCTCTCACCCGCGCTTCGGCTCGGGTTTGCGGTGGTACCCGAGGCTTTGGCAAACGAGGTCCTTCGTCTACGGCAGTTGATCGATTGGGCACCGCCCATCGCTGATCAGCTCACCCTGCGCGGGTTTGTCGCCGACGGCCGGCTCGATCGACACCTGCGTCGGGCACGCAAGGATTACAACAGCCGCCACGCTCTTCTCTCGGGGCTACTCGGGGAGGCGGCCGAACGCGACGTCGTGTACCCCTCTGTCTCCAACGCCGGGCTGCATGTGGCCGCTCGCCTGGTCGAGGACAGGGAGGACGAAATCGTTGATCGGCTGTGCGAGCTGGGCGTAGCCATCGAGGGCTTCCGCCGGTATTCGCTCCAGGCAGATTCCGCTGGGATCGTGTTGGGGTTCGGGCTGACTGGTGGAGCCCGGTTGGAAGACGCTGTCGCTCTCACCCGGACCGTTCTTTTCACCTAGCCGTCACTTGACGGCCTCGAGGTCTCAACTGGGCCACGGGTCCCTCGGGCTTGGTGCGCCCAGCCTGTCGGCTCGGGAGGCTGTGTCCGGTGGCGAGTCGCCCCGCCGAGCTCGGGGCACTACTCCAAGGGGCTGCGGTGCACAACCCCTTTTGGTCTGGTATTTCAAGCCTGATTTGGGGCTATCGGCCACGCCACATCTCGGATAGTTTCGCAACGTGGCAGATGTGATGACAGTCCCGATCCAATCCGACCGGCAGGCGTTCGAGGCACTCGACGTGTGGCTGTTCTCTGTCGTGGGGGCGATATGGGGATCTTCGTTTCTGTTGATCAAGATCTCCCTCGCCTCGTTTCACCCGGGGTTGATCACCTGGGCGAGGGTGGCGTTGGGAGCGGCGGCGCTAGCGGCGCTGCCCGCCAGCCGAGTTCGAATCGCCCGAGCGGACATCTTCCAAGTGATGCTGCTCTCCGTCGTGTGGGTTGGCATTCCGTTCACCCTGTACCCACTGGCCGAAGAACACATCAATTCCGCCGTGACCGGGCTCCTGACCGGTGCGACCCCCTTCTTCACCGGTCTCTTCGCAGCACTCTGGTTCGGACGACGCTCCGGCGGCCCGCAGCGGCTGGGTATTGGCATCGGCTTCCTTGGAATCGTCCTCATCTCGGTGAGCTCCAGTTCCGGCGGCGGCACCGCCGTAGTGGGGGTTGTCATGGTGTTGCTGGCGGCCGTCTGTTACGGGTTTGCCACGAACCTGGCCGGGCCACTCCAGAGACGGTATGGGTCCGTGCCGCTCATGGGCCGCATGTTGGCCTTCGCCACCGTGTGGACCACACCATTCGGTCTCGTCGGGTGGGCGAATTCAGATGTGGCAGCCGGTCCGATGGTGGCGACCGTCGTGTTGGGCGTGGTCGGCACGGGTATCGCATTCGCTTTGATGGCTACGCTCGTAGGTAGGGTCGGTGGACCGCGAGCCTCGTTCATCACCTATCTCATCCCGCTGGTGGCATTGGGCCTCGGGGTCTCCTTCCTCAACGAGCGGGTGACTGCCGCATCGATGATGGGAGCCATCCTTGTGCTTGCAGCTGCGTTCTTGGCCTCGCGAGCCGAGACGTGATTCCTGAGGTCGATGCTCAGGCGGAAGCCGTCGGCACGGTTTTCCCGTCAGTCGCCCAAGGGGATCCTGCCGCAACGCCACGGCTCTAACGCCGTCCGGAGACGACCAGGCCAGGATCATGAGCAGCCACTGTGGTTTGCATCGAGCAGTCAGCTTTCCGTCCGGCGAGGCGTGACAGATCTATTGCGAGGTCGACCCAAAGTCAGTTGTCAATGGCCGAGATAGCAGATTCTCGTGACGGCCGAACCGGGATGGAGCCGGGCCGGTGGTCGAAAGCGGGCCACCTCGTTCGTCGATAGGGTGTTGATTCACGAGTCTGAGGGAGTTCGGATGCGACAGGTCGAGCAGCACATCGAAGTAGCAGCCAGCGCCGAGGCGGTGTGGGCCGTCCTTGCAGACCTCACCTCGATGCGCCACTACATGCCACGCACGGAGTCCGTGAAGATCACCTCCGACGGATCACAGGGCATCGGGGCGGCCCGGTACTGCGTCTTTGCCGACGGGGTTGAGCTGGGAGAGCGGGTGGTCGAGTGGGACGAGGGCTCTGGTTACGTGCTCGAAACCACGAAGGTCGTCAAAGTCCCTATGCAGTCGAACCGCGTCACGTTCCGGATCGAGCCACATGGGGAAGGGACGATCGTGCGGGAGACGATGGAGTACTCCATGAAGGGCGGCTTCGTCGCTCCTCTCCTCGAGCGTTTGGCCGCGGGCCGCATGCAGGCGGCGATGGCTGGGAGCTTGGGCGGATTGAAGGCCTACGTCGAGGCCGGCGTCGAAGATGGGGCCGACAGCTGAGGGGGTGGGACGCCACCGACACTAGGCGACGGTGACCTCGAGCCCGCTGGTTGGGCGGTTCTCAACCGACGATATGGTCTACCGGGGATTCCTTCTCCAGGGGCTCCGGCTCGGCCAGCTGCTCGGTGCTGCACGAGTCGGGGGATCGGTCAGGGCGCCAGCGGAGCATCTTCGTGGTGCCCCGGAAGCGGCCTGCCGTGGACCAGGTGTACTGAACCTCCACGACTCGCTCGGGTCTCACCGGAATCCATGAGTGATCCCGCCCGTTGGCCCCGCTCCAGCGGTTAGGAGCACCAGGCATGGATCCGTCCTGGTTTGCCTCGGCATCCATCCATTCGGCCCAAGGATGTTCGGCAAGGTCATCGAGCACCAGAGGCTCCATCTCGGCGACCAGCTCGGCCCGTTTCTTGGCAGTGAAGCTGGCGGCCACCCCGACGTGCCAGAGCTGACCTTCGGGACTGTAGAGACCGAGGATGAGGGAGCCGACACCGTCTCCGGACTTGTGGATTCTGTACCCGGCCACCACACAGTCGGCGCTCCTTACGTGTTTGAGCTTGAACTGTGTTCGCTTGTTCGAGGCGTAGGGAGCGCCGAGCGGCTTGATGATCAGACCGTCGAGTCCGGCGCTTTCGGTGGCGGCAAACCACTCGATCGCCACGTCGGGGTCCGTTGTGGCAGGGGCGAGGTGGACCGGGGGAGCGAAGCCTCCGGCGATCCCTTCGAGAGCGGTCCTGCGGTCGCCGAAGGGTCGGTCGAGAAACGATTCGTCGTCCAACGCCAGCAGGTCGAAGGCCACGAAGCTGGCGGGGGTCTCCTTGGCGAGCATCTGCACCCTGGAGTCGGCGGGGTGGATACGCTGGCCGAGGGCGTCGAAATCGAGCCGTCCATCGATACTGACGATGAGTTCCCCATCCACCACGCACCGTTCGGGCAGGCTCCCCAGGAAGGGTTCGAGCATCTCGGGGAAGTAGCGGTTGAGCGGCTTCTCGTTGCGAGATCCCAAGACCACGTCTTCTCCGTCGCGAAAGACGATGCAGCGGAAGCCATCCCACTTGGGCTCGTAGGACATCTCGCCACTCGGCAGGGTGGGAACAGGCTTGGCGAGCATCGGCTTGATCGGTGGCATCACGGGGAGATCCATTGCACCAGCCTATTGACCTTCGGCCGGCTCGGCCACCGAACACCCCACCTCGTCGCCGGTTCGCCGTGGGCGGATCGCCAGGAGCACGGCTTGGAAGGCCGACCGACCCTCACGAGGGTGGCGGAGATCCGAGCTGTGGCGGCGGTCGCCCGTAGGCTCAGGGACGAGCAAGACGGCCGAGGCAGAAATCAAGGAGAAATGATGCCGTACGACGAACGGGAGGCAGCCAGGGTCCGTCAAGCGCTGTCGGGTCGCTCGGACGTGGTCGAGAAGCGCATCGTCGGTGGGGGTTTGGGGTTCATGGTGGCGGGTCGCCTGTGTTGCGCGGTCACCTCCCGCGGCCTGACGGTTCGAGTCGGCGTGGAGGCGAAGGAAGAGGTCCTGGGCATGCCGTATGTTCGTCCTCACCTCGTCGGAGGGCGGGAGACAAAGGCGTTTGTCGTCGTCGAACCGGCCGGCCTCAGCGACGACGAGACGCTCGAGACGTGGGTCGCCCGCGGGGTGCGCTTCGTCGAGACGGCCCCGTAGTGGCCCGTTCGGAGCGGCGGGGACGTCGATGGTCCATCCCCAAGCCGGCTCGCTCCGAATACTCAGCGATGCCCGAACGTCGCCACATCCCGTATTCCATTGTCGGCCCCCCGCCGGCGTGGCGCCCACCACTCCGGAGAGCTGATGCCTGAAGGACACTCGATTCATCGTCACGCTCGGACCCAGCGGGCCGCCCTGGCAGGTCAGGTGATCGAAACGGGCTCCCCGCAAGGCCGATTCGCCCTTGGCGCCAAGCGACTGAACGGGCGGAGACTCCTCACAGTCGACGCCCACGGCAAGCACCTCTTCTATCGCTGGGAAGGCGATGAAGTCCTCCACGTCCATCTGGGGTTGTTCGGCAAGTTCCGCCTGTACACGAGCGACCCGGCTCCGCCCTCGGAGAACACGCGACTCACGATGCAGGGCGACCAGGCAACAGTTCACCTCACCGGCCCGACAATATGCGAACTCGTCGATCCGATCGAAGCGGACGCGATCCGGCATCGCCTCGGTCCTGATCCACTCGGCAACGGACCGCGCGGGAGAAACCTCGTCGAGTTCGCTACCAATCTGTCCCGACGGCGCGTCCCCATCGGCGCAGCCCTGCTCGATCAACGAGTCATCTCCGGGATCGGCAACATCTACCGGGCCGAGGCTCTCTTTCGAACAGGCATCGACCCGCATGTTTCGGCCGGCCGGCTCACGCAGGAGGCAATCGAGAAGCTCTGGGCTGAGTGCGCATCACTCCTCAAGAGGGGAGAGAAGGCTGGGCGAATCATCACCGTCGATCTTGCTGACGTGGGCGCACGACGTCGGAGCGACCTCAGGCGCGAGGAGCGGTTGTACGTCTACAAACGCCAGGGAGAGCCCTGCCGGCGCTGTGGAACGCCGGTCGCCGCGACCGAGATGGCCAATCGAACCCTCTGGTGGTGCCCGACCTGCCAACCCAGCGGATTCGGCTCCTGATCGACGTCACAGCTCGGCCTGGCCGGAACGGCGACCGCACCCGTCGCCGCGCAGCGGCAGAACCGTCCATCGTCTGGTGTTCGGTCGAGTGGATGGGGCCCCGCCTCACCAAGCGGCGGTCATGTTGCTCTGAACCCGCTACCGAACCCGGCCGGGTCCGTGCTCCTCGTCCATCCGTTCCAGCGCAGCCCGCAGAAACTGCTCCGTAGCGCCACGTACCCTGGCATCGGTCAGATCGGTCCGACCCACCACCCGCCATCCGGCCGTTCCTGGGGGACCGGGGAGAAGCCCGATCGAGGTGGCGAGGTCCCACCAGGGGTGGTAGTCCCGGAGGTCGGTTGCCTGGCGGTAGCGCTCGAGGAACTCGTCGGCAGCCGGCAGGTCGACGAGGACGGCCAGATTCCAGCGGCAATGCCCGAGTTCGGCGTGGGGATCCCCGACGCAAGCATTCACCCAGTCGACGACCCCCGAGACCTCTAGATCGGCCCATAAGACGTTGAGAGGATGGAAGTCACGATGCAGGAGGCTGGTCGTGACCGTTTTCGGCGGGGGAAAGGAACGGTAGGCGTCGATGGCCGCTCTCCACATCCCCGTGTCGCCCCACTGGGGTGGGCGCAGATCGACGGGAGCCCAGCTGTGCCAGGAGGGCAAACCATGGTCTGGCGGAAGCGGGACTCGGTGGAAGGCCGCGGCTGCATCGGCCAATGCCTTGACTCGAGGGCGGAGCCCCGCGGCGGAAGAGACCACCACTCCCGGTCTCCGGGCCATCAGGAGTCGGCCGGTGCTGGGGTCCGAGGCGACATGGGCGGGGGACCGAAAACCCGCCTCGGCGAGCAGAAGGAGGGCGCGCCTCTCTCGGTCGATGAGGTCCGGTTCTCGTTTCAGCCACTCCATGTCTGTGATGTGTCGCACCACGAGATCGGAACCATCGGCCATCCAGCAGCGATGGACCCGTGAGGACATGCCCCCCATGAGTGCTTCGGATCGCAGGAGGGTCGTTCCGGTCGCTGCTTCAATCCAGGCGGCCGTCCCTGCTTCGATCTCGCTCACATCGCGGAGTGTACGCAGCTTGGCGCATCTTCTGTCGGCGCGTTGAAGGGTCCGACCGGCCGGGACCTCGGCGGCGGCTCATCCACGGGCGGGCTCTGATTCGTAGCAGTTTCATGAGTCGCTATGAGCAGCCATCGTTCACGGTCGAGAGATCGGCCTCGGGATACGAGATACGACGCTACGAAGCTTATCTCGCCGCTGAGACGATTGTCTCTGGCGATTTCGACTCAACGGGGAACACCGCATTCCGGCGCCTGGCTGGGTACATCTTCGGCGGCAACTCTGCCGGCGTGAAGATGAACATGACGGTTCCGGTCACGCGGGAACGTACCGAGCGCGGATATCGCTATCGATTCTTCATGGAGAAGGCGTATTCAGAAGACGAGTTGCCTCGACCCCTGGACGAATCCGTGCGGGTGGTTCGTGTTCCAGGCGGTTTCTACGCGGCGGCGCGGTATCGAGGCAGCCGAAGCGAGGCGACCTTCCGCCGGGCAGAAGCGGCCTTGGCCGAAGCGCTACGGCGCGACGGTGTGGTCATGGCTGGGGACCCTGCCGGCGCGGTGTACAACGGTCCGTTCACCCCGCCCATGATGCGCCGCAACGAGGTGGTGGTGCCGGTGGTCTGGGATGACGCGCAGGCCGGCGTGAGCGAGTCCGCGTGACAGGTTGAGATGCCGGCCGGCCCGGCGCCCCACACCCGCTCAGACTTCTCCCCGGAACAATCGGATCGGCCGGTGTGTTGAGCAACCGAACGGTAGATCGCCAAGCACATGGAGAAGGAATGGGCGCCCGACTCGACAACGCCAAGCGTCTGTACATGGAGGGAATTCGAGACGGTGACTACGTTTCGGCGATCCACGCCTACGCCGGCGACCGGTACATTCAGCACTCGACGCCGGTGAAAGACGGCAAGGAAGGATTCATCGAGTTCTTCGCCGATTTCGTCAGGCGGAACCCCGTGCGCGACATCCAGATCGTCCGTGGTTTCGAGGATGGCCAGTACGTCTTCGTGCACGCTCTCCAGCGCCTCAACGGTGGAGAGTCCGCCTGGGTGACCGCCGACATCTTCGACACCGACGACCAGGCCAGAATGATCGAGCACTGGGACATCATCGGCGAGCGGGTCGACGAAACGGTCTCCGGTCACTCCCAGGTCGATGGCCCGACCGAACCGACCGATTTGGACAGGACAGACGAGAACAGGGCGCTCGTCTCCCGATTCATCGCCGAGATCCTGGAGAGCGGCGAGTACGACGAGATCGACCGGTTCATCTCCACAGAATCCTTCATTCAACACAATCCACGAATCGGGGACGGGGTCGAAGGTTTCCGCCGCTTCGTCGAGTCCCTCGCCGAACGGGGCCTCTCCATGACGTACCAGGAGACGCACAAGATCGTGGCCTGCGGCAACTTCGTCGCGGCACTCTCAAAGGTGGACCTGGCCGGCACCGAGATGGCCGTCATCGACCTCTATCGCGTCGAAGCCGGCCGCATCGTCGAGCACTGGGACGTGATGGAAGAGATCCTTCCGCGAGATCAATGGGTGAACTCCGGAAAGTTCTAGGCGTCGGCGCCGGCCGACGCCTACACGTTGTCATTGGTGAAATAGGACATATCAGCCCTCGGTTCCCCGGCCATCCCGCACGTCCGACTGCTACAACTTGGGCGACACGACCACGATGAGGCGTAGGCGATGACTGACCATGGCGATTTCACAGATTCAAGCGATGTGGGAGGCACTCGCCTCGCCGACATGGCAGGCGCGGGATGAGCATCCTCGACCCTGATCCAGGCCCGCCCCCCGTTGGCGGTAGGGCGGCGGAACGCCTCATCACCATCGAACGCTTCCTGGTGGATCACCAACCTGCCAGCGCCACCGGAAGCCTGTCACGACTCCTCGACGACATCGCACTCGCCGGCAAACTCATCGCCAGCCGTACCCGACGTGCGGGTCTGACCGAACTACTCGGCAAGGCCGGAGCCATCAACCCGCAGGGTGAAGACCAGAAGCTGATGGACGTGTACGCCGACGACGTCATGACCTCGCTTCTCGCTGGTCACGGCCGAGTGTGCGCCCTCATCTCCGAGGAACAGGCCGAGCCTGTGCTGCTCGATGAGAACGCCCCCTACGTGGTTGTGCACGACCCGCTCGATGGATCCTCCAACATCGACTCCAACGTGAGTATCGGTACGATCTTCGGGATATATCCGCGTCGGGATCCCGACATCCCGCTTTCCTCCGCTGACTGGCTGCGCCCAGGTCGCGACCTCATTGCCGCCGGTTACGTGCTCTACGGCACCTCGACGATGATGGTCTACAGCGCCGGCGAAGGCGTCCACGCTTTCACCCTCGATACAGAAGTCGGCGAATTCCTTCTGACCTGGTCCGACCTTCGGTTCCCAGACGAACCGGCGTACTACTCGCTGAACCTGGCGTCATCGCCCCAATGGGAAAAGGGCATGGACCGCTTTGTCGAATGGTTGCACCGCCCGGACACTCCAGAGTTGTCGCAGCGCTATATCGGGTCGGCTGTCGCCGACTTCCACCGCAATCTCCTCCACGGCGGTGTGTTCGGATATCCAGGCGAGGTGGACCGTCCCGAAGGCAAGCTGCGTCTGTTGTACGAGGGCGCACCCCTGGCGTTCTTGGCCGAACAGGCGGGAGGCAGAGGTTCGGACGGCTCGCGCGACCTGCTCGATATTCAACCCACCGACATTCATCAGCGGACGCCCGTGTTCGTGGGCGACCGTCGACTGGTGAGCCGCCTCGAGCAGTGTCTCGTAGAGGATCCTTGAGCGGCCCGGGTCTGGCGCCGGACCGCCCGCCCTCCGACCCGGAGAACCAATGACGTACTCGATACACGAACTCGATGCGTCGACGTGGGACGCTTTCGCCGAACTCGTCGAGCGGAACAACGGCGTCTACGGGGGCTGCTGGTGCATCGGGTATCACCCGGAGTGCGGGCAGAAGGACATCGATCATCGAACCGTCAAGGAGGATCGCGTCCGTACCGATCGGGCTCATGCGGCGCTCGTGGTCGACGAGAACGGCGCCGCGCAGGGATGGTGCCAGTACGGCAGTCCCGAAGAGCTTTCGAACATCAAGCACAAGCGCGCCTACGAAAAGGATGCGCCCCCGCGTCCGGACTGGCGGATCACGTGCATCTTCGTTGATCGAAAACATCGGGGCGACGGCATCGCTCGGGCGGCACTGGAAGGTGCGCTCGTCCAGATCGCCGAACGCGGGGGAGGATTGGTCGAAGCCATTTCCGAGGTGACGACGGGCCGCCAGGCGCAAGGCCGCTTCCTGTTCAGCGCCACCGTCGAACTGCTCGAACAGTACGAGTTCACCAAGGTCCGACAGGTCGGCAAACATGCCTGGATCGTCAGCAGAAGCGTCGCCGCCCAGCGCACAGCCACCGCACCACGGCTGTAGACACTCCTCGAAGCAACGCCGCGGCCCGTCGCGCGCCAGGCACACTGTGCCGTCGATCGACTGCTCGTCCCTTCTCCCGTGTTCCCCGCGTCACCGGGCCGTGCCCGCCTCGATATCCGGCTCAGACGCAGAATCTGCATGAAAAGGCTTTACCAAACGCTACCGTATGGTTATACTGCCTCCCATGACAGCAACACGAGGACGACCCCGCGATCCGAGTCGAGACCAAGCGATCCTGGCTGCGGCCCGGACAGCGATAGCCCAATGCGGGTACACAGGCGCCACGATGGAGTCCATCGCCAAGATCGCTCATGTCGGCAAGGACACGCTCTACCGACGCTGGTCCAGCAAGGAACAACTCGGGCTCGACCTCGTGGACTCGCTTGCACAGGACGCAGTACGCCCTTCGCCGATCGATCCGGACCCTCGACTCAACCTCCTGATGTTCGTGAAGGACATCGTGCGGCTCTACCAGACCACCGATTTCGGTCCATTGGTCGCCGGAATGGTCGGCGAAGCCGCCCGCAACCGTGACTTTGCCGCACGGTTCGCAGATTTCTGGATGCGCCGGCGGACCATTGCAGCCTCCCTCGTGAGGGACGTCGTTGGACCCGGAGCAACGGAGCGAGAAATCGAATCGTATCTGGACCGCCTGCTCGGACCGATCTATTACCGACTGCTCCTGACCGGCACCGAGGTGACCGACGAATACCTATGGGATCTGGTGGTCGGCATTCCGTGGACGGCGGAAAGCGAACAGACGGCCTGGACCGAAGATGTCAGATAAAGAAAGCAAACCATTGACGGCGAACTCGCCGTCAACTCAAAACGAAGGAATACACACCATGTCTCATCACGAGCACCTACTCACCATCGTCGAACCCATTCCGGGTGGAGATTCCACCCTCGGGCTCGCCCACGACATCGTGGCCCGCGGCGGAAGCGCCAGCGTGGTCGTCGTCATCACGGATCGTGTCCGGCGCGAATTCGTGGCGCATGCCGAAGCCGACGGGCTCGGTGGCGGCGAGGCCGAAGCAAGGGCCATCCAGCAGCTCCGCGCGCAGTACCGCGACCGGATCGGCGGCTCGCCGACGCTCGACATCTACTACGGGGCACTGCGCAGCGATGTGGTCAGGTATGTCACCCCTGACACGACCGCCATCGCCATCCCAGAATGCCTCGTGGCCGACAAGCTGGTGGAGCGAATCGCCGCCTACAGTGGCCGGCCCGTGATCGTCGCCCCGGGTCGTCCGGCGTTGCTGCCGCTCGCCAGCTGAGCACAGCTCGACCGGCTGTGCCTGCCGCGGCGCCCATATACGCGGAGCTACCTGCAGATCGGAGCCGATCTCGAGCAAACGCCGGTGGTACGGGCGGGGCTAGGCCGGGGTTGAAGAGTCCGCTGACCGCCCTACGGTCGGGCTTCAGCTGCCGTTGTCCCACCACTCGAGAACCCTGAGGGCGCGCAGCGTGTTCCAGCGACTCGCCGTGCCCACGGGTTCTTCGAGGTGGAAATGGACTCGGCCGGGGTGGATTCGATCCAGGAGCCAGCGGCCGTCGGCCTGGCGTTTGGTCAGAACGAGGTCGACGGCTTCGCCCATCCGGGGATCAGGGCGGTTGCCCGAAGCGCGGAAGTAGTCGAGGGCACGCAGGACGTCGTAGTGCCAGTAGAAGGGGAAGGCGAACTCGAGATAGCCCGGGTTGATCACCTCACCGGTGGTCGCCCGCCGGAACAGACTCCGGGCGAGGAGGTACTCCTCACCGCTACGCCGCGCCCCGCGCACTTCGGCCGATGCACCCGTGGTTCGTTCAAACGCGAGAAGCCCGTCCAGCACGTTGATGGTGGTGTCGACCGAGGAGCGGACCGAGCCGCGCTCGGCGTCACAGTTCCACCCGCCGTCGGGCAGGCGCTCGGCGAGGATTCGCTCAACGATCGGGGCTACATCGACGCCGAAGTAGACACCGGCCTCGATGGTCCGGCCGTTGATGCAGGGCTCTACCTCACCGTCGAAGTAACGCTGTCCATCGTGCTCCCACCGGCAGTTCGCCGCGACCAGCCCAATCGTCCTCCGCGCCGAGCCCGATGCCGGGTCGAGCCCGAGAAGCTGCAAGGTGTGGAGGGAATGCATGGTTGCTGTCCACGGCTGGCCTGGTTCGCCGCCTCGATAGGACGCCGGAAAACAGGCGCCGCCCTCCCACAGCCCGTCGTCGCCTTGGGCGGCGAGCAGGCGAGCACCCCAACCTTCCCGCTCGACCCGGGCTCGCTCGGAGGCGACCTCCTCGGCCGAGGCACCGAGAAGGTCCCCTCGCGTCTGCCATCGGACGGCAGGGTCACCGTCCAGCAGCCACGGGATGACGGTCATCGTCGACTTCCCGCCCCGGCGAGAAAGCTCTCCACGGTCTCGACCGGAACAATCGGCGCGGCCTTGGCGGCCAACTCGTTGTTCCCGGCGATGAGGGCTTCTCCGTGCAGTTGGGTCAGCGCGATGTACTCCGCGTCGTAGGTGTCGTGCCACCCGTGCTCGTCGGCGATCATCCACGCCGTCCTGCGCAGCACTGCGTCGCCCAGCAGACGCCGGGGGAGCCGACAAGCACGCTCGGCAAGCTCGAGCGATCCGTCGTCAGCCAAACGGCCGGAGGCGATTTCGGCTCGAACCCTGGCCAAGACCTGCGATCGGAGCAAGGTTGGCGCGAACAGCTCGTTCTCGCCCAACCCGTATTTGCCTGGTGTGTACCGGCGCCGTGCCAGCTCGATGGCAGCATCGGCATCCACGACGTAGACGGCCATGGTCTCTCCTTTGCCCAGGTACCCGGCAGGCTACCGCGGCCGCGCCGCAGCTTGTCGAGGATCACGATCGGGAGGAAGCGAAGGAGAAACGCGGCGCGGCGAGCCAACGGCCTTGGTTCCTCGATGGTGTGGCTTTCGAGCCTCACTTGACATAGACTGAATGTTCATTCATCATGATCGGCTGTCAGTCATGACGGACCTCCGCGACGTGGAAGGGGTGTATCCGAAGATGGACCGTCCAGCCGCCATCCGCACAGCCTTGCGTGACCTCGTCGCCGAGAGGGGTTTCCATGGCGCCTCGATGGGCGCCGTCGCCAAGGTCGCCGGAGTCGCCACCGGCACGGCGTACGTCCACTACGAGTCCAAGGATGAGCTCGTGTACGCGACGTATCTGGAGCTGAAGGCGGAGCTCGGTTCGGCCGTGCTGGCGGACTTCGACGAGACCGCCGATCCACCTGAGCGGTGGCGCCAGTTGTTGACCAAGTCCTATGAATTCCTGGCGGAGGAGCCGCAGCGCGCTCGGTTTCTCACCCAGATGGAGGAGTCGCCGTATTACGAGGAGGCACGGGCGCGGCTGGCGGCGGCAGGCGATCCGCTCGCTGAGATAGGCCAGTCCGGAGATTTCGCGGCGCTTCTGATCCCGTTCCCCCATGAGGTGATCTACTCCCTGTCGTTCGGGGTCGCCGTGAGGCTCATCGCGGCAGGGGTCCGACTCGAGCCGCATGAGATCGATCTCCTCGTCGACGCCACCTGGAGAGCTGTCACCAAACCGGAATAGCCGGCGCTCGCCGGGAAGGACCACCCTCCCGCCACCGCGAAAGCGTTTACTCGCCAACCCAAAGGATCTCGCAATGATCACCGATCACACCGCAACCGACGTCCCGGACCAGAGCGGCAAGACGTTCTTCATCACCGGCGCCAACACCGGCATCGGATTCGAAGCCGCCAAGGTGTTCGCCGGGAAGGGAGCGCGAGTCCTCCTCGGCTCCCGGAGCACCGCAAAGGGACAGGCAGCGCTCGCCGAGATCACCGAAGCCCATCCATCTGCCGACGTGGAGCTCGTTGAGATAGATCTGGCCGACCTGGCCAGTGTCCGGACGGCGGCCGAGATCGTCGGCGGCGAACCGAGGCTGGACGTGCTCGTCAACAACGCCGGCGTGATGTGGAACCCGAAAACCATCACCAAGGACGGATTCGAGTCTCAATTCGGCATCAACCATCTCGGCCATTTCGCACTCACCGGGCTCTTGCTTCCGAAACTGGAAGCCACCCCGGACAGCCGTATCGTGACCGTCTCGAGCAATGGCCATCGCTTCGGCAATGGCGACCTCTTCTGGGACGACATCAATGCCGACGACGACTACCACCCGCGAACCCGCTACTACGCCAGCAAGCTCGCCAATCTGTTGTTCACCTACGAACTGGACCGGCGGTTGACGGCCAAGGGTTCGTCGACGATCGCCGTTGCCGTCCATCCCGGTGCTTCCGACACAGAACTCGGGCGCTACGTGACGGGCGTCTTCGGGACAGTGATGAGGGCGATGACTCCGCTCGTGCGGGCGTTCATGAACACTGCGGAGGAGGGTGCGTGGCCCACCGAGCTCGCAGCTACCGCTCCCGGAGTCCAGGGGGGCCAGTACTTCGGCCCCAGCCGTTTTCGGGAGACATCCGGTCCTGCTCAACAGGTCGACTCGAGTCCAGAAAGCAAGGACCCAGAGAAGGCCAAACGTCTCTGGGATCTCTCTGTCGAGATGACCGGCGTCGACCCCGGGATCTGAGCCCGCCGGCAGGATCTCGTGGGCCCGGCGGCGCCGGTTCAGTCGGGCGCGCCGGCCTGTTGGAACAGATAGGCGAAGGCGGGCTTGGTGTAGGCGATTCCCCGGCCACTGGCGTGGAGACTGTCGGCGGTGATGGTGGTGGGTCGTTTCGGTGTCAGGTAGGCGTCGAGCTGGTCGCTGCTGACCAGGTATCTGCCAGAGCGGGCCTTGACGACGGCGACCAGCCGGTACCGGGTATCGATGGAGGCCATGGCAGCGTCACCGTGGCTGGGGTTGACCAAGAGGTATCCGCCCGGTCGAAGATGGCGGGTGCAGTGCTCGGAGACGAAGCCGGCGTAGAGGGAGACCAGCAGGTCGAAATGGCCGTCCGAGAGCGGCAGATCGGATGTGTAGTCGGCGTGGATGAAACGCCACTTCGTTGGAGATCCTGGCTGCCGGTGTTGGGCGATGATCTGGTCGACGCCGGGTTGGTCGCCGAAGAACCGTGCGGCGCGACGGTCTGCGTCGAGGTAGGTCACGTCGTCGAACACGAAGGACGGAGCCACGTCTACGTAGGAGCCGGGATAGAGCACCGACGAAACGGGGAACGCCGCCCCGACCGCGGTGAAGAGGCGGAGACGGTCCCCGGTGTGTTGGTCCTGCTTCGCCCACAACTGGCTTGTAAAGGTGTTCAGCGCGGATCTCCCGGTTGCGTGGTGGCGGGGGCCAGCCCGGCACCGACGTCGAGCAGCGTCATGCCGGGCTGAGGGTTGACCAGGACGATGGCAGCACGGTTGAGGTGCGAGGACCAAAGTTTCCCCAGGGCGCCAACCATGTGGAGCGCGGATCCGATCGTCCTTCGTTGTGGGTACGTGCTGCAGGTGATGTGGTCGTGCATCGGCAAGGCTCCCTCGGCACAGAAAGGCTCGGCACAGAAAGGGTAGTTCGGCGGAAGGAACGCAACCGATCGGCACCGGGCCGACTCTGCCGGTGGAGCATCATCAGCATCGCATAGACTCCACTGCATGGCCGCCGTTGCGCCCTCGTCCTCGTCCCATCCTTCGGTGTGGAAGTTCGATTACCCCATCTACCACGCAGAGTCTCGTGACCAGCTGCGGGCATGGCTCGAGCACCACCACGACACGGCCCCGGGTGTCTGGTTGTGTTCGTGGCGCTCCAGCGCCAAGCCGGCATGCCCCTACCCTGAAGTGGTCGAGGAGGCGATCTGCTTCGGTTGGATCGACTCCACCAGCGGCCGGCTCGATGACGAGCGGAGGCTCCAGCTCCTCACGCCACGAAAACCAAAGAGCAGCTGGACGAGGCTCAACCGCCGCCGGGTGGCCGAGATGGAGGCCGCGGGACTCATGACCGACGCCGGGCGGCGTGCCGTTGAGGTCGCCAAGAACAACGGCTGGTGGACCCGCTACGACGCCGTGGAGGACCTCATCGAGCCCGACGGTCTCGCCACGGCGCTGGACGCCGAGCCGGCCGCCCGCCGCGCGTGGGACGGCTTTCCTCCCAGCGCCCGCAAGGCGATGTTGTGGTGGATCATCAGCGCGGTCCGGCCCGAGACCAGCGCACGGCGCATCGCCACGGTCGTCGAGAAAGCAGCGCGAGGCGAACGCGCCCAAGGCTGATTGCCATCGGGCAACGGTGAGACCGGTCACCTACGGCGACGGTCGGTTGGCAGGCCGTCGGCCATCCGAATGGTCGTGTGAGAGATCGGCCGCCTTCTATGCGATGGCAACTGCGACGAGAACGCACGTCACGACGGCTCCAGCCAACGCCCACAGGAGGGCGGCTCGGCGTCGTTTCGATAGGAAGAGCTGCAAGCCGAGTCCGGTGACGGCGATGGCGACGAGGAAGACACCGGATGCATCGATCAGCCAGCTCCACGACGAGCCGGTATCGCGACCCTTGTGAAGCTCGTTGAGTACGCCGATCCAGCCCTGCTGTTCGACACTCAACCGGTAGTCCCCGGTTTCCAGGTCGAAGAAGACGTCGGCGGTGTAGCCGGGTTCCCGATAGCTGATGTAGCCGTCACCGAGGTCGGTGCCGAAGTCGGTGACGTCGCCGTCAACCCCGTAGGTGCTGCGCAGGTATTCGCTCACGGCAAGGAACTCCACGGTTTCATCGTCAGCCAGCCAACCGGATGGCAGCGTTCCGGCATAGGACTCGCTGGTGGGGTCGAAACCGAGTGTCCACTCCGGGTGGTTCAACGTCACACCGGTGGCGCCGAAGAACAAAACCACGACAAGGGCGAGCATCGATGTGTAGACGTGGAGAAGCCG
>CBDUEV010000025.1:0-37258 GCA_965366365.1 uncultured Acidimicrobiia bacterium | reverse complement strand
CAACACCGGAACAAAATCGATCGGGATGACGTGGGAGGCCGAGATCGTTTCGGGCTGCTGGGTCGACGAAAGGCTGGCCCGGTTGACCACGTCGGTCACGGATCCGTCCAGGGTGGAGGCAACCAGAACCTGATAGGTCACCGTCATCGAAGCGCCGGGGAGGAGGATGAAACCATCCCCGGCCGTGACGAGGTTGCCGGAGTTCGGATCACCCTGAAGGAGATCCGGGTGGGCGCCCCCGGGGATGTTGTCGCGGGTGGCCGGAACCGTTGACGTGGTGGTCTCAGTCCAGGCGATCTGCACGTTGTCCACTGAGGCGCTCTCGCTGCTTCCCCAGCCGCCAGACGCAGAAAGGAATCGGAGCGAGGTCCCGGCCGAGCGTTGGGCTGCGGTGAGGTTGTGGGTGACAGTGCCCGAGCCTCCCGAAATCGAGGCGACTGTATCCCAAGAGGCGCCATTCCAGAGCTGGGCGGCGAGTGTTTCATTCCCGATCGATCCAGCCGAGTAGGAGAAGGTGAGCACTGCGCTTTGAATGGCAGGGCTGGAGAGATTCACGCCCCGGCTGATGCTTCGACTGTCGAGGTTGGCGAATCGCAGCTGGCCCGCCGAGATGGTGATTCGCCCCGAGGTTGGGCTCGTGCTCTCGTTGGCTTCGACCCACCCGGCGGCCCAGGGGTCGGTGCCGTTGTTGTTGGTATATGAGACACTCGAGAAGGTATCTCGCACGGTCTTGTTCACCGTGGTGACCGAGCCGACCGTGCCCGTCGCCACCGTGGACTGGGGGACGTAGGTCACCTCCGGCGGGAGCAGGTCGTCGATGGAGATTCCGGTTTGGCTGGACGTTCCGGTGTTGGTCACCGTGAGCGTGTAGGTAATCGGATCGCCGGCCGAGACCGGTCCAGGATCGACGTCGGCACTCTTGGCCACGGTGAGCTCGGGTGCGACGGGATTGATCGTCACCGCAGCCTGGTCATCCTCCGTCGGGACCCCGTTGCCCGGTACGGAATCGGGATCCGGCTGATCGGCCGCCGTGACCTCGGCGGTATTCGTGTAGGGACCGAGGCCGGTCACCGTCGCCACGACCTCGAGCGTGGCTACTCCACCGGTGGCGAGCGAGCCGACATCCCAGACCCCGGTTGTCGGGCTGTAGGAGCCCGTCGATGTCGTCGAGGAGTCGTAGCTGAGGCCGGCCGGGAGGAGATCCTCGACGACGACACCGGTGGCGGTGAGGCTGCCGGCGTTGCTGAGGGTGATCGTGAACGTCACGGTGGCCCCGACCAGCGGGGTCGTCGTGCTGGCCACTTTCGCGATCGACAGGTCGGCGCCGGCATTGTGACCAAAATCATTGGAGGCATCCGTCAGGCCGAAACCTGTCCCGAAGTCGGCGACTTCGAGGTTGTCGGTGGTCAGGGTCTCACCCACCGGGAGGCTGGCGACGTCGATATCGACCACGAACTCGCCGGTGGCGGGAAAGGCAAAGGTGTACTCGCCGTTGGCGTCGGTGGCGGTCGTCGTCAAGAGCACATCGCCGGCATCGACCTGCCCGTCACCGTTCACGTCCCGATAGAGGCGGACGGTCACTCCGCTCGTGCCGGTTTCGCCCGGGTCGAGCGTTGCGTCGTCATCGGCGTCGAGGAAGACCGTGCCGGTGATGGTGTTGACGTCAGCGAGGTTGCACTCGACGGATTCGTAGTCGCCGTAGACGAGCCTGATCGGCGCCGAACCGGCTCCCGTGTTCCGATCGAGCGTCCACAGGTCGCCACTGCCGGTTCCGTTTCCATCCGTGGCGAGGATCGCCCCGAACGGATCGATGGTGAGCCCCTCCATGTCGGACGCCGGCGCCGTGGAACCGACGTCCGTGACGGCGCCGGTGACCGGGTCGATGATGACCAGGTGATCCTGACCGCCGCCGTTCGCCGCACCGTAGAGCCTCCCCGAGACCGAATCGATCGCCAGGTCATCGATGTCGGCGAGACCGAGGGCGGCCGTGGTCTGGATGACCGGCCCGCCGGTGGCGGATCCGGTCGCCGGGTCGATGAAGATGAGCTGATCGTCGCCTCCGAGGCGGGCCGCTCCGAACACCACGCCGGTGAAAGGATGGACCGCTAGCCCGTCGACGTCACCGAAGCCGGTCGAGCCGATCGCCGAGAACTCGCCCGTCACCTGATCGATGGTCCCGAAGGTCCCGGCGTTGGTGGCATAGACGGTGGAGGTGACGGCGTCATAGGCGATTGCTTCGATGGCTGTCGTCCCGGTGCCGTCGGTGCTGGACGAGCCTCCGTCCACCATGGTCTCGATGCCAGTCGTTCGGTTGTAGATCGTGAACAGGTCGTTCGAGGTGTGAGGCGATCCGGTGTCAGCGACGAGATAGCACAGGTTCGTCGGGGCAGCTTGGGCCTGCTCGGCCTGCCCCGCCACCAAGGCGACCAGGGTGACGGCAAAGGCGAGGAACCACGCCACGGCCCGACGGGCCGATGTTTGCCGGTACATGAGGGATCGGAAGACGGTGCTGGTGTCGTTCGTGTTTGCTGCGAGTGCGATGTGAGACTTCACGGGTGGTGGGAACCCAACTTGCGAGTCGAATATGGGGATCGGTGAATATGAGTGATTCTCCGTACCCATCGGCACGAATACAACGACCCTCAAGGCACATCTGGTTCAGATCGATAACTGACTAGTCCCCATGGCGCGGTGACGTTGGGCGCCATAGAATGCGCTCATGCGATCCATCTGGAAAGGCGCCATCAGCTTCGGGCTCGTCACCATCCCTGTGGGCCTCTATTCGGCCACCGAGAACAAAACCCCGAAGTTCAAGATGCTCCGCGAATCGGACGCCAGCCCCATCAAGTACAAGAGGGTCGCCGAGTCGGACGGCCAAGAGGTGGAATGGGGCGAGATCGTCAAAGGGTTCGAGGTCGAAAAGGGCAAGTACGTCGTGTTCACCGACGAGGAACTCCAGTCGGCCAGCGCCTCGGGCGGGGCCAAGCTGGTGGATGTGGTTCAGTTCGTCGACGAATCCGACATCGACGCCATCTACTACAAATCCTCGTACTACCTGGCGCCCGAGAAGACGGGTCTGAAGGCTTACCGAATACTCCTGGAAGCCTTGAAAGACGCCGGGAGAGTGGGGATCTGCAAGGTGGCGCTCCGAGAGAAGCAGCACCTCGCCACCCTGCGCGCCAAGGACGGGGTCCTCGTTCTCGAGACGATGTACTGGCCCGATGAGATCCGCGCTCCGGCCTTTGAGGAACTCGAAGAACCCGTCGAGATCCGAGAGGAAGAGGTCGCCATGGCGCAGATGATCATCGACAACCTCAGCGCGGAGTTCGATCCAGAGGCGTGGGTGGATGAGAGCCGAACCTCCATCGAAGAGTTGGCCCGGATGAAGGTGGACGGCCAGGAGATCGTGGCTCCTGACGCCCCGGAGCCGACCAAGGTCATCGACCTTCTCGAAGCTCTGAAAGCCTCGGTCGAAGCCACCAAGGAGAAGCGCGCCGCCTCCTGATCGGGCTCGGTGGTTGCGTCCCATCTTCCCAAGAATGGACTTTGCCCTTGTCTATGCCGTGTATATAGTATGTATATACATCGCCGAGATTTGCGGAAGGACAGCGTGCTCGCCAATTCGATCATGTTCGGCAACGGCAAGGGCGGGGTAGGCAAGACGTCGATCTGCGCCAACGTCGCCGGCCTCGCCGCCCAGTCGGGCTGGAGAGTGTTGACGGTGGACCTCGACCCACAGGGCAACCTGGGCTCCGATCTCGGATACAAGCAACGCGGCATGAGCGACGAGGGCGAAGGCCTCCTTCATGCGGTTGTTTCCGGCGCATCCCTCGAGCCGCTTCGAAACGTGCGACCACGCCTCGACGCGTTGCCTGCCGGAGCAGCGACCACCGACCTCGTTGCCGTCTTGAGCAACCGCCGCAGCGTCGACCCCACCGCCATCACCGACATCGCCCGCGTCCTCGCCCCCATCGCCAAGAACTATGACCTCGTCCTCATCGACTCGCCTCCGGCCGGAGGCGTGGCGGTCGACGCCGCTCTGGCCGCCTCGCACTGGGTGGTGATCCCGGTGCGTTTCGACGACGGATCCCTCGACGGTTTGGAGTTGATGGCCCGCCAGTTCGGAGCGGTACGCCGCACCGTCAATCCGGGTCTGGAACTGCTCGGGGTGGCGCTGTTCGATTTCAGCACCTCAGGAACAGTCATCCGGAGAGAGGTGCGCGCCGAACTCGTGGCGGAACTCGGGGACGCGGCACCGGTCCTCAAGTCCGTGATTCGCCGATCAGAGCGAGGAGCGTACGACATGCGCCGGACCGGAACCCTTGCACACGAGTATCGGACGAAGGCGACCGAGGCGGAAAAAGTGTCGATCAGTGAGCGTATTCGCCGCTCGAAGGCCGGCGAAGCCGACCGGTTTTCTTCGGCCGCCGGCGGCCTGGCGGACGACTACGGGAAGCTCGCCACCGAAATCCTGCTTTCGCTCGGTGACCTGCACAGATCGGTCCGGGTATGACGAGGAAGCGGGATCTGAGCGGCTTCGGAAAGACGGCGCCGTCGCCGGCGCCCGCCCCACGGCGCCCGCCGCCCGTACCGAACGAACCATTGGTGCCCGCCCCCGCCCCGCCGAGCACCCCCCGCTCCGCTCCGAAGAAGGCCAAACTCGGCAGGAAGCGAATCACGCTCTCGCTGCCGACTGCCGTCGCAAGCCTGCTCCGTAAAACGGCTGAACGCGAGAGTCGAATCTATCTCGACATCATCAAGCAAGCCTTCACAGAGGAAAGCGACGCCATCGACGCGGCCTTCATCGAGGCGCACCGCACCGGGTTGGCGAGCACCCTCGGTGGAAGACGAAGAGCCGACTCCGGGCGCACCCAGATACCGTTGAACATCCTTGCCGAGGACCTGAAGGAATTGGATCGCAGAGCCAAGGCGCTCGCTCTGGACCGGTCCGCATACGTCACCGAACTGCTGGTTCGGTCACTGGCCCACTGACGCGGGTCCCTCGCCGATCCACGTCAATGTCGAAGGATCCTCGTCCCCGAACCCACTGAACACCGTATGCCGAAGACGCCCGGCGTGGGTCCACGTCCGGTAGCTGACATGGGCGACGAGCAACGGCTCCACTTCCACCGCCTCCTCGAGGGCCGGGTCCGACCAGAAGACGGGTTCGTCGCGCACCATTTCGTCCAGGGCGGTGCGGATCGCCGCCAGCGTGGTGTCATCGAATCCCGAACCGACGCTCCCCACGTAACGCAGTCGCTCCCCATCCCACAATCCGAGCAGCAGAGACCGGAGTGGGCGCCCGCTTTCGGAGGGCAGGTATCCGCCCACGACCACGGTGGCAGTACGGCGGTTGAGAACCTTCCTCCAGTCCGGCGAGCGTACGCCCGATTGGTAGGGAGAGCTCCGACGCTTCGCAACCATCCCTTCGAGCCCCTGGTCACGCACCGCCGAGAAGAGGGCTTCCCCTTGCGCGATCACGCTGTCTCCCAGGACCAAGCCGGGTGGGAGAGGTAGGTCGGCCAGCCGGGCGCGCCGTTCGTCGTAGGAAGCAGGGCGCATATCCCGACCATCGACCTCCAGAAGATCGAACACGATGAAGTGGATGGGGGCGAGGTTGTCACCGACGCCCTGGATTCCCATGCGGCCCTGCAGGCGATCGAACGACGGTCGCCCCGACTCGTCCATGGCCACAATCTCGCCGTCCAGCACCAGGCCGAGGTTCGGGATGGCCAGTTCCGGGTAGCGCTTCGAGATCACGTTGCCGTTGCGGCTCCGCAACTCGCCAGTCCCGCCCAACGAGTGGAGGATGGCCCGGACGCCATCCCACTTGAGTTCGAAAGACCACGCCGGATCCGAGAACGGCTCAGGCCAGGGCGTCGCCAGCATGGGGCGGTATCGAATCACGAAGGGGGCGTCCGTCCCATCACTCGCCGGCGAGCAGCTCTCCGACCATCCGGTTGACCAGGGCTCCGTCGAGTTCGTCCTTGTGGTCCTTCATGAGGCGCCCCATCACCTGGCCCTTGGCCGACGCATCCTCGGCACCCAGCTCGGCGATCACCTTCGCCACCAGTTCGCGTGTGGCGCCTTCGTCGAGCTTCTTGGGCAACCAGCGCGAAAGGTAGTCCACCTCCCACGTGAGCTTGTCGACCATCGCCTGGCCCCGTTCCCCGAGAGATTCGTACTCCGGCAGAGTCTTCTGCATTCGCTTCGAGAAGGCGCCGATCACCTCGACATACAACTCATCGTCGACCTCGCCACTGTGCCCCGGCTCGGTGATCTTCTTGCCGAGCTCCGTCTTCACCGCCCGCAGCGCGTCGAGACGCTGTTTGTCGCGAGCGCGCATGGCGTCCTTCAGTTCGACGTCGATCTCCGCTTCGATGCTCATGGTGTCTCCTGACCGCGGGCGCGTACGAGTGCCTCGCTGAGTCGTTGTGGGTCGTCGGTAATGATCGTCCCGACGCCGGCATCCGACAACCTGATTGCCGTGACCTCGTCATTGACGGTCCATGTGGCGATGGCCAAGCCGGTCTCGAGGACGAAATCGAGGCTCGGCTCGGCAACCAGGAGCGACCAATGGGGCGCCACCAGTTGATGGCCGACGTCGAGGGCGTGGCGCACTCCGTCGCGAATGGAGCCGCTTCCGTCGATGAGCAGCCCCGTCCGGACCTCTGGATGGTGCGCCTTGACTGCGTCCATGGTGGGCCAGAAGAAGCTGGTGACCACATCGATGGGGCGCGCCATACCGCCCACCTCGACGGCGAACTCGAAGGTCGGATCGAAGCCGGGGTCTCCCGGGGTGTTCTTGATCTCGATGTCCAGGGCGAGTTCGGGGATCGCGGCGAACACGTCGTCGAGCCGGACCGGGTGATAGCCACCCTGCCCGGCAGGATCTGCCAGTTCGACGAGGGCAAGCTCAGCCCACGGAGTCGTGGCGATGTCCAGACCGCCGATGTCCGGGTCGTGAGCGAGAACACGGTAGCCATCGAGCGACCGCCTCACGTCCAGCTCGACCATGCCAACCACTTCGGCAGCGGCAGCGAACCCCTCCAGCGTGTTGTCGGGGAACCGAACCGGCATTCCGCGGTGACCCGCCACCCTGGCGAAACTCTGGGTTTGTGAAAAAAATCTCAAAATACCCCTTGTGGACGCGATACCATCAGATTACAGTCGGCGCAATACGAGAACCCCCTAGCCGGGGATCCCAGCCCTGGCTCTGAAATCTTTCTCACACCCAAGATACGCCAAGGAGTTACCCGTGCTCGCCACCCCAGACCCAGATACGATCATTCTCGCGGAATGGCGCGACCTCGCGCTCTGTCGCGATTCGGAGCCCAACTTGTTCTTCCCCATCGGAAGCACCGGGCCCGCCATCGACCAAATCACCGCTGCCAAGGCCATCTGCGGCCAGTGCACCGTGCAGGAAAGCTGCCTTCAGTACGCTCTCCAGAGCAACCAGGAAGCCGGAGTTTGGGGCGGATACGCCGAAGACGAGCGCCGCCGCCTCCGGAAGCGTTGGCTCGCCGAGCGGCGTCGTCGTAGCGTCGCCTGAGTCCATCACAGAAGTCCAAACGGAAGAAGGGGCCCGCTCTGGGCCCCTTCTTCATGTCCTCGATGACCTCGCCATGGTCTCAGCCGAAGCCGACCTGCTGCTTGGTGTCGTCGGTTTCGACCTCGACGTAGCCGATCTTCTCGACCGCGATGGCTACTCGGTTCTTCTTCACATCGGTCACCCAAAAGAGGCGAGAACCAGACTCGAAGGCTTCCCTGACCTCCTCGATGAACGCCTCGGCATCATCGACGTCGACTTCTATCTCGCGGCCCGTCTGGGCAACGGCGATTCTTACCTTCACGGGGAAACCTCCTGAACGATGTGGACAAACGCTAACAGGCGCAACGGTTGGCGACGCACCCCAGGGCGCGGTTGATCAGACCGGAGCGAGAATTAGCGATAGTTTAGGTTAGTCATAACAGCTTGACATCACTCTGGGTTGCAGTTTAGGCTGCATTCCATGGAACGTTTCTGGAGTGGCGCTCAGCTCTTTCTGCTCATTGCGGCAGAGCTACTGGCCATCACCGCCCTCCACGCACTCGGACAGACGATGGGAATCGACTGGCAGGACGTGCCGGGCTGGTTCGAGGCCACTGCTCTCGAACCAGCGATTGCCGCTCTCCTCCGCATCGTGGCTCTCGGCCTGGCCTACTGGCTGGCCGCCAGCACGATTCTCTACACCCTGGCCCTGGCCAGCCGCATCCCATCCGCTATTCGGGCGGTCGAATGGGCCACCATTCCTGCAGTCCAGCGAGTGGCTCGGAAGGCCGTTTCGGCCACCCTGCTGGCCTCCATCTCCGCCTCCGGTTTCGCAGCTGCGGTCATCGAACCTCCTGATCACCTCTTCGACGCCCGGCCGCCGTCCGACGCCACCGTCGTGGCTCCAGGAGACAGGCCGGTCGGACTGACCGACGAGGGCTTCCTCCTCCCGCCCGGTGTGTCGCGTCCCGCCTACGTGCCGACGCCTGCCCCAGATCAGCCCTCTGGCGATCGCATCCCCGCCGCTCCCGTCGCCCCCGCCACGGCGCAGTCCGATTCTGATGAGGCCGTGCCTACCCCGACGAGCGCCATGACGGAACACGAGGTGGTGCGCGGGGACAACCTCTGGACCATCGCAGCCGGCCACCTGGGAGTCATGATGGGACGGACCGACCTCTCCGATGCGGAGATCGCTCCCTACTGGGCGAGGGTCGTTGCCCTCAACGTCGACCACCTGCGTTCCGGCAATCCCGACATGATCCAACCCGGTGAGGTGGTGCAACTTCCTCCCGTCGGGTCACCCTGAGAGGAACTTCCATGGCGGCTATCCACTTTCCCGAACCCACCACCACTCCACCACCGGCGCCTGAGGCACTGGAGATGTTCGAACCCGATCCGACCCCGAGGCGCTGGGATGCCTGGCGGCGGCGGCCTGTGGTCTTGGGCGGCCTCGCCGTGCTGGCAGTGGCCGTCGCCCTCGCTGCCTGGCTGACGATGCGAACCAGCGACTCGGAAGGCCTCGACGCCGTGGCGGTTCCCTCAGTGGAGGGGTTCGCCGAGTTGTACCTCCGCACCTACCTCATGGACGCCGGCGAAGGCGCAGAGGATGTGCTGGCGCCCTACCTGGGGTACGCCCCTGAGCTGTCCGGCATGGCGCCCGGAACCTGGTACGTGGCGGATCTGGCCGTGCTCGAGTCCGAACCGGGCGCCCAGGGCACGTCCGTGCTGATCGCAGTCGATCTCCTCGGCGTCGCCGCCGGCGGTTTCGAGGACGTGGGAACCCACTTCTTCGAGGTGACGATGGCGGAGAGTACCTCCGGTGTCTTGGCGGTCGGTCTTCCCAGCGAGGTGGCCGGTCCCATGCCGGACACCTCCGATGTGGCTCGACCAGCCCTCGCTCCCCCTCCCGACAACCCCATCACGGCGGCAGTGGCGGACTACCTCGAGTGGTACCTGGTCGGCGCGGACGGCTCCTACGAAGGACCACGGCCCACCCAGGCATACCGTTCGATCACAATACGCGCCGCCAGTACGCCCGACCTCTCGGTTCAGCCAGCTCCGATCGAGGTCGAGGTGCTGGCCCTCGATGACCGTGGCCGGGCGACGCTGCTCAGCTACACCCTCGAGGTCGCCAACCAGCAAGGGTTGTGGGTGGCCTCTCAGCCTTGAGTCACCCGTTCAGGAACGAAAGCCTCACGGTTCGCACGCGGTTGTCGACGTTGGGATCGACCAGAACGATCGACTGCCAGGTACCCAGGGTGAGCGCTCCGGCCACCACCGGCACTGTCAGGCTGGGGCTGATGAAGGCGGGGAGGACGTGATCGGCCCCGTGTCCGGGTGATCCGTGGCGGTGCATCCACCGATCGTCACGAGGAACCACGTGGTCGAGGATCCGGAGGAGGTCTCGGTCTGAACCGGCACCGGTCTCGATGAGGGCGACACCTGCGGTGGCATGCGGAACGAACACCGACACCAGCCCGTCGCCCTTGCCCGACACAAACGAGACGACGGTGCGAGTGATATCCATCGCGGCGGCGGTATCTCCGGTCTCCACCTCGAAGAGCAGGGTGTCCAAGGTCAGAGATTCTCGCCGAGGAAGATCGACGACACAGAGGACTCCATGAAGATCGCCTCGAGGGCCTCGGCGACGATCGGGGCGATCGACAGCACCTTCAGCTTGTCGAAACCCTCGGCCTCCGGCGGCAGGGGAAGGCTGTTGCTCACGATCACTTCCTTGATCGGGGCATTCTTCAGCCGGTCGATCGCCGGCGGCGAGAGTACGCCGTGAGTGGCGGCGACGGTCACGCTCGTCGCTCCCTTGTCCATGAGCAGTTCGGCAGCGTTGCACACCGTTCCGGCGGTGTCGATGATGTCGTCGAAGATCACCGCGGCTCGATTCTCGACTGCACCGATCACCGCCAGGGCCTTGGACTGGTTGTGCTGGTCGGCCTCGCGTCGCTTGTGAATGAACGAGACGTAGGCGCCGAGATGGCGGGCAAACCGTTCCGCCCGCTTCACGCCCCCGGCGTCCGGTGACACGACGGTCACCGGACCGTCCAAGACGTCGGTGAGATAGTCGAGGAAGATCGGCTGAGCGGTCAGATGGTCGAAAGGTCGATCGATGAACCCTTGGATCTGGCCCGTGTGCAGGTCTACGGAGACCAGACGGTCGGCGCCGGCTGTCATGAACAGGTCGGCCATGAGGCGGGCGGTGATGGGCTCGCGGGGCAGAACCTTCTTGTCAGCCCTGGCGTACCCGAAAAACGGCACCACGCCCGTGATCTTGCGCGCCGAGGCCCGCTTGAGCGCATCGATCGTGATGAGCTGCTCCATGATGTGGAAGTTGAGTGGGTCCGAGTGGCTCTGGAGCACGAAGCAGTCGGCTCCTCGGACGCTCTCGGTGGGCCGGGCGTAGATCTCGCCGTTTGAGAAAACGGATCGGTGAAGGCCGCCCAGCTTGACGCCCAGCAGATCGGCGACGTCTTCGGCGAGAGGCAGATTGGCTCCTCCGCTGAAGAGCATGAGCCGCTTCCTCGTCATCACCTCCACGTGTTACTCCCCTTCACGCTTCCTCCGTCGACGCTCCTCCAGGCGCGCAGCGTAGCCGCTGATTTCCTTCTGGGTCGAACGCTCCACCGCTAGCGCACCCGGAGGCACGTCTCGGGTGATGGCGGAGCCCGCTCCGGTCACAGCGGAGTCGCCGATTTCGAGTGGTGCCACCAGCATGGTGTCGGACCCGATGAACACGCCGTCTCCGATCACCGTCGAGTACTTGTTCACGCCGTCGTAGTTGCAGGTGATCGTGCCCGCGCCGATATTCGAGTTCTTCCCGATGGTGGCATCGCCCATATAGCTGAGATGCGGAACCTTCGAACCTTCGCCCACCTGGGTGTTCTTCATCTCCACGAACGTGCCGGCCTTGGTGCGGGCCGCCATGACGGTGCCCGGGCGCAGGGACACGAACGGACCCACCTCTGCTTCTTCACCGACCTCGGCTCCGCGCAAGACCGAATACCACACCCTGGCGCCCCCTCCGATCCGGCTGTCCGAGACGAACACGTCGGGGCCGACCTGGGCGCCGGCTTCGATAGCGGTGGCGCCCTCGAGGTGGACGCCCGAGTAGAGCTTGACCCCGGGGGCGAGCACCACGTCAGCCGTCAGATAGACGTGGTCGGGTTGCTCCATCCACACTCCCTGGGCCATCCAGGACTCGTTGAGCCGGCGGCGCATGACACGGTTGGCTTCGGCGAGCTGGATGTGGGTGTTCACCCCTGCCGTCTCTTCGAAGTCGGTCACCTCGCCGAACATCAGGAGTCCCTGTCGAGCGAAGGAGGAAATGACATCGGTCAGGTAGTACTCGCCTTGGGCATTGTGGTTTTCGAGCTCGGCCAGACCCGCCGTCAATCGGTCGCCTGCGAAGGCGTAGATGCCGGCGTTGATTTCCCGGACGACCAGCTCTTCGACGGCGTCTCTGTGCTCGACGATTTCGAGCACATGCCCGGTGGTGTCGCGAATAACTCGCCCGTAGCCGGTCGGGTCGTCCACGACGGAGGTGACCAGCGCCAGAGCCGCCCCGGTGGTTTCGACCTGGCGGACGAGGTGGGCGAGGTGCTCTCCGTCGAGCAGCGGCGTATCGCCCGACAGGACGAGCACGGTGTCGGCGGTGCAGTCACCCATATGATCGAGCGCAACCTGGACTGCGTGGCCCGTGCCCAGTTGTTCGGCCTGGATACACGTCTCGACGTCGTCCGGAAGGGCGGCGGTCACCTGTTCGGCTCCGTGGCCAACCACCACCACGATCTGGGAGGGGTCGACCTTGCGAGCGGCCTCGATGACCCAACCCACGAGCGGGCGACCCGCCACTTCGTGAAGGACCTTGGGGAGTTCGGACTTCATGCGGGTGCCTTGCCCCGCCGCCATGACCACGACCTTCACAGACATGGGCAACCTTCCCGTTGTGTTCCCGATCGCCGATCGGCTGTTGGCTGGGGGGACAGGAATCGAACCCGTACTAACGGGACCAAAACCCGCCGTGCTACCAATTACACCACCCCCCAAAGGGTGGCGGACGTCTCCGCCGGACCAGTCTAACGTTCGACGAACTCGACTCCAGTCGAGTTCAGCTCGGCCGCTCGGACCCCGCGATGCCCGGACGGTGCTTCGCTCACCGCCTCGCTCGCCTCACCGAGATCGCCGAACATGCCAAACAGGGCTGAGCCACTTCCCGACATGAGGACGGGACAACCCCACCGCCTTTCGAGTTCGGCCATCCACTCGCCGATCGCCGGCTCCAAGACGAGTGCCGCCGGATACAGGTCATTGCGCAGCGGGATTCCGTCGCGGAGGCCGGGAGGGAGTCGACGCGCTGGGACAGGCTTGCCTTCCGGACCGCCCAGTCGGTCCCAGGAGGCGTAGACGGCGGCCGTGGAGAGCTCGAAGGGAGGAACCACGATTCCCAGTACCACGCCCGAAGGGGCGGGATGTGGCGTGAGGCGTTCCCCTCGGCCCTCCATGAGGGCAGACCCCCCCGAGAGGCAAAATCGGATATCCGACCCCAGTTTCGGTGCTCGATCCGGCGCCAGCGTGGTTCCCATCAACTCATCGAGCGCCACCAGGGCGGCCGCCGCGTCGGCACTTCCTCCCGCCAGTCCGGCACCGGTGGGGATGTTCTTCGTCAATTCCAGTCGCATCGGGCGATCGAGCCCCGTCTCGGACCGCGCCAATCGCACCGCCTGCCAGACCAGGTTCGACTCGTCGATGGGGAAGTCTTCGCCCACGGCTGGGCCGTGGAAGGTGAAGTCGTCCCCATCCTCCGACCAGTCCACGCTGAGCTCGTCTGTCCAACCCACCGAGACGGCCCAGGACCGCAGCGGGTGATAGCCCTGCCGGTCGGGCGGAAACACATGCAAGGTGAGATTGACCTTGGCGGCGGCGGCCAGCTTCACGGGGTGCCCTTCACAGTGCCTCGGCTTCCGCCAGGGCCACGTAATCGGAAGGCGCCAGGTTCTCGGCCCGTCGGGTGGGGTCGAGACCCGCCCGTTCGAGCACGGTGACCGGATCGTCGAGAGCGCCGCGCAACGAGGCGCGCACCATCTTGCGGCGTTGCCCGAAGGCGGCCTGGGCCAGCTCTACGGCGCGTTCAGCCGCGGCGGGTGCGGGGATCCGTTCCAGGATGACCACAGCCGAACCGACGGAGGGAGGAGGGACGAAAACCTGCGGAGGAACCCGGAACCAATCGAGACGCCGACTGTGCAACGCGGCGACCACCGACGGGATCCCGTATTGCTTGGACCCCGGCTCGGCGACGATCCGATCGGCGACCTCGCGCTGCACCATGACGGCGAATCGGGTGATCGCAGGGACGAACCGCAGGAGCGTCATGAGCAGAGGGGTCCCTACGTTGTAGGGAAGGTTGGCGACCATGGCCCAAGGCCCGTCGCCGAGCACCGCCGCGAAGTCGACGTCCATGGCGTCCTCGAACCTCATGTCCACATCCAGGCCGGCCAGGACCTCCTCGAGAAGGTCCCCCAGGTCGTCATCGATCTCGTAGGCGAGGACCGGGTGGCCGGCCGAGGCGAGGGCCGCAGTGAGAGTGCCTGTCCCCGCACCGATCTCCAACACCCGGGAGCCTGGTTCGAGGCGGGCGTCGACGATGATCTTGCGCACCAGGTTCGGGTCGGCCAGGAAATGCTGCCCCAGCGCCTTGCGTGGGTGGCGACCGTGCCGTTCGAGCAGCTCGCGGACTCGCTGGACGGTTTGGGGCTCAGCCATGGCGTCCGAACACTTCGGCGGCTTTGGCCGACGTCAGCTCGGCGACCTTCTCGACGGGCAACCCCCACACGCCGGCCAGGGCAGCACCGACCAGGGCCACGTGGGCCGGTTCGTTGTCCTCGCCGCGATGTGGAGGAGGCGCTAGATAGGGCGTGTCGGTTTCAACCATGGCCCGGTGCGGCGGCACGATTGCCGCCCCTCGGCGCACCGTGTCGCCGGTTTCAAAGGCCACCGGGCCGGCGAACGAGAAGGTCACACCGAGTTCGAGAAACCTCTTCGACCATCGGGGGCCGCCGGTCCAGCAGTGCAGGATGGCCCTCTCCCCCGCTTCGGCGAGCTCCACCATGTCGTAGACATCTGCAAAGGCGTCCCGGCAGTGGATGATGATGGGCAGGTCGTGGTCACCGGCGAGCTGCAGCTGATCACCGAAAGCTCGTCGTTGATCTTCGGGAGGCGACAGGTTTCGGTAGTAGTCGAGCCCCGTTTCGCCGATCGCCGAGGCAAACGGGAGGAGTCGTTCGATGGCGCCGCGCTGGGAGTCCCAGTGCTCGGCGTCGTGGGGGTGGAGTCCGGTGGTGGCGAGCACGGTCGGAAAACGCTCGGCCAGCCGAACGGAGGCCTCCGACGAGGCGGCATCGACGCCGGGCGCCACCAGCCATGACACGTCGGGAGCGGCCTGCAGGAGGGCTGCCGGGTCTCGGTCTGTCAATTGGAGATGGCAATGCGTGTCTACCCACATCCGGCTCGAGAGAGTACTCGAAGCCATGCCGCTCCCAATTACGACACAGTGTCGAGAAAGAGGTACAATCCCGCTCCACAGCCGCCAGGGATAGTTCGACGTGCGGTGAAGCCAACACGGCATGGAGGAACAATGGATACCGGAATGGTCCGCAAGATCGATGATCTCGGGCGGGTCGTCGTCCCGGCCGAAACTCGGCGCCTGTTCAATATTCAAGAAGGGGATCGCCTTACCATCTCGGTAGAAGGCGACTCGATCGTCATTCGAAAACTCGAAGCCACCTGCACGTTCTGTGGAGCAACCGAGGACGTGACGCCGTTCAAGGGCAAAGGCCTCTGCCTCGATTGCCGCAGTCAGCTCAACGGCCGATCATCCGCCTGATTCCTGGGCAAGTACGGCCGCGTACAGCTCTCTCTTCCTGACACCCACGCCTTCGGCTACCTCACGGACGGCGTCCTTCATCGAGACCCCTTGCTCGATTCGGCTCCGCACGATCGCGGTGGCTTCCTCCAGTGAGACCGCGGCTTCGGGGGCGGCGGGTTCCAGCACCACCGTGAACTCGCCGCGTCCCTCCGTCCAGCGTGACTGGGCCTCCTCGAGGGTGCCTCGCCAGATCTCCTCGTGGAGTTTGGTGAGTTCCCGGGCGACCACCAACCGCCGGTTCGGTTCGCACCGGGCGGCGAGATCGGTGAGATCCTTGCCGATTCGATTCCCCGTGGTGAAGAAGACGGTGGTGCGCGATTCGCCGGCCATGTCGCCTATCCGGACCGCCCGTTCTCTCCCCTTCCGAGGAAGGAAACCCTCGAAGACGAAGCGCTCGGTCGGCACGTCGGCCACCGCCAGAGCGGCGGTGACGGCGCTGGGTCCGGGGATGGGCGTGACAACGGCTCCGACATCAAGCGCCACCCGGACCGCCGAAAGACCCGGATCGGCCACGGAGGGGGTCCCGGCGTCGGACAAGAGGGCTACCTTCTCTCCTGCCGCCAGCCGCTCGGCGAGTTCCTCGGCCCGCTCCGCCTCGTTGCCGACGAAATAGGAGCGCATGGGAACGGACACTCCGATCACGGCGAGCAGCTTTCCGGTCCGGCGGGTGTCTTCGGCAAAGACGACGTCGACTGCCCCGAGAGTCGACTTCAACCGCTCGGAGATGTCTCCGAGGTTCCCGATGGGGGTCGAACAGACGTAGAGGGTGCCGGGCATGGTTCTACGATAGGGACCATCGCCAGTTCCGCCCCAACGGGCGGTCTCGCATGGAGTGCGGGCAGCTCGAGCCAGGAGGCCGCTCCTCTCACCGAGGCGACGCGCCACGGAGGGAGGCGCCGGACGGCGAGAACCTGGAGTTCCTTCCCGAGCGCCACCGCCAGCAGGGGTTCACGCATCCCGAAGGAATGGACGGAAGGTGTCCCCGGGAACCACATCCCTCGGCCGGAACAGCGCGGGCGGAGTCCCTTCCACCTTTTCGAAAAGGTGCCGGCCACCCCTGCAGGCACCGACGACCAGGAATCGCACGTGAATCGGAACACGCCGGCACCGTATCGCAGGCCCGCCTTAGAGGGAACCCCTTCGATCAGAAGCCAGGGAGGAGGAGGTTGGCGACCTCTGCGGCGTCCGGGCCGCTCGACACCACGAACACCACCCCTCCTTCGTCGGAAGTGCCGACGTAGGCAGAGTTCTCCGTCGGGATCTGGACCTCAACGAAAGAGTCGAGCACGTCGGCCATCTCCGCCTCGTCAGTCGTCGAGTCGCCGACGTAGTGAACGACGAAGACCGTCTGTTCGCCGTCATAGAGGACTCGATACTCGTCGCCACCCCATCCGACGGAGGCGCGCTCGGCATCGGCCACCGGCAGCGCCTGGGCAAAGAGAAACTCGAAACCGACCTGGCCCCAGACACCTTCGTCCACGACCTCGTAGCCGTCCAATGTCGTGTCAGGGAGCTGCACGTCGATCGGCAACTCCCGGTTTCGATACCGCGCCGGGTCAACGATTTGCTCGGTGGTCGTCGGAGGGTCGGCGTACGCTTCGTCGACGGCCGCGAAGGAGCGCTCGGCCAGCCACAGATCAGCGACGAAGCTCGCTCCGCCACCTTCGAAGTCGTAGGGAAACACGAGGAGATCGCGCAGGAAGTCAGGGGTCTGATCCAGGACACCGGTCTCGATCTGTCCCGATTCGACGAGCACCGCTTCTTGTTCTTCCGCCGACATGAACGTCTGGTAATAGATGAGTTCGGCCCAGGAGGCGTCGCCCTCGACCAGTGCCTGCAACCCGGCCGCCTCCTCGTAGCGCTCCTCGTCGTCGAGGCGCTCACCAAGACTGTTGAAGTCGAAATGCTGGTCGGTAAGCGCGTGGACCAGTTCGTGCACGACCGTCAGCTTCTGAAGCGAGGTGAGTTCCTGGCCCGAAGGAATCACCATTTCCTTGGCGTCGCCGTCGTAGTAGCCGGCCACCTGCTCGGCGTAGAGGTCTGCATAGAGGCGCCCCAACTCGACGGTGGGATCGAGAATGCCGAGCAACTCGAACAGCGCCTCGGACTCGGCTGTCTCCTCTGGATCCAATTCTTCCTCGATGAGGTCGCGCACCCGTTCCGCCAGTTCGGTCTCGGTGACCACGGTGATCGTGGGCTTCTCGAGGAACGCCAACCCCCGCACCTGCTCGGTGATCACGATCAACTCGTCGATCGCATCGAGCAGTGCCTGGTCCGTCGTTCCGGGCGTCACCGCCAAGGACGTCGTTGGCCGCGCCGGCGGCTCGGTGGTGGTGGTGGTTTCGACCGGAACGGTGGTGGAGGCGGGCAGATCCCCCGTGCTGGTCGTTTCGGTGGTGGTGCCGAATCCACACGCCGACGCCATGAGCGCGATCGCGATGAGGCCACCGATGAGGGTCTTTTGCATGGCGACAGGTTAACCATCTTGGCGAGGTAGTCGTTCGCTATGGTCCCTGCGCCGGAAGACCGAGGGTATGCGACATGGCTGGAGCAGCAGAAGGAAACGGAACGAAGGCGGTCATCGCCGCCTTCTTCGCCAACCTCGGAATCTCACATTCACCGCACCTGAATGGCGGCCCGGCCACGTTGACGGGATACCGGTCGGCGCGGGTACAATGCTGGCCCTCGGGGGTGTAGCTCAGCCTGGCAGAGCGCTACGTTCGCAACGTAGAAGTCAGGGGTTCAAATCCCCTCACCTCCACCCGAAGCCGCCGAACCCTTCCGAGTCGGGGTTCACGCCTTGCGAAGTTCGTCGATCAGGCGTTCCTGCACGACCGTGTTCGTGAGATCGGCCCGGCTCCGCTCGATGAGGGCCCGGGCGACATCCGTCGTTCGACGCAGACCTCCGGTCATGGCGTCCGGGTAGTCGAGCGAAGCCAGGAGATCCATCACCTGGCTCATAGCCTCCAAGGTCTGCTCCGCCTTGGCGATGTGCCCGGCGCGCAGAAGGTCGAGGAGATGTCTTCGTAGTTCGCCGACCGCTTCTCCAAGCCCATTCAGGTAGGGCGCCGCCTCCACGGCCAGGTCGTCCGGTGGCGGAAGCGGCTTTCCTTGAATCAGAGCCGCGGTCAGGGTGGCTTCGGCGTACTCCTTGGCAGCGTCGGAGACGAAGCCGGCGTAGAGAATGTCGGGGTGCGGAGCGAGCGCCTGGCGTGATTCGGCCAACATGGCGGCGGCCTCGTCCAACAAGCGCTGGGCGGAGTCGAAGTCGCCGCGGTGCATACTGCGGATGGCGTTGGCGGAGCATCGGACGACCAGGCGACTGTTCTTGATGCCCAACTCGCGAGCGCGGTACTTGTCTTCGAGGTGGGATCGGACTTGAGCTTCGACGGCCGACAGATCAGGGTCGACCACGAGACGATCAGCTCGCGGCAACCTTGACGCTGGCCCGCTCTTCGATCGGCGCATGGACCACCGCTGGGCGGAGTTGTGTCACCGTTCGGCTCTGCTTGATCTGCAGGAGCATCGCCACGTACCACGCTGTCGCAGCGTCGATCACGAGGTGGACGAGAAGGGTGCTGATGCTGCCCTGCACCACTGAGTAGATCAGAGTGCCGATCGCCCCGGCAATGAGAACAGCCAGGATTCGCCGGCGGCGGCCCAGGACCTGGTTGCGACTGACCGGCACCGGCGCGGTGCCGTCTGCCTGGACGGTCGATAGACGACGAGTGACCCGGTTGTACTCCTCGGTGGAAGCCAACGGCGTCTCTCGACGGGAATTCAGAAGTGGGGGTACCAGATACACCGCCCATGCGAGCGCGATGACCAGTAATACAAGTAGTGCTTGTGCCGGCATGTGCCCTTACTCTCCGCCTTACGCCCGAAAGGGTAGCCCCAACCGTTTCGCGCTACAACTACTGCCTGTCAGATCCTGGCGGGTAAACCCTACCGCATCGGAGCGGGACCGCCTAACCAGCGGGGCGCCTTTCTCGTCGGGTGCCTTCGATCTCGGCGGTCAGTGCTCCGTCGGCGACGCCGTCAACAGCGCGACGGCATGCGGCAGGGCGGGCGCGATCACATCGAGGGACTCCTCGACCCCTTTGACCGAGCCGGGCAGATTGACGATCAGGGTCGACCCGGCGATGCCGGCCAACCCGCGCGACAGCATGCCGTGGGGATTGACCCCGAACGTGGCGGCGCGCATGGCCTCGGCCAACCCCGGCGCAGGCCGCTCGATCACCCGGGCGGTCGCTTCCGGGGTGAGGTCGCGAGCCGTGAACCCGGTTCCCCCGGTGGTGACCACCAGGGCTTTCTCCTCCAGCACGGCGGCGCGCAGGGCATGCTCCACCGATTGCACCCCGTCGGGCACGATTGCCGTGTCGACTTCGAAACCCAGTGCGGTGAGCCGGTCAACGGCAGCCGGACCGGACGTGTCCGTCGCCTCGCCCCGACTCACCCGGTCGGAAACGGTCAGCACGCGGGCGGCCCAGGATCCCTTCACCGACGCCACTCTCCGCTGCGTCCACCGGACTTCTCCAAGAGCCGCACGGAGCGGATCTCCACGCCCCGCTCGACGCCTTTGACCATGTCGTACACCGCCAGCGCCGCCACGGACACGGCGGTCATAGCCTCCATCTCGACGCCGGTGGAACCGACGGTGGCGGTGGTGGCAACGATGCGGAGCCCAGCTTCGTGTCGTGCGATTTCGACGCTGACCGCGGTGAGACCGATTGGATGGCAGAGGGGTATCAGGTCCGGAGTCTTCTTGGCTCCCATGATCCCGGCCAGGCGCGCCGTGGCCATGGCATCTCCCTTGGGGAGGGATCCTCCGAAGAACAGATCGGCCGTGGCGGGGGCCATTCTCACCGTCGCTTCTGCGACGGCTCGCCTCTCCGTCGCCGCCTTGGAGCCGACATCCACCATGTGAACGTGGCCTTCGTCGTCGAGATGGG
The DNA here is from genome assembly GCA_965366365.1 of uncultured Acidimicrobiia bacterium. Taxonomy (GTDB): domain Bacteria; phylum Actinomycetota; class Acidimicrobiia; order Spongiisociales; family JAENVV01; genus CBDUEV01. The sequence goes on along the minus strand of CBDUEV010000025.1, from coordinate 16,842 downwards.
TCAGTTCATCGGGCACCGGTCACCTCCGCGGCTGTTCGGTTCTCTGGCCAGTTGAACATCTCCAACTCGATCCGCCCTCCCGGTTCGACGTCGTCGGTCCCCCGGGGAACCACCGCGAAGCAGTTGCCTCGCGCCAGCGCGGACAGCACGTTCGATGATTGGCCTCCGGACAGGTCGGCCCGCCAGCGATCGTCGATCCACGACGCCGTGGCCCGCAAGAAGACGGTCTTCTCAGGATCCGTATGGGCCCCCGACTCGAGGAACCCGCTCACTCGGGGCCGGAACACGTGCCGAGCTCCCATCATGTGAAGGAGCGCCGGGCGAGCAAACTGCTCGAACGCCACCATCACCGACACGGGATTGCCGGGCAACCCGAACAGCGGAGTCCCTTCGATGAGCCCGAAGGCGAACGGCTTGGCGGGCTGCATGGCCACCTTCCAGAAGTCGATGTGCCCAAGGTCGCCCAGGACCTGCTTGACGAGGTCGTACTCCCCCATCGACACGCCCCCCGAGGTGAACACGGCGTCGGCTTGGGCCGCGCCGCGCTCGATCGTTTCGCGAAGGACGTCGGCGTCGTCGGCCACAATCCCCAGATCCAAGACCTCGGCGCCCAGCTCGGCGAGGAGGCCGGCGAGGATGGGCCGGTTGGTGTCGCGAATCTGTCCCGGGCGAAGCTCAGCCGTGTCAGGGGAAAGGACCTCATCACCCGTCGAGAGGATGGCCACCTTGGGGCGTCGCCTGACGGCCGGCGACGCCACGCCCAGCGACGCCAAGACAGCCAAATGGCGGGGCGAGAGGCGCTCTCCAGCGCCAAACACCTCGGCGCCGGCGGTCACGTCACCACCGGCCGGCCGCACCGACGTACCGGCCTCTGTCGCCACGAGAATCTCGACGCGGTCGCCGACGACCCGAGTGTCCTCGACCTTGACCACGGTGTCGGCGCCCTGGGGAAGTGGTGCGCCGGTCATGATCTTGATGGCTGTCGACGGTCGCACGGTCGCCTTCGCCACATGGCCGGCCGCAACGTCTTCGAGCACCGACAACGCCACCGGAGCACTCTCGACGTCCGCGCCGATCACGGCGTAGCCATCCATCGCCGAGTTGGTGAACGGAGGAACGTCATGGGGAGCCGTGACCGGCTCACTGAGGACCAGTCCTCCCGCCTCACCGAGAGCCACCCACTCGACCGGAAGCGCCGGCACCGCCGCCAGCACTTCGCGCTGGGCGTCCTCGAGAGGTTTCACGACATCTCGTCCAGGGCTTCCGACAGGAAGGCCCGCAGGGGACCGCCCAATTCGTCCGACGCCAGGGCCAGAGAAACGCTCGCCTCCAGCAAGCCGAGCGGATTACCCACGTCGAGGAGATCGGCCTCGACCACCGCCCCGCGACATCGTGCCGCCTCACCGAGGCGATGAATGGCGTCGGTGAGCTGAATCTCGCCGCCATATCCGGGCTCGGCGTCTTCGAGTATGTCGAAGATCTCGCTCGTGAAGAGGTACCGGCCGATCAGCCCGAGACGCGACGGAGCGTTTGCTTTCCCCGGTTTCTCGATGGCTCCCTTGACCTCGATGAGGGAGGAGTCCAACCATTCGCCTGGGTGGATCACTCCGTACCTGTCGAGAAACACATCGGTCAGCGTCCTCAACGCCACAACCGAACGGCCATCGGATCCCGCAGCCAGGGGCCCCAGGAAGTCGGTCCCGGGCGTGGCGATGTTGTCCGCCAGGAGACAGAAGAACGGTTCCTCACCGACGGCACCTTTCGCTTCCAGAACGGCGTGGCCGAGCCCGAGTGCCTCCTGCTGAATCTCGAACTGGATGGTGACATCCTCGAGACCGGGCAGCGGACCCGCCGCCGAGAAGTGGGATTCCACCAGCTGTCCGGCACTGGGGCTGACCACCACGACCACTCGCTCGGCGCCCGCACGCACCGCTTCCTCGACGACGTATTGGAGGGCGGGACGATCGACCACCGTGATGAGGGCTTTGGGAACGACCCGGGAGGCGGGCAACATTCGGGTCCCAAGACCCGCTGCCGGAATCAGAGCCACTTTCGGAGTCATGTCGCGACCACCTTCTTCTCTCGGCCGGCCAGGAGCCGGGAAATGTTGCCTTTGTGTCGGTACACGATCAAACCAAGTGTGACGGCCACGAACAGCAGAGTCCATCCCGAGGCGTTTCGCCACCACAGCGCGGGGAGAGCCAAGGTGATGACCAGTAGCGACCCGATGGAGGCGGTACGGGTGATGGCGACGGCCACAGCCCATACGGCACCGAGGATGAGCCCAGCGAGAGGATCCGCGAAGATGAGCACCCCGGCCGCGGTAGCCACCCCCTTGCCACCTTGGAAACGGTGGAACAGCGGGTAGCAATGTCCCACCACGGCAAAGAAACCGGCCAGAGCGGCTTGAGCCTGGGGCGCCAGGGCGCCTACCGCTGCGGCGTCGGCCAGGGTGAATCCCATCCCGGAGGCAATCAGACCCTTGGACAGGTCGCCGACCAGGACCATGGCGGCGGCTCCCCTGCCCATCGTGCGAAGCACGTTGGAGGTGCCCGGGTTGCCGGAGCCGACGGAATAAATGTCGACACCCTTGGCCTTTCCCACCATGACCGCGAAATCGACACTGCCGATGAGATAGGCGGCTGCGACGGCGATCAGGGTGCGAGCAATCATCCGGGTCGAGTCTAGGCAGCGACCTTGATATCATCCCCCTCAGACATCAACGAGGTTCGACGACATGCCCACCTACGAATACCGCTGCGCCAAATGCGACGACACGGTAGAAGTCTTCCAGTCCTTCTCGGCGCGTCCGCTGAAGACGCACGAAGACTGCGGCGGGAGCTTGAGCAAGGTCTTTCACTCCCGGGGGATCATCTTCAAAGGGTCCGGCTTCTACGTCAACGATTCCCGAACCGGCTCGGCCGACAGCTCGAGCGACTGAAACGTTGGCCCAGCCTTCACCGTCCGATCGAGCTGAGATTCGTCGCAAACCGCAACGGGGGCACTACGACCGCACGACGATCGACGCCATTCTCGACGAAGCTCTCATCTGTCATGTCGGCTTCGTCTCCGGCGGTGACCCCTTCGTCGTTCCCACGATTCACGCCAGGGTGGGAGACACCCTGTACTTTCACGGATCCCCCGCTTCGCGAATGTTGCGAACGCTCAAACAGGGCGTCCAGGTCTGCGTGACCGCCACCCTCGTGGACGGGATCGTGCTGGCCAAGTCACACTTCAACAGTTCGATGAACTACCGATCCGTCATGGTGTTCGGGGAATGTCGAGCCGTCACCGAGGCGAGCGAACAGGACATGGCCTTCGCGGCCATCGCCGAACGCATGCAGCCAGGTCGGTGGGCCGGCGCCCGCCAGCCGACCGACAAGGAGCGCAAAGCGACGTTGGTGGTGGCGTTGCCCATCGACGAAGCGTCTGCCAAAGTGCGTTCCGGGGGTCCCGTCGACGAAGAGAGCGATATGGACCTGCCTCACTGGTCGGGCGTCATCCCCGTCTCGACCGTCTTGGGTGACCCCGAGCCCGCCTGAGTCGCCGACCCGCCTGAGTCGCCGGAGCGACGGACCCCTTCCCCCGCTTGCAGGGCTCCGATACCTTGACACGGTGTACTGGTTCTCGCATCCGCCCTACTTCCGCTACGCCGCCGCCCTGGTCCTGGTGATCGGGGCGCTGTGGGTGGAGCTCAGACACACCGAATTCGTCGCCCATCCTTTCGCCGACGCCCCGATCGCAGCCGGGAGCCCGCTGGATCCGTCCCTCTTCGTCACCCGACCGGTGCCGCCGGGACTCCTGGAAACCGTCACCGTCGCCGGAACGGCCCGCCACGCCATCGCAGCAGGCGAGCCCCTCACAGAGGGCGCCATCGACCCCGACGGGGTGTCGATCCCCCCTGGTTGGTGGACCGTGGAGGTGTCGCTCCCGACAGAAACCGAGCCTGGCGACGAGGTTCGGCTCGTGCTCGGTCCGGTCGACGTCGACGGCGAACCCACCCTGATCGACGGGATCGCCGTCAGAACCCCCGCGCCCACCTCCGACCCTTTCGGGTTCGAAGCGCGTCTCGGGCTCGTGGCGATCCCCGACGGCCAAGCCGCCGAGGTGGCGAGCGCGGTCGGTGATCGGCGCATCACCGTGCTGGTGCGGCGCTCCGGGTGATCGCCGCACCGGCGGCGACCACTAGATTGGCGCCGTGCTTGAAGCCATCCTTTGGGGACTCGTCCAAGGCCTGACCGAGTTCCTTCCCATCTCATCGAGTGGCCACCTGGTGCTGGTGCCTGCCTTTCTCGACATGGCGCCACCCGACCTGGCCACCTCGGCTGTGCTACATCTCGGCACCCTGGCTGCCGTCCTGGTCTACTACCGACTCGACCTCCGCAAGATGGTCCGATTCCGAACCGATCGGGAGGCTCGCCATCTCGTCAGCCTGATCGCCATCGGCACCGTCCCGGCGGTCATCGGGGTCGTGGCCGAAAGCCGGATCGAGGCCTTCCAAGAGGATCCGGGCGCCGTGTCGTGGGCGCTCGTCGCCACCGGCGTCGTGCTCTTTGCGTCTGGTTTCTTTGCCACCACCCACCGGCGCGTGGAGGAGGCGACGTGGAAGGACGCCGCTCTCATCGGCATCGCCCAGGCTTTCGCTCTCATCCCCGGGATCTCTCGCTCCGGTATGACCATCACCGCCGGTTTGGGCCGAAAACTCGACCGCGTCGAGGCGGCTCGCTTCTCTTTTCTCCTCGGCATCCCCGCCATTGCCGGCGCCGGCTTGAAAGAGAGCCTCTCACTGCTCGACTCGGGTGGGGTGGAGGCGACGACGTGGCTGGCCGTGGTGGTGGCCGCCTTGTCGGGCTACGCGGCCATCGCACTCCTCATCCGCATGCTCGGGCGAGTGGGCCTGCGCCCCTTCGCCCTGTACGCCGTGGTCGTGGGCCTCATCGGGGTCGTGGCACTGTAGCCGGCAGACCCGGGTAGGGTTTTTTCACGGAATTCTTAGGACCGTTTCACCGTTCGTTGAGAGAGCACCGGCAGAGTCGTCGTATCACGAGAGCAGCGCAGGAACCCATGAACACTGACAGCCACGGCACCGGACAACCTCCCGCCACCGATCCGACTCCGGAACCACCACCCCTCGAATCCGCCGGCCCGATTTCGCCTGAGCCTTCGTCCGAGCCCCCCTCTGCCCCCTCGACTGGGCCCACCACTGGGCCCTCGACTGGGCCTACCACTGGGCCTTCTAGTGGGCCCTCGACCGGAGCCACTCCTCCCTCGACCGAACATCCCGTCGCGGTCCCCCCGTTCGACCCCTCCACCTCCCCGAGCGCCCAAGACTCGAGCACCGAAGACCCCATCACCGAGGAGCTGCCGGTCGTTGCCGCACCGACGGCGGGGAAAGACGTCCCCCCACCGCCTCCCCCGGTTCTCTCGTCTCCTGCCATGACCGCCGCGCCGCAGTCCGCCGGTCCCGGCCGCTCGCGCACCTGGATTCCTCTCATGGGGTTGGCCGCCATCCTCCTTGCAGTGTTCGCCATCAGCCGGCTCACCGGTCCGGCCGACGAGCCCGTGGCGGCGCCCACCACAACCACCGCTCCGGTCGTGGAGGTGGCCGTGACCTCGGTACCGGAGGACATCACAATGGTGAATGTCCTGGAGCCCGTCGCCGATATCGCCGAGGCGATGGGTCCGGCGGTCGTGCAGATCGACACCGTGACCGGGCTCGGCTCGGGCGTGATCTACGACGCCGACGGCCTGATCCTCACGGCAGCCCACGTCGTCGACGGAGTCCGGCAGGTCACTGTCCGGCTCTCCGACGGGCGGTCGATGACCGGGGAGGTCCTCGGGACGCACGCCCCCACCGATATCGCCGTCGTCAAGATCGATGCCGAAGACCTGACCGTTGCCACACTCGCCGTCGACGACGAGATCCGGGTCGGTTCCCTGGCGGTCGCCATGGGAAGCCCCTTCGGCCTCGACCAGTCGGTGACCGCCGGCATCGTCAGTGCCGTAGATCGGTCCGTGTCGGGTGTCTCGATGGTCCAAACCGACGCAGCGATCAACCCCGGCAATTCGGGTGGCCCGCTCGTCGACGCCCGCGGGCACGTGATCGGCATCAACGACCAGATCTTCACCAACAGCGGCGGAAACGAAGGGGTGGGATTCGCCATCAGCATTGATCTCGCCAAGCTCGTTGCCGACCAGATCGTGGCCGGTCAGGAAGTCCAGCTTGCCTTCCTCGGGGTCAGTTCGACGACCTCCGTCGACAACCGCGCCGGGGCGCTCGTCCAAGAGGTCGTGACGGGGTCCGCGGCTGCCGATGCGGGCATCGAAGTCGGTGACCTGATCATCGCGGTCAACGGCGGCCAGGTCGGTTCCAATCAGGACCTGCGAGGCAAGATCATCAGCACGCCGCCCGGAGAGAACGTCACCATCACCGTTCTGCGGGACGGCGAGCGTGTCGAACTCGAGGCCACCCTCGGTTCGTCGAGTTAGCCCGGGCAGACCGCCGCCAGAATCGACCGCGCGCTACTGGCTGTAGTTGCTGCTCATCCGAACCGTCTCGGCGATATGCACGTTGACGAGCGACGGTAGGCCACTGGACGCCGCCCGCTCGAGGGCGGGTCGGATTTCGTCGGGGTCGGTCACGAACTCCCCATGCCCTCCCAAGCCCTCAACCATCCTGTCGTACCGCTGCACCCCGAGATCGGTTGCCACGAGCCGGTCTGGATAGAAGGCGCGATGGAAGGTCTTGATGTTGCTCCAGACGCCATCGTTGCCGATCACCCCGATGATGGGGAGTCCCAGACGCACCATCGTGTCGTATTCCATGCCGTTGAACCCGAATCCCCCGTCGCCGTAGACGATGCCCACCCGCTTCTGGGGGAAGGCCACCTGGGCGGCGATGGCGAACGGCGCGCCTGTGCCGAGCGTCCCGAAAGGGCCGGGGTCGAGGAGGTGACCCGCGGTGGATGTCTGTAGCCACCGCGCCGTGGTCGAGACGATGTCGCCCCCGTCCACCGCCAAAACCGCATCAGGCCCGAAGAACTCGGCGACCTCGCGACCGAACCTGTTCGGCGTGATGGGGATCGCCCCCGAGGAGGCCTCCGCCTCCAGCTCGCCTCTGGCAGCCGCTTCTTGTTCGCTGATTCCGGCCGCCCATTCGGCCTCGCCTGCGAATCGTTCGGACTCCTTGGCGAGCTGGCGGAGGAGCGTGTCAGGATCGGCGACCAGACCGTGGTGGGCGGCGCGATTCCAGCCGATCATGGTCGGGTTGGCGTCTACCTGGATCACCGTGGCGTCTGGATTGATCTTGCGTCCGTACCCCGTCCTGAAGTCCCAATCGACCCCGAGGGCGAGGACGAGATCGGCTTGGGCAAAGGCTGCCGAACGCGTCCGGTTGCCGAGCAGCCGGTGGCCGTGAGGGAGCGAACCCCGCCCGCGGCTGTTGAGATACACCGGCGACTGGAGGGACTCGGCCACCCGGCGTAGGGCGTCTCCGTCCCCGCGCAGACCTCCGCCGCCGAACAGCACCGGACGCTCGGCCCGGGCGAGGAGCTCCACGATCTCCGCCAGCTGCTCTTCGGTCACGCCGTGTTCGCCGCCTGAGCGATACGACTCGGGCCAATGGATCGCATCCTCCTCCACCATGTCGAACTGCACGTCCATCGGGATATCCAAGAAGGTGGGTGCTCCGCGCCCGGCGAAAGCGTGACGGGCCGCCGTGGCCACATAGTCCGCCAGCCGGTTGGTCTCCCAGACCGTGGCGCGGAAGGCCGTGATCGATTCGAAGAGCCGGGGATGGTCCATCTCCTGCAAACCGCCCATCAGCTCCTGGCGAATGAAGTGTCGACCGCCGATGAGCAGCATCGGTGTCTGCGAAAACCAGGCGTTGGCGACCCCGGTGACGGCGTCGGTGACGCCCGGGCCCGCCGTCACGGCCGCCACCCCCAGGCGGCCGGTCAGCCGGCTGTAGGCCTCGGCGGCGTGGGCGGCCGCTTGTTCGTGGCGAACATCCACCACCGCGATGCCCTCCTGCACGCAGCCGTCCAGGATGGGGACGATGTGGCCTCCGGTCAGGGTGAAGAGCGTATCGACGCCTTCGGCTTTGAGTGCCCGGGCAACGATTTGTCCGCCGTGGATCTTGGCCACACGCCCTCCTAGGTGATCACCAGTTCGGGGTGGGTTCTCACCCGCGGCCGCAGCTCGATGACCGCCTTGGCCAAGGCGGAGAACGCCTGCGCAGCCTCACTGTCGGGGGCGACCACCGCCAGCGGCCGACCGTCGTCGGCGCCCGCGCGCATCACCGGCAGCAGTGGGATCTGGGCCACCAGCGGAATCCCCAATTCGGTGGCGAGAGCCTGGCCGCCTCCGGACCCGAAGATTTCGTAGCGCTTGCCGTCGTCGCCCGTGAACCAGGACATGTTCTCGACGATGGCCATCACCTCCTGGTTGACCTTTTCGGCCATGAGGGCGGCGCGCTTGGCCACCCGCTGCGCGGTTGGCTGGGGCGTGGTGACCACCAGCATCTGGGCTCGGGGGAGGAACTGCGACAGGGAGATGGCGATGTCGCCAGTGCCGGGAGGCATGTCGATGAGCAGGAAATCGGGATCGTCCCAGAAGACATCGGTCAAGAACTGCTCGATGGCTTTGTGCAGCATCGGGCCCCGCCAGATCACCGCCTGTTGATCGCCGACGAAGAAGTCCATCGACATGACCTTCACCCCATGTGCTTCCGGGGGAATGATCGACTCGTGGATCACCACCGGCGACGGACCGGCGCCCAACATGCGCGGGATCGAGAAACCCCACACGTCGGCGTCGATGACGCCGACGGAGTGACCCAGCGCGGCGAGGGTGACGGCCAGATTGCTGGTCACCGACGACTTGCCGACGCCTCCCTTTCCGGAGGCGATCCCGATCACCCTGGTCCGGGAGGCGCTCGCGCCGATCACCTTCTTCTCCGGAACGAGTCGCTCCATGAGCATCTGCCGATCGCTGTCGGTCATCAGTTCGAAGCCCACCGTCACCGACTTCACGCCATCCAGGGCGCCGACGGCCTCGATCACGCGATCGCGAATGGTCTGGTGGCTGGGGTGGTCAGGCACCACGGCTCCCAGGCGGACGTCCACCGCCCCCCTTCGACCCACCTTCAGGTCCCGGACCATCCCCAGCTCGCCGAGCGAGCGGTGAAGGAGCGGATCCTCGACGGCAGCGATGGCTTCTTGAACGGCGGCGGAGTCGGCCATGGATTTCCCTATGCAGACAGTGGATAGAAGGACATGGAAACTATAGTGATGGTGTCCCACCACGAAACCGGTTGGTACCGCGATGACCACGCTCGATAGCCAAGCCCTCAACCGCTCGATCGGAGACCTGACGTCCGCGCTTGGTGACCCCACCCGCCGGGGCGTCTACATCGCAGTGCGGCAGGCTCCGAACGGGCTGACCGCCTCCACCGTCTCCGAGCTGTTCGGCATCCACTCCAACGTCGCCCGCCACCATCTCGATCGTCTCGCCGAGGACGGTTACGTAGAGGTGACCACCCGTCGCGCCGAGGGAAAAGCAGGCCCCGGAGCCGGCCGCCCCGCCAAGTGGTACACGGCCACCAGCAAAGTCATCGACGTTCATTTCCCGGCTCGGCAACCCGATCTGCTCTCGGACCTGCTCCTGAAAGTGCTCGAGCAGGTGGCTCCCGACAACGTCTCCGAAGTAGCGCGTGACGTTGGGCGGGCATATGGTCGGAACCTCGCCGCGGAGATAGGAGTGCCGGACGATCCTGGTTTCGAAGGAGCGGTTCGAGCGGTCGTCGGCGCCATGACCGGTGTCGGATTCGGCATTTCCGCCGATGTCGACTCGTCCCGGCTCCTCACGAACCATTGCCCGTTCGGTGAGACCGCCGTCAGCCATCCCGAGGTGGTGTGTGCGCTCGACCAGGGCTTGGTGGTAGGGCTCATGGAGTCGATCGATCCGGCGTGCCGCCCCACCCTGACACCGCACGCCACCGCCGACGAGGATTGCGTCACCGAGGTCAGGATCAGCGCCCGCTGACCTCGTCGACCGCCGGCGAGAACACGTCCTCGATTCGGGTGTCGAACACCTCGGCGATCCGGAAGGCAAGAGTGAGGCTGGGATCGTGTTTGCCTCGCTCGATCGACACCACGGACTGACGAGACACCCCGAGTTGCTCGGCGAGGTCGACCTGGGTCCAATCGCGGCTCACCCGGAGTTCCTTGACGCGGTTCTTCATGCTCGGCGGCGCATGAGAAGCGCACTCGCCAGCAGGTAGGCCATCATGCCCAGGGCGAACACGAAGAAACCTGCCACGCCGGGTAGTTCGACGAGAACGCCCAGCATGCCGACTGCCGCCGCCCCGATCAGCATCACCGCGAAGGCGACCGCTCCGGCTTCGGCGAGAACCCGTTGCATGAACTCGTCGGACTGGCGATAGGCGCGGATCGCCGACAGTACGACGAACACCAGGGGCACGACCGGCACGAGGGCGAGTAGCACCTTGACCGGGGTCGACTGCTGCTGCTCCGCCAGGACCAAGGCGCCAACCAACAGCACGGAGTAGGTCGCCATGGCGATCCCAACCTCGGTGTTGTAGCGCTTCATGATCCGACGAGTCGCGACCGTTTCGTTCTTCATGTTCTGCCTCTCTCGGGTGACGTGTACAGACAACTTGACATCCGGCAATGTAAAGTGAACTTGATACCAAGTCAAGTCCTTTTGTCATTTCGGCAAACCCCCGAGAAGATCACCCACATCGAAAGAAGCACCACTCTTGCCCCTGCTTGCCTCCTGACGTGGTCACGCATGTCAGCGGTACAATCCGAACCAGACGATGAATTGAGGACCCGCCATGACCAACGACGCATTCGGAGCCCGGTCGACGCTCTCCACTCCCCTTGGCGATCGGACCATCTATCGGCTCGACGCCCTCGAAGAGATTGGCGACATCGAGACCATTCCCTACTCCATCAAGGTGCTCTTGGAGTCGGTGCTCAGGAACTACGACGGACACGTCGTCCAGGACGAAGACGTCCGTGCCCTTGCCTCGTACGATGCCGCCAAAGTCGGCGAGACCGAGATTCCCTTCACTCCGGGCCGGGTGGTGCTCCAGGACTTCACCGGCGTCCCGGCCGTGGTCGATCTGGCCGCCATGCGTTCGGCAATCGTCCGCATGACCGGCAACGAGGCCGACGCCCAGAAGGTCAATCCCCTCGTGGCGTGCGACCTGGTCATCGACCATTCCGTGCAGGTCGACGCTTTCAACTCGGGGATGGCTCTGCACATCAACGCCGAACGAGAGTTCGAACGGAACCAGGAACGCTACGAGTTCCTCAAGTGGGGCCAGTCGGCCTTCTCAAATTTCCGGGTGGTGCCGCCGGCCACCGGCATCGTGCACCAGGTCAACCTCGAGTACCTCGCCAAGGTCGTGTGGGACGACGGCACCAACCTCTATCCCGACAGCCTGGTCGGCACCGACTCCCACACCACGATGATCAACGGAATCGGAGTCGTCGGCTGGGGCGTGGGCGGGATCGAGGCGGAAGCCGTGATGGTGGGTCAGCCGATCTACATGCTGATTCCCGAGGTCGTCGGCTTCAAGCTGACCGGACGCCTCTCCGAGGGAGCAACCGCCACGGACATGGTTCTCGCCGTCACGCAGATCCTTCGCGAGCACGGAGTGGTTGGCAAGTTCGTGGAGTTCCACGGGCCGGGACTGGCCGACATGCCGCTCGCCAACCGCGCCACGATCGCCAACATGGCCCCCGAGTACGGCGCCACGATGGGGTTCTTCCCTGTCGACGAGCAGACGCTCAAGTACATGCGCCTCACCGGCCGCGACGAGGCCCTCATCGAGACAGTGGAGCAGTACTACAAGACCCAGGGCATGTGGAGGGATGAGTCACGGCACATCGTCTACTCGTCGAACCTCGAGCTCGACCTCACCACGGTCGAGCCGGCCCTGGCCGGACCCAAGCGCCCACAGGATCGGATTCTCCTCTCCGGCATGAAGGCCCAGTGGGAACAAGATCTCGCCAACACCTTCCACAAGAGCAGCCCAGCCTCGATCGGGACCGTTGCGGAGATGGCGGAAGAAGGCGGACCGGTGGTGGATTTGGATACCGGGCCGTCGGGAGTGGCGGTGTCCTACGACGGCGCCGACTTCGAGCTCGACCATGGTGACGTGACCATCGCAGCTATCACCTCGTGCACCAACACCTCGAATCCGTCGGTGATGGTGGGGGCGGGACTGGTGGCCCGCAAGGCCCGGGCGAAAGGGCTGAACCGCAAACCGTGGGTCAAGACCTCACTGGCGCCCGGCTCCAAAGTGGTGACCGAATACCTCGACACGGCCGGTCTGACCGAGGACCTCGAGGCCATCGGCTTCTACACCGTGGGATACGGGTGCACCACCTGCATCGGCAATTCGGGCCCGTTGCCTGATCCCATCGCCGAAGCCATCGACACTCACGATCTCGTGGCGGCATCTGTGCTGTCGGGCAACCGGAACTTCGAAGGACGGATCTCTCCTCACGTCAAGGCCAACTACCTGGCCTCTCCGCCGCTGGTCGTGGCGTATGCGTTGGCCGGCACCGTCGACATCGACCTCACCACCGAGCCGATCGGCACCGGGTCTGACGGGCAGCCGGTCTACCTGCGAGACATCTGGCCCACTCAGTCGGAGATCGACGAACTGGTGGCCAGTTCGGTCACGCGCCAGCAGTTCCTCGAGCAGTACGGCAACGTCTTCCACGGCCCGGAGGAATGGCGAAGCATCGAGACCGTGGGCGACGCCCTGTACGCCTGGAACCCCGACTCGACCTACGTGCAGGAGCCACCGTTCTTCGAGGGCTTGACGGTGGAGGAGGGCACGATCACCCCGATCAGGGGCGCCCGGGTGCTGGTGAAGGTCGGCGATTCGGTGACCACCGACCACATCTCGCCGGCGGGCTCGATCGCGGTGGACTCCCCCGCCGGTCAGTACCTCGTGGAGCACGGGGTGGAGAAGCGCTTGTTCAACAGCTACGGGTCGCGACGCGGCAATGACCGCGTGATGACCCGCGGGACCTTCGCCAACATCCGGGTTCGCAACGAACTCGCCCCGGGCACCGAGGGCGGGTGGACTACCGACTTCACCGATGGCGAGGTCAAGTCGATCTACCACGCCAGCTTGAGCTACCACGAGGCGGGCGTCCCGTTGGTTGTCCTGGCAGGTAAGGACTATGGGATGGGTTCGTCACGGGACTGGGCGGCCAAGGGCACCTACCTCCTGGGAGTCCGGGTGGTGATCGCCGACTCCTACGAGCGGATCCACCGGTCGAACCTGATCGGAATGGGAGTGCTGCCCCTCACGTTCCAGGCCGGCCAGAACGCCACGAGCTTGGGGCTGGACGGGACGGAGGTGTTCGACGTCGATGTGGACGACTCGGTCCAGCCCCGCCAGGACGTGGTGGTGCGAGCCACTCGGTCGGACGGCACGGTGGTGGAGTTCACCACCACATGCCGCATCGACACCCCCGTCGAAGTCGACTACTACCGCAACGGCGGCATCCTCCACACGGTCCTCAAGAAGATGGCCGCGGGCTAGCCGGCGCGCCGGGCTCAACCCAGGGTTCCTGACCCCGCCCATGGGGTCTACCAGCCCACAGAACGGAGAAACCGAGCCGAGCGGTCGGTCAGGCGAAGCTGAGAATGACCTTCCCGGCCTCGTGGGATTCGGCGATATCGAACGCCTCGTCGAACTTCTCGAACGGGAACCGGTGGGTGATCACCGGGCGGATATCCAGGCCGCCTTGCAGGAGGGCGACCATCTTGTACCAGGTCTCGAACATGAGGCGACCGTAGATCCCCTGCAGGGTGAGTCCCTTGAAGATCACATCGTTCCAGTCGATGGGCGCCTCGGTCGGGGGTATGCCGAGTAAAGCCACATTGGATCCGTGATTCATGACGTGGAGCATGTCGCGCAGCGCCTGGGGACTGCCTGACATCTCCATCCCCACGTCGAACCCCTCGTTCATTCCCAATTCCACCATCACGTCTTCCAGGCTCTCGGTGCCGACCTCGACGGGCCGCTCCACCCCCAGCGTGCGGGCCAGGGAGAGCCGGTAGGCGTTGAGGTCGGTGATCACCACGTGGCGAGCGCCCACATGTCTGGCAATGGCCGCAGCCATCAGTCCGATCGGACCGGCCCCGGTCACCAACACGTCTTCACCGACCAGACTGAAAGCGAGGGCGGTGTGGGTGGCGTTGCCGAAGGGGTCGAGGATGGTCGCCACGTCATCTTCGATGTCGTCGGGGAGCGGAAAGGCGTTCACCGCCGGGAGCGCCAGGTACCGGGCGAACGCTCCTGGCCGGTTCACCCCAACGCCTGCCGTGTTGCGACAGAAATGCCTCCGCCCTGCTCGGCAATTCCGGCAGTGACCACAGGTCACGTGACCTTCACCGGACACCCGCTGGCCGACCTCGACGCCGGTCACCTCGGAGCCGACCTGGACGATCCGCCCCATGTACTCGTGGCCAACGGCCATGCCGACCGGCACCGTCGACGCCGCCCACGGGTCCCACGTCCGTATGTGGAGATCCGTGCCGCACACCGACATCTGTTGGACCTCGATGAGCACGTCGTTGTGCCCGACTTCCGGGACGGGGATCTCTTCCAACCACAGCCCCGGCTCGCCTCTCGACTTCACGAGGGCCGGCATCGTGGGGGGCACCGTCACGAGATGACGCCCATTGCCCGGCCGACGGTGGCGAAGCCTTCGATGGCTTGGTCGAGGTGGGCTCGCGTGTGGGCGGCCGACATCTGCGTGCGAATGCGCGCCTGCCCGCGGGGCACCACCGGGAACGAAAAACCGATCACGTACACACCCTCGTCGAGGAGCCGGTTGGCCATCTCGGTCGCCACCTTGGCGTCACCCAACAGCACAGGAATGATCGGGTGGTCGGCGCCGGTCAGCGTGAAGCCCAGTGCCGTCATACGCTCCCGGAAGTACCGGCCGTTCTCCGCCAATCGCTCGCGCAGATCGCCCGATTCCTCCAGGAAGTCGAGCACCTCGAGGGACGTACTGGCGATCATGGGGGTCAGACTGTTCGAGAACAGGTATGGCCGGGAACGTTGGCGTAGCCAATCGATGATGGGCGCCGGACCCGCCGTGTACCCACCCGACGCCCCGCCGAGTGCCTTTCCGAGCGTTCCGGTCCGCAGCGTGATGCGGTCTTCCACCCCCAACAGTTCGGGCGTGCCGGCGCCTCGTTCACCGACGAATCCCACGGCATGGGAGTCGTCCACCATCACCATGGCGTCGTAACGGTCGGCCAGGTCGCAGATACCTTCGAGGTCGGCGATCACGCCGTCCATCGAGAAGACTCCGTCGGTGGCGATGAGTCGGAAACGGGCATCGGAAGCCACGGCCAGCTGTCGTTCGAGATCGGCCATGTCGTTGTTGGCGTACCGGTAGCGAGCAGCCTTGCACAGTCGCACGCCGTCGATGATCGAGGCGTGGTTGAGCGCGTCCGAGATGATGGCGTCTTCTTCGCCCAGCAACGTTTCGAACAGGCCGGTATTGGCATCGAAGCACGACGAATACAGAATCGCCGCTTCTACCCCCAAGAACTCGGAGATCCGCTCTTCGAGCGCCGTATGAAGGGTCTGCGTTCCACAGATGAATCGGACCGAGGCGACACCGTATCCGAAGCGGTCGATGGCCCGGTGCGAGCTCTCGATCACCCGATTGTGGTTGGCCAGGCCGAGATAGTTGTTGGCGCACAGGTTGATGACCCGGCGCCCGTCCTCCAACGTGATGATGGCGTCCTGGGGTGATTCGATGACGCGCTCGACCTTCTCCAAGCCTTCGGCGCGGAGATCGGCGAGCTGAGAGGTGAGGTACTCGAGATAGCGGTCGTTCATGAGGTAGAGGCTACTCATGCCCGGTGCCGGAACTCCCCCGCACCGAAACCCAGTTCACTCGCCTTCGTCGTCGTCCGCCTCTCTGAACTCGGCGAGTTCGCGGAACTGGTCGGGAACCCCGCCGCCTCCGCCAAGCAGCGAGGCGGCTACCACCGCTCCTTTCCCGAACCGGCCCCTGAGGTCGTCGACGGAGGCATCCAACGCTTCTCGGGCCGCCGCGGCGGCGCTACCCGCCCTGAGAAGGTCTCCCTCGTCGAGCGCCAGCTCCAGTTGGATGGCCGGCTCGGTCTCCAGGTTGGAGACGGAGATCCCGAACAGATTGACGGGGCGACCTTCGGCAGCCTCCATCCCGGACTGAGCGAGGTCCCAGGCGATGCGAAAGAGAGCGGTGGTGGCAGAAACCGGTTGGGGAAGGGTGCGGCTGCGGGTCACGGCCGCCATGTCTCCGAACCGGACCCGGACCGTGACGGTTCTTCCCGCCCGTAGCTTGGCGCGCAGCCTCGATCCGACCCGCTCGGCCAAACCCTGCAACACCTCGCGAAACCGCTCCGTGGACTGGTCGCGACTCCCGAACGCCGACTGGGCTCCCACCGATCCGGCCCTTCGCCGTCTCACCACCGGCCGAGAATCCTGGTTCCGGGCCAGTGCAGCCAGGTGTCCGAAACGATGCCGGCCCACCCTGCTCTGCGCGGTGGCGCCGTCCAGTTCGGCCAGTTGACCGATCGTGGTCACTCCAAGGTCGGCCAGCGTTGCCTTGGTCACCGGGCCGACTCCCCACATCAGCTCTACCGGGAGAGGATGCAGGAACTCCAACTCTCGCTCCGGGTCCACGACGATGCACCCATCGGGCTTGGCGACCTGCGACGCCACCTTGGCGAGGAACTTGGTCGAAGCCACACCCGCCGAGATGGCCAGTCCGGTCTCGTCGC
>CBDUEV010000024.1:0-37587 GCA_965366365.1 uncultured Acidimicrobiia bacterium | reverse complement strand
ACGGGTCGCTAGCTCAATTGGCAGAGCAACGGACTCTTAATCCGCAGGTTCCGGGTTCAAGTCCCGGGCGGCCTACCACCAGAAAGCCCCACGCCACCGGCGCGGGGCTTTCTTGTTGGTGCGGTACCCTGACGGCGAGCGGACGTAGCCGAATTGGTATAGGCGCCAGGTTTAGGTCCTGGTGGGCATCGCCCACTGTGGGTTCGAGTCCCACCGTCCGCACCCCTTCGCCGCCCGTCTGGGCGGGGTGGTGGTATTCGCTGTTCGCCCCAGCCGGAGAACGGGCTAATATCTCGTGGGCGCGGGTGTAGCTCAATGGTAGAGCCCCAGCCTTCCAAGCTGGTGGTGAGGGTTCGATCCCCTTCACCCGCTCTGATGCCCGGTCGGATTCTCCGGCTCAGGCATCGATCGAATCGTCCCTTCGTCAACCGGGCCCCTGTAGCTCAGAGGACAGAGCAGGAGCCTTCTAAGCTCTTGGTCGGGGGTTCGAATCCCTCCGGGGGCGCGAGCCGCGGCTCGACGCTCGGACGGTTCGGGTACATGGTGGCCGTAGCTCAGTCTGGTAGAGCACCGGGTTGTGATCCCGGCTGTCGCGGGTTCAAATCCCGTCGGTCACCCCAATCGATGTTCCCCCGGCGCCGCCGAGGGTTAGCCCACCCAACCCATCGAGCCCCCGCCCCAGCATTCGGCCCCGGCATTCGGCACCAGCATTCGGCACCAGCATTCGGCACCGGTGTTTGGCGCCCGCGTTTGGCCCAGCCACATCGATCCAGCCATCGAGGCGGGATGGCGTCGTGAGGGCCGGCCTACACTGCACCCCCAATCTTGCCAACAGGAGTCACCGTGGAACCCACCATCAGCGATGCCGGGCCTTTCGAGAAGATCGTTACCTTCGAAGTGGAGGAGGCGCGCCTCGATCAAGCCAAGAACCAGGCGGCTCGAAAACTGTCTCGGGAGATGAAAATCCCAGGGTTCCGTCCGGGTAAGGCTCCGCGACGGGTCGTGGAGGCGGCGGTGGGAGCCGACCGCTTGCGAGCCGAGGCCATCGACGATGCATTGGCCGGGCTGGTCAACGAAGCCCTCGACGCCACGGACCTCCAGCTGGCAGCGGTGCCATCCCTCGACTCGGTCGAAGACACCGAATCTGGAATCGAGATCAGCGTGAAGGTCGCCCTCTGGCCAACCCTCGAGACCACGCCCGAGTATGTCGGCCGGGAGATCGCGGTTCCCTCGCCGATCGGGACCGACGAGGACATCGCCGAACAGATCGACAGGATGCGAGATCAGTTCGCCGAGCTCGAACCGGCCGACCGACCGTGCCAGGAAGGGGACTACGCCTCGATCGACCTCTCCGCCAAAGCCGACGGGGAGGAGATTCCCGAGGCGTCTGCCCAAGGCCTGATGGTTGCGGTGGGGTCCAGTCCGTTCATCGAGGGTCTCGATGAGGCTGTGCTGGGGATGTCGGCCGGCGAAACGAAGGATTTCGATTCGACTCTTCCGGAGAGTTTCGGGGACCGGGGCGGCGAGCCGGCCACCTTCACGATTGCGGTCACCGACGTACAGGGCAAGAGCTTGCCGGAGATGACCGACGAATGGATTTCCGAGGTGACCGAGTTCGATTCCGTGGCGGCTTTCCGCAAGGAGGTCGAGCGACGTATCTCCGAATCGAAGGCGGGAGCCTCCTGGGACGCCTTCCGCAACGAGTTGATCACGGCCTTGATCGACGAGATCGACCTCGAGATCCCGGCGGCCATCATCAACGCCGAGATGGAGGAGGTGCTCCACCGGTTCAGCCACACCCTCGGCCAGCAGGGGATCGAGATGGACGACTATCTCCAGATCTCCGGGCAGACACAAGAGGCATTCGTGGAGGACCTCAGGGCTACTGCGGCCAGGAACGTCCGCACGGATCTACTCCTCGATGCGGTCGCCGACGACGCCGGGCTCGAGGTTGGTGACGAGGAGTTCGTCGAGTTGTTATCGGCCATGGCTGCTCAGACCGAGCAGACGTTGGAGGAGCTCCGGGAGGGCCTCACCGAGAATCAGGAGAAAAACCTGAGGGGTGATATCCTGCGGAGGAAGGCGCACGAGGCGCTCTTGAAGGCCGCAGTTCCTGTCGATGACGCAGGTAACCCCATCGATTTTGAAGCCCTGGCCGCGGCGACCGCTCCCGCTCCTGTGGGCGATTCGCTGGAAGACTCGGACAGGGATGAGGAGGAAGAGTGAGTATGAACGTCGAGAATTACGTTGTTCCCTACGTCACCGAGACGACCAGCCGAGGCGAACGCACCTCGGATATCTACAGTCGTCTCCTCAAAGACCGCATCATCTTCCTCGGTACTCCCATCGACGATGCGGTTGCCAACTTGATCATGGCGCAGCTTCTCCATCTGGAGAGCGAGGATCCCGACAAGGACATTTCGCTGTACATCAACTCGCCGGGTGGCTCCATCACATCGCTCTTCGCCATCTACGACACCATGCAGTACATCTCCGCCGACGTCTCGACCGTGTGCATGGGCATGGCTGCCTCGGCGGCCGCCGTGATCCTCGCTGGTGGGGCGCCGGGCAAGCGTTTTGCGCTTCCACATGCTCGGGTCATGATGCATCAACCGCACGGCGGGGCGCAGGGTCAGGCCTCCGACATCGAGATCCAAGCCAAGCTCATCGTGCAGATGCGAGAGCAACTCAACCGGATCCTGGCCGAACACACCGGCACCGACTACGAAAAGGTCGTCGTCGATACCGAACGAGACTATTGGATGCTCGCCGACGAGGCGATGGAGTACGGTGTAATCGACGCGGTGCTCAGTCGCCGTGAACTCGCCGCCGTCGAAGCGGCCAAGTAGAACCGGGACCAGCCAGCAGGAGAAGGACGGATGGCCAAATTCGGTGAAGGTGGCGACCTTCTGAAGTGCAGCTTCTGCGGCAAGTCCCAGAAGCAGGTCAAGAAGCTCATCGCCGGACCGGGTGTGTACATCTGTGACGAGTGCATCGAGCTGTGCAACGAGATCATCGAAGAAGAGTTCTCGGGAACCGAAGAAGTCGACTTCAGCGAGCTTCCCAAGCCACGCGAGATCTACGGCTTCCTCGAGGACTACGTCGTCGGTCAGCCTGACGCCAAGAAGATCCTCTCGGTCGCGGTATACAACCACTACAAGCGGGTCCGGGCCGGTGTCAGCCTCCAGGATGGTGTCGAGCTCCAGAAGTCCAACATCCTCCTCATCGGGCCGACCGGGTGCGGCAAGACACTGCTCGCCCAGACCCTCGCCCGTATGCTCAACGTCCCCTTCGCCATCGCCGACGCCACCGCCCTCACCGAGGCCGGCTACGTCGGGGAAGATGTTGAGAACATCCTCCTCAAGCTGATCCAAGCCGCCGACTACGACGTGAAGCGGGCCGAAACCGGCATCGTGTACATCGACGAGATCGACAAGGTGGCTCGGAAAGCCGAGAACCCCTCGATCACCCGAGATGTGTCAGGGGAAGGCGTACAACAGGCCCTTCTCAAGATCCTCGAAGGCACGGTCGCTTCGGTCCCTCCCCAGGGCGGCAGAAAGCACCCTCATCAGGAGTTTCTCCAGATCGATACCTCCAACGTGCTCTTCATCTGTGGAGGCGCCTTCGCGGGCCTGGAGACCGTCATCGACGCCAGAATCGGCAAGCGGGGCGTGGGCTTCGGCGCGGAACTGGCGAGGCGAGACGCCGAAAAGCGAGTCGACGTCTTTGGAGAGGTGCTTCCCGAGGACCTGATGAAGTACGGGCTCATTCCGGAGTTCATCGGACGGCTCCCTGTCATCGCCACGGTGGAGGACCTCGATCGCCAGGCCCTCATCGAGATTCTTCGTGAACCGAAGAATGCTCTGCTTCGGCAGTTCGCCAAGTTCTTCGAACTCGATGGAGTGGAACTGGTCTTCACGGACGACGCGGTGGACGCGGTGGCCGATGCCGCTCTCTTGCGGGGGACGGGAGCGCGCGGTCTGCGCGCCATTCTCGAAGAGGTGCTGCTGAACACCATGTACGACCTGCCATCGCGGTCCGACATCGGTCGGGTCGTCATCGACGGCGACGTCGTTCGGGACCGGGTCAACCCGACCCTGGTGCCGATTCAGGACCTGGACGAACCCCGAGAACGTTCGGCCTGATTCGCCGGATCACGGCCCGGGGCGACACGGTAGAGTTGCCTCGATGAGCGCCATTGTTACTCGCATCTCTCTCAGCGTGGTTGGGTCCGCTGACCTATTGCGTATATTGACAGAGAGTAGTTACATGAACCATGTGAGTAGTGATAGGGCTTGGGTAGTCCAAGAGGAAGCTTTGAAAATGCTACTGACTGTGGTTGAATGACCACATAGCTAGGGACGAGGATTGTGAGAACGATCCAGGGGAAAGCTGGGAGGCAATGACCCACGATTCGTGAGATCGGTCACCGAGAATCGTGGCGAGCCAGTGGTGAGACCGGCCCACTCCCATCGAGAAAGATGGAGTGTGGAATGAAGTTCATGCGAGCCTCTCGCAGGTGGAATGCGTCATTGTTGGCGCTCGTGGTGTTGTTGGTGTCGTTCGTGGCCATCGTGCCCCAGCCGGCCAGTGCCGCTTCCCAAAGCAACGACCAGTCTGGTCAATACACCGTGTGGGAATTCGTCATGGTGGGTGGCACTCATACGGGCAACACCAAGACCGACGGGACCAAGAAGACGGAAGGCTTCATCGACGGGCACTCCATTCACGTCTCCTGCTCGCAGCAGTTCGGAAGCGGGTGGGCCAACGACGGCTCGAGCTTCCCACAGCCGAGCGACGGTGCCGAGTATCAGATCCTCAGCTACTCGATCAGCCGGTACGACGCCAACGACCGCCTCATCCATACCTGCGGGGAGAGCTACACCCCGGACAGCGTGGCGGTCAGCATCGTGCCGGGTGCCTGTGAGTGGAACGGCGAAGAGTCGGTCACCGGGTACACGGTCGCCGTCGATCCGGCAGGAGGGGCCACCGTGAGCGTCACCGGTCCGGACCTCTATCTGGCGACCTACAGCGGAGCGGGCGCCGATCAGGTTCCACCCGGAACCTACGACTGGTCGGTCGCCGTCGCCGAGGGTTTCACCTACGACGGCACCACAGAGGGAAGCTTCACCGCCTCCTCGTGTGAGCCCTACGAGCAGCAGGTGGAAGTCTCGGTGGTGCCGGGCTCCTGCTACCTCGACAGCCAGCTTCAGTCGAAGACCTGGTTCTCGGTCGACATCGACCCGACGTCCGGCGCGGTGGTCGACGTGACCGGTCCGGGCTATTCCGCCTCCTTCCCCGCCGACGGCGGCGGCGCCTCGGTGCCTCCGGGTGAGTACAACTGGGAGGTCACTCTCGCCACTGGCTATTCCACGACGAGCCCACTCCAGGGTTCCTTCACGGCGGACAGCTGTGAGCTCGAGGATGTGCCCGTGAGCATTTCGGTGATCCCTGGCTCTTGTTCCTGGGACGGAAACCAGTCTTGGGCGATCTACAACGTGAACATCGATCCCGACGGAGGGGCAGCCGTCACTGTGACGGGACCTGACGGTTACGCGGCCCTGTTCCAGGTGAGCGGGTCGGACACGGTTCGGCCCGGCACGTACAACTGGACGGCCTCGGTGCCGCCCGGCTACGCCACCACCGATCCGGTGGAGGGCAGCTTCACCGTTTACGACTGCGAGCCAGAGCCCGAAGTCGTGCAGGTCAGCGTGATCCCTGGCGCCTGTGAATGGAACGGCACGGAATCGGTTGGCACCTACCAGGTGACCATCGAACCGGCCGGCGGCGCCACCGTCATGGTGATGGATCACGATGGATACCGAGTCATCTATCAGGCGAGTGGAGGCGACACCGTACCGGCCGGCACCTACATGTGGTGGGGCCGGGAAACGCCTGGCTTCACTTCTCCGACGCATCTCGACGGATCGTTCACCATCTACCCGTGCGAGCCGGAGCCGGAGCCGGTCTCCGTCGAAGTCATTCCCGGTTCGTGCAACTTCATCGATGGCGTGTCGGTCACCGAGTACGGCGTGGGGATCGAGCCGGGTGGGGCGGCCACGGTCACCGTGACCGGGCCGGACGGGTACGAGGCCTCGTTCGAGAACGACGGATCCGACATGGTCACCCCCGGTACCTATGAATGGGAAGCGGCGCCTGCCCCCGGTTACGAAATGGTCGGGCAGACCTTCGGTTCGTTCGACGCGATCAGCTGTGAGGAAGAACCAGAGACGGTCGCCGTCACGGTGACGCCCGGAGTCTGCGTCTGGGACGGGGAATTGGCGCTCGCCGAGTACCAGGTGGGGATTTCTCCCTCTGGAGGCGCCACTGTCGACGTGACCGGCCCGGCCGATTACGCAGTGTCGTACTCGGACGCCGGTGGTTCGGATCTCGTCGCCCCTGGGGAGTATCTATGGGAAGCCTTCGCCGTGGGTGATTTCGTGCTCGAAGGAGTCTCATCCGGTGGGTTTGCCGTAGAGGACTGCTCGCCTGCACCCGCCGCGTTGGGTGACAAGGTGTGGCACGACGTCGATGGCGACGGAATCCAGGGCGTTTTCGAAGAAGGTATCGAAGGAGTTGAGGTCACGCTGGTCTCCGAGGGTCTTGCCATCGACACCACCACGACCGACGCCTTTGGGATGTACGGGTTCGGCGGGCTGATGCCCGGCGACTACACCGTCGAATTCGCGGCACCGGACGGTTGGATCGTGACCACCACCGACCAGGGTGACGACGACTCGGCCGACAGTGACGGGTTGTCGGTCTCCACGAACCTCTCCGAGGGCGAGACCGACCTCACGCTCGACCTGGGTCTTCTCAGGCCGGCCACCATCGTGGTCGAGAAGATCATCGATCCTTCGACCGACGACCTCTTCGAGTTCACCGGTGAGATCGAGGCTGTGCTGGGAGACGGCGAGAGCGCCTTCTCCGAGGTGTTGCCCGGCGAGTACACGGTCGCTGAGACCCTGCAGGACGGATGGTTGCTCGAAGACATCACCTGCACCGACGGTGCCACGGGTGACACCGCCACGGGGGTGGCCACCTATACGGTCTTCTCCGGCGACACCGTGACGTGCACCTACACGAACACCAACACCGGCACGGTCACGGTGGAGAAGGCAACCGACGTCGACACCGACGAGCTCTTCGAGTTCACGATCGGCGACGAGTCGGTCACCTTGGGGGCGGGCGAGAGCGTCACGCTCGAGCTGCCTTCGGGCGAGTACACCATCACCGAGGATCTCCTCGTCGTGGATGGATGGGACCTTCTCGAGGTGCTCTGTTCACCAGGCGCCCAGGTCGACCTCGACCAGGACGGAGCGTCCCTCTTCCTGGCTCCCGGAGAAGCTCTCGGTTGTACCTTCGTGAACAGCCAGGCGGCTCAGCCCGTCGGCCTGATCGGCGACTACGTCTGGTATGATGTCGACGCCGACGGTGTGCAGGGGCCCGACGAGGTGGGCGTGGAAGGCGCCACGGTCGAGCTGCTGGTGCCAGGAGCCGGAGCTCCGATCATGACGACCACCACCAACGCAGCGGGCATGTATGTGTTCGCCAACGTGCCGGCAGGCGACTACCAGGTCAGGTTCACGACGCCCGCCGGATGGCTCTTCACCGACGGAACCCAAGGCGGGGACCGGGCGGTCGACTCGAACGTGGTCGAAATCGTCGCTGAGCTCACCGGTGTGGTGGCTTCGACGGCCGGTACTGCGGTGGTGGAAGTTCCCTCGGTCGGCTTGACGGAGGTCTTCTCGCTGGCGGAAGGCGCGGTGGATACCACCATCGATGCCGGACTCTTCAGGGTCCAGGTCCAGAACGTCGTGGTCACACCGACGCCGAAGACCCCGCCCGCCAGCACACCGTCGACCAGCACACCGGACGCGCCCGACACGAAGGTCCTGGCAGCTCAAGCCGAGCTGCCGATGACCGGAATGTCCAACGGCGGCCTCGGAGTGGTGGCAACGGTTCTTCTCGCCGGCGGAGCGGTCCTCCTGGCGGCTACCCGCCGCAAGGAGGAGGAGTTGGTCGTCGCCACATCCTTCAGTAAGCGGCTCGCTCGCTGAACGAAGAATGAAATCTGAATCCAGTGAACCCCGGAGTATCCTCCGGGGTTCACTGGTGCTGAAGGCGGTCGAACGACGATGACGATGGAGTCCACCTACGATCCGCAGGCGATCGAGGCCCGCTGGTACGACGTCTGGGAAAACGCCGGCGTGTTCCGCCCCGAGTACCGACCGAATGGCGATCCCTTCTGCATGGTGATTCCGCCTCCCAACGTGACCGGGCAGCTTCACCTCGGTCACGCCCTCAACCACGCCTTCTACGACGTGATCATTCGTCGCAAGCGGATGCAAGGTTTCGCTGCCCTGTGGGTGCCAGGCACGGATCACGCCGGCATCGCCACCCAGAACGTGGTCGAGCGCGAGCTCTCGGTCGAAGGGCTCTCCCGACACGATCTGGGGCGTGAGCGCTTCATCGAGCAGGTTTGGGAGTGGAAGCGCCAGTACGGCGACCGGATCACCCGGCAGATGCGAGTCCTGGGCTCGTCGGTCGACTGGAGCCGCGAACGTTTCACGATGGACGAAGGCTTGTCGGTGGCGGTGCGCGAGGTCTTCGTGCGGCTGTACGAGGAGGGTCACATCTACAGGGGTAGACGCATCATCAATTGGTGCCCCAGGTGTGAGACCGCCCTGGCCGAGATCGAGGTCGACTACAGCGACGACGCCGGCGAGATGGTGCACATCTTCTACCCGTTTTCCGACGGGACGGAAGGAGGTGTCACGGTGGCGACCACCCGCGCCGAGACCATGCTGGGTGACACGGGCGTGGCGGTCCATCCCGACGACGACCGTTACACGGCCGTAGTGGGCAGAACGGTGCGTCTCCCGCTCGTGGATCGTCACATTCCGATCGTGGCCGACGACGCGGTCGATCCCGAATTCGGGACCGGTGCAGTGAAGGTGACTCCCGCCCATGATCCCACCGACTTCGAGATCGGCGGCAGACACGGGCTCGAGCCGATCACCATCCTCGACGAGCAGGCGATCGTCAACGAAAACGGCGGTCGGTTTGCAGGGATGGATCGAGTAGCCGCTCGTGAGGCGGTCAAGGAAGCCCTGGCCGACCTGGGCGCTCTGGTGGGTGTCGAGGATCATTTCCATTCGGTCGGTCACTGCTACCGGTGTAAGACGGTGGTAGAGCCCTACCTCTCGCTCCAGTGGTTCGTGGAGGTGCGCCCGCTCACCGATCCCGCCATTGCGGCCGTCCGCGACGGCACGACCCGTTTCGTTCCGCAGCGGTGGGAGAACAGCTACTTCCACTGGATGGAGAACCTGCGCGACTGGTGCATCAGTCGTCAGATCTGGTGGGGGCATCGCATTCCAGCCTGGTACTGCAACTCCTGTGATCATGTCACGGTGTCGCGCGCCGATCCTTCCGCCTGCGAGAGCTGCGCCGGCACCGGACTCGTCCAGGAGGAGGACGTCCTCGACACGTGGTTCTCCTCGGCGTTGTGGCCGTTCAGCACGCTGGGCTGGCCGGAGCAGACCGACGATCTCGATCGCTTCTACCCCAATCAGGTGCTGGTCACCGGCTTCGACATCATCTACTTCTGGGTGGCCCGCATGATGCAGATGGGCATCCACTTCATGGGGCAGGCCCCTTTCCCCGACATCGTCATCCACGGTCTGGTGCGCGCTGCGGACGGACGAAAGATGTCCAAGTCGGTCGGGAATGCCATCGACCCTCTGGATGTGGTGGCCGAGTACGGCGCCGACCCTCTTCGCCTCGCCCTACTGCAAGCGGCATCACCCGGTCAGGATGTACCCCTCGATCTCGAGTGGGTCCAGGGCGCCCGCAAGTTCGGCAACAAACTATGGAACGGCGTGAAGTTCGGCCTCACCAATCTCTCCGAGCCGGTACCCGCCTTCGGCGGCTACCCATCAGACCCGGGTCCAGTCAACGCGTGGATCCTCGCTCGGCTGAGCGACACCGTCACGCGCTTCGATGACCTCTGTGATGAATACCGCTTCGCCGACGCCTATGGACTGCTGTATTCGTTCACCTGGTCGGAGGTCTTCGACTGGTACGTGGAGATGTCCAAACCACTGCTCAGGGAGTCCGAGACCGCCGCGGAAACCCGCATGACGCTGGGCGTGGTGTTACGAGATGTGATCAAACTCTTTCATCCGGCCATCCCCTTCCTGACCGAGGAGCTGTGGTCGCACCTGGTCGGTGAGGGGATCCTGGCAGGGGCGGACTGGCCCGAGGTGCCCGAGTACACGACTCCGGTCGGCCTGGACACACTTCAGGAACTCGTCTCGGGCGTGCGCCGATTCCGGGCGAGCCACGGTCTCTCGCCGAAGCAACGGCTCGACTTGCAGATCCTCGACCCGGAGGGGGTGATGGAAGGATGGTGGGCGGACCAAGCCGATTCCCTGGCGGCCGTCACCCTCACCACCACCACCCAAACCCACGGGTCCGGGTACACGCGGCTGGTGGCCGGACCCGTTCAGGCGTTCGTGCCTCTCGAAGGGCTCATCGACCTCGACGCCGAACGAGCCCGAATCAAGAAGGCGATGTCGGTCCATCAGAGCGACCTGGAAGGATTCGAGCGCAAGCTGGCCAACCCCAACTTCCGGGACCGGGCTCCCGCCGATATCGTCGCCAAAGAGGAAGCGAAGGCTCTGGAAGCCCGCCAGCACATCGACAAGCTGCTCGCTCAGCTCGCCGAGCTCGGCGAGTAGGCGTGGACTACCGCGAGGCTGTTGCCTACCTCGATAGCCACATCGGCGCCGGGATCAGACCGGGCCTCGAACGTATCGAGCGCCTCGTCGACCTGATGGGCGATCCGCACCGGGCCTTCCCGGTGATCCATATCGCCGGAACCAATGGCAAGACCTCCACCACACGGCTCGTCTCAGCCATCCTCATGGGTCACGGCCTCCGGGTCGGCTCCACCACCTCGCCCCACCTCGAAGGGGTCGAGGAGCGGCTGGCCATCGACGGGGTGGCAGCGTCCCCGGAAGAACTCGCCCATGCGGTCGAGGACATCCACCCGTTCGTGGAGCTGTTCAAGGAGCGCTACCAGGACTCGCCCACCTATTTCGAGATCACCACACTTCTGGCCCTGTCGTACTTTGCCTCCCAGGCCGTCGACGTCGCCGTGGTCGAGGTCGGCCTGGGCGGTCGGCTCGACGCCACCAACGTCGTGGAAGGGAAGGTCTCGGTGGTGACGGGGATCAGCCTCGAGCACACCGAATACCTCGGGACGACCGTCGGTGAGATCGCCGCAGAGAAGGCTGCCATCGCCAAACCGGGCACCGTCATCGTGGCGGGAAATCTCCCGGAGGAGGCCCGAGTGGCGGTTCGGGACCGCGCCGCCCAGGTCGACGCCCCGGTCCGGTTCATCCACGAGGACTTCGGTCCCTCCGACCCGCTGCTGGCCGTCGGAGGCTGGGTAGCGACGTACGGGGGCGTCTACGGCACCTATGAGGAGGTCTTCCTGCCGCTCCACGGAATCCACCAGGTGGACAATCTCGCCGTGGCGATAGCCGCCTGCGAGGAGCTCTTCGGCCGGGAACTCTCCGACGAGGGTCTGAGGGAAGGCCTCGGCGACGTGACCGTGCCGGGGCGGCTCGAGGTCGTCAGCCGCCACCCTGCCGTGTTGATCGACGGCGCCCACAACCCGAACGGGTTCGCTTCCCTGGTCGACGCCCTCGAAACCGAGTTTCGGATGGTCGACTGGACCTGCGTGCTCGGAGCCATGGCGGACAAGGACATCGAGTCGATGGTGAGTCAACTCGATGGACACGTCAGCACAGTCGTCACCACGGCGGTCGATGACCCGCGTGCCATCCTGCCGGAGGCTTTGGCGGAACTGGCCCGGACCCATCTCGACGTCGAGGTGGAGGCAGTCGCCGGCGTGGACTCGGCGCTCGCGCGGGCGGTCGCCCTCGCCGGCGACGAGGGGGCGGTGCTGGTCACCGGATCGCTGTACCTGGTCGGCGAAGCGAGGGGCATCATCCTCCGAGGTGGAGGGGCGCAGAGATCGCAGTAGGATCCGGCCCAGCCAACCAACAGGAGTACAGCAATGGCCGTCGAACGCACATTCATCATGGTGAAGCCGGATGGTGTCGCCCAGGGTCTGGTCGGGGAAGTGATCGGACGTTTTGAGCGGAAGGGTCTTCACCTGGCGCAGATCAAAGGGTTGACCATCTCGCGAGAGATGGCGACCGAGCACTACGGTGAGCACGTGGGGAAGCCGTTCTTCGATGGTTTGCTGGACTTCATCACGAGCGGCCCGGTGGTCGCCATGGAATGGTCGGGCGAGTCGGCGGTCACGGTGGGGCGCACGCTCATCGGCGCCACCAACCCGGTGGAAGCCGCCCCAGGCACCATCAGGGGTGACTACGCCCTCGAGGTGGGCGAGAACATCGTGCACGGCTCGGATTCTCCTGCCTCGGCTGAGCGGGAACTGGGAATCTTCTTCGGCTGAGTCCGTGGCAAATCAGGCGGCCCATGCAGCCCGGCTGGGTGGGCGCCGGGTCCGATCGGCCTGGCCGAACGGTCAGGTAGTGCACTAAGCTCCATTCATCCGGAAGCAAGGGCCTCATGGCTGAAACTCTTTTCGCCTTCGCTGGTCAGGACATGGCCATCGACCTGGGCACTGCCAACACACTGGTGTACGTCCGCGGCGGCGGCATCGTCTTGAACGAGCCCTCCGTCGTGGCCATCAACACCAAGAATCAGCGCGCCCTGGCCGTGGGGATGGAGGCCAAGCGCATGATCGGTCGGACGCCTTCTCACATCAGCGCGATTCGGCCGTTGCGCGACGGTGTCATCGCCGATTTCGACATCACCGAGAAGATGCTCCGATACTTCATCCAGAAGGTCCACAAACGGAAATGGGCAAGGCCCCGAATCGTCATCTGTGTCCCGTCCGGCATCACCCCCGTGGAACGGCGCGCGGTCGAGGAAGCGGCCTACCACGCCGGAGCTCGGAAGGCCTACACGATCGAAGAGCCGATGGCGGCCGCCATCGGCTCGGGCCTGCCGATACACGAGCCGTCCGGGTCCATGGTCGTGGACGTCGGCGGCGGTACGACCGAAGTGGCCGTGATATCGCTCGGAGGCATCGTCGTTTCTCGCTCGATCCGCGTCGGCGGTGACGAGCAGGACGAGGCGATCATCGACTGGGTCAAGAAGGAATACAACCTGTTGCTGGGTGAACGAACCGCCGAGCAACTCAAGATGGCGGTGGGGTCGGCCTACCCCTACGCCGACGAACCCTCCGCCGAAGTACGCGGACGCGACCTCGTGACCGGCCTTCCCAAGACCGTGGTGCTTTCCAGTCCAGAGATTCGCGAAGCCATCGAAGAGCCGGTGGCGGCGATCGTGGATGCCGTCAAATACACCCTCGACAAGACGCCTCCCGAACTGGCCGCCGACGTGATGGAACGCGGCATCGTCATCACCGGGGGCGGAGCTCTGCTGCGCGGCCTCGATGAGCGTCTCGCCTACGAGACCGGAATGCCGATGGTCACCGCCGACCGTCCGCTGCAATCCGTGGTGCTGGGTTCCGGCAAGTGTCTGGAAGAGTTCGATGTTCTCCAGGGGGTCTTGGTCTCGTCCAGCCGTGCATGAATCTGACGAGATGACCTGACGTGATCCAGAATCAACCTCACCGCGGCGGCAATCCGACTGTGCTTCTGACCGTCCTGATCGTGGTGTCCTTCATCCTCATGACCTTCGACATCCGTTCTGACGGCGAAGGCATGGCTGCGACGCTGCGGGAAGGAGCTCAGTCTCTGGCAGCTCCACTTCAAGACGCCTCGCGCCAGATCTCGGACCCGCTCGTGAGCATGGTGGATGGTCTGGCGAACCTCTCCACCCTTCGGGAGGAGAACGCCCGCCTGCGCGCCGAGAATGAGAGCTTCCGGCTGGGTGCTGCCGAGATCGAGGATCTCCGTTCCCAGAACGAACTCCTCCGAGAGATCCTGCGGATTCCCAAGGGGGAGATACTCGAAGTGGTGGCCGTCGTGCGGAGCGGCACCGGTCCACTCGATGCCGGTTTCACCATCGACGTGGGCCTGAACCAGGGCGTCATCGCCGGGAACCCGGTCGTCAACGAGAACGACGTCCTCATTGGCATCGTCAAGGAGGCGTTCGCCGACAGTTCGACGGTCGTGCCGGTCATCTCGCCCGTGCAAGGGGTGGAGGTGGTCTCCGAAGATGGACAGATCGGTGTCGTTTCCGGTCTCGGAAACGCCGAGCGAGTGGAGCTGGTTGTGATCGAGGCGGACACCGACCTTCTTCCCGGATCCATCCTGCGCACGTCCGGACAGCAGGCTGGGATCCCGCGTGGTCTGCCGGTGGCCCAGGTGACCGAGCTGATCCGCCCCGAGGGCGGGCTCATCCAGTCGACGGCCGTCGAGCCGCTCGTCAACCCGGTGGGGCTGGATATCGTGAGGGTGCTGCAGTACCAGGTCGAACCCGTCGATCCCGACACCGTCGAGCCCGGTGGGCCTGGAACAGAAGGCTCCACCACCACGACATCGGTGGCCGGCTGATGCGAAATCGCGCCATCTTCTGGGCGTTGACCCTGCTCGGCGTCGCCGTCATCCTCCAGACCACCGTGTTCACCCGGCTGGAACAATTCCAGATCTATCCGGACGTCGTCTTGCTGATCGTGATTCTGGCAGCTCGCTATCTCGACCCGGATCCGGCGCTCTTGCTCGGTTTCACCGGCGGCTTCGCGGTCGACTTGCTCTCCACCACCCCGATGGGCTTGCGAGCCCTGGTGATGACGCTCGTCGCCTACGCTGCCATCAGGACACTCGACATCGTCGAGGCCAACCCGTTGACCAGCCTCGCCGGGGTCGCTCTGCTCAGCCTGCTCGGTGTCGTATTGCTGGCGCTCCTGGGTACCCTGTTCAATCAAGGAAGCCTGACGGGCGGCACCGTGATTCGAAGCATTCTGCTCATCCCGACCTACAACACACTGCTCTCCCTGGCTGCGTTGCCGCTGGTGCGACGGCTGCTGCATCCGCGAACCCGAGTGCTGGTGTGAGGATCGCCGTGGCGAGCCAATCCTGGAGAGACGCGGCGTGAAACTCGAACTGCGCGTGGCCTGGATCACCGTGGCCTTCACCGTCCTGTTCGGCAGTCTGTTCACCCGGCTGTGGTTTGTGCAGGTGGCTGCCGGCGCCACCTACGAGGCCGCCAGCCTCTCCCTGCAGCTCGATGAAGTGCCCACCCAGGCGGCGCGTGGCACGATCGTGGACGCCCAGGGCAGGACCGTCGCCTCCACGCAGCGTGTGGCGGCGGTGGTCGTGGACCGAAGGCTCATTCCCACCGAGGAGGAAGATGGCGTCATCCAGGAGCTGTCGGGCCTCCTGGGGGAGCGACCCCAGGTTCTCGCTTCCCGTTTCGACGACGCCGGGTCGGGGACCCGTTTCGTGCTGGGTGAGGTGGAACGCAGTGCAGCCTATTTCATTCTCACCCACCGCGATCGGTTCACCGGGGTGAGTATCGAGTACGTGGATCGACGCGAGTACCCGGAGGGCAATCTCATGGCCCACGTGCTCGGGTACGTGGGGACCGTTTCAGAGGAGGACCTCGAACGCAACTCCGACCTCCTCCGTACGGGGACGGCGGGCCGGGCCGGGGTGGAACGACAGTACGACGACTTCTTGCAGGGAACCCCGGGGAGGATCTTCTACCAGGTCCGCCCCTCCGGGGCGGTGGAAGGTGGAACACTTCCGGAGAAGATCGACTCGGTGGCAGGCAACACCGTGGTGCTCAGTCTCGATCTCGAACTCCAGCGGCAGGCGGAGGCGTCGTTGCAGGAAGGCATCGAGTGGGCCCGGGACACATCCAATGGCGCCAACGCCGAGCATGGTGCGTTGGTCGTGCTCAATGCGAAAACCGGTGAGGTCCTGGCGATGGCCAGCTTCCCGACGTTCAGCCCGGACGCGTTCGTGCTCGGGATCTCCCAGTCGGAATTCGATGCCCTTCTGGACTCGTTCGCGTTCAACAACCTGGCCATTCAGGGGCAGCTACCCCCCGGCTCCACGTTCAAGGGCATCACCTATGCGACGGCCATCGAAGAGGGCTTCTACGCGCTCAATGCCAGCCACCAGACGCCGGAGGGTTCACTGGTGTGTGACGGAGTGCTCCGGGCCAACAGCCTGGATCAGGGGGACCAGCAGATCTTCCGAGATCACGGCCATGGAACGGTCGACCTGCACACAGCTCTGGGCGCTTCCTGCAACATCTATTTCTGGCAGGTGGCTCTGGCGATCTGGAACGAGAACAAGAACTCGGACGACGAAGACCTCATTCAGGAGTGGGCCCGACGAGTTGGCCTCGGCGACCCGACAGGCATCGACCTTCCCTTCGAAGCGGCTGGACAGATCCCTGACCGGCAACTGTTCGAAAGGTGGGCGGAGGAGTCGCCCAACCGGTTGCACCCCGAGAGACTGGATCCCGGACCGATCTGGAAGGGTGGAGATGTGATGAACGTATCCATCGGACAAGGCGAGGTGTTGACCACCCCGCTCCAGATGGCGGTGGCGTACGCGGCGCTGACGAACGGAGGCACCGTCTGGCGTCCCACCGTCGTCGATCGGGTGGAGACGCCGACCGGTGAACTCATCGAGGACTTCGAGCCATCCATTGCCCGAACCATCGACTGGTCGCCGACCCTCCGGGAGTTCATGCTCGAGGACCTCGGCAGGGTCACCAACAGCGAATCCGGAACAGCGCGCCGGGCGTTCTCTGTCATGGACAACCGCTTCCGAGTAGGAGGCAAGACCGGCACCGCCACAGGCACCGACAAAGCTGACACATCGTGGTTCGTCGGAGTCGCTCCTCTCGACGACCCCGAATACATCGTGTCGGTTGTCGTGGAAGAAGGCGGCAATGGCGGCGACGTGGCCGCACCGATCGCCCGCCAGATCCTCCAGTATCTCCTGGGGGAGACAGTCGACTCGGTGCGCGCTGGTCTCTGATGACCATCCTTTCCCCAGAGCATCCGGAGCTCGGCGCAAAGGGCAAACTGCTGCGGAACACTCCCGACGTCATGCTCATGGTGGCCATGATCACGCTGATGGCCTTCGGCACGCTCATGGTGTTCTCGGCGAGCAGGGACTCCTTGGCGATCGCCGGCGTGGACGAGACCTCGCTCATGGACCGACAGGCCCTGTTCGCAGTCGTGGGCCTGGTGGCTTTCATCGTCCTCTCGTTCGTCGATTATCGCCTCTACCAGCACTTTTGGGTCTTCGTCTATGCGGCAACGCTGGTGGTGCTGGTAGTGGTGCTGTTCATGCCGGAGCAGCGCGACGTGACCAGGGCGATCCCGTTGCCCGGTGGATTGCAGATCCTTCCGGCCGAGTTCGCCAAGGTGGCGATGATCCTCGTGACAGCCACGTTGCTCTCGCTGGCGGCGAGCGATCGTCTGCCCTGGGCGCGCATCGGGCAGGTGCTCCTGTCGCTGGCGGTGCCGATGGGGTTGGTGTTTCTCCAGCCCGATCTCGGGACGTCCCTCGTATTCGCGTTCGTGGCGCTGGTGATGCTGTTTGCCGGTGGCGCCGACCTCCGCCAGTTGGGCGTGCTCGTGGGCGGGTCCCTTCTCGCCGTGTGGGGCGTGCTCCGGTTCGGTCTGCTCGCCTCGTACCAGGAAGAGAGGATCTACAGCCTCTTCAACTGGAGTGACACGCAGGGCAGCGCCTACAACCAGATTCAGAGTATGACCACGATCGGCAGCGGTCAGATCTTCGGCAAGGGTCTCTTCAACGGAGCGCTCACCAGTCGGGCTTTCGTGCCGGAGCAGGAGACCGATTTCATCTTCACGGCGGTTGGGGAGCAGTTCGGGTTCGTGGGCGCAGTGGTGCTGCTGGCGTTGTACACGGTCATCATCCTTCGGCTCATCCGCATCGCCGTGGCCGCTCCTGATCGTTTCGGGACTCTGGTGTGCCTCGGGATAGCCTCACTCTTCGTGTTCCATGTCTTCGTGAATGTGGGGATGACGGTTCGAATCATGCCCGTGACCGGCCTTCCGCTACCGTTCATGAGCGCGGGCGGCTCGTCACTGATCGCCATGGCGATGGCTCTAGGCGTCGCCAATTCCATCTGGTTGCGGCGGGCGCGCACGCCCGGGGCGCGGATTCAGGAATAGCCGACCCGGGCCGGCATCGAAAGGGAGAAACGTGTATCGACGGGGCGACCGCGGTTGGATCGAAGTGTGCTGCGGACCGATGTTCTCGGGCAAGAGCGAAGAACTCATCAAGCGGGTGACACGCTCGGTGTTTGCTCGGCTGCCCGTGCAGACGTTCAAACCTGCCCTCGACAACCGCTACGCGGCTCGCGAAGTTGTCTCGCACTCGGCGATGTCGGTCGAGGCGCAACCGGTCGGTGATGCGCGCGAGCTGCTCAAGGCGGTCGACGAGAGGACCGTGGTGGTGGGTGTCGACGAGGGGCAGTTCTTCGATGCCGGCCTCGTGGATGTGGCTGAGCAGCTGGCCAGGGCCGGCAAGCAGGTCATCGTGTCCGGACTCGATCTCGATTTCCTCGGGCGACCCTTCGAACCGATCCCCACGCTGGCCAGCCGGGCCGAGTACGTCACCAAGATGTTGGCGGTCTGCCACCGATGCGGCGGCCCCGCCAACTTCACTCAGCGCATCGTCGAGTCTGACGACCTCGTGGTTCTCGGGGCGAGTGACGCCTACGAGGCGCGGTGCCGGCTGTGTTTCGACCCGTCCGAGGCTCAGCAGACCCATTTCGACATGTGAGCGCTGCAGAAGCGGCCGGTTGCCGGAATTCGCGACCCCCGTGCTACTCTGGTGCTCGGCCGCGATCCTCCGTGGCCATCCTCGAGTAAGGAACGAGCGGTGTGTTTCACACACCGGCCGATCTGCGGCCGATGACCGTCCGCACCACGTCGAGTGCGGCTCTGGAGCCGCATGTGCAGAACACCCCGAAGCCGAACCTGAGGCGTCGGGGGGAACAGGTTTTTCTGCGGGTCAGAGCTTGCCCCGCCACTGTGTGTGCATGCGTCCGGCGCCAGGCCGGCGTGCAAATGCCGTGACACGGCACTTGGAACGATCGACTCTCACTCCCTACTCGAAAGAAAGTTTCGCGGCGCGTGGTCTCCACCGCTGCAACCAAAGGAGTGAGTAGATATGGCGTTGTTTCGCCGGAAGGCGGCTGAGGTCGTCCGAAAAGGGGTGGGCGACAGCCCGATCGAAGAACGAAAGACCAAGAAGGTCGGTCGCAACACCGTAGAGGTCCGGCGGATCCGGGAGGCGCCGAAGCCCACCACGAAGAAGCCGACCTCGAAAAAACCCAGCCAGCGTCAGCGCTCTGGACGCAACCAGGGCCGCACCTCCCAGCCTGATCGGTCCCGCAATCGGAGCTCGAGCGGGGCGCGCAACCGCCGCCAGCCGGAGGAAGTCATCCTCCCGCCTGAAACCGGCAAGAAGCAGATGCTTGTTCGCTCACTCCCGCATCAAACGCAGATTGTCATCCTGGAGGGGCCAACCCTGGTTGAGCACTATGTGGCCAAGGAAGAGAGCCACAGCCTCGCCCAGAACGTCTACATCGGCGTCGCCAAAAACATCCTCCCCGGCATGGAGGCGGCCTTTCTCGACTTCGGAGAGTCAAAAAATGGTGTCCTCTACGCCGGTGACGTGCGGAGGGACGGCAAGAAGAGCGGCAACAATCAACGGATCGAGAACGTCCTCAAGACGGGTGACCGAGTTCTGGTCCAGGTCGTCAAGGACGCCATGGGTCACAAGGGCGCTCGGCTCACCGGTCAGATCTCGTTGCCTGGCCGCTACCTCGTCCTGCAACCCGAGTCCGACGCTCAGGGGATCAGTCGGCGACTCCCCGACGAGGAGCGCCGGAGGTTGCGCGAGATCATCAGCGAGGTGAAGCCCGCCGGGCACGGTGTCATCGTTCGGACTGCGGCAGTCTCCGCCTCGCGGGACGAGCTCAAGGCCGACATCGATCGCCTCGTCGATCAATGGGAGAAGATCAAGGTCGAAGCGGAAGGCGGACAAGCCCCTCGGCTCATCTCGCAAGAGCCGGAGCTTCTCATCAGGGTGATCAGGGAGCATTTCACGCCGGATTTCAAACGGCTCTTGCTCGACGACCAGGCCGCCATGGACCGGGTGGTCGGCTACCTCAGGGAAACGGCTCCCGAACTCGTCGAGAAGGTCCAGCTGTACAAGGACACCGACATGAAGCTCTTCGAGCGTTTCCACGTGGAGGACCAACTCCGCAAGGCGCTCGACCGGCGCGTGTGGCTCAAGTCCGGCGGCCACCTGGTCATCGATCGCACCGAAGCGCTCACCGTCATCGATGTGAACACCGGCAAATTCGTCGGGACGTCCAACCTCGAGGACACCGTGTTGCAGAACAACCTGGAGGCCGCTGAGGAAATCGGAAGACAGCTGCGGCTCCGGGACATCGGCGGAATCATCGTGATCGACTTCATCGACATGGAGTCGGAGAAGAACCAGCGCACCCTCATCCGGAAATTCAAGGAAGAGCTGGCCAAAGACAAGACCCGCACTCAGGTCTTCGATGTTTCGAACCTGGGACTGGTCGAGATGACCAGGAAGAATGTCGCCCAGGGTCTCCTCGAGAACTTCTCAGAGCCGTGCCCCCACTGCGACGGCAGGGGAGT
Organism: uncultured Acidimicrobiia bacterium; assembly: GCA_965366365.1. Classification (GTDB taxonomy): domain Bacteria; phylum Actinomycetota; class Acidimicrobiia; order Spongiisociales; family JAENVV01; genus CBDUEV01. The sequence continues at coordinate 16,901 of CBDUEV010000024.1, read as the reverse complement.
CTTGCTGAACGAGGAAGCCGCCACCCAGGGCATTCCCTACGAGGACACAGCGGTCTTCGACGCCGACTGAACTGCGGCTTCGACGAACGGGGCGGCCGAGGCTACACTGGCCGCCCGCGTTCCGCGGCCTGGTTCTCACGCGAGACCACGTCGTCGCCACGGAGTCCCTGAAAGGCAAGGCGCTCCGGCAGGTTGCCACGAAGCCCTGGCTTCACGGGGACGTTAGAGTGACAGAGCTTTTTTCGACGAGGAACGACACCATGTACGCAATCATCCACACGGGCGGCAAGCAGGCCAAGGTCAGCCCCGGCGATGTCATCGACGTCGAGCGCCTCAAAGGCGCCGGCGACGAGGTCGTGTTCACGCCGATCCTCGTGGTCGATGCCGATGGCGCCGCCATTACCGACGCGACTGCACTCGGTGGCTCGAAGGTGACCGCCAAGGTGCTCGGGGAGAACCGGGGCGACAAGATCCACATCTTCAAGTACAAGAACAAGACCGGCTATCGACGTCGGATCGGGCATCGCCAGACGTACACCCGTCTCGAGGTGACCGATATTCAGCTCGGCAAGAAGGGCAAGCAGGCGAAGCCTGCCGCCAAGGCCGACAGCAGCACCGAGGAGGAGTAGACATGTCGAAGACGAAAGCCGGCGGTTCTACGAAGAACGGGCGCGATTCCAAAGCCAAGCGGCTCGGACCGAAAGTCTTTGACGGACAATCGGTGGGTGCCGGCACGATCATCGTTCGGCAGCGCGGCACGCGCATCCATCCCGGCGAAAACGTCGGCAAGGGGAGCGACGACACCCTTTTCGCCATGGCCGAGGGCGTTATCAAGTATGGCGAGCGACATGGTCGCCGCCACGTCGACGTTCTCCCCGGTTAGCCCCGAGGTCCCGGCCGCCCCTGCGGCGAGGAACCAATGTTCGTCGATCAGGTAACCGTCAACCTCCGCGCCGGCAACGGCGGTGCGGGGGTTGTCGCTTTTCAACGCCAAAAGGGCAAACCGAAGGGCAAGCCCGTCGGCGGCTCAGGCGGCGCTGGAGGCGATGTGTGGGTGGAGGCTGACGCCCGGGTCGGTACCCTGCTGGCGTTCAAGCGGAATCCGCACCACCACGCCGGCCACGGGACGCATGGCCAGGGAGACGTCCGCCATGGCCGCCAGGGCGAAGACCTCCATCTGAAGGTTCCACCCGGCACCACCGTCTACGACGCGGACGGGCTGGTGCTCGCCGATCTCGTCAAACCCGGACAGAAGGTCCGGCTGCTGGAGGGTGGCAGGGGAGGCATGGGCAACCAGGCGTTTGCCGGCCCGAAGCATCGGGCGCCGGGGTTTGCCGAACAGGGCGAATACGGCGCAGAGGAATGGTTCACCTTCGAACTCAAACTCGCAGCGGACGCTGCCCTGATCGGATTCCCCAACGCCGGCAAGAGCACGTTGATCGCCAGCGTATCGGCCGCCCGGCCGAAGATCGCCGACTACCCGTTCACGACCCTCCAGCCCAACCTCGGGGTCGTCTCTGTCGGCGAGCGGGAGTTCGTTCTCGCCGATATTCCCGGTCTGATCGAGGGTGCTGCCGAAGGCAAGGGCCTCGGACACGAATTCCTTCGTCACACCGAGCGAGCCACCGCTCTGGTCGTGCTGCTCGACCCATCTCCTCTGCAGGAAACCCCCATCGAGGACCAATACCGAACACTCCTCGCCGAGTTGGGAGCTCACCGTCCTGATTTGGTGCGGCGCCCGCGCGTGGTGGCAGTCAACAAGATCGAGCTGGTTCCAGAGCTCGACCTGGAGGCTTTGGCCGGCACACTCGCCGAGGGCAGGGTCCATGGGATTTCCGGGGTGACGGGAGCAGGCGTCAAGGAGCTGCTGCACGACATCGCCAACGTCGTTGAGACCGCAGAACGAGCGACGCCTGAACGTGAGGGTTTCATCCTGCATCGTCCGATCTCCGAAGGCTTCACCATCGAATTCGAAGGCGGTGAATGGGTTGTGAGAGGTCGCGAGGCCGAAAGAGCTATCGGCCTCGCCGATCTGACGGTAGCCTCGGCCGCCGACTTCGCCGCTCGGCGCCTCGCCAAGCTCGGCGTCGATCAAGCCCTTCGGGACGCCGGCGCCCAGGCGGGGGACGATGTGAGGATCGGAGATTTGGTGTTCGAGTTTCAGGAAAGCGTGGAGGAATGATCGCTCGTCCGGCGATTCCAGAGGGTTCGCCCGTGGTGGTCAAGGTTGGCTCCTCCAGCCTCGCGTTTCCACAAGGAGGTGTGGACCCCGATGCCTTGCGACGAGTGGTCGACCAGGTGGCCGACGCCTGGGAGGCGGGCTACCCGACGGTTCTGGTCACCTCGGCTGCCATCGCCGCCGGCTTGCCGCTTCTCGGGATGAAGGCCAGGCCCGTCGACCTGCCGGGCCTTCAAATGGCTGCGGCTGTGGGCCAGGTCAGTCTCATGAGCAGTTACGCCGTCGAATTCGGTCGGCGCGGTTTGATCGCCGGCCAGGTCTTGCTCACCAAAGATGTGCTTGCCAATCGCGAACAGTACGTCCACTCGCGAGAGGCGCTCGAGGCGATGTTGAAGAACCGGATTGTCCCGGTGGTGAACGAGAACGACACCGTGGTGGTCGACGAGCTGAAGCTGGGCGACAACGATCGGCTGGCCGCCATCGTCTCCCACCTGGCCGGCGCCAGGTTGCTGGTTCTCCTCACCGACACGCCGGGCCTCTACTCGGGCGATCCCCGCGGCGAACCGGATGCTGAACTGCTGACGGCGGTGCAGGACACCGACGCCATTCTCGACCGCCTCGCGACGGGTGGATCCGGTCCGCTCGGTTCCGGGGGAGTGGCGACGAAAGTAGCCGCGGCACGGATGGCCGCCTGGTCGGGAATCCCCACCGTCGTGGCGGCGGCCAAGGCCGAGGGCACCGTGCTGCGCGCCCTCTCCGGGGGAGAAGTCGGGACCTGGGTAGCTCCCAAGAAGGCCGGCCTCTCGGCACGACGATTGTGGATCGCCTTCGGACTGCCGGCCACCGGAACGGTGCGGGTTGATGCCGGGGCGGCCACTGCACTGGTCCGAGACCAACGCTCGCTGCTTCCTGTCGGCGTCACCGAGGTGGTGGGATCCTTCGAGGCGGGCCGAGCCGTCGAGATCGTGGACGGGGAGGGGGCGCTCGTCGCCAAAGGTTTGGCGTCGCTCGATGATCGACAACTCCGGAGAATCATGGGGCGCCGAACCGTCGAAGTCGACGGCTGGGAGGGCGTGGTGGTGCATCGCGACGATTTGGTGGTCCTGGCAGCGGACTAGAGGCTGCGCCGGTACCTCAAGTGCAGCAGAACACCGAGGACGCCGAGGATCCCCCCGGCCACAGCCAGCGGCAGGCGGCGCGGCTCGCTGAGGGGTCGATCGGACTCGATCAATGTCAACGACGTCCCTTCGAGCCAGGTCTCGCCGGAGCGCTCGGCGTCGTGGTAATGGAAGATGGCGCTCACCTCGACCAAGGGCCCCCGAGTGCGATACCCGCCCGGACCGGCGTCCGCCAGCACCTCGTCGAACAGAGCCGAGTCGATGGCTACGGCCAAACCCACATTGCCACCGGCCAGCGGGCCTCCTTCGCGGATGGGAGCTGCGCCATAGGGGTCGTCATTGATCTGGGTCCAGACGAGCCCGCCCCGACGGCCGAAGTCGCCGACCAACTCGCCGGCGACCACGACCAGCCGGCCGTCGTAGTCCTCCGGGTTCTGTTCGATTTCCGTGATCGATTCGGCGAGCGCCGGACTCGCCGAACCCAGGAGGCACGCGCTGAGCGCCAGAAGGAGAAAGAGTCGTCTCATTCGCCGCGGACCCACGAGACCACGAAGCCGGCCAGAGCGAAGGCGGCAATGAATTCGAGGCGTCCCGCCCACATCTGAAGGATGTACACCACTTTCAGCATCGTCGGCATGGCCGGGTTCGTCACCCCCACGCTCAGCCCGACCGACGCCCCGGCGCTCACCGACTCGAACAGGGCCTCCTGCAACGGATAGCCGTAGGCGATCCCCACCGCGGCCCCGAACAGGTAGAGGCCCACATACAGCAGGGACACGGCCATCACCGACCGAACGAGATCGGGACCAAGGGTGCGGGTTCCGTTCTGAAAGTACGTGTCTCGGACAACGGAATGTTCGGGAAGGAGCACTTCCTTCACGGCGTTCGCCAGCGATCTGATCGTCAAGCCGATTCTGAGCGATTTGACCCCACCGGCCGTCGACGACGCCATCCCACCGAGTGCCATCGCCGTTGCGAATCCGGCGAAGGCCAGACCCTGCCAGCGACTGAGATCGAGGGGGCTCAGTGTGGCAAACCCGGTTCCGGTGTGGGCCGAGATGAGCTGGAAGAAGCCGTGCCGGAGCAGTCCCCATCCCGAGAAGACCCGGTCGGCGGCCAAGCCCACGATGGCCACGGACATCGTCACGGCGACCGTGACGGCGAAGGTCCGGGTCTCGAGGTTGCGCAGAACCTGCCGGCGCGGCCCCTTCCACAAGGTGTGGTGGAGTCCGAAACTGAAGGCGCCGGCCACCATGAGGATCGAGACGACCGCTTCGAAGGGGAACGAGTGGTAGTACGAGATGCTGGTGCTCATGGGGGCAAAGCCCCCCGTGTCGAAGGCGGACATGAACACGGTGAACCCATGGAACAGGGCTCGGCCCGGGTTGAACCCGAGCGCGAAGATCCCGACCAGCCAGAGGGCGGCGATCCCGAAGAAGGCATGGAAGAGGCTCACGAGCCAGATGAAACGGGCGGTGGAAGCGACCGAGGGGAAGATCTTCTCGTCCCGTGCTTCGGCGTGGTAGAGCGCCAGAATGCCGCTCCCGGCGAAGAAGGTCAGTGCAGCGAGAACGATGCCTTGGCCGCCGAGGAACTGCAGCGTCGACCGCCACACGTTGATGGACGTCGAGAGGTGGTCGAGATCCTGGATGAGGCCGAGCCCGGTCGTGGTCACCCCGGACATGGCGTCGAAATAGGCGTCCAGGGCGCTCCCGTAGTGTCCGCTCAAATAGAGGGGAATCGCTCCGATGAGCGGCACGATGAGCCAGGCCAGTGCGACGACGACCATACCGTGGTTCCAATCCATGTGATGCTCGTCGGGCCGGAACCGGCTCGAGGCGCCGCCGATGAGAAGCGCCAGGCCACTGGTGAAGAGCAGGGTGGCGGCAGGGGCCCATTCCTGGTGGGTCAGAGCCCACACGAAGGGGATGAGGGCGGCTCCGCCGACCACATAGACGATGCGCCCCAAGTAGAAGGAGATCAATCGAAGATCGTCGACATCGGGTCTGAGGAGCATCAGAACACGAGGGTGGCGACGAGGGTCACCATCCCGGCCACGGCCAGGATGGTGAGGATCACCGCGATCTCGATTCCGATACCGACCAATCCACCTTTGAGGTCGCGAAGAATGGGGTGGGTGCGGTCGTTAGCCACGAGAACCTTCCTGGCGGCCCAGCAGAGCGTCCCGAAGGTCGTCTTCGAGTTCGACGAGCGTCACCGCCACGACTCGATCCATCGGTTCGATCTCGCTGGCGGCGCCTGGTACCAGCACGGTCGAACCGCGTTGGATGGCCACCAGGACGGCGGGTTGGGGAAGCGAGAGATCACCGACACGGCGGACAGTCACGTCTGCCGGAAGATCGACTTCGACGAGGCTGACCGTCCCTCGTCCCAGCACGGCGATTCGTTTGAGAGCGTCGAGGTCCAGTTCCCTGCTCATGATCTGACCGATCAGATCCGTCACCCCCACGATGGGGACACCGAGCGCGTCGAACGTGGCGCGATTGCGCGGATCGTTCAAACGAGCCAGAACGTTGGGGCAGCGACCGCTGGTGCGGGCCAGTTGGCAGGCCACCAGGTTGTTCTCGTCCTGACCGGTGACGGCGAGCAACCAGTCGGCCTTGTCGATTCCTGCCTCGGCGAGCAGAGTCAGGTCGGTGCCGTCTCCGATCAGCACCAGGACGTCCGTCTCGGCATCGACCTTTCTGGCGCGGTCGGGATCCAGTTCGATGACCACCACCACGTGCTTGTGTTTGCGCAGTTCTCGGGCGAGATAGGCGCCGATCTTGCCGCCGCCGACGATGATGACTCTCACGGGCGCCTGGCTTGGGAAAGGGCGATGTCCTCGACACGCGATTCGATGCCCTTGCGGGCGGCCGCCACGACGAGGTCGCCTGCCTCGAGCTCGAAGCTCTCCGCAGGGACGATCGTTCGGTCGCCTCGCTGGATGGCCGCGACTCGGAGGCGGTTCTTGATCTGGATTCGTTCGATGCTCATCCCCGCCGCCTGCTCGCCCACCACGAACTCGACGATCTGCACGTCTCCTGTGGGAAAGCTGACGTGGTACACGAACTCTTCGTTGACGACCTGCTCGGCGATGACCTGGGCGATCAGCTTGGTTCCCGTGACGTACTTGACCCCGAGGGCTCGGTAGGACTGTTCACGTTTTGGGTCGTACAGCCGGGCGATCGAGCGTTCGACGCCGAAGACCGCTTTGGTCACCTCCACCGCCATGAGGTTGGCGTTGTCCGAATCGGTGACCGCCACGAAGACATCGGCGTCGGCGATCCGGGCCGAGCGGAGAACGTCGACGTCGTAGGCGGTTCCGTGGATGATGGCTCCGTTGAAGCTCTTGCCCAGGCTCTCGAGGGCTGGGAGGGACACATCGATGACGGTCACGTCGTGGTTGATGTCGGCGAGCATCTTGGCGAGACTCGAGCCAACCCTTCCGCATCCGGCAATCACGATCTGCACACAATGCCCTTCCTCGGTGCCGAGTCATGATAGGGCCGCCTACCGTCTCCAGAGGTCGCGAGTGAAGAGCAGGAGCACGGGGAAGATCTCCAGCCGTCCGGCGATCATGAGGAACGACAGCAGCCATTTGCCCGGAGTCGTTATCCCGGCGAAGTTGCCGGCCGGCCCCACCTCGCCGAGGCCCGGTCCGATGTTCCCGAGAGCCGAGGCAGTGGCGGTGGCTTCGGTCACGAGCCCAAGGCCGGTGCCCATGTTCGACTCGAAGAAGGCGAGGAGGAAGGTACCCGTCATGAAGAGGAACATGTAGAACAGGAAGAAGGATTGGATTGATTCGACGAGCTGCTCGGGCACGGCCTTCTTGCCGAACCGGGTGACGAACACGCCATGGGGGTGGATGACCCGCTTGAGGTCGGCGTTGGCTGCCTTCGAGAGCACGGCGATGCGATAGGTCTTCACGCCACCGGCGGTGGATCCGGCCATCCCGCCCAGGAACATGAGTCCGACGATCAACACCTGTAGACCAGACACCCATTGTGTGAAGTCCTCGGTTCCGAATCCGGTGGTCGTGATGATGGTGACTGACGTGAAGACCGCGTCTCTCAGGGTCTTCTCGTCGAGTACCCCGTTGGCGATCAAGCCCCCTCCGATGACCACGGTGGCAGCGAGCACCATGCCGGCGTACCACCGGAATTCTTGGTTCTCGAAGTATTTCTTGGGGCTCCGCAGTGCTCGGAAATGGAGCGCAAAGGAGGCGCCGGCCAGGAACATGAACAGGATGATGATCCATTGCGTGTAGGCGCCAAACCCGCCGACCGAGGTCGGCTCGGTCCCGAATCCGCCCGTCGACATGGTGGTGAGCGAGTGGGCAATCGCCTGGAAGAGGGTCATTTCGCCGGCCCACAACAGGAGCACCTCTGCCAAGGTCATGATCAGATAGAGCAGCCAAAGGCGTTTGGCTGTCTCACGAAAACGGGGCGTGAGTCGGTCTGGTTGCGGCCCCGGGGACTCGGCGCGAGCCAATTGGACGCCTCCGACGCCCAGCAAGGGCAGGATGGCGATGGACAGCACGATGATGCCCATCCCGCCGAACCACTGGGTGAGGGCACGCCACATCAGGATGCCGTGGGGAAGCGTCGACGGGTCGGAAACGATCGAAGCGCCGGTGGTGGTGAACCCTGACGCCGTCTCGAAGTAGGCGTCGGTGACCGAGGCGATGCTTCCGCTGAAGACGTAGGGGAGCGATCCGAATGCAGCCATGATGAACCAGGCGATTCCGACGATGGCAAAACCCTCTTTGGCGGTCAGCTGGCTGCCGCGCCGGCCCACGACGCGCCAGCCCACGACACCGAAGACAATCGTGACCAGCGAAGAAAGCGCAATGGCTCGGAATTCGGGCCATTCGCCGTAGATCGCCGACGTCAAGGCGGCGGGCAGCATGGCCAGTCCAGAGGCGGCGACCACGGCTCCGACGATGTAGGAGAGCCGGCGCAGGGCTCGCACGTTGGGCGAAGCGGCCAGCCTTTGCGTGTCGATGATCACTCTGCGAAGAGCCTCTCGACGGTCTGGATCGCCGAGGGCAGACTGAAGATGATGAGGATGTCCCCGGCTCGGATCGTAGAATGCCCGGCTGGTACGAAGGCATCGCCATCCCGAAGGACCCCGCCTATGAGCGACTCGGCAGGCAGTCCCAGATCCACGATCGGTTTGTCCACCGCGACTGAATTCGGGCTGACCTCGAGTTCGATCGCCTCCGCGTCCGTGTCGGAGAAAGTCGCTACCGAGTGGATGAGTCCTCGGCGAACGAACCGAAGAATGGCGTTGGCGGCGGCCAAGCGGCTCGACACGGTGGCATCGATCCCCACGTCGCCGAGGAGACCTCGGACCGCCTGGTTGTTGATGCGGGTGACCGTGAGGGCTGCGCCTATCTCCTTGGCGAGGAGGCAGCCCACGATGTTGATCTCGTCCCAACCGGACAGGGCCAGGACGGCGTCGTGGGTGCCAAGCCCGAGCTCGCGCAACGTGGCGGGGTCGGTGAGGCCTCCACAGGTGACCAGCACTTTGGCGTGAGCCTCCGCCAGAGCACGGCTCCGGACTGGGTCCGGATCGACGATGGCGACGTCGAAGCCTTCCTCCAGCATGGTGGTGGCCGTGAGTTCGGCGAGGTGGGTGGATCCGAGGATCACTGCACGAGTGATGCTCTGGCGCTTCAAGCCCATCAAACGGGTTGCGTCCTCGACGTGCCCCTGGGTCACCATCATGAGCACGTGATCGCCGTTCTCTACCTCCGTCTCCCCGGTCGCCACGATGGTCTTCCCATGACGAACGATGACGGCGATGAGCCAGTTGAAGTTGTCGATCTCGCGGCGCAGATTGGCCAGCTTGGATCCTGTGATCCAGCTTCCGTGTTGGACGACTCCGCCCACCAGCTGCAACCGACCCTCACCGAAGGCCACCAGATCGGACACTCCTCCTTGACGGACGAGATCGACAAGTTCGTGGGCGGCAGATTCAGCCGGATCGATGATGACGTCCAGTTCGATCCCCGCCAATCCGGCTTGGAGGCCGGGCTCCTCGACACGCGCCACCGTCCGGGCCACTCCGAGACGGCTCGCCGCATGGCAGGCCAGCATGTTGACACCGTCGCTGTTCGAGACGGCGATGAGGAGATCGGCGTCCTTGACCCCGGCCTCTGACAGGACAGCGGGGCTGGCGCCGTTTCCGGTGAGCACCATCACATCGAGGGCGTCCTGACTCTCCGCCGCCCGGACCGGATCACTCTCGATGACGACGACGTCCTGCCCCTCCGAGGACAGACGCCCTGCGAGATAGGACCCGACGGCGCCGGCTCCGACGATGACGATTCTCATCCGGATCTCATTCCTGGGTGCAAGTGCGCCAGGATAGTGCTCTCACCCGCCTGGGGGCGGCTGGGAGCCGGCGAGATCACCGGACACTACACTCCGGTCGGTTGGCGTTTCGCTCCTTCGAAAGGCATGGGTCGATGTTTGAGCATTCCAGCCCCGCGGAAGTGGGTGAGGCTCTCAAGGCTGTCGACTACCTGCCCGACGAGCGAATCGCTCAGGTCGTCTTCCTGGCCGATCGGCTGGGCAAGCCGGTTCTCGTGGAGGGTCCCGCCGGCGTTGGGAAGACTGAACTCGCCAAGGCGCTTGCCCAGGTGTACGGCCGGCGGCTGATCCGCTTGCAGTGCTACGAGGGTTTGGACGAAGCCAAAGCGCTCTACGAATGGAACTACAAGAAGCAGCTGCTGCGCATTCAGGCCGACGTCGGCGCGGAGTGGTCCGAGATCGAGCAGGACATCTTCTCGTCGGATTTCCTCCTCGCCCGACCTTTGCTCGAGGCCATTCAATCGACCGAACCGGTGGTACTGCTCATCGACGAGGTCGATCGGGTGGAGGTCGAGACGGAAGCTCTTCTTCTCGAGGTGTTGTCGGACTTCCAGGTCTCGGTTCCTGAGTTGGGAACCGTCAGTGCGGTGAGCCGACCCATGGTGTTGCTCACCTCGAACAACACCAGAGAGCTGTCCGAGGCGCTGAAACGGCGTTGTCTGTTCCTCCACATCGGCTACCCGACCATGGATCGTGAGCGGGAGATCATCCTTGCTCGTGTCGAGGGGCTCACCGAACTCCTCGCCGAGCAAGTGGCTCGGGTCGTCCGCAGCGTTCGCGGGCACGACCTCAAGAAACCGCCCTCGGTGTCCGAGACCATCGACTGGGCGAGGACCCTGATGGCACTGGGTGTGGAGGACGTGGATTCTGAGACCGTGGTGGACACCCTCCACGTCTTGCTGAAGTACCAATCCGACATCGACAAGGTGTCTCGCGACCTCGACGCGCCCTGATGCTCCTCGATGTCCTCGGCGGCTTCGTCCAGGAGCTTCGCCAGGCCGGGATCCCCGTTTCGATGGTCGAAGCCATCGACGCCATGGAAGCCCTTCGTCACACCGATCTGTCGGACAGGGAGATGTTCAAGGCGGCCCTCGGGGCCACCCTCGTCAAGAACGAGCGGCACTACGAAGCCTTCGATACCGCTTTCGAGGTGTTCTTCGCGCTCCAGCGCCCGGCCCCGGGAATGGACGACATCCCCACGGACGACCAGCGCACGGAGGCCGAGGAGAGGGGGCTCCAACCAGGCTTCGGGCGCGGCGGGACGGGCGGCGAAGCCGACTTGGAGGGAATCATCGCCGCTCTCAAACAGGCTCTCACCGAACACAGCCTCCCCATGTTGCGGGCCGTGGCCCGCAGAGCAGTCGAGCAGCTGGCTGGGATGGAGCCGGGCAGACCGGTCGGCGGCACCTATTACCTCTACCGGACGCTTCGCCAACTCGACGTCGAAGGTCTGCTCGAAGCGCTCATCGAGGAAGCCAAGGGAAGGGCGGGCCGGCTCACCGAACTCGAAGACCGCCTTCTGCGGGAGGAGTACGAGGGGCGGATGCACCAGCTTCGCGAGGAGATCAAGGCTGAGATCAGACGGAGATTGGTGGCCGACCGCGGGCGCGAGGCTGTCGCCAAGACGTTACGCAAGCCGCTTCTCGAGGACACCGACCTCATGCACGCCACGAGAGCCGACCTGGTGGAACTCGAAGCGGTCATTCACCCGCTCACTCGCAAGATGGCGGCGCGGCTGGCACAACAACGCAGACGGCGCCGCGTCGGGCGTCTCGATTTCAGGCGAACCGTTCGTCGCTCGTTGTCGACCGGGGGAGTGCCTCTCGAGCCGCAGTTTCGGGCCCCGCGCCCAAGCAAACCCGAGGTCTTCTTATTGTGCGACATCTCCGGTTCCATGGCGACTTTTGCTCGTTTCACCCTCCAGTTCGTCTACGCCATGAGTGGTCAGTTCTCCAAGCTTCGGTCGTTCGCTTTCATCGATGCCCTCGACGAAGTCACCAACTATTTCCAGTCAGGAGCCGACTTCGGGGCGGCACTCCATCGTGTCTCGACGGAGGCGGAGGTCGTCTGGCTCGATGGTCACTCGGACTACGGGCGAGCCCTGGAGCAGTTCTGGAGCCGTTTTGGCGGCAACCTGACCCCCCGCTCGACGGTGATCATCACGGGAGACGCACGCAACAACTATCGCGACCCGAGGGCTGACGTGCTGGCGGAGATGCGGGAGGTGTCGAGAGCTCTCTACTGGCTCAACCCCGAGCCGCGCGCCTATTGGGACACCGGGGATTCGGTGATGGGCAAGTATGCGGGTTACTGCACCGAAGTCCATCAGGTTCGTAATCTCCGCCAATTGGAGGCATTCGTCGAGAATGTCGCCGCTCCCTCCCCGACACAATTGCGGAGCGATTTCGGCTAGCATCCATGATCCAGTACGCCAGGGCTGGGCGAATGGTTCAAGAAGGCGCCTTGTCCGGTCGATAACAGCAATTCGGGAAGGCGGTCCGGGACTAGCTCGGCTGTCAGTGTGGTCGTGCAGTCCGTTTGGGTCTGCATGGACCTGGAGGAGCGTAACTCTTGGGCCAGCGGGTCTTGGTTGTCGAAGATTCAGCGGTGATTCGCCGCCTCATCGAGGTGTGTCTTCGTCCTGCCGATCTCGAGGTGATCATGCGAGAGGACGGGCCGACGGGCCTGGCGGCTGCTCAGACCGAGCGCCCCGACCTTCTGGTCCTCGATATCGGCCTTCCTGAGATGGACGGTTGGCAGGTGCTGGATCATCTCCGATCCGACCCGGAGTTTCGCCTGCTGCCCGTCCTGGTGCTGACCGCGCACGCTGAAGAAGAATCGCGGCGACGGGCAACCGAGGGCGGAGCCAACTCGTTCGTGACCAAGCCGTTCCAGCCCAACGATTTCCGTCTCGAAGTGATCCGACTTCTAGCGCGCCAAGGCACCTGAAGACACGCACCGGGCGGGCACACCGAACGGTCACGCAGGGCGGGTACGACGGGCGGTCACAACGGGCGGCGCGACTGCCACTCAAAGCAAGATTCGACGATCTTGTCGTTTCTAGTAATATCTCTGCTTCGAAGGATTCGAGCGGCGCCCGCCTCTGCTGGGCTCCGCACTCCACGAAGGGAACGAAATCACCATGGGTGTACGCGTAGCGATCAATGGGTTTGGTCGGATCGGCCGTCTGGCTCTCCGGCTGGGACTGGAGAACCCCAATCTCGAGTTTGTGGCCATCAACGACTTGGTGCCCGGACCCAACCTCGCCTATCTCTTCGAGTACGACTCGGTTCACGGTCGGTACAAGGGTTCGGTCGAAGCCGACGACGACGGATTGGTCATCGACGGCAAGTCCATTCGCACCTTCGCGGAACGCGACCCGAAGGCCTTGCCGTGGGGCGAGCTCGAGGTCGATTACGTCCTCGAATGCACCGGGGTGTTCAACACCCATGAGGGCGCCATGCAGCATGTCACCGCCGGCGCCAAGCGGGTGATCCTTTCAGCGCCGACGAAAACCCCGGACCTCGTGAACACCTTCGCCTACAAGGTGAACCACACGGCGTTCGATCCGGCCACCGACACGGTCATCTCCAACGCATCGTGTACGACCAACTGTCTGGCTCCCGTCGCCAAGGTGATCAACGATTCCTTTGGTATCGAAGAAGGTCTGGTCACGACCGTGCACGCCGTCACGGCCACCCAACCCACCCAGGATTCCCCTTCGAAGAAGGACCTGCGTGGCGGCCGCAACGCCTACATGAACATCATCCCGGCCTCCACCGGCGCCGCCAAGGCTGTCGTCCTCACGCTGCCGGAACTCAAGGGCAAGCTGGACGCCATGGCATTCCGGGTGCCGACGGCCGACGTTTCCGTCGTCGACCTGACGTTCCGCACCTCCCGTGCGACCAGCCTGGACGAGATCAATCAAGCTGTGAAGAAGGCAGCCGAAGGCGACATGATCGGTGTCCTGGAGTACACCGAGGATCCAGTCGTGTCCAGCGACATGATCGGCAACCGCAACAGCTCGATCTTCGACGCCACGGCCGGAGTGGAACTCAACGACCGTTTCTTCAAAATCGTCACCTGGTACGACAACGAGATCGGGTATGCCTCCCGCCTCATCGACATGCTGATGTACATCGGCGAGGTAGACGGCCTGGTCTGAGCGCAGGCCGAACCTGACCATCCTCGGCCCTCGGGTCGAGGGACACCTTCCCGTCTCGCCGCCGGTTCGATATCGTTCGTACCGGCGGCGGGTGATGGGTGGTGGAGGTTCTCATGGCCGGCATTCGCCACACCTGGCGTTGTGTGATCGCCCTCGTGGTGGGATCAATCCTGGCGATCGTCACGCCCGTTTCCGTTCTGGCCGTCGAATGTGTCGGTCTTCACCCACCGGTCCCCGGACCCGTCACGGCGAGCTTCGCCCCGGTCGGCCCCTACGCGGGGCATTGGGGAGTCGACCTCGGCGCCGCACCCGGAGCACCGGTCAGGAGCGCGGGGAGTGGTCGCGTCAGCTTTTCGGGAACCGTGGCCGGGAACCGCACCATCACCATCGACCACGGTGGCGGGCTCAAAACCAGCTACTCATACCTCGAAGAGCGGTGGGTGGCGCAGGGGAGCGTGGTGTCGGGTGGACAAGCCCTCGGAGCCGCTGGTGTCGCCCATGGCGTCGGTGGACTCCACTTCTCGGTAAGGATCCACGGCGAGTACGTCGATCCGGAACCTCGACTGCACTGTCGACCGCTCGACTTGAGCGAGGCTCTCCGCCTGGTCGAGGACGTCGGCTGATGGCGTCCGAACCGAATCCGCCTATGCTCTCTGCCGTGCGAATCGGAATCCTCGGCGGTACTTTCGACCCGCCTCATCTCGCTCACCTACTCGCCGGCGAAACGGCCTACCGCGAGCTGCACCTCGACGAGGTACGGTTTGTTCCCGCAGGTGCACCGTGGCAGAAAGCCGACCGCGCCGTCAGCGCTCCCCAGCACCGATGGGCCATGACGCAGCTCGCCGCGGCGGGGGTCGAGTACTTCGTCCCCGACGATCGAGAAGTGGTGCGAGACGGCTGGACGTATACCGTCGACACTCTCAAGGAGTTCGACGACGGCGACGAGCTGTTCTTGATCCTGGGCGCCGACGCCGCTCTCAACCTTCCCTCGTGGCGGAGGTTCGAAGGGGTCCTGGCACGAAGTTCACTGGTCGTGGCTCCTCGGCTGGGCACCGACCGCGCCGAAGTCGACGCCGTCGTGGACGTGGCGCACTGGTTGGGGATGCCGTTCCTGGGCATCTCCGGTACCGACGTTCGAGATCGGGCGCAGAGAGGTCACAGCATCCGTTTCCTCGTCCGGGAGAACGTGTGGTCGTACCTTCAAGAGCACGATCTGTACGGGGGAGTCGGCGATGACTGAGCCGAAACACCGCCGGGGCAAGACCGACCCGACCGACCGGGCCGATCTGGTAGAGCCCCAACCGCTCACCGCCCGCGAATTGAACCGCTCCGCACGAAGAGACGCCAACGCCCGAGCGCGTAGGAAGATCCTGCTTGCCACGCTCGCAGCGATCGCCATCGTGGCGATTGCCGTGGTGGCCTCATGGATTGCGCTGCGACCTGACCCCGCCAGACCGAATGAAGTTCAACTTCCCCAGTCGACCGGAGCGTCCGCGCTCTTGGTCGTCACCGATGCCGAGGGTCGGGCCCAATCGATCCTCCTCCTCGCCGCCGCCGATGACGTCGCCGACCGTGCGATGCTCTTCCAGCCCTCCCTCGTGCTGACCGTCCCGGGCTTCGGCGACCACGAACTGGGCGACGTTCCCGCCCTCGGCGACGATCTCGTTGGCCTCGCCCTGACCAACCTCCTGGGCATTCGGGTCGACGGCACTGTCGTCCTCGACGCAGAAACGTTCGCCTCCGCCATCGCCGAACCACTCGAGGTGGACCTCCCCGCCCCGCTTCTCGCCCAAGACGGCGACGTCGAGCGAGTCCTCGCCTCCGAAGGGCCTGGCCTTCGCAATCCAGAACTCCTCGCCACCCTGCTCACTGAGCCCGGCCTCGAGAGTGAATCCGGCTTCCTGCTACGCCAGGCGCGCGTCTGGGCCGCCGTCCTGGAAGCCGTCGCATCCGACGGAGCCGTCGCTGATCGGCTCCTGGCGTCGGCCACCCCGCTCGCCGCCCAAGCGGTCAACGGGGCCGCCCAGGACCCCGACGTCGTGCTCTCACAGCTGCCGGTCGACCGGCTGGAGAGCTTCGGGTCGGGAACGGAACAATTCGGCTTCGACGGAGCGACTACGGCAACGCTGGTCGACCGAGCCTTTCCCTATCTGGCGATCACCATCGAGCCACGGGTGGTCGTCGAGGTGCTCAACGGCAACGGAGGAGTCGGGGTCACCCAACCCGTGGCCCGGCGCCTCGTCGAAGCGGGCTACCACGTCATCCGCACCGACAACGCAGACCGCGAAGACTATGGCGCCACCCAGATCATCGCCCAGGGACGCGAGGCACAACAGGCTGCCCTCGCCGCTCGAGACCTCCTCGGGCGAGGGGAGGTGCTCCTCGAGCTTCGTCAGCCGAGTGGGATCTTCGACCTCACTATCATCGTTGGCAACGACTGAGCAGAAAGGCCGACCTATCGCAACGCAACTCCCCGCCGAAACGATCGATCTGGCGCGGCGCGCCGCCGACGCGCTGGACGACAAGAAGGCGGCCGATGTCGTGTTGCTCGACGTAGGGGACCTTCTGCAGATCACCGGAGTTTTCGTCATCGCCACCGGCACCTCCAACCGACAGGTGAAGGGCCTCGCCGACGAAGTCACCGAGAAAATCAAGGACCGTTTCGAACGACGCCCCGCCCGGAAGGAGGGCGTCACCGAAGCCCAATGGGTGCTTCTCGACTACGGAGACGTGATCGTCCACATCTTCCAACCCGACACCCGGGCGTTCTACGACCTCGAACGCCTCTGGGGCGACGCCCCTCGAATCGCCTGGGAACCCGCCACCGAAACAGCCTGAGCAAAACGGAGGGGATTGGCGCGCCCAATGGGTCTGGTAAAGTACCGAGCCCGCTTGGGGCTGTAGCTCAGCCTGGCAGAGCACCTGCATGGCATGCAGGGGGTCAGGGGTTCAAATCCCCTCAGCTCCACTGAGAACCGTAGAAGCCCCCGGCGTTGCCGGGGGCGTCTACGGTTGCCGGCGATGCCGGCAAGATCCTTCCGACGCCTTCGGCGGGGTTC
>CBDUEV010000023.1:0-38772 GCA_965366365.1 uncultured Acidimicrobiia bacterium | reverse complement strand
TCGACTCGACGCGCTCACGTCGAAGAGCGCCGAGCGGGTGCTCAAGCGGGCGATTCAGCTCCAGTCCGACTCCGAGTTCGCCGACCCGAAACTGGACCCTCCCGCTCTCGAACGCGTCGCCGCCGAGCTCGGGATAGACGTCAGCCACGTTCGGCGGGCCCTGCTCGAGGAGTTCTCACGCCCCGAGCCGCGCACCGCTCAGGGGTGGACGGATCGACTCTTTGCTCCCCGGACTCTGTCGACCCGGTTCGTGGCGACCGGTCCGCTTCCCGAACTCGACCGGACCATCGACACCTGGATGACCAAGCATGAGGGGTTGCGGCCCACCCGCCGGGCTCCCGACGGCGTGACCTGGGTGAAGAATCCCAGCGCCCTCACCTCCATCCGCCAGGGCCTCAAACTCAGCCAGGGCACCGGTTCGCTGCGCAGCCTCCGCCAGGTCACCCATACGGTGGAGAGCATCTCCGACGACCAGCACATTGTCAGCATCGAAGCCGACACGGGTCGGCTGACCAACCTCGGCGTCGGCCTGGCCGGGGGCGGTTTGCTCGGTTCCGTGGTGGCAGGCACGGTGATTGCGGCGGCCGCCGACGCTTTGAGTGTGTGGTCGGCGCTGAGCATCGCCCTGACCGTCCTGATGACCTTTCTGATCGCCGCCGTGGTGTCGACCAAGGTCTGGGCGGCGCAGGTGGAGAACGGGTTGGAGCGAGCCGCCGACGGGATCGCCCACACCGACCTGATGCCCATCGAAGAATCCGTCCCCCACAAAATCGCCCGGTTCATCGACGATTTCCGTCAGTTCCGCGACGAGATCCGTTGAGTCCGGGCCGCCCGCCTCGGCGCACCGCGCCAGGCCGGGGGTCCACGGTCAGGCTTTGGGGAAGAGGACCTCGGCACCCACGGGACGGAATCCGGCGTTGTAGAAGGCCCGCAGCGAGGCGGCGTTCCCGGCCTCGACCTGGGCGAACAGGGGCTTCCCTGGCGGGGTGAGCGCCAGGGCGGACTGCACGAGGCGCTGGCCCGTCCCCGCCCGACGTTGCGAGGCCGGTACCTGCACCGACAATTCCCTCCGCCCGGCCAGACCATCGCCCAGGATGAGCACACTCTGGCCGTAGCGGTCCGAGTACAACTCGATGTTCTGCCGGTTGACGAGTTCCGCCGCCACTCCGAGATGGCCGGCGAGATCATCCCGAGCAGCCAGCATCGGCGCTCCTTCACCGGTCCCCTTCGCCACCATCACCACCCTGACCGCCCCCGGAGTAGACCCGAGTTGATCGCCGAACCAGCTCAGGAACCCGGCGCTCATCGGCGCGTCCGGATCGTTCGGGTCGAGATGGGAACGGACCGCCTCGGGGTCGGGATGGCCGGCGATCACGTGGTGCGCCGTGAAGGCCACTACCGCGTCGGTCTTGCCGGGCGGCGACTCGACCACCTCGACAGAGCCGTCGCGAGACGGGTAGATGTCGCGGGCCAGTCGGTCGAACAACTCGGTGAGCCGATGCATGAGCCCAGGGTATACGACCCGGGGGTGCTCCTAGACTCCGAGGATGAGCGAACCGTCCCCAACCGAACGGATCGAGGCGATCGCCGACGCCTTGTCGATCGGGCGACTGGAGCGCCATGTCTTCATGTGCGCCGACCAGACCACCCCCCGGTGCGCACCGGCCGCCGAGACCAACGCGGTGTGGCGACATCTCAAGGGTCGCCTCAAGGACCTGGGCCTCGCCTCCGCGCCGCCCCGCTGGCATGGCGACTTGTCGGCGCCCACCCACCAGCGGTCGTCGGGCGCCGGATCGGTGCTGCGCAGCAAGGTCGACTGCCTCCGGATCTGCGAGATGGGGCCGATCGCCGTGGTCTACCCGGACGGCACCTGGTACCACTCGGTTACCGTGGAGGTCATGGACCGGATCATCACCGAACACCTCATCGGCGGCCAACCCGTGGATTCCCACGTCTTCGCTCGCGACACGCTGGCGGGAAGCCCATGAACCGCTGGGTAAAGCGAGCGTTGGCCGCCTGGATGGTGTGGAAGTGGTTTGGGCGCGAATTGACGCCGAAGTTCACGCCGGGACAGCGCCATCCTCTTCGGCTCCCCGGGCGCAGTGTCTTCGTCGGAGACGCCGAGTTCTTCATCCGCGAGGCCGGTTCACCGGACAAGCCCCCGCTGGTGCTCGTGCACGGGTGGGGCGATCACAGCCTCGTCCTCTACTCGAAGATGATTCCGGATCTCGCCGACCATTTTCGGATCATCGCCGTCGACAACCGCAACAACGGTAAGTCGGATCACCTCCGCGGCCGGTTCGAGATCTCCACGATGACCGATGACCTCGCCGCCATCATCGGTCAGCTCGAGCTCGGGGCCGTCTCTGTCTTCGGCTATTCGATGGGGGGAATGATCGCCCAGGACCTCGCCTACCGCTACCCGCACCTCGTGCGGAAGCTGATGCTCGGCGGCACCGCCGGGTATATCGGTTCACCGACCGGCATCCCCGTGCCCGTGGTGCAGGTGGCGTACTTCCTGGGGCGCGCCTTGGAGCGCTTCACTCGCGGGGAGTATTCGGCGCTCCGGACCAAGTACCTGCAATCGGTGGGGGCCGTCGCTCCGGAACACGCTCGATGGTTCTGGACCCAGAGCATCAACCGCGATCCCGACGTGTACTGGGAGTCGGGATGGGCGATCGCCCGCTTCGACTCCCGAGAGTGGCTCGGACGGCTTCAACAGCCGGCCTTGGTGATCATCACCTGTGTCGACCAGCTCATGCCGCCGCGCGCCCAGTACGACCTCGCCGGGCGACTCAAGAACGTCACCACCCTCGAACTCCACGACGCTCGCCACGAGGCGCCTCTCACGCATCCCGACCGATTCAGCCGAGCCCTCATCGATTTCGCGGCCGAGAGCGGCCGATCGCCTGCCACAGTTGATCCGGCGGAGGCGCGCACATGAACGCTCGGGCAGCCGGGACGTTCGAGGTCGACCTCACCCCCCAACCGGCCGATGCCCCGCCGTCGATCACCCGGATGCTCATCAACAAGCGGTACTCGGGCGGACTCACCGCCACCGGAACCGGACAGATGATCTCCTTCGTCTCCGGCGTCGACGGCTCCGCCGGATATACCGCCCTCGAACTCGTGGAGGGCGAGCTGGAGGGTCTCGTGGGGACATTCGTGCTTCAGCACAGCGGCATCATGGACAGAGGGGCGCCCCAACTGTCGCTGACCGTGGTTCCCGACTCGGGCACGGACGCGTTGACCGGCCTCCGAGGAGAGATGAGCATCGAGATCGACAACGGTCTCCACCGCTACGAACTCGCCTACTCCATCGGGTAGCGCCGTTCGGCGGCGGCGGATCCGAACTGTCTACGGTGTCAGGCGAATTCGTCCCGGGTCGTCGGCGGTCACCGTCCCGATCACGGCGGCAGCCAGGGTGCCGTGCTCGCCCAAGCCGGCCAGGAGATCGTCGAGCGACTGTTCGGGGCACGAGATGAGGAGGCCACCGCTGGTCTGCGCATCGGCTAGAACCTTGACAGTTTCCTCGGAAACCCCATCCACGTCCAGAATCTGTGCCACAGAGGCGAGGTTCCGTTCCGAGCCGCCGGGAAAGACCCCCTGAGCCACGAGATCGTGGACACCGTCCAGGACCGGAACCGCCTGGGCCGAGAGCACAGCGCCGACACCCGCCGAAGCGAGCAATTCACGGAGATGGCCCAACAGCCCGTACCCGGTCACGTCCGTGGCGGCATGCACATCCGTCGACACCATGGCACGAGCGGCTCCGTCGTTGAGCGCCGCCATCACCTCCACGGCGCGGTCGCGCAAACCTGTGTTGACGACACCCCGCTTGATGCCGGTCGCCACGATGCCGGTCCCCAGCGGCTTCGTCAGCACGAGGCGGTCCCCGGGGCGCGCTCCGGCGTTCGTCATCAGGTTGTTCGGCTCGATGATTCCGGTGATGGCAAAGCCGTACTTGGGTTCCGGGTCATCGACCGAGTGGCCACCCACCAGCGTGCAAGCCGCCAGCTCGAGCACCGAGACGCCGCCGGCCATCACCTCCTGCAGGACCGAAAACGGAATCGTGTCGCGAGGCCAGCTCACCAGTTGGAGAGCCGTCAGCGGGTGTCCTCCCATCGCGTACACGTCGGAGAGGGCGTTGGCGGCGGCGATTCTCCCCCAGTCGTAAGGTTCGTCCACCACCGGCGTGAAGAAGTCCACGGTCTGAACGAGCGCGTCGCCACCGGGGGTCATGAATACCCCGCCGTCGTCGGCGTACTCCAGTCCGATGATGAGGTCGGGGTGGCGAGTCGCCGGTGAGTTGAGTAAGGGACGCAGCACCTGCGCCAGCTCGTCAGGACCGAGCTTGCAGGCTCAACCGGAGCCGTGCGAATAAGACGTCAATTTCGGCACGAACCACACCTCCCTTCACGCCTCAGCATACGGACTGCAACCGGCCGGGGGTGCCGCTACGCCTCGAAAGGCCGGACCTCGATCACCTTCAGAGTGAAGGTGCCGCCGGGCGCCTCGTAGGTGACCTCTTCGCCCTCTCCCGCTCCGAGGAGCGCACCACCCAAGGGCGATTCAGGTGACGCCATGATGTATCCGGGCGCCTTGTTTTCCTGAGGCGCCACGAAGAACTTCATCTCGTCGCCATCCTCGTCGACGGCTCTCACCACCGATCCGATCTCCACCCGGCCACTGTCGGAGACTTCGCGCACCTCGGCATTGTCGATCAGATGGCGGAGCTGGCGGATCCGCGCCTCCATCATGCCCTGCTCGTTCTTGGCGGCGTCGTAGTCGGCATTCTCTCGCAGATCGCCATGGGAGCGCGCCTCGGCGATCCGCTCCTCGATGTATTTGCGGCCATCCGTCGTGAGGTTCTCGAACTCCTCTTGGAGTTTGCGGAAAGCCTCCGCTGTCAACCACGTCGTCTTGTCTGTCATGGGCGAAGAGGATAGCTCCTGGACAAGACATCGAGTCCGGTCGTCCCCTTCTAAGATGGCCCCGACCAGAGGGCACCTGCCGACCGAGAGGGCCGGGTGGTGAGGAGACGACGTGGCGCTGACGTCAGCCGAAACGAATCGCATCAAGTTCGAACGGACCGGCCGTGGCTATGGCCGGCGTGAAGTCACCAAGTTCAAACGTCGGGTTTCCGCTGCCCTCCTGGCCATCGAACGCAACCTAGGCGAACCGACCGGGTTGACATCGGCCGACATCGAGTCGGTGACCTTTCCGTGGGTGATCGGCGGGTTCGACTACGAAGAAGTCGACGCTTTCCTGGACCGGGCCGCCCGCGCCCTTCGCATCTACGAGTCGGTCAATCCCGAATCGGTGCCCGCACCCTCGCCCAGCGCGCCGCCGCGACCAGAGCCGCTCACTCATCAGGAGTTGGCGGACGCCAACTTCACCGTCGTCTTTCGCGGCTACAACATCGCCGCCGTCGATCGGTTCACCGCCCGGCTTGGAGAGGCGCTGGCCGCCTATGAACGGGGAGAAAGCTCGATCCTCGCCGATGCAGCGGAAGTCAGCAGAAAAGTCTTCGATATCTCGATGCGTGGCTATTCCGAAACCCAGGTCGACGACATCCTCGACCGGGCCGCCGCAACCCTCCGCGCCTATGAGGCGCGAGGACGTCGGCGGATCGTGTGAGGAACTCCGGACCGTGAGAGGATTGGCGTACCCGAGGCCTCGGATCGTGGCCGGCTCACCGGGCGAGTAGCCTCTCGGTCGGCTTGGAAAGGCATCCCTATGGTCAAGTTCCGGCTGCTCACGCCGAGAGAACTCGCCACCCGACTCCGCGACCGCGCGAGGTCGGAGCCTCGTCGTGTCGAAGAATACCTCGACCAGCATCCTGAGGAATGGGAGGCGCTCGCCTCCGCCGACCCCCACGACGCCGCGGACATTCTCGAGGAATTGGGCGAGGACGCCGCCGTCGAGCTGATTCGGGAACTCAATCCCGCCGAGGCGGCCGAAGTTCTCGACGAACTCCGCCCCGACCTGGCGGCCGACATTCTCGAAGTACTGGATCCCCGAGTTGCCGCCGCCGTCTTGAGCGAGATGCAACCGGAGGAGGCCGCCGACGTCATCGGCGCGCTGGCAGCCGACCTTCGCACAGCTCTCTTCAACGCCATGGACGACTCGGCGGAGCGCGATGTGCTGGCCCTCCTCTCCTATCCGCATGATTCGGCCGGCGGCTTGATGACCACCGACGTGGCCGCCCTGCCCCTGGGCATGACGGCCGGTGAAGCCATCGAAGCGGTGCGGAAGATGCACGAGGCCCTGGAGGACCTCTCGTACATCTACATCGTCGACGACCGCAATATCCTCGTCGGCGTACTGTCTTTCCGCGACCTGGTATTCAATCGCCCCGGCGTCGGCCTCGAAGAGGTGATGGTGGCCGATCCCGTCTCGGTCACGCCCCTCACCGACCGCGAAGAAGTCGCCGAGCTGACCAAGCGGTACAACCTCTTCGGGGTGCCGGTGGTCGAGGAAAACGGCGTCCTCCTCGGCATGGTGAACACCGAGGCCGTCCTCGAAGCGATCCAGCAGGAAGCGTCCGAAGACTTCGCGGCGGCGGTCGGCGCCGGCGCCATGGAGACCGCCTACAGCCCCGTCTGGCGCTCGGTGAAAAATCGGGTGCCGTGGCTGGCGATCAACCTGGTTCTCACCCTCGGAACCATGGCCTTCATCACGGCCTACTCCGACCTCCTCCAAGAACATCCTGAACTCGCCGCACTGATGCCGCTCGTGGCCACCCTGGGAGGCAATGCCGGCGCCCAGAGCCTGGCGGTGATCATTCGTTCCCTCGCCACCGACGATGTCCCACGTTCCGAGGTCCTGGGAATCTTCGGCCGGCAGATCGGTATCGGAACCCTCAACGGACTGATCATCGGCTTGCTCTCCTTCGCCGCGATATCCCTCGCCAGCCCCGGTTTGAGCGAGTTCGCCGTCATCGTGGGAATCGCCTCGTTCGCCAATCTCGTCGTCGCCACGCTGGCGGGGTCAGGAATCCCGCTGGCCTTGCGAGCGTTCGGCCTCGACCCGGCCCTGGCCTCGAACATCTTCGTGACGTTGCTGACCGACCTGACCGGTTTCGGAGGTTTCCTGGCGTTCGCCGCTCTCGCCCTCTAGGCCACAGAGCGGCGCACCCTGGGTGCACCTCCCCCCGTCAGGCCGGGAACTGGATGACCTGCGCCGTCGTGGCACCCTTGAGCACTTCCTCCAGGGCGTCGATGACAGCGGGATCGAACCGGCCGGTTGCGTGCCGTCGCAGCTCGGCGATCGCCTCCGCCTCTCCGCGCGCCGCTCGATAGGGTTTGTCTGTTCTCATGGCGTCGTAGGCGTCTGCCACCGCCAGCACGCGGGCGGCGTTCAGCACCGAGCCCCCGATCGAATGGGCCGGCCCATCGACCCCTTCGCGGAGAGCCGCGATGGTTGCGACGACCTCGGCGGGGACGGCTTGAGCCAGCAACTCGCCTCCTCGCTGTGGAGCGAGGGCGAGCCGTTCCCGTTCCTCGTCGCCGAGCGGGCCCGTCTTGTCCAGAATCGTATCCGGCACACCGATCATCCCAACATCGTGCAGCAGCGCAGCCAGCCTCAGGTTCTCCAGTTCGCCGGCGGGGAGTTTCATGTGGGTTCCGATCGCCGAGCAAAGGTCGGCGACCCTTTCCGCATGCCGAACGAACTGGGGGCCGCGCAGTTCGAGGGCACTGAGGAAAGCAGAGACCGCGGGGCCGTACGGATCGACCGCCGTGGCCGACCGCGTGGTCGGCCCTCCGGCGATTCGAGAACAGTTCTTGCCGGCGTGCTTGGCGTCGTAGAGGGCTCGATCCGCCGCCTCGACCAACTCCCGTCCCTCTGTTGCGTGGAACGGGAAGACTGCCACCCCGAGACTGATCGTGACTCCACCGACGGGGGCAACGTTGATCTCCATGACGGCTTCGCGGACCCTTTCGGCGGCCTGCAGCGCTCCCACCGCCGACGTCTCGGGCACGATGATGGCAAACTCCTCGCCGCCCACGCGGCAGGCGATGTCCGATTCCCGCACCGAGGCAGTCATCGCCTCGCCCGTGGCGCGGAGTACCTCGTCCCCTATCGAATGTCCAAACTCGTCGTTGACCGCCTTGAAGTCGTCGAGGTCGGCCATGATCACCGCCAGGGGTCGATCGTAGCGGCGGGCTCGCTGGAGCTCCTCTCCGAGCCTCTGCCAGAAGTAACCGTGGTTCTTGAGGCCGGTGAGCCAGTCGGTGATCGTGACCGCCTGGAGACGGGCCACGGTCTTCTCCAATTCCAGCCGTTTCTCCTGCTCGGCCTCGTAGAGGCGCTGTATCTCTTCGAGCAGCGGCCGCGCCACCTCCGATGACAGCAATCCCGATCCGGCGGTGACCGCCCGCACGGCTGCGACCAGGTCTCCGAACCTTCCTTTCACCACGAAGGCAGCCGCGCCAGTCGAGACCATCTCGCCGATGCGGGACACTCCCGAGAACGAGGCCTGGGCGACGATATCGAGCCGGTGACCCACCACGTCGCGAAGTCGGCGGGTTGCGGTGGCGGCACCCATCCCGCCGAGCGCGACGTCGATGACGACGACGGTGGGCTGGGCGGCGGCCGCCAGCCGCACCGCCTCCTCTCCGGTGGCGGCCTGCGCGACCACCTCGATGCCGGCTTCGTGAAGAACCCTGGCGGAGGCGGCGAGCGCGACGGGGTCGGGATCGACCAGGAGCACTCGAATGGGTGTCGTAGGCATGGTGGTACCGCTCGCTCGTATTCAGAGTATCGGCCCGTTCGGTCGCCCGATTGAGGAATGCCAGATTCTTCCTCGGATTGCCCACCCGAGGCTGTGACTAAATACTCCAGATATCGCCGCGCTCAGGCTCAAGAATGTACCTAGTATTACCGAAGGGATTACTGGGGGTATTTTTCGGTGCGGACGAACCAGGTGCGAAGGAAGCTACTGACCCTGGTAGCGCTTGCTCTCGTAGCAGCATTTCTCGGGCCTGCCGGATCCGCCCTGGCACAGGAATCGGCCCCGACCGAGCTCCCTATGTGCGATCCGGTCACCCTCGACACTCTCTTCCCCGCAGAAGATCACGATGATGAGACGATCGGCGACGAAAAGCCCGACGCCGATCAGTCCACCGATGAGGTCTCCCTCATCGACCCGGCGCGGCAGGTATCAGACCCCCAACCGGCCCAGGTCGACTCCGAACGCGCCACACCTGGAACGCAGAACAGGCCGGCGCCATCGCCCAGCCCGTCTCCCAAACCCGCACCAAAACAGGAGAACTGCCGCCCCTTCGTGTACGACATGCTGAGCCCGACCGCGTCGCAGCCAGGCGTCATCTCCACCTTTGGAGTTCCCCGTCCGAATGGCCGAAAGCACAAGGGCGCCGATATCGCCGCTCCCAAGATGACACCTGTGTTCGCTGTGAGCGACGGCACCGTCTTCTGGATTCTCGACCAGCAAGGCGGCGATTGCTGTGCGGTCGGACTCCGTCACCCGGATGGATGGATGTCCTACTACATCCACTTGAACAACGACACGTTCGGGACCGACGACGGGCTCGGCTACGGCATCGCGCCGGGGATCACCAAGGGCACCGCAGTCGAGGCCGGCCAGCTGATCGGCTGGATCGGGGACAGCGGCAACGCCGAGACCACGGTTCCGCATGTTCACTTCGAGCTCCGGACACCTGCCAATGAGGCGATCGACGCCATCCCGAGCCTTGGTGCCGCCACCGTCTCCTCGTTGTTCTCGGCGGCGACCAGCAATGCGAGTCGCTCCTACACCGAGCCTTTCGATGACGACGACGACACGGCCTTCGAGCCCTTGTTCGGACGGTTGGCCTCTCTCGGGCTCCTGACCGGCTGCGGTGAACCCGTCGGCGTGTCGTTCTGCCCGGATGATCCTGTGACCGGCGAGGCGGCCGTCGCCATGATCGAGTCCTTCACCGGAGTTCGCATCGACGCCGCCACGACCCTCAGCGCAGGACCGCTGGCGGACCCGATCGAAAGCGAACCCTGCCAAGCCGGCGCCTACTGCCCCACCGACGAATTGACCAATGCGCAACTCAGTGTCCTCGTTGCCTCGGCCGTCGAGAGGCTCGCCCAACCTGCCAAGGCGTCACCGGAGCGACTCGTCGACGCACTGGCTCCGGCAGCTCAACGGGTCGACGCCGGCACGCTGGACGAGGCGCTGCCGGTGGATGTCCCCACCCTGCCCCCTCTGATCATCGCCCGGTGCGAAGACCTACCGGACCACGCCTCACGCCTGGGCAGTCTCTCCACCCGGGCCGAGTTGGTTCTCTATCTGGCCGAGGAGACGGGTCTCATCGAGACGGTGCCCTGCGGCCAGCTCCGCTGACCGCCCCTCACGACCTCGATCGGGTCCGTTCGACAAAGCGACTCGACAACCTGGCTGTCACCGGGCCCGCCTCGAAGGCGACGTCCCCGATCCGCGTGACGGCCATCACCTCTTTGACCGTCGAGAGGGCCATCACCTCGTCGGCGGACCGCACACGGTCGAGCGGAAAGACTCCGACGACGCTCTCGATGCCCTCCTCTTCCGAAGCCGCAAGCACGTGACGGCGGGTGATCGAGTCCAGAATCGCCAGTTCGAGGCCGGGGGTCTCGAGAACACCGTCCACCACCCAGGCGATCGTGAAGGTCGACCCTTCCAAGACGACTCCGTCCGCCGAGACGAGCAGGGCGTCGTCGAAACCGCCTTCGTGAGCCTCTCGGGCCGCTGACATGTTGGGGGCGTAGGACAGGCTCTTCACGCCTGCCAGCGCCCAGTCGGCTCCAGCCGAGTGCCACGGCGCCACGACCGGCAGCAGTCGCAGGGTGGGAGGAAGTTCCGGAACCGGCTCTGCGTAGAGCAGGATACGCGGGGGAACGGCCGGGTTCGTCGGGTTGCCGCGGGTGGCGATCAGACGCACGACCGCGTCGCCGCCCTGCTCGGCCGCAACCGCCACCCACCGCTCGAGCTCAGTGCGATCGGGAAGGGTGATCCGCAGCGCGGCGGCCGATCGAGCCAGGCGATCGAGATGTTCGCCCGCAGCGAACGCCTCACCGTCATAGGCACGCATCGCTTCGAAGCACCCGTCGCCGCGCAGCACTGCGTGATCCAGAATGTCGAGGACGGCCTCACGGCCGGTGACCGGTTCCCCGTCGACCCACATCCGGACCATCGTCAATGGTTCCTGTATTTGTTGGTGATGGGCAGACGCCGATCCTTCCCGAATGCCTTGTTGGTTATCTTCACACCCGGGGCGGCTTGGCGGCGCTTGTATTCGTTGCGATCGACCATCGAGGTCACGCGTTGCACCAGAGCCGCCTCGTAGCCCTCATCGATGATGCTCGGAACGGATCGGTCCTCCTCGATGTATCTCTCGAGGATGGCGTCGAGTACGTCATAGTCGGGAAGGCTGTCCGAATCTTTTTGGTCCGGCCTCAGCTCGGCGGAAGGAGCCTTGACGATGCTGGATTCCGGTATCACCTCGGTCTCGGTGTTTCGCCAGCGGGCCAGCCGGTAGACCAGTGTCTTCAGCACGTCTTTGAGAACGGCGTACCCCCCGACCATGTCGCCGTACAGGGTGGCGTACCCAACGGCGAGCTCCGACTTGTTGCCCGTCGTGACGACCATCGAGCCGTACTTGTTGGAGTAGGCCATGAGGAGGGCCCCACGGATTCGCGCCTGGATGTTCTCCTCCGCCACCCCTGGCTCGGTGCCGGCGAAGACCGGGGCGAGCGCTTCGAGGTAGGCGGCGAAGATATCGTCCATGGGAAGCACGTCGAAGGTGATTCCGAGCCGCTCGGCCAGGTCCCGTGAGTCGTCCACCGAACCGGCAGACGAGTAGCGAGAAGGCATGGAGATACCGTGGACCGACTCGCGTCCCAAGGCATCGACACACAGGGCCGCCGTCAGAGCCGAATCGATTCCTCCTGACAGGCCGACCACGACGTCGGAGAATCCGTTCTTGGTGACGTAGTCGCCGAGTCCGACGACCAGGGCGGTGTAGATTTCTTCGTCAGAGCCGAGCAGCGGAACCGGGTCCGGTGCGTGAACGACGTCAGCCCGGGGCGAGAGCGGTATGTCGACCAGGAACCGGTCTTGGCGGAATTGGGGAGCCCGGTAGAGAAGATTGCCCTCCCCGTCGAACACCATGGAACACCCGTCGAACACGAGCTCGTCTTGACCGCCCACTTGGTTCACATAGACGAGCGGTACGCCGGCAGCCCTACTACGCGAGCGAAGGAGGTCCTCGCGAGCGCGCGCCTTTCCATAGCTGAAGGGCGAGGCGTTGATGTTCAGCAGGACTCTCGCCCCGGCGGCGGCCTGATGGAGCGGGGGGCCGTCCTCCACCCACACGTCCTCACACACGGAGACTCCGATCGGGACCTCGAGAACGTCCCACAACCGGGCGGGATCACCACCGCGGGCGAAGTACCGGCTCTCATCGAAAACGCCGTAATTGGGGAGCAGCACCTTGTGGTACACGCCGACGATGCGCCCGCGGTGCAGGACGGCCGCCGCGTTGGCGATGGTGCGGGAGATGGCGTCGTCAGGCACCTCGTCGATCGTCGCCGCTCGGTCGACGAATCCGACAACCGTGACGGCCTCGCCGGAGGCGGACGCCAACTCACCGAGGGCCGCCAGGTTCGACTCCACGAAACCCGACCGCAAGACGAGGTCCTCGGGTGGGTATCCGGTGACTGCCAACTCGGGAAAGACCACCACGTCGGCCTCGACCCCTTCTGCCCAGGCCATCGCCTCCGTGATGAGCGCGACGTTTCCCGACAGGTCCCCAACGGTCAGATTGAGTTGCGCTCCGGCCACTCGCAAGCGATCCATGCACCGCAGGATAGACGGGGTGGGGCCACCCCTTCGGGCCGCGGCCCGGCCGCCGATCGCATTCGTCTCCGGCCGCGACGAAGGTCCGATATCATGGTGCTTCATGTCTGTCCACCCCGATATCGTTGCCAAGGCCATCTCGCTTCGACGCTCGATCCATCAGCACCCGGAAATCGGGTTCGAGGAGTTCCAAACCACCCAGAAGCTGGCCGCCGCCCTGGCCGAGGCCGGGATCGACGTTGCGGTTCGCAGCGAGGGAACGGGCCTCGTCGCCGAAGTCGGCACCGGCTGGCCCATCGTGGGTTTTCGCGCCGACCTCGATGCGCTTCCCATCCAGGAGGCCAACGAGGTCTCGTACAAGTCATCCCGTGACGGATTGATGCATGCGTGCGGCCACGATGTCCACTCCGCCATCGCGGTGGGCATCGCCCTCAACCTCGCTCGCCGGAAGTCGCTGCCCGGCCGAGCCCGATTCATCTTCCAACCCGGCGAGGAACAGTTCCCGGGAGGAGCTCGATTCATGATCGCCGAAGGGGCCACCGAGGGCCTGCACTCCCTCATCGCCTTCCACGTCGACCCCTCGCTGGAGGTCGGAATGGTTGGCCTCAAACCAGGCCCCATCACCAGCTCCAGTGATCGTTTCACCGTCACCCTGGAAGGACCGGGCGGTCACACCGCACGACCGCACGAAACCGTCGACACGCTGTACGCGGCCGGCAAGGTGCTCACGGAACTCCCCGGGCTCATCCACCGCGCCGTCGACCCCCGCGTGCCCCTGGCGCTGGTGTTCGGCTCAATCTCCGGCGGTCACGCCGCCAACGTGATCCCGTCCAAGGTGACCATGTCAGGCACGTGCCGTCTCCTGGACCGCGCCCTGTGGGAGCGCATGCCCATCCTGGTGGACCAGATGGTTCACGAGATCGTGCAACCGACGGGCGCCAAGGTGACTGTCGAATACACGCGTGGCATTCCACCCGTCGTGAACGACCCTGGTGTGATCGCCGACCTGGAGTACTGCCTCATGGACACCTTCGGTCGAGAGGCCATCGGCGAGGCACAGACGTCGATGGGGGCGGAAGACTTCGCCGACTATCTCGAGCACGTACCGGGCGCCCTCATCCGTTTGGGGGTGGCCAAGCCCGACCAAACCACGCCGTTGGCGTTGCACTCGTCCAACTTCGACATCGACGAGGGCGGCATCGAAGTGGGGATCGAAGCCGGCACCGCAGCGCTGCTGCGGCTCCTCGAATCCCCCTGAGCGGCGACCGACGGGCCCCGTCCGTCTGGCCGAATCAGTCCGGCCGAATCAGTCGACTTCGAACCCTTCCTCGACCAGCGCCGTCTTGAGCGCTTCCGATTCTCCGGGGCGGACCGACAGAGTGAGTACACCCGCTCCACCGTGCTCGCCGTGCCGGAGCTGAAGGTCGCGGACGTCGACCCGACTCGCCGCCAGGGCTCGGCCCACCGCAGCCAGCTCCCCGGGCCTGTCTTCGAGGAAGACCCGCACCGCCATCATCGGCGGGGCGAGCGACCGTCGCACCAGCTGGGACTGCTCGAGGCGTCGACGGATCTCGACATCGTCGCCGGCGGAGATGGCCGACTGCCAGGACCGTAGCCGCTCTTCCATCTCACCAAGCGCATCCGAGATCGGTCGGCGGTTGGCGAGAAGGACGTCTGTCCACATGCCCGGATCGGAGAGCGAGACCCGGGTCAAATCGCGAAAGCTCCCGGCCGCCAGGTCCAGGGCGGAAACGTCATCAGCAACCATCCCCACCAGGGCAGAGGCGAGGACATGGGGAAGGTGGGAGATGCGGGCCACGGCTGCATCGTGGTCGAGGGCGGACATTCGGACCGGGATGGCGCCGCACGTTTCGATGACCTCCTCCACGGCGGCGAGATCCTGCTGGCGGGCTCCGTCGCCAACCACGATCCATGCGGCGCCCCTGAACAAGGCCGCAGAGGCGGATTCCGCCCCGACGTGCTCCCTCCCCGCCATGGGATGTGTGCCGACGAAGCGATCGAGGTGGGCAGCTGCCGCCACGATGTCCTTCTTGACCCCTCCGATGTCCATGATGAGTGTCTCGTCGGTCATGCCCCGCAAGGTCTCGCAGATGCTCAAAGGCGGCCCGGCCAGGATCACGAGGTCGGCGCCCACCCGCACCTGGTCCGGATCGGCTGTCACCCGGTCGACGCCACCGACGGCCAGGGCGGCTTGGCGAGCGTGTGGATCAGGATCCCACCCGACCACTTCCCAACCTGCTGCGCGCAGAGCCATCCCGACCGATGCTCCGATCAGGCCCGTCCCCATGACTGCGGCTCGTCCCACGCTATGTCCCACTCGAGCCGAGCGGCATATCCATGGCCTCGGCCAGGCGTCGGATGGTGACCATGAGCGTCGCGAAGTCGCTCGGCAAGAGAGCCTGATCTCCATCGACCTTGGCGGCATCGGGTGCGGGGTGGACGTCCACCATCATCCCATCGGCGCCGGCGGCCACGGCCACCCGCGCCAGTGGGGCCACCAGATATCGATGGCCTCCCGAGTGGGATGGATCAACGATCACCGGCAGGTGCGACAGAGATTTCAGGATCGGCACCGCGCTGATGTCGAGGGTGTTGCGCGAGGCCGGCTCGAACGTGCGGATCCCCCGTTCCACCATGATGATCTCGTGGTTTCCTTCCTTGTACACGAACTCGGCCGCGTTGAGCCAGTCTTCGATGGTGGCGGTGAAGCCTCGCTTGAGCTGAACAGGACGATTGGCCTTGCCGACCTCCGCAAGCAACGTGTAGTTGGCCATGTTGCGGGTGCCGACCCGAAGGATGTCGGCGTAGGAGGCCACCAACTCGACGTCGCGGGGATCGAGGACTTCGGCGACGAATGGCATGTCGAACTCTTCACGCGCTTCAGCCATGAGCTGAAGCCCCGCTTCGGCAAGTCCCTGGAAGGAATAGGGCGACGTGCGCGGCTTGAAGGCGTCGCCGCGCAGCACGGTGGCACCGGCCTTTCGCACCGCCTCGGCAGCACGAAAGAGCTGATCGCGCGACTCGACGGCGCAGGGACCCGCAATGACGGAGAACGTGCCACCGCCGATGTGCGTGTTTCTCACCCGGACAACCGAATCCCACGATTGGAAGTCGCGACTCACGAACATGAACGGCTTCCTGACCGGGACGGCCCGTTCGACCCCGGTCATGGCCTCCCAGGGGAGCTGCTGGATCTCGGCGCGGTCTCCCAATGCGCCGACCACGGTCCGTTCCTGCCCTTCGCTCACATGGGACTCGCACCCGATCGAGGCCAGTCGTTCCATCACCGCCTCCAAATCAGCCGGGGTGGCGTCCTGGCTCATGACGATGAGAACGGAGCTCATCACAGACCTTCCGGCGCGGTCGGCGGGCCCGGTACCGACATGACGATCCTGCGCATCGACGCCGATGACGGCGCCATCTCGGAGAGGCTGGTGGCGACATCCTCGACGATCTCGGCAGACCAGAGGCTCACGAAGAGCACGCTCGCCTCGTCCGCCCCGACCAGCACTCCGTGGCAGAAGGGGTCCTCGGTGAATTCGTCGACCATCTCTCCCAGCCAGGAGGGCGTGTCGTCGTGCAGGAATTCAAGGATGATCGACTCCATGGAGCCGCATCCTATCGGCCCCACACGGCAGCAGGTCCGCCGACACGCCCGGCCATACCAAGGAGGACGGCCGAATCGTGCCCCTACACTGGCCCGATGGAACGGATCCTGGTGACGGGCGCGGCGAGTTGGGTGGGGGGACAGTGCGTCCGAGCCCTCGAAACCCGCGCCGACGTGATCGCCGTCGACGAGCTCAAGCCCAGGAGCGCCTTTGCCGCTCCCTTCCATTTGTTCCATCTCGACTCGCTGGAGTTTGCTCGTTTCGTCGTGAAGCTCGAACCAACCATCGTTCTCCACCTCCAGACGATGGACCGGTCCGCCGAGCTGGGCGGCACCCGATCGCGCGAGGGCACCGTCCTGGGGGCGCAGGCTCTCTTCGGTGCGCTTGCCCGGCTGACGCAGATCAAACAGGTCGTGGTCAAGTCCGACACAGCCGTCTATTCGACCGGTCCCCGTCACGCCTCTGTCCTGTCGGAGGCCACCAGAATCACGGGTCGGGCCACCCGATTCGAACGCAACCTGCGGGAGATCGAACGATTCGTTTCGGAGGTCGCCGCCGAAATGCCGACCGTCGGTTTCACCGTCCTGCGGCTGGCCAGCATCTTCGGGCCGACCGTCAAGAACCCGATCTCGCGCTACCTCGGACTTCCGGTGGTGCCGACCGCGCTCGGATACGACCCGCGGCTGCAGTTTCTGCACGAGACCGATGCCACGCGAGCCATCCTCCACGCCGCCGACGCGGCGGTCCCGGGCATCTTCAACATCGTCGGAGATGGGTCGATGTACCTCCATCGCGTGCTTCGCATAGGTCGCCGCCTCCCTCAACCGCTGCCGCCGCCGCAACTGCGCCAGGCGAGAAAGCTGGTCGGCGCTGCCGGTCTCCGGCTGCCCGAGCACCTGGAGAACCTGCTCAAATACGGCCGCTACGTCGAGGCTCGGCGCATGCAGGAGACACTTGGCTTCGTTCCGGAGTACACCACCCGGCGTACCGTCACAGCCAACTACCTTCGACCCGGCAGAGAGGCGACGCGATGACGCTGGCCGAAGTCCTGGCCCGCCTGACCAAGGCTGAGTTGATGGGTCTCGCCCGGGCCGCCGAGATCCCAGGTCGATCGACGATGACCAAGGACCAGTTGGTGGCAGCCCTCCTCAGTCGCGTCCAGACCGAGCGATCCACGGACCCCGGTCCTCATCCCCCGCCACCGCCTGAACGCTGCCCTCATCGTTCGGAGCGGGGCCATCCATGTGGTCTGCCTCTCTATGGAGACCTCGGGTTCTGCGCCCTGCATTCCGGGCTGAACCTGCCTGATTTGGCGCTCCCGGTGGCGGGACGGCTCGGGTTCGACACCTGGCCGGCGCTGCTCCGCACGATCGCCATCGCCGACTACGACACCGATCCGCTGGGATTCGACCCCGTCATCGCCGACATGGTCTGGCATCTGGGCAATTTCATCTACCGGGACTACTTCAGGGTGGATGTGGAAGGAGCGGAACACATTCCCAGCTCCGGCCCGGGGATCCTCGTCGCCAACCATGCCGGCGCGGCACTGCCGTGGGACGCAACGATGCTCGGTCTGGCCGTCGCCAACGAGCCGGCCGTTCCGCGTCGGGTCCGCCTGGTCGGAACCGAGATCTTCAACATCCTGCCCTGGGTCTCACATCTCTATCGCAAGACCGGATCCGCCTACGCCTCCCACGAGGATTCCGAGTGGGTGCTGGCCAACAACCACCTCCTGGGGGTCTTTCCCGAGGGTGTTGCGGGCTTCCAGAAGAGCCAACAGGACGCCTACCAGACGAAACGCTTCGGCAGAGGAGGGTTCGTGAATCTGGCGATTCGCACCGGGTCCCCCATCGTGCCGGTGGCGATCATCGGGTCGGAGGAGACCCATCCGGTCCTGTTCACTTCGAGGCGCCTCGCCCAAGTGGTCAAAATGTTCTTCCCCGAGCAGCGTGTCGAGGAGATGGCGGTGTGGCTCAACCCGATCCCCCTCCCGATCAAGTGGCAGATAGCCTTCCTCGAGCCCATCGACGTGGGCGCTCCGAACCCGCGCCCCGATCGACTGACGGTGCTGGAGCTGGCTGAGGAGGTCCGGGGTCGCATTCAGAAGGCACTCGACCGGATGCTGGTCGAACGGGACGGAATCTTCTGAGGTCGCCGGCATCCCGGTCCTGCTTGCTCTAGCTAACGCTTGCAATAGTTAGCAAGTCGCTGTATCCTGTAAGCAGATGACAGAAGAGGCGACCCAAAACGAGGACCTGAACCAGATCGGCTCATTCATCCGAGAGCAGAGAGAACGCTCGAAGATGTCCCTGCGCCGGTTGGCCGACAAGGCCGGTATCTCCAACCCGTATCTGAGCCAAATCGAACGCGGACTGCGCAAGCCGTCGGCGGAGATTCTCAAGGCTCTGGCACGAGGATTGTCGATACAGGCCGAATCCCTCTACATCCAGGCTGGGCTGCTCGACGACACCTCCGTGCCGACAACGGTGCGTGAGGCGATCGAAACGGACGAGAAACTCTCGAGCCGGCAGAAGCAGGTACTCCTCGATGTGTATCGGTCCCTCGTGGAAGTCGAAGACAAGGAGGCCGCCGGAGAGGCGGCCAAAGAAGGAGATCAAGCATGATCGAAATGCAGAAGAAGGTGTTCGAAGCACAGAAAAAGGCGTTCTTCGCGGCCGTCGGAGCCCCCGTGTTCGTCGGAAAGAAGCTCAGCGAGCGTCTCTCCGAGGCCAACACGAAGCTGGACGAGACGCGCGAGCGCTTCTCCAAGGAAGCCCGGTCTGAGTTCGAGGCGTGGGCCAAGGAAGGCGAGCAGTTGCTTGGCCGTCTCCAGGATCGCAAGGTCGTCGAAGACCTGACGAACCGGGTGGACGTGGACCAGTTCCAAGAGCAGGTCGGCAAGCTGCGCGGCCAGCTGGAAGACATGTTGGAGACCTGGCGAGCGAATTTCCTCCCCGAGCGGGCTGAGGATGTCAAAGCCGCGAAGGTCACCGTCGAGGTGAAGGAGACCGTCGCAAAGCCGGCAGCCAAGAAGCCGGCGGCCCGGAAACCAGCGGCCAAGAAGCCAGCGGCCAAGACCACCGCGGCCCGGAAGCCAGCGGCCAAGAAGCCAGCCGCCAAGACCACCGCGGCCCGGAAGCCGGCCGCCAAGAAGCCAGCGGCCAAAAAACCAGCCGCCAAGACGGCGACGGCCAAGGCCAGCTCGAAGTAGCAGGATCCTCCTCCACTACGGAGAGCAACCGAGAGGGGACGGTCGAATGACCGTCCCCTCTCCATTTCCAGCCCGTTGATTCAGTGAGTCACGCTTGGCTCGAGGCGATTGGCGTGTTCGATCCAGCGCTCGACCATGGTCTCCGTAGGCAGGCGCTGCACAAGCCGCCGCTCGTCGTTGATGGCGACGATCTTGGCCGTGAGAGACTTGGCGTTTCGTCGACGAAGCTCCTTCACCGTGTCGACCCCGGCAGCCTCCAGAAGGTCGGAGTATTCGGATCCGATTCCCTTGCAGCGCATCAGGTCAGCCCGGTTGACCCATTCGAGGATCTGCTTCTCCTCGATACCTGTTTGTTCGGCCAGCTCTTTGCGGCCGCTTCTGGCGGCAGCCCGTTTGAGGAGCGCCTCGGTGGTCCTGATGCCGGCCTTGCGGAGCTTGGTGGCGGTTCTCACCCCGAGCCCCTCTATCTGGTCAATAGACGGCATTCAGATCCTTCTCCCGTTTCGAGTATGTGTGGCGGCGCATGGCACTCGCGCCTGTCCGGCGCGAGGAGGCAGATTACCTGAGAGGCCTTGTCGAAATCCAAAAGCGGTCAAGCCTTGCCGAAGAGCTTCTTGAAGAGGCCAACGACGGCGCTGATGAGGCTGGACAGGAACAACGATCCGCCCCTGACCTCAGACGCCGAGACCGCCTCGGCCTCTTCGGCCGTTTCGGCCGAAAGTTTCGTCTCCAGGCACTCGACGAATTCGCCAACCAGGCGCCCAGACATCTCCTTGATGAGACCTGTTCTCCCGAACTGTGCGGCTGCGCCCGAAAGGGTCACGTCGGCATCCACCAGGACTTTGGTCCCCAGGGGTGTTGCCTCGAGCCGGTAGTCGACCTTCACTTGGCCGCGGCTGCCTCCCCGTCGATCTGCACCCTTTCCTTCGATGTGGCCGGACTTGGCCGACTCGTCTGGGGTGACGGTCGCTTCGCCCTCGAACGTGGCCGTCATGGGGCCCAGTTTGGCTTCGACCTTTCCGGCGTAGGTGCCATCCCGGCGATCTTCGGTGAGCTCTGCACCTGGGAGGCATTGGGCAACCGAGGGGATGTCTTGAAAGAAGTCCCACACGACGTCGACGGGCTTGGAGACTTCGAACTCTTGGTTGATCTTCACACCGGGCTCCTTGGTTGCATTTCGTCCACGTCCGCTCGCGTGTCGATGTCCCGCGGGGGAAGGGCTTCGAGCCACACCTCCTCGACCCATTCGGGGTGGGCGTCCAGAAGCTTCTGGGCACCTTGGTCGCCTTCCAGGCTCATGAGCCGGGGCCAAAGGTCTCTGGTCACGAGCACCGGGTTGCTCCGAATATACCGGTACTTCGGGATGACGGCCATGGACCTGCTGACCTTGGCAGCCTGCTTCAGTTTGGGAATCACGGTTGCGTCGATGGCGGGTTGATCACCCATCACGACGAGTGCGGCATCCGCCTTGGAGTGACGGGTGAGCGAGTCGAGGCCAACGCGCAACGACGAGGCGATCCCCTCCTCGAACCCATCGTTGATGACCACGGAGGTTCCGGTCAGGTCACACGCTTCGAGAATGGCGTCCGCCTCGTGGCCGAGCACCACCCACACTTCATCGACATCCCACGATTGGCATCGTTTGACCACGACTTCGAGGAGGGGTCGTCCTCCCCAATCGAGGAGTTGTTTGGATTGGCCGAGCCGAGAAGACGACCCGGCCGCCAGAATGAGCGCGGCGGTCTTCATGCACCTTCCTTCGTGGTCGTCACTATAGGCTCTCCCTCCGGCGGCCCCCGCAGGGCTCGCA
This sequence comes from uncultured Acidimicrobiia bacterium, assembly GCA_965366365.1. Lineage (GTDB taxonomy): Bacteria > Actinomycetota > Acidimicrobiia > Spongiisociales > JAENVV01 > CBDUEV01. The sequence continues at coordinate 17,278 of CBDUEV010000023.1, read as the reverse complement.
CCTGGGCCTATACGTCGCCTTCGTCGGCGGTTCTCTGCAGGTGGATCCGGCCCTTGCGGCCGATCAAGGAGGTACCGGTTCCGACACCGTGACGGGCCTGGACCATCTCGGCGAGAATCGAGATAGCCGTCTCGCCCGGGGTCTCGGCGCCGATATCGAGACCGATCGGACCGTGGATTCGACTGATTTGCTCCTCGGTGAACCCTGCCAGGGCGAGGCGTGCCACCCGCTTGGCGTGGGTGCGGCGACTGCCCATGGCGCCGATGTATTTGGCCGGACTCTCGAGGACCATGGGCAGAACGGGGTCCTCGAAGCGAGCATCGTGGCTGAGCAGGACCACGTACGTCCGCCGATCGATCATGAGTTGGTCGGCGACATCTTCCGGCCAACCCACCAGTACCTCGGCTGCTTCAGGAAAACGTTCCGGGGTGGTGAAAACGGGGCGGGCGTCTGAAACGATGACACGGTACCCGAGCCGGGCTGCCTGGCTGGTGAGTTCCTGGGCGATGTGCACGGCTCCGAAAATCAGCAGGCGGGGTGGGGGCGCGATCGTCTCGACAAACACCTCGAGCCCGTCGTAGCCGAGCGTGAGGTTCTGCTCCTTGTCCATGAGCTCCCGCGCGTCGTGCAGCATGGCGTCGGTGAGAGGCAGATCTCCCGCCACCGCCCCTGTCTCGTAGTCCACCACGAGCTTGCTCCCGATCTCAGGTCCGGCGACCGCGGTGAGCAATGCGCCGAGGCGTTCTCCTGCGATCTGGGCGGCGATGGCGTCCCGAACCGCCGGGTCCATCACCATGGCTCGATGAATACCTGGATCGTTCCACCGCAAGCCAGGCCGACTTCGAAGGCCTCATCGTCGGCGATCCCGTACGTGACCAAGCGGGGTTGGCCACTCTCGAGGACCTGCTGGGCGTGGAGAAACACGTCGTTCTCCACGCACCCGCCGCTCACGGAGCCCTCCATGTCCCCGGCCGAGCTCACGACGAACTTGCTCCCTTCGGGACGAGGAGCCGACCCCTGCACGCGCACCACCGTCGCCACCGCCACCGATTTCCCCTGCGCAACCCACGAATCCCGCAAGTCCAGTTCGTGCTTCATCTCCTCACCAACTCTCGTCTCGTACTCGACTCTAGAAGCTCGATGACCCCGGCAAGGTCCGTCAGGTTCGCCGCCGGCAGGAAGTCGTCCACGTACGGAAGCACGGTCTGCATCCCGCGCGTTTCGGGGGCGTAGCCGTCCCGTCCCGCCAGGGGGTTGAGCCACACCACCCGATGAACGCTTCTGGCCAGTCGCGCCATCTCCCGGTCGAGCAGAGCCGGATCCCCGCAGTCCCAACCGTCGGACACGATCAGCACCAGCGGCCCACCGCGACACACACGACGCGACCAATCCCGATTGAAGCTGGCCAGCGCGGCACCGATCCTGGTGCCCCCCGACCAGTCGTCGACCACGTCTGCCACTCCGTCCAGTGCCTGGCGGACGTTCCGGCGCGAGAGTTCCCACGTGATCCTGGTGAGGCTGGTGGAGAAGACGAACGACTCCACCCGGCCCAGGCGGGCCCGCGCCGCGTGACCGAAGGCGAGCATCATCTCGGCGTACGCCTCCATCGAGCCACTCACATCGGCGATGAGGACCATGGGGCGCTGCCTCTTGCGGCGATCGGCCATCTCGAGGGGTATCAGTCCTGCCCGAGCACCCACCATCCGCCGCATCGTGGCGCGCATGTCGGGGCGTCTCCCGCCGTGATCCGGCTGCCAGCGCCGGCTCTTCGTCCGCGCCGGAGACCACATCATGGCCGCCACGAGCCGGCGCGCCTCCTCCATCTCGCTCTCGTCGAGACCGGCAAAGTCGCGAAGTGCCATTTTCTCGAAGGCCGACGCGCCAACCCGGTCGGCAACCTCGGCCTCCGTCTCGTCGGGCTGGGCAGCGGCGGGAGAGCGCAGACTCCACGACTCGATCTCCCCGGGTTCGGCCGTCTCGCCCTCGGCCTCCTCATCGATCGGTGTGTGCGACGGTGGCGCTCCGAAGAACCTCAGGTACTCCTCGTCGAACACCCTGCGCTGATCTGGGGAGCGCGCCACCAGCCCGGCGAGGGCAGCTTGCACATCGGCCGGGAGCGATAGGTCGACGAATTCGAGGGAGGCAGCCATGTCGGCGGCGGTATTCGGGGTCACCGAGAGCCCGCGCCCTCGCAACTGCCGGGTGAACCGGACGAGCTGGGAGGTGATGATTGGTTCCATCGCCGTCACGGTACCCCGGCCGGCGCCGGATGGCCCGGCTAGACGCCTTCGGGAAGCGGAAAGCGAAGACTGGCTCCCACGCCATCGGCATCGAGGCGACTGGCCATGGTGACCTGGCGCACCGATCCGCCATCGCGGAGACTCGCCTCGATCAACTCGGCGACGATGTCGGGGGTGGGTCGCGTCGCGGTTCCGCACGCCGGGCACTCATCGGCGATCCTCGTCAACCAGCCGCACGCATCGCACACCGTCCCGGCTTTGATGAACGGGCCGGACACCACGAGGGTGTCGATGGCCCGGACGTTGGCAGCGGCGATTACCTCGGCGATCCCCATGGCGGTGGGCTTGCCGGAGCCTGCTCGGTCGAGAAGGGCGTTGACCAGCGCGGTCTCCTGCTCATCGATGGCGGCACGTTCCAACGGAGCGGCGAGCTCCGTCACCGTACGCGTGGTCAGCGTTCGAGGATCGACGGAGAAGTTGCCGACGTGCAGGTTGCGAAGATAGGGATGGAGTGTGGCCACGAAATCATCGGTGTGCTCGCGATGGCCTCCCACCATCAAGTACTTGATGGGCTTGTTCTTGTGGATGTCGAACAGCGCTTCTGCTGCCGCCCGGAAGTGGCGAGAGGCTACTCGGTCTGCATGGGCTCGGGCGCTTCGTTCCTCGTATCCGTGCCAACCTCCGTAGTTCGACTTCAGCTCCTCGGACTCCACGATCTCATGTTCGAGCGTCGTCCCTTGCCCGTTCATCATGTAGATGCGTGCGGTGCGGCGGTCGACGACCGCCACCGCGCTGCGAGCAGTGTCACGGGCAGCTCGGAGTGGGCGCAGATAGGGTGTGGGGCCGGTGATGGCCACGTCGCGGGCCGGCGCGCCGAGCGGCTCGTGGTGGAAAAAGCCTTCTCCTCCACAGGCGAAGATCGCCGCGGCGGGCGACGGGTCGAGTTCCAGCTTCTCGCGCAGTCCCTGCACCGCCTCGATGTCCTCGCGCAGCGACATTGCTGCGGCGTGATCCAAGTCCGAGGCCATCTCCCGAATCGGTTTGAGAATATCGGTGAGGCGCGGGCTGATCGAGGCAGGGTTGTCCGTGCGGTTCAGATACACCGAAAGGACGGGGAACTTCGAACTCGAGAAGGTCCAGAACTGATCTGTGAACATGGGGCTCCTTGATGACGTCGCGGAAAGGTGGCCTTTTCGGACCCTCAAGGAGGTGATCGTCCCAACACTCTCACTGTGTACAGAGATTAGCCGCGCCTGCCAACCAGGTGAAGAGGAAGGCGCCTCTTTTCTGGTCGGGGTTCAGGCCCGCACCACGTGGGCGGGAAGCTGCTTCCATTCGAAGTGGCCGCCGTCGGTGAAAACCCAGCCGCCTCCCCAGGCAAAACCCCAGTAGTGAAAGATCTCGGCGACCTGACGGTCGAGCGTGATCGCTCCGCCATACCGGTTGGTGGACGGATTGAGATCGACCGCCACACCCCAGGCGTGTCGCGAGACAGCGCCTCCTTTGTCACCACCGCGGATCAACCGGGGGTTGTAGCACCCCCCGGCCGTTTGGAAGTCCACTGGGTCGATTTGGCTTGCCAGACCACCCCGGATGATGTCGTCGACCGCCGCTTCGAGGTACGGCACCACCATCCGGTGACACTTGAATTCTCCGAGTATGGGGAGATCGACCGTCACGATGTTCGCTTCGACCCAGGCGGGTTCGATTTCAATTTGATCGCCTCGCCCTGTCTCCCGGTAGGCGAACTCGCCGAACCGTGCCTTGAGATCTGCGGAGGAGGAAACGAAGTCGGGGTTCGGTCGGTCGGTCGACAAGGCGATCCCCACCCGACGGTCGGAGAGCGCCGCAAGGAGCTCGCCCCGGGTTCGGTCGGGCTCCGGCAGATCCCAGAGCCGCATGGAGGACGCTCGGGAGAAAGCGAAACTCTCGGCTGTCTCGACTGAGAACACGAGCTCGGCGGCTTCGAAAGAGGTGTTGTCGGAGACCAACCCAATGGTGGCGTCATGAATCTGTTCATCCCAGCCGACAAAGGTGACCACATCGCCGGCCTGGGCCCCACGGAGCCGGGCGGAGGTAGCCCCCATCACCACCATGCCCTGCTCGAGCACGCCGGCGGCCTGGGCGCCGATCAGCGGGCGACTGGCCTCCGGGTCGAGCGCCAGAGTGGCCATCGGATAATGAAAACCCTCGGGTGCCCGCTGGACGTCGACCCCGTCCCTGGTGACGGCGCTGAGGCGGAGGGTGCCGGTGTGGTGCACGACCCACTCCCCGCCGGCGGCCTCGACGAGCTGAGAGACCGACTCGATGGAGCTGGGCTGGAGTCCGCCGGGTTCCCACATCGTGATCACCACCGGTTCGGTGGTCTGCGCCGACACGGACGAAGTGCCCAGGAAGAGCATGGCTCCCAGGGCCACCGCCAGAAGGTTCCTCATCGTGACTCCAGGAGGCTGTCGTAGCCGAGCTCGGATGCTCGGTGGATGTCGTCTTGGTACTTGAGCACCACCCCGATGGTGTCAGCGGTGACTTCGGGAGTGAGTGTTTCGCTACCCAAGACGGTCAGAGCGGCAGCCCAATCGAGGGTCTCTGCCACGCCGGGAGGCTTGAACAAGTCCATCTCGCGCAGCCGTTCCATGGCCGTGGCGAGCTGGCCCGCCAGGCGCTCATCGACGTCCGGCACCTTGCGCAGGACGATGGCCACTTCGCGCTCGAAATCGGGGTAGTCGATCCAGTGGTAGATGCAGCGTCGCTTCAATGCGTCGTGGATCTCTCGCGTCCGGTTCGACGTGAGGATCACCACCGGCGGAGTCTCCGCACGGATCGTCCCGAGTTCGGGAATGGTCACCTGGAAGTCGGAGAGAAGCTCGAGCAGATAGGCTTCGAACTCCTCGTCGGCACGGTCCAGTTCATCGATCAGCAGTACCGGCCGCCGACCGTTGCGTGCCGCCTCGACCGCCGCCAGCAGGGGGCGCACGACCAGGAATTCGCGCGACATGATGTCTTTGACGTCGGCTTCGGATCCCTCTCCTGTGGCTTCGAGGAGACGGATGGCGAGCATCTGCCGGGCATAGTCCCATTCATAGAGTGCGTGGCCGACGTCCAGGCCCTCGTAGCACTGGAGACGGATGAGGTCCTCGCCCAGGACCGCAGAGAGGACTTTGGCCACCTCGGTCTTGCCAACGCCGGCTTCTCCTTCGAGAAACAGGGGCCGCCCGAGCTGGAGAGCGAGGTGAACAGAGACCGCCAGGCTGCGGTCTGCTTGATATTCGTGAGCGGCGAACGCGGCGAGGACTTCGTCGACAGAGGATGGGATCACGAAGAAAGGGTAGTGCCCCTCTGCTGCCTGCGATGGTTTCGCGCCGCTCACGCGGCGTCCGGCTCCCTCACCTCGCTCGGTGAATCACTCGTCTTCGTGCGGCGGATCGAAGTCCACCTCGAGCCCGATCTCCGACCAGGCAATGATCCCGCCGGCAAGATTGACGACGTTGTTCATACCGGCCTGATTGATGAGGGCGGTGGCGAGGTTGTTCGAACGGCTGCCACTGCGACATTGGAGCACGACGGTCACGTCGGCAGGCAGGTCCTGAAACCAGTCGTTGACCACCGACAGCGGCTTGAGAACGGCTCCGGGGATCCGCGCCTGGCTCCACTCGTTCGGCTCGCGTATGTCCACGAGCAGCGCGCCCTTGTCGACGAGGTCGTTCGCCTCGAGCGGTGTCACCTGGGGTACCGGCTTCGTCCCTTCCATCGACAGAATGGTGCCACGTTCCGTGCGCAAGTGCGACCCGGACATCACCCCACCCCCTGGTCGAGTGTGCCTACACGCACCCCCTCGACGAACGTAAGCACAATCGACGCGTCGAGACGCCACGGCGCGACATCGTGCCCGCCGCTTCGACCCCGCTAGCCGGCCGAGGCGATGGCTTGCTCCAGGGCCCGGCGCACATAGACCCGGGCGAGGTGGGCCTTGTAGTCCTCCGAGCCGTAGAGATCCTCGAGCACTGTCACGCCGTCGGTCGCCAGATCGGCCGCCGCCGCCACGGCACCGGCCCCGTTTCCCCGCAGCGCATCTGCGACGCCTTGCAGCAACGTCGGCTTCGTACCGACCCCCGTGAGTCCGACCGCGCAGTCGGAGACCGTGCCACCATCCATCGTCACCCATGCGGCGGCACCTGCCACGGCATAGTCGGAGTGACCGCCGCGCCTGCCCAGCTTGTCGTAGGACGAACCACCTCCCCGTTTGGGAATGCGGCACTCGATCAGGATCTCGTCCGGCGAGAGCGCCGAAGTCAGGGCATCGACGAAGAACTCGGCCGCCGGTATCTCTCGAGTCCCGCCCGGCCCTTGGGCGATCATCGTCGCCCCCAGCGCCAGTGCCGCAGCCGGAGTGTCTGCGGCCAGATCGGCATGGGCCAGAGCCCCGCACAGCGTTCCACGGTTGCGCACCTGGACGTCGCCGGTCCATGCCGCCGCCTGGGTGAGCGCCGTGGCGTGGGCCGCCAACAGCTCGGATTTCGCCACCTCACCGTGGCGTACCAAGGCCCCGATCGAGATGCTGTCGCCCCGGTCCTCGATGCCGTCGAGTCCCGAGATGCCGCCGATGTCGACCACCGTTTCGGGCGACAGGAGCCGGAGTTTCATCATCGGAATGAGACTCATCCCACCCGACATGACCTTTGCCCCTGGGTTCGCCGCCAACGCCGCCACGGCGTCGCCGATCGACGCCGCAGCCACATATTCGAACTCGCGTGGATACATGGCCTAAGCCCCTTTCGCTTCCTGGATTGCCTGCCAGACCCGTCTGGGCCGAAGCGGCATCTCGATGTGCTTCACGCCGAACGGCGCCAGGGCGTCGACGACCGCGCTGACGATCGTCTGGGCCGAACCAATGGTTCCCGCCTCGCCGATGCCCTTCACACCCAGTGGATTGACGTCCGTCGGCGTGACCGTCCAACTCAGTTCGAAGCTGGGAAGGTCGCTTGCCGTCGGCACGGGGTAATCCATCAGCGATCCGGTCAGGAGGTTGCCGTCACCGTCATAGACGGCCTCCTCGAACAGCGCCTGGGCTACGCCTTGCGCAATCCCTCCGTGCACCTGCCCGTCGACGATCATCGGGTTGATCACATTGCCGCAATCGTCCATGCCCACATATCGGTGAAGCTTCACGTCGCCCGTCTCGGGATCGACTTCGACCACCGCCAGGTGTGCGCCAAATGGCCACGTGGCGTTGGCCGGACTGAAGACGGCGTGCGCTTCGAGTCCTCCCTCCATGTCCTCCGGCATGCGGTGCGGCTGATAGGCCAGGACCGCAATGTCAGCGAACGACACGTTGTCGGAGAGCGAGCCGGCCACGTGCGCCTTGCCGTTGGCGAACCGAATGTCCTCGGGCGCCGCTTCGAGGAGATGGGCGGCCAGCTTGGCTGCCTTCTCCCGCACCCGCTGGGCGGCCATGAAGGTCGCGGTCCCGTCGACGGCCGCCGAGCGACTACCAAAGGTGCCGATGCCCATGGTCGACTCCTGCGTGTCACCCGTGATCACCCGAACATCCTCGATGGGCACCCCCAGTTCGGTGGAGACCATCTGCGCCCACGTCGTCTGGTGGCCTTGACCCGACGGACCCGTGCCGGTGGTCACCGTGACGGTGCCGTCCGGGTTGACGCGCACCAACCCGGTTCCGTTGAAGGCGGAGGGAAGCCCGTACTCGGACCAGGAGAAGCCGAGATCCACCAGACCGGACGGTCCGAACCCGCACACCTCGACGTATGAGGTGATGCCGATCCCGAGGTACCGGCCCTCCTCGCGGGCCTCCGCCTGCTGCCGGCGGAGATCGGCATAGTCCACGAACTCCAGGAGCGCGTCCATATTGTGCGCGTAATCGCCGGTGTCCATCGCAAACCCGGCAGGCGACACGGCGCCGGGAAAGGCCTCTTTGGGGACGTAGTTCTTCTTCCGAACTTCGGCGGGGTCCATCCCGATCTCGTTGGCGAAGAGGTCCATGATCCGCTCGATGTAGTAGATCGCCTCGGGGCGCCCTGCACCACGGTAGGCATCGGTCGTCATCGTGTGGGTCACCACCAGATCCAATTTGATGTACGTGGGCATTTTGTACTGGCCAGAGCCTACAAAAACACCCAGGAAGGGTATGGCTGCGGAGAAGTTCTGCGTGTAGGCACCCATGTCGCACACGCCTTCGAGTTCGTAGCCGAGCACCTCTCCGTCGCGCGTGCCCACCATCGTGGCCGTCGCCACCCATCCGCGCCCCTGGATCGTCGAGTTGCCCGACTCCCTGCGCCTCTCGGTGAACTTGACCGGCCGGTGGAGCTGCTGGCTGGCGAAGCAGACCAGGATCTCGTCGTTGTAGACGTTCAGCTTGGCGCCGAATCCGCCACCCACCTCGGGGGCGATGCAATGCACCTGGTTGTAGGGGATCCCAAAGGTCTTGGCGACCGCCCCCGCCAGCGCGTGAGGGATCTGGGTCGAGGAATAGAGCTCGAACCGCGAATACCCCTGGTTCCAGCTCGCCGCGACCGACCGCGGCTCGATGGCAGTGGGGATGAGACGCTGGTTCTTCATCTCGAGGCTGACCGTGACGGTGTCCTCACGTGCTTTGGCGTCGCCGATCGCAATCTTGGTCTCGGCGATCCCCTCTGCGTCGCCGAACGGGCCGGCCTCCCAGGTGAGGATGATGTTCGAATCCATATCCTCGTGGACCTTGTGCTCGTCTTTGGCCGCTTCGACCATGTCGGCCACGACCGGAAGGGGCTCGTAGTCGACGAAGACCGCGTCTGCAGCATCCTGGGCGAGGTACTTGTCCTCGGCGATCACCATGGCGATGGCCTCCCCCACGTGCTTGACCACACCGTCGGCGAGGAGTGGCCTGGGCACGACCGGTATTTGGGCGAGGAGAGGACCGAGGTGGCGCACATCGTCGATCGTGTAGATCGCCAGCACTCCCTCCATGGCCTTGGCTTCGGAGAGGTCGATGCTGGCGATGCGAGCGTGGGCGAAGTCACTGCGGACGAAGGCCACGTGTGCGATGTTGGTGAGGTTGACGTCGTCCACGTAGAGCCCGCGTCCTTGGACCAGCGCGGGATCCTCGCGTCGCTTGACGACGCCGCCGAGGGCGCTTCTCGTCTTCGTGATTCTGGGGGCGGGTTCGATCATACGGTGACATCTCCCCACTCGGGCGCCGGCGGTTCCTCGCCGCGCAGCTTGGCTCCGGCGTATTCGATCGCCAGCACGATGTTGTGGTATCCGGTGCAACGGCAGAGGTTTCCTTCGATACCGTGGCGAATCTCGTCCTCGGTCGGGTTGGAGTTCTCCGAAAGGAGCGCCACCCCGGACATGATCATGCCGGGAGTGCAGTAGCCGCACTGAAGACCGTGCCGTTCCCAGAAGCCTTCCTGGACGGGATGGAGATCGTCACCGTCTGCGAGACCCTCGATGGTGGTGATCTCGGCCCCGTTGGCCTGCACCGCCAGCATCGTGCACGACTTGACGTTCTTGCCGTTGACGTGCACCGTGCAGGCGCCGCAATACGACGTTTCACATCCGATGTGCGTACCCGTCAGCAGGAGTTGTTCTCGGATGAAGTGAACCAGCAGCGTCCGGGGCTCGACGTCGGCCGCCACCTCCCTGCCGTTGACCGTCATGGTTACCTGCATACGGCTCCTCCTCCAGGCGCGCTCAGTGCCCTTCCGAACCTACCGAGGAGCCAGCACAGCGCGACGGCGAGAGCCGAGAAAATCTGGCCTGACGAGCGCTCCGAAGCTTCCACCGAGCCGGGCCGCCATCAGCGCTCGGACGTCACGCCTTGGCGTCGTGGGGAACGAACCGGGCGACGGTCTCCACGTGGAAGGTCTGGGGGAACAGATCGACCGGAGCAGCCCAGGCGAGCTCGTAGCCCGCCGAGGCGAGAAGGCCGGCATCCCGGGCGAGACTGGCCGGATCGCAAGAAACGTAGGCGATCGCCCTCGGCTGGGCGGCGGTGACCACCTCCACGCCGGAAAGCCCCAGACCTGCCCGGGGCGGATCTACCACCGCAATCGTCCACTCCTCGAGTTCCTCGAGAGAATCCTCGAACGGGACGGGGACGATGCTCGCCGCGGCCGCTCCTGCTTCGGTGAGGTTGTATTCCAGGTCACCAAGAGCCAGAGACGACACCTCAACCGCCAGCACTTCATCGACCATCGCTCCGAGCGTCACCGAGAACAGGCCGCCTCCCGCGTAGCCGTCCAGCAAGACATCACCGGGCTGCGGATCGAGCGCTTCGCCAACCAGAGCGACGAGCGCCTCGGCGCCAGGCGTGTTGTTCTGGAAGAAGGCGTTGGCAGTGATCCGTAGACGATGCCCCGCCACCTCCTCGAAGAGGTGAGCGCTTCCCACCTCGGCGGTCGGTCTGCCCCTCCGAACGCGAACAACGCTCGCTCCCCACTCCGCCGCCTGGGGTGGGATCACTCCGCGCACCACGGTCAACACGTCCCCCGTGCGCGTACTGGCGCGCATCGTGAGTTGACGGACTCCGGTCAGGTCACCGAGCCGGGCGAACAGGTCGGCGAGCGGCTCGACAACGAGATGGCATTCGTGCAGCGCCTCGAGCTCCTTGGAGCGCCTGCGGTAGAGGGCGGGTTGGCCGTCCTTGACGTGGAAATCCATGCGATTGCGGTATCGGTAGGCCGGTCCCGGTGATGTCGTCGGGCGCACGTTGGGATGACGGAGCCCACCGAGGTGGGCGAGTTGGGACTCGACGATCGAGCGCTTCCACTCACTCTGGCGCTCTTGCTGGGCGAACTGCCATTGACAGCCGCCACAGGCCGTGAAATGAGGGCAGGATGGCTCCACTCGGTCAGGTGATGCCTCCACGATTTCCGTCAGTCGGGCGCGTGCCCAGGAGCCCTTGTCCTTGGTCACTTCGACCGCGGCTCGCTCACCCGGCATGACGTCGGCGACGAAGTACGTCTTGCCTTCGAGCCGTGCTACGGCTTCGCCGCCGTGGGCCATATCGTGCGGGTGTAGTTCGAGCATTCGGGCATCGTAGAGGCATAGCCACTTGCGCCGAAGTCGAACCCTGGTTTGAAGGGGCGATTGCGCTCCACCGTCGCGTTCTCGAATCCCCGAGACGGCGCTAACGTCGGGAGATGCCCGTGGCACCCGACGAACTGACCGAGCACGACGAGTCGACCTCCACTGCGTCTTCGTGGAACGTGATCGTATGGGACGATCCGGTCAACCTCATGGTGTATGTCGTGTTCGTTCTCCAGAAGTTGTTCGGCTACGACAAGGCGAAGGCCACCAAACTGATGTTGGAGGTCCACCACCAGGGTAAATCGGTGGTGGCATCGGGGCCCCGCGAGAAGTCGGAGATGGACTGCTTCAGACTGCACCGATATGGATTGTGGGCCACCATGGAGCGAGCATGAGCGAGGTCTTCGCTCCGGACGCCGGAGGGGTGCGAATGGCGTTGACCCCGTGGCACTCCGAACTCCTCGGCATCCTCGAGACCCTGCTCGACGAACCATCACCAGACCTTCCCTCCAACCCCTATCGGGATGACGAGGAAGCGAACGTCGAGTTCGGCCGGCTGATGGAAAGCGAGGTCAAGGAGGCGCGCGCCGCCGATCGATCGGCCGTACAGGTCACTCTCGAACAGGCGATCGTCGACACCGATGGGGTGGTGCTCTCCATGGGCGAAGCCGAAGCATGGCTGCGAGTGCTCGGCGAAGCCCGGCTCACCCTGGCCGCTCGTTTGGGAATCAGGGACGCCTCGTGGGAGGACTCGGGCCTCAGCAGCGACCCCGCCCACGAACTCCTGGACTACCTGTCTTGGCTTCAGGCAAGTCTCGTCGACGTGCTCCTCGAACAGTTCCCAGCCTGACAGGCAGTCGGGTCGCTAGACCGACTGCGGGTGGGTGGGCGACTGCGGATGGGAACGTGCCTCCATGCGCTGGGCGTTGATCCAGTCCTCGAAGTCCTGTTTGGAGACCCTCCATTCCCTTCCGAACTTCACGGCAGGCAACTCACCCGAGCGGAGCAGGCTGGTGACGACGAACGCAGAAACGTCCATGTATTCGCAGATGTCGGGTACCGAGAGCCACTCCTTGGCGATGGTGACTTCGATCCTGTTCATACCAATAGCGTATGACTACGGGGCCCAGGGAACAAGCCCCTTCGAGATCGCGAAAACAAGCTCCTTCCTTTTCAATAGTTAACGTTATATTGAGGTGTATTGTAGTAGTTCGATGTTCCCCAACACGGAAGAAGCCATGGATCCATTGCGGCATCCCGACCTCCTCGAGTTGTCCAGAAGGCTGCGGCGCCAACTCGAAACCGTGCTGGCCGCCGAGCAGGAGGCAGCCGCCGCCACACTGCGGAGACGGAGAACCCTGCGCGACCGACTCCTGGATGCCGAGGACCGAACCGAAGAAGTGGTGGTGCATACGGCCGGGAACAAAGCGTGGACCGGACGGGTCAGGGCGGTCGGCGCCGATCACCTCGTTCTTCGGGTGAGCGATCGGGAAGTGTTCATCTCGCTGGTGGAGTGCGTGGCGTTGGAAGTGGAGCAGTGACCGCCCGACCTCGCGTGGCCACTGTCCTCACCGCCCGTGAGTGGGAGACGAATCTGGCGACTGCCGCTCGGGCGACGAGTGCCATCCGCCTGGTGGCCCGGGCCTACGAGCCCAGCGACTTGTCAGGCGATCTCGACGTCGTGGTCGCCGGCGCCGAAACCGCCTGGGTGACGCCTTCGTTCATCAAGAGCTGGCAGAATCGCGGAGTGAGGGTGCTGGGTCTCCACCCTCCCGGCGACGGACCGGCCCGCCGCATGCTCGAAGCTGTCCCGGCGGACGAAATCCGTCCCGATTCGACTTCGTCGATCGACCTCATCCACCTCACCCGGGTGCTGGGCCTCGACGTGAGAACGGCCCAGCCCGAAGGTGGTCTCGTGGTGGTGACAGGACCTCACGGCGCCCCAGGCCGGACAGAGGTGGCGGTCGCCCTCGCCCACGAGTTCGCCAAGGTGGGAGAGACCCTGCTCTTGGACCTCGACACGGATGCTCCGTCCGTCTCGATGCGCCTGGGCCTCACCCCTTCTCCTTCGACGCTGGAGGCCGAGGACGCAGTGCGCTCCTCCGGTCTGCTTCCCGATTCCGTCATCCAGCGGGTAGGCAGCCTCGGTGTCGTGGTCGGAAGTCTCGGTCGCCGCATCACCAGCCAGGCGATGATCGCCGAACTGGCCAGGGCGGCGACGCAGAGCGCAGAGTTCGTGGTGGCCGACATGCACGCCTGGGCAGGGGACGACCAGCTCATCGCTCATGCCGAGCACGCCGTCTTGGTCTGCGATGCCAGTCCGATCGGGCTCATCAGGGGAGCCGAGGTGGCCATGCATTGGTCTGGTCCCACCCCCGCCGTCGTGCTCAACCGGGTCTCCACGAACAGACAGGACCTCACCGCGGCGGCGCGTCGGGCCATCGGTTTGGATCCGGCGGTCATGGTGGCGGACCACGGGGAGATCAGGGCTTCATCGGTCCGCGCTCTCCCGCCGGTCGACTCACTCCGCACGGCTCTCGCCGAACTGGTCCGTTCCCTGTGCTCCCCCGCGACCGAGACGCGCCGGTCGAGAGGGGCGTGAGCCGTCCTCAGGCTTCTCGGGCACCGGACGGCGTCAGGAGACCTCGCTGCGGTACGTACCGAGATGATGGACGTCCTCCATCGTCACCGGCATCGGCACGAAGATGGCCTCGAAACCGGACCGCCCCGGCTCGTGGATGAGATCGACGAAGAAGCGGTATTTCCAGGCTTCCTCAGAAGGACGCGACTCGATACGGGTCAGGTTGGCCCCACGTAACCCGAGTTCGGTGAGCGCCAGGGCCAGAGACCCAGGGCGGTGAGCGCCGACGAAGGCCACCGTGCTCTTGTCGGCATCGTCGGCGAACGGTGAATCACCCGGGGCGAGCACCACGAAGCGAGTGGTGTTGTGCTGGCGATCGACCACGCCGGACATGAGGACCTCCAGGCCGTAGGCTTCGGCCGCATCGAGGGGCGCCAGAGCCGCCTGGGTCACGTCGCCCCGCTCGGCGATCAGTCGGACTGCGCCTGCGGTGTCGTGCTCCGGCATCGGGTCCCACCCTCGGCCCACCAGAGCCGCTTCGGCCTGGCGGAGGGCTTCGGGATGGGAATGGACGGTGGTGATCGCCTCGATCGTGGCTCCCGGGACACCGAGAATGGCGTACCGGATCTCCAGCAGGTGCTCGGCGATGATGGTCACCCCGCCGCCCACCAGTCGGTCGAGGACGGGAAGGATGCTTCCCGTCGTCGAGTTCTCGATAGGGAGGACCAGGAGACTGACGTCGCCGGCGTCGAGCGCCGCGAAGGCGTCAGGGAAGTTCAGAAAGCCGACGCGCTCCCGATCGGGATACAGGTTCGTGGCCGCCTGGTAACTATTCGAATGTGGCTCACCCTGATATCCGATTGCCATGGGCGGAAAGGGTAGCCGCGGGCCGGCAGGCTCCCGACCTTGTAGCCTCCCGAGTCATGGCGGCCGACCCACCACTTCTCAAGGACATGCTCGACGACGAGGCCGTCGCCACGCTCGGAGCGGCAGTCCGCTCGGTCCATCCGTTCGATGAGGGCGCCTTCGTGGCAGCTGTCTTCGATGAGGAGTGGGCCTCGCGGGCCCTCAAACAACGGGTCCGACACATCGCCACGGTGTTCCGCGACCTCCTGCCAGAGCCGTTTCCCGAAGCTCTCGGCGTGCTCCGCGAGGCCGCCGATGGAATGAGGTCGGCGGGTATGGCGGCGTGGGCTCTCTGCGACTTCGTCGAGGTCTACGGACTCGACCGCCCCGAGCTCTCCCTCCCGGCGCTGGAGCAGTTCACGACGGTCATCTCGGCCGAATTCGCAGTGCGGCCCTTCATCACTCGGTACCCGGAGCGGATGATGCGCCAGCACCAGGACTGGGCCCGCCATGCCGACCCGGCGGTGCGCCGCCTCGCCTCCGAAGGTGCCCGGCCTCGACTTCCGTGGGGAATGGCGCTCCGGGACCTCCAGGCAGACCCCGCTCCCCTCGTCCCCATCCTGGAGAGCCTGAGGGACGACCCATCCGCCGACGTCCGGAGAAGCGTCGCCAACAACCTGAACGACATCTCGAAAGACCATCCCGACCTCGTCGTGAGTCTGCTGACCAGTTGGCAGGACGACAGCCCGGAGATGGCGGAGCTCACCAAACACGCCCTCCGGTCGCTCCTCAAGCAGGGTCATCCTGAGGCGCTTGCCCTACTCGGCTTCACCGCAGATGCGGAATTCGAAGTGACCGAACTGGCCTTGGACCCGACCCTCGTGCCCGTGGGGGGAGCGACCAGTCTGAAGTTCGAGCTGAGGCCGACGGCAGAGGGTCGACACGCCTTCATGGTGGACTACGCGATCACCTATCAGAACGCCTCGCAAACCGGGTCGCCGAAAGTATTCAAGGGCACCACCGCCGAGCGCGGTCGAGGTGAGCCACTCGAGATGCGCCGCAAGATCAGCCTCGCCTCGCGATCCACCAGAACCATCCATCCCGGGATGCATCGCGTTGAGGTGCTCGTGAACGGATCTTCCGCCGGAACGGTCGAGTTCGAAGTGGTTTCCTGATTGGTCGACGCCCCGCCCCGGCGGCCTTCCTAGAATGCGTCGTTCATGACACCGCTTGACCAACCACCTGACTGGGTAGCTGATGCCGTCTTCTATCAGATCTTCCCTGACCGCTTCGCAGCTTCCGAGAAGTGGCCCAAGCCAACCAACCTGGAGGACTGGGCGGCGCCCCCCACCCACCACGGGTACAAGGGAGGCGACCTTCTCGGTGTCATCGAGAAGCTCGACTGGCTGACTGAGCTCGGTGTCAACGCCGTCTACTTCAATCCCATCTTCGCTTCGGGGTCCAATCACAGGTACCACGCCTGGGACTTCTACCGGATCGACCCGCTGCTCGGCGACGATCAGGTATTCGACCGTCTCATCGAGGAATGCCACGACCGCGGCATCCGCGTGGTCCTCGACGGTGTGTTCAACCACTGCGGCCGCGGCTTCTTCCAGTTTCACGACATCCTGGAGAACGGCCCCGGCTCTCCCTGGATCGACTGGTTCAACATCCACGATTTTCCGCTGCGAGCGTACGAGGAAGTGTTGCCCAATTACGACGCGTGGTGGGGAATCCCGGCGCTACCCAAGTTCAATACCGAGAACCCTCAGGTTCGCCAATACCTGATGGAAGTGGCCGAATACTGGGCTCGACGCGGCATCGACGGGTGGCGACTCGACGTGCCACAGGAGATCACCACCGTCGGGTTCTGGGAGGAGTTCCGTCGCAGGGTTCGATCCATCAATCCGGAGCTGTACATCGTCGGCGAGATCTGGGAGGACGCCACCGATTGGATCGCCTCCGGCGACCGGTTCGACGGCACCATGAACTACCTCTTCGCAGGCCACACCCTGGCGTTCACGGCAGGCGACCGAATCCCGGAGGACCTCGCCGAAGGCCTGAGCTTCCCGCTGCGTCCCCCGTTGAACGCCTCGGCGTATGCGGCGATGATTCAGCATCTCCTCGACCTCTACCCCTGGCAGGCGACCTGCGCCAACCTCAACCTCCTCGACTCCCACGATGTGCCCCGGGTCCTGTCGATGTGCGGCGACGACACGGCCGCCGTCGAACTCGCCACGCTCCTGCAGATGACGTTCCCGGGGGCGCCTTCGGTCTACTACGGAGCTGAGATCGGTATGACCGGAGGCAAGGACCCGAAGAACCGGGGCGGGTTTCCGTGGGACGACCTGACCTCGTGGCACGGGACATTGCTGGTGGCCCACCGAAAGCTGATTGCTCTTCGGCATGAGCACCCGGCACTCCGACGAGGCACCTACTCGGCGCTACCGACCGATCCGGACTCGATGCTCTATGTGTTCCTGCGGGAATACGACGGAGAACGGTTGGTGGTGGCCGTCAACGCCGGCACCGACGCCGTCTCCTCGTCGTCCCAGCCTTCGATCGGAACCGACTTCACCACGCTCTA
>CBDUEV010000022.1:0-41994 GCA_965366365.1 uncultured Acidimicrobiia bacterium | reverse complement strand
CTTGGGGTACAGGCCGGTCCGGTGGTAGGTGTCGATGTAGTTGAGTCCGGCCGCCACGACCGAGATGCCTACTTGGCCGGCGGCGGGTTCGGGATCCGGCAAGTCGGCGCTGACGAGGACTTCCGGACCGCCGACAGAAGTCACCTGGATGGCGCGCACGATTGTCCTTTCATATCAGCCCAAAGCTCGATCGAGGTCGTTTCGCAAGTCGTCGACGTGTTCGATACCCACCGACAACCTGATTAGATCCGGTGGTACTTCGAGATCTGTGCCGACGACCGACATGTGTGTCATGGCGGCAGGCACCTCGATCAACGATTCGACCCCTCCCAGGCTCTCGGCGAGGAAGAAGAGTTCCGTCCCCGTCACCACAGCCTCCGCGGCGGCTACACCGCCCTTCGGGATGAACGACACCATGCCGCCGCCGGTGCGCATCTGGGTGGTGGCCAGGGCGAACTGGGGATGCGACTCAAGGCCCGGATACCAGACACGGTCGACTCGCGGGTCCGCTTCCAGGAAAGCGGCGATGGCGGCGGCATTGGTCGAGTGCCGGTCCATTCGCACCCCCAGCGTCTTGAGCCCCCGGAGGACGAGCCAGGCGTCGAACGGCCCGGCAATCGGCCCGGCGGCGTTCTCGAAGAAGCGCAGCCTTTCCAGGAGCGATGGATCGGAGGCCACCAAGGCACCGCCCACCACGTCGGAGTGGCCCCCGATGTACTTGGTGGTCGAGTGGAGCACGATATCCGCCCCCAGGGCCAGGGGTTGCTGAAGATAAGGGGTGGCGAACGTGTTGTCGACCACCAGGAGAGCTCCGGACTGGTGGGCGGCCTCGGCCGCCGCCGCAATGTCCACCAGGCGGAGGAGAGGGTTGGTGGGGGTCTCCACCCAGACCACCTTCGTCGCCGGGGTGATGGCCGACGCCAGACCCTCCGCGGTCGTCATGTCGGCCACGGAGAACTCGATGCCGTGGGTGGACAGAACGCGTGCGAAGAAGCGAAAGGTCCCTCCGTAGGCATCGTTGGGGAGAAGCACATGATCGCCGGGTTCGAGGAGCCATCCGACCAGCGAAGTGGCGGCCATTCCCGACGAGGTCACGACGGTGCCGCCGCCGGTCCCGGCGCCCTCGACGGCGGCCAGCGCCTCGCCCAGAGCGGTGCGCGTCGGGTTCCCGGTTCTCGAGTACTCGTAGCCGGAGTGTTTCCCAGGCGCGTCCTGGACATAGGTCGAGGTGGCAAAGATGGGCACGGTGACCGCCCCGGTGGTGGGTTCGGGCTCCTGCCCGGCGTGTATCGCCTTCGTCTCGAATTCCATCACGTCACCTCGAACCCTTGCTCGACCATCCATTCATCGTTGAACACCTTGGAGAGGTAGCCGCGCCCTGAGTCGGGGATGATGAGCACGACGAGGCGGTCCGGGTGCCGAAGGGCGATCTCGACTGCCGCGTGAGCGGCCATCCCGCCCGATCCACCCGTGAGGATCCCTTCGGCCCGAGCGAGCCGGCGGGTCATGGCGAACGATTGCGCATCGGTGACCTCGACGAACTCGTCCACGATGTCCGGGTCGATGGTGTCGGGCCAGAAATCCTCGCCGACGCCCTCCACCTGGTACTGGTGAATGGCAGCCTCGGAGGCGGCGGTGTAGATCGAGCCTTCCGGGTCGGCGCCCACGATGAGGACGTCCGGCCGTCGCTCCTTGAGGTACCGGCCGACGCCGGTGATGGTGCCGCCTGTTCCTGCTCCGGCGACCACTGCACCTACCTTCCCGTCGGTCTGCTCCCAGATCTCGGGTCCGGTGGTTCGGTAGTGGGCGTCGGGGTTGGCCGGGTTGGAATACTGGTCTGGGTTGTAGGCGCCTTCGATCTCGGCTGTGAGCCTGCGCGCCACGCCGTAGTAGGAGTCGGGATGCTCGGGGAGGAGCTCGGTGGGCGTCTCGATCACCTCGACCCCGTAGGCACGCAGCAGGTCCTGTTTCTCGGCGGAGACTTTGTCCGGAACGGTGCAGATCACTCGGTATCCTCGGATGGCGCCTACCAGGGCGAGACCCACGCCCGTGTTGCCCGAGGTGGGTTCGACGATGGTGCCGCCCGCCTTCAGCAGTCCGAGCTGCTCTGCGCGATCGATCATCGCCACGGCGATCCGCTCTTTGATGTTGCCACCCGGGTTCATGTACTCGAGCTTGGCGACGAGATTGCCCGCCGGGTGGAGCCGGCTCAGACGTACCAGTGGTGTCCACCCGATGGCGTCGAGGGTGTTTTCGAAAATCTGCACCGGGCAATCCTAGGAGGCCCGACTCGACGGCGGAGTGGCGAAGCCTCGGCCGCCGGCAGGACGATCTGCGATTCGACCCGGCGAGACGGCTGATTCCGATGCCCTTCAGGCGGACAGAGGCATGACCGGATCGGTACCTTTGAAGAAGACTCGAGCAAAGGGGATTCTCATGGCCAGAGTGGCCGCAGTGCTGACCGCGTTATTGCTCCTCCTGGCCGCCCTCCCGGCGGCCGCCGGACCCAAAGCGAACGAGAAGGCGCGCTTCGCCACCTTCAATGCCTCGCTCAACCGGTTCAATGAGGGAGACCTCGCCGCCGAGCTGAGTGCGCCGGGGAGCGCCCAGCCGGACGTGATCGCCGAGATCATCCAGCGGGTTCGACCCGACGTCGTGCTCATCAACGAGTTCGACTACGACGCGGCGGGTCTCGCCGCGGCCGGATTCCAGGACAACTACCTGTCGGTTCCGCATGGTGACGCAAAACCGATCGTCTACCAGCACCGCTTCGTCGCCCCCTCCAACACGGGGATTCCGTCTGGCGTGGACCTCGACAACGACGGGACGATCGGTGGGCCCAACGACGCCTTCGGGTTTGGCTTCTTCCCCGGTCAGTTCGGAATGGTGGTCTACTCGAAGTATCCAATCGACCACGCCGGTGTCCGCACCTTCCAGAACTTCCTGTGGAAGGACATGCCGGATGCCCTTTTGCCGATCGATCCCGACTCAGGGGAGGGCTGGTACACCGACGAGGAACTCGAAGTGATTCGGCTCTCCTCGAAGAGCCACTGGGACATCCCGCTTCGCGTCGGGGCGCGGACGGTGCATTTCTTGGTCAGCCATCCAACTCCACCTGTCTTTGACGGCGACGAGGACCGGAACGGGACGCGCAACCACGACGAGATCCGCTTCTGGGCCGATTACGTGACGCAGAACCGCTCGGGCTACATCTACGACGACGCCGGCAACGTTGGCGGGATCGTCCCGGGAGACCCGTTCGTGATCGCCGGCGATCTCAACGCGGACCCATACGACGGCGACAGCACCGGCGATGCCGTCTGGCAGCTCCTCGACCACCCGAGGATCAACGGGAAGTACGTTCCGACCTCCGAGGGCGCGGTCGAGCAGGCGCTGGCCCAGGGCGGCGCCAACGACCTTCACGTCGGGGACCCCGCCCACGACACCGCCGACTTCTCGGACTTCGCGCCGGGGAACCTGAGGGCGGACTATGTGCTTCCTTCGAAGCAACTCAAGGTCAGCGACGGGGGTGTGTTCTGGCCCCTCAGCGACGACCCGCTGTTCGCGCTGGTCGGGACCTTCCCGTTCCCCAGCTCGGACCACCGGCTGGTCTGGTTGGACCTGGGAATCCCCGGCCGCGGGACGCGGTAGACGAACTGACGTGTCATGGGCCCCGGTAACCTGGGGTCCATGACACGTCTTGCCAAGTTCGCCTGGGCCACCCTGGCGTTCAACATCTCGGTGGTCGTCTTCGGCGCCTACGTGCGCGCCACCGGTTCGGGGGCCGGGTGTGGCCGTTCGTGGCCGACCTGCGCTGGTCAGCTCATCCCGGAGATCACCGATTCGGCTCGTCAGATCGAGTTCACCCATCGGGCCATGTCCGGCTTGGCGCTGGTGGCGGTGGCGGTGCTGCTCGTGTCGGTGTACCGAAGCACGTCCAAAGGACATCCGGCGCGCAAGGCGGTGCTCTGGTCGACGGTCACGATTATCGGAGAAGCGTTGATCGGTGCGATGATCGTGCTCGCCGAATGGGTGGCCGACGATGCCTCGGTTGCCCGGGCCGTGGCGGTTCCTCTCCACCTCGTCAACACCTTCCTGCTGCTGGGAGCCCTCACCCTCACCGCCTGGTTTCTCTCCGGTGGCAGCCGAATCGCACCCGAGCGCGACGGGAGTCTGTGGAGGCTCGTGCTGATCGGAATCGGCGGCATGGTGCTCATCGGCGCCACCGGTGCAGTGGCTGCCCTGGCTGACACCCTTTTCCCTGCTGAGTCACTCCGGGCGGGAATCGTCGATGATTTCTCGGGGACTTCGAGCTTCCTGACGCGCCTTCGTCTCCTCCATCCGGTGGTGTCGATGACCGTTGGGGCCTTCCTCGGATACCTCGGGTGGAGCAGGGGGGTGGAGGCTTCCGGC
This sequence comes from uncultured Acidimicrobiia bacterium, assembly GCA_965366365.1. Taxonomy (GTDB): domain Bacteria; phylum Actinomycetota; class Acidimicrobiia; order Spongiisociales; family JAENVV01; genus CBDUEV01. The sequence continues at coordinate 37,581 of CBDUEV010000022.1, read as the reverse complement.
TGGGCTCAACGGTTCGCCGTGGGGCTCATCGGCATCGTCGTGCTCCAGGTGTTTGCCGGACTCGTCAACGTCTTCTTGCTGACTCCCGTGTGGATGCAGTTGGTTCATCTTCTTCTCGCCGACCTGCTGTGGGTGTGCCTGGTGCTCTTCGCGGCGGCCTCGCTGGAGGAGCGGACGGAGATGGCCCCCCAGGCCGCCTAGGGCTCGAGCGGCGGGATGCGATCTGCCCACGGCCGGGCTTGTTCGAGTTGTCCAGCCAGCTGGAACAGAAGATCCTCGCGTCCAAACCCTGCCACGAACTGCACACCGATCGGAAGTCCCGTGGCGTTCCAGAACAGTGGAACCGACATGGCGGGCTGACCGGTTTGGTTGAACAGCATGGTGTTGGGCGTCGCCTCCAGGGCGTCCTGCGCCATCTGATCGAGTGCTGCGTCGAGCAGTCGCTTCACGGGAGCCTTCTGGAGAGCCCGCACGGCGTTTCGTTCGGCGGGCTTGGGCTGGAGTTCTCCCACCAACACCGGCGGGCGCGCCAGCGTAGGAGTGAGCAGCAGGTCGTATTCCTCGAAGAAGCGGGCGATGCGGCGGGTCTCGCGGCCGATCAGATTGAGATCTTGGGCGAGGGTCGAAGCGGCTGTCTTCTTGCCGATCGTCGCCAGCAGCCAGGTGGGGAGCTCGAACTGGTCGAGAGTGGCGGCCCGGCCGGTCACGAGCCGCCATTGGGCGACCTCGGCGGCTAACGAGGCGGCCACGATTCGCAGGTAGGCCATCGTCAAGCCCTCTTTGTCGTACTCCGGGGTGACCTCGGTGACGTCATGCCCCAGCGACTCGAGGAGTGCACCGGCGTCGGTGACGGCGGCGATGCAGTCGGGGTGGGTCTCCGACCCGAACAGCGCCGCGTCGGTGAACGCCACACGGAGCGGGCCGGGGTGGCGGGCTACCTCATCGGCATAGGGGCGGTCCTTGGGAGGCGCCCCATATGGCGCCCCGACGTCGGTGCCATCGACGGCGTCTAGCAAGGCCGCGGAATCTCGAACCGACCAGGTGATGGCGTGTTCCTGAACCAAACCCATCCACGAGTCGCCGAGGTCTGGCCCGAGTGGCACGCGACCGCGACTCGGTTTGAGGCCGAACAATCCGCAGGCGGAGGCCGGAATGCGGATCGAGCCGCCACCGTCGGCGGCGTGGGCTACGGGGACGAATCGAGCCGCCACCGCCGCCCCTGCTCCGCCGCTCGAACCACCCGGGGTTCGGCCGAGGGCCCATGGATTGCGGGTCGGCCCCCAGAGCTCGGGTTCGGTGATGCCGAGGAGCCCGAACTCCGGCAGGTTGGTCTTGCCGAGGACGACCAGGCCGGCCGCCTTGTAGCGGGTGACCAATTCGGAATCGTGATCCGGCGTGAACGAGCGCAGGTACCGGCTGCCGGCTGTGGTCGGCACGCCCGCATAGTGGGCGAGGAGGTCCTTGAGGAGAAACGGCACGCCACGGAGAGGTCCGTCGGGCAAGCCCGCTTCCGCTGCTTCCGTCGCCCGACCATAGATCTTGTGAATGACCGCATTCAGCTGCGGGTTGAGGCTCTCGATCCTGGCCACGGCCAGGGCGATGAGCTCCCTCGGGTGCACCTGATCGGTGCGGACCAGCTCGGCCAGGGCAACGGCGTCGAGGCGAATGTATTCGTCGGTTCTCATCTCACATCCTCCGCCCACGACCCTACTCCGGTGCCGAAGTCCGATGGTGCGGTGGACAGGATCGGATTCCTCACCTCAGGCCGCAATCATCGTACGGTCACAGCAGGGAGGCGAGCTCCTCGGAGTCTCGAACCGGGCGTTGGCACACGAAGCCCTCGCACACGTAGGCGAGGGTGTCCCCCGTCCACCGACCGTCCAGAAGAGGGACGACGGAGCCGTCGCGGCCGCTCTCATCGACGGCGAGCACGAGGTTGGGGCGGAACCCTTGCCAGACGGTGGCCGCCAAGCGGCCGGCATCGGGCCCGATCACGGCGACCTCCCGGTAGCCCTGATGGAGCGAGTGGACCACCGCCATGAGATGTCCGACCGCCGACGGATAATGCTCCACCAATGGCGCCGCCTCGCGGAGAGCCGACTCGGCCAGGTCCCGCAGATGCGAGTCGCCTGTATACAGGGAGAGCCACAGCACAGCCTCGGCTGCCATCGACGCTCCGGACGGGGATGGGTTGTCCATCTGGTCCTTGGGGCGGGTTAGGAGCCGCTCCGCGTCCCCGGCCGTCTGAAACCAGCCGTCTTCCCAGAACAGGTCGATCATCTGGCGAACCAGTCGCTCGGCCGCGGCATACCACTCGACTTCGCCGGTGGCCATATAGAGGCTGAACAGGCCGAGTGCGTATCCGGCATAGTCGTCGAGGAATCCGGAAACCTGCGCTTTTCCCTTGCCCCAGGAACGCATGAGGCGACCCTCCACTACCAGGTGGTCGAGCACGAAGCGAGCGTTGTTCCGCCCGGCGTCGAGGTAGCGGGGCTCGCCCAGGATGGCGCCGGCTTCGGCGAAGGCTCGGAGGGCCAGGCCGTTCCAGGCGGTCACCACCTTGTCGTCGAGACCTGGTCGAATGCGGCGGTCCCGCACCGCGAGCAGCTTCTCCTTGGCGTCGGCGACGATCCGCCGGACCTCGTCGGGCCCGATCCCGAACCGCTCGGCCACCTCCCCTGCGCCGGCAGCCAGGCGAAGATGGTTGGCCCCTTCGAAGTTCCCCCCTTCCGTCACACCCCAAAAGGCGGCCGCCACCGCGGCGGTCGGGCCGACGATCTCGTTGAACTCGTCGAAGGCGAACACGTAGAACTTGCCTTCCTCTCCCTCCGAATCGGCGTCCTCGGCCGAATACCAACCGCCGTCCGGATGGGTCATGTCCCGCAAGAGATATTCGAGTGTTTCGACGCCGACGGCCCGGAGGGATTCGAGTGCCTCCCGCCCGATCGGAGGTCCTCCGCCGGCGGCCGCGGCCGCCTCACTCTCCAGTGCCTGCGAGGCGCGAATGTAGAGACGAGCCAGCTGGGCGTTGTTGTAGAGCATCTTCTCGAAGTGAGGGATCTCCCAGCGGGCATCCACCGAATAGCGGGCGAAGCCGCCGCCGAGGTGGTCGTAGAGTCCACCCTCCGCCATGCGGGTCAGCGTGCCGAGCACCATCCGGGTGGCGCCGGGTGCCCACGGCTCCTCTCGAACACGCAGCAGGAACTCGAGGACCGGTTCCTGAGGGAACTTGGGGGCGCCGCCCATGCCGCCGTTCCGATCGTCGTACGAAGCCGCCAGTTGGAGGTAGGCCTGTTCCAAGATGGCCTGGCCAGGGATGGCTTCGCCGGCCGGGATCTGGCGGTCGATGGCGGCAGCCATCTTCTCGGCCTGCTCGGTCACCCCGGCCCGTCGGTGGACCCAGGCATCGTGGACGGCCTCCATGACCCGCCTGAACGACGGCATGCCGTGACGATCGGTAGGCGGAAAGTAGGTGCCTGCGTAGAAGGGCGCCTTGTCGTGGTTGAGCCATACCGTCATCGGCCACCCACCTCGGCCGGTCATGGCCTGGACGGCGTTCATGTAGATGCCGTCGACGTCGGGACGTTCTTCGCGATCGACCTTGACGTTCACGAACAGCTCGTTCATGACGGCCGCCGTGGCGGGGTCCTCGAACGATTCGTGTGCCATGACATGGCACCAGTGGCAGGCCGAGTACCCCACGGAGAGGAGGATTGGTTTGTCGCCGGCGCGGGCCGTTTCGAAGGCTTCGGTTCCCCACGGGTACCAATCGACCGGGTTGTCCTGGTGTTGGAGGAGGTAGGGAGACGTTTCGTGAGCGAGACGGTTCGGCATCACCCTGACGGTAGTCCCGGCTCACGGACATGCTCGGCCGTCTGGTCGAAACGCCCAGAAACAGGCAGCGGCCGTTGGCGCGTCGAGAGGGGGCCTGCGCGTCTCGAGGCCCCCTCCGGCGCGTCGCTCACATGTCGATGGTTTCCGCCACTTCGATGGTGCCGCCCGTCGAAAGGATCGGGCAGCCCTTGGCCAGCGCCACTGCGGCGTCGAGGTCGGCTGCGGTGACGACGGTGTACCCGGTGAGCGGGTTGGCGCCGCCGCCATCGGCCACGGAACCGTCCGGATTCACCGTCTTGGCCTGCCCCGTCGGGGCACCGCCATCCACGATGGCCGCGCCCAGTTGGCCGTACCAAGCTTCCCAAGCGGCCATGACTTTGGCGCTCTCTTCTTCGGTTTCCGGCATGCCGCCACCGTGGTAGGCGAGAACATAGTTCGCCATGAGTTCCTCCTGTCTCCGGCTCACCGTGTGTGAACCTGTTCGACAACACGACGAACCAGCTCCGAGGGTTTCGACAGGTTGAGCGGGTTTTCGTCCCGATGGCCGTTGCGGTGGCTCAGCGAAGCGGGACGCCGGGTGCAGCCAATCCGATTTCGAGCACCACGACAGGCTCGAACGATTCCGCCACGGTTCTGACCGAGGCGGGAATGAGCACGGTCGTCCCTCTGGGGGCCACCACGTCACCGACGGAGAGGCAGCCGTCCACCACCATGACCACCCTGAGTCCCGGTTGGGGGTCGAGGCCGAGAGGGCCGGCGTCGGAGCGATGTTCATGGATCCAGTAATCGTCCGTGTCGACCAGGGAGCGTGTCGTGAGATCGAGTTGGTACGGGTCGGTGGACGGCGCCGGGGTCGTTTCGACGCATGCCAGCGCTTCGGCCACCTGCAGCGGGCGAGGCTGTCGGCCGTATTCGTCTGTCCAGTCATAGATCCGAAAGGTCGTGTCGCTCGGCGTTTGGATCTCGGCGACCAGCACCCCTGCCCCGAGGGCGTGGACGGTGCCGGCGGGGAGATGATGAAAATCGCCCGCCTGGACCGGGACGACATCGAGGAGCTCGACCACCTCGGGAGTGGCCGCGGTGCGCCCGAGCTCGGCGAGGGTCGTACCGGGTGCCAGGCCCCTGTAGATGACGGCTCCCGGCTCGGCTTCGACCACATACCAGGACTCTGTCTTGAGGTTGACCTCCGGATGATCGGCGGCGTACGCCGCAGTCGGGTGGACCTGCACCGAGAGCGGTTCTTGGGCGTCGATCAACTTGACCAGCAGCGGAAGCCGGCCGCTCGAATTGTCCGGACCGAGCAATGCTTCTCCGAATTCGTCGATCAGGCCGCCGATGGTCCGTCCCGCCAGCGGCCCGTTCGCCACCTGAGACTCCCCCGCCGAGACCGTTGTTGCCTCGCCCGACCGCAGATCCGACAGCTCCCAGCTCTCGCCCGTCGTTTCCCCCATGGTCAGTTGCTTGCCGTAGTGGGCCAGGCGGCGGCCGCCCCACGGTTTGGGCACCAGGATCGGATCGAACACGAGCGGGTAGAGCATCCGGCGATTCTGGCACCCCCGTCGACGGTCCGTCGCTCATTGGACGAGCGCTCCGATCGCTGGCACTCTTCCCACATACGATCAGGAGGCCCGCATACCCAATCTCCCCACCACAGGATCAGCCGTATCCGTGGTTCCTCCAGCCCCGTCAGGCCACGCCCACGCTCACTTCGGAGCGCTGCTCGCCTTTGAGACGGACTGCTGGGACGTCCACGATGCCCTCGAGCGAGACCAACAGGATTTCGTGCTGTTGGATGTGCGGAGTCCAGACCTCTACGCAGGGGGCCACGTTCCTGGGGCCATCAACCTCCCGCACGGTCGGATCGTCGAACGCAACCTCACCGAGTATCCGGCCGAGACTCTGTTCGTGGTCTACTGCGCCGGCCCGCACTGCAACGGGGCCGACAGGGCTGCGCTGCGATTGGCGAGGCTCGACCGACCGGTCAAGAAGATGATCGGCGGTGTCGAAGGCTGGAAGGACGAGGGCTTCGAGCTCGAGGTGGAGGGATGAGCCCCCCGGAGACTGCCGTGGCCGTCGACGCCCGCGACCGGGAGATCATCTACGTCGGTGACCCGATGTGCTCGTGGTGTTGGGGCATTGCCCCCGAGCTCGATGCCCTCCTGGCCGCTCATCCGGACATTCCATTGCGTGTCGTGGTGGGTGGGCTCCGTCCGGGTGAATACGCCGAGGAGGTCACCGAAGGGGTGGCGGCCACCCTCGAACACCATTGGGTGGAGGTCGCCAAACGCTCCGGGCAGCCCTTCGCCCACGAGGTGCTCGGCAGGCGCGGCTGGGTGTACGACACCGAACCGTCCTGTCGGGCAGTGGTCGCCATGCGTCACGTCGATGACGCCCTCACCTTCCCCTTCTTCAAGCGACTGCAGAGAGCCTTCTACGCGGAAGGGGTCGTCATCGCCGATCCGGCCGTTTTCGGTGATCTCGTCGATGAGTTCGACGTCGACGGAGCGGCGTTCGCCGAGGCCTACGAATCGAAAGCGGTCGTTCAAGCAACATGGCGCGACTTCTCGCAGGCGCGCCGGTGGGGGATCAGCGGCTTCCCGACGGTCGTCGCCCGGCAAGGGGAGCAGGGCCACCTGCTGGCGCAGGGCTACGCGACTGCCGCCGATCTCGACGCGGCGCTGGTCCGGGCGCTCGATGTGACTCCCTCGGAGGAGTTCTGCCCCCCCGGCGAGGTGTGCTGAGCGACACGACGGATTCTCCCCGTCACCCCGACGGCCACACGAGGTCAAACCATTCGAGCACCAGAGGAGTGTCCGAGTCGATGGGTGTTCCGACCCGGTCGAAGAAGGCCAGGTGGGCCTCTCGCCACCACGCCAGGGTGCGGTCGCCTTCCCCCTCGGTCCAGGCGAAGTCCTCGTCCACGTCGTCGAAGCGTCGGATCTCCACGCGAGTCGTCTCGATGATGCACAACGGGAGGCCGTCGCCGTCGAGGATCACGCTGTGGTCGCCCGGGCGGGGGACTGGGTCAGTCTCCGGATCGTGGTCGGCGAGCCGGCCGGCGGTCGCTCGCTTCGGGCCTTCGAGGACCAGGGTTCCCAGTCTGGTCTGCTGGTCGGGGTCGTTGTCGGCGCCGAATGCCCACGCCGTATAGGAGCTGGTCACGCCGGTCGCTGCGCAGAAGGCTTCCCAGAATTCGGCGATGGTTTCGCGTGCCGATGCCATGCGTCCAACCTATCGAACGGGAGGTGGGTTGGGAGCAGCGATTCGGTTCATAGACTGTCGGCATCGAGAGGAGATGTGTGACAGTACTGGCAGTGGTGTTTGGGATCCTCGCCGGACTACTCCATGTCGGGTTCTGGCTCATGGAGGCTGTCTGGTGGAAGCGGCCGAAGATCTGGAGGCGTTTCGGGGTGGCGTCGCAGGAAGCGGCCGATGCCGCAGCCTTCGGAATGCTGAACCAGGGCTATTACAACCTCTTTCTCGGCATCGGAGCCATCGTGGGGGCACTGCTGGTGCCGACCGACGTGGGTGGCCGCACCACCTTGCTCGGCTACTGCGCGCTATTCATGGTGGGAGCAGCCGTGGTCCTAGTCGTGGCGCGTCGGTCGATGATTCAGGCGGCGCTCGTTCAGGGCGTACCCGCGGCGATCGCCCTGCTGGCACTGGGGTTCGTGTAGCACCGGGGTTCGTGTAGCTAGGTGGTCAGATAGTCCCGCCACGAATGGGTCGGCGCGTAGCCGAGGAGGCGCCGAGCCTTGTCGATCGACAGCAACGTGTCGTGGTCACCGATGTCGCCGCGGAGGGGCACCGCCGGAAAGAACTCTGTCATGAGTTCGTGGTTCGTGGTCGTCATGCACGTGTCGCCGGCCGCCACCAGGAACGCCTCCGCCCCCGGAACGTCGCGTTCGAGCGCCAAGCGCGTGCACTGCGCGACGTCGCGGGCGTCGACGTATCCCCACAGGTTCCATGCACGGCTTCGCGGCTCCTGCCAGAAACCGGGGAACCGGGTGTAGTCGTCCTCTTCCATCACGTTGGAGTAGCGCAGAGCGACGAAGGGAACCCCGGTCCATCGGTTGAACTGCTCGGCGATGACCTCGCCGGCCAGCTTGGAGAGGGCATAGTGGAACTCGGGTAGGCGAGGATGGTCTTCGTCGATCGGGGCGTAGCGTGGTTGTTCCCGCTCGAACGGTATCCCGATGAGCGTTTCGCTCGACGCCCACACCACCTTTTCCACGCCCAGTCGGGTTGCCGCCGAGAACACGTTGTACGTGCTCATCATGTTCACACGAAAGGTCTCGCCGTCGGGAAGGATGTTGGGGGCCGGGACTGCTGCGAGGTGAACGACGGCGTCGGCCCCTCGAAGGCACTCGATGGTTTGTCCGAGATCGGTGAGGTCGGCGATGAGCGTGGGTTCGTCCGGGTCGCGCGAGGCGGCCGTATCCACGTTCGTGACGGAGTAGCCGTGTGCGACGAGATCGGTCAGGACGGCTCGGCCGGCCTTCCCGCTTCCGCCGGTGACCACGATGTTGTGCATGGGAGTCCTTTCGAGCGACCTTTCCTCAGGCTAGGCCCGCACAGGGGGGTGACTCGGAGTTGGACTTGGTAAGAAATGGATTGTTTCGGTCGACAAACTCAGTAGGGCGGGTATGCTCTCCCGCAGCCTTTTGGGCTTACTAGGAGGAATCAATATGCGATCCAAGTCAATCTTGCGCCTTGTGGTGCTCTTTGGCGTGTTCTCGCTCCTGCTGGCCGCTTGCGGTACCGGCGAGGAGGAGGTAGGTACGGAGACGACGACGGCAGAAACCGTCGAAACCACCGAAGCACCTGCCGAGACCACGACCACTGCGGCAGTCGAGGCCACGACCACGACGGAAGGCGAGGCCATGGTCTCTGCTTCCGCTGACGGAGTTCTGACCATCGGGACCTTGCTCCCTGAAACCGGCGATCTCGCCTTCCTCGGACCACCCGAGGTGGCCGGCGCCCGTTTGGCCGTTGAGGACATCAACGCCGCCGGTGGTGTGCTGGGCAACGACGTGGTGCTGATCGAAGGTGACTCTGGCGATACCAACCAGGACATCGCCAACCCGACCGTCGATCGGCTTCTCGCCGGCAAGGCCGACGCCATCATGGGTGCCGCCTCGTCGGCCGTCTCGAAGACGGTCATCGACAAGATCACCGGCGCCAACGTCATCCAGTTCTCGCCGGCGAACACGTCGCCCGACTTCACCACCTACAACGACAACGGCCTGTACTTCCGGACCGCTCCGTCGGACCTTCTCCAGGGCAAGGTCCTCGCTGACCTGGTCATCTCCGAAGGCAACGAGACGGCCGCGGTGATCTATCGCCAGGAATCGTATGGCGAAGGTCTTGCGAACTCCTTCCAGGAGAACTACGAAGGCGCCGGAGGCGTGATCCCGGTCTTCACCGCCTACGCGGTGGACACCGACAACTTCGACGCCGAGGTCGACTCGATCGTTGCAGCCGACCCTGATGCGATCGTGGTGATCGGCTTCGCCGAGTCCGCCAACATCCTCACGACCATGCACGAGCGGGGCGTTGGCCCGACGCAAGGCAAGGCCGTGTACGGCGTGGACGGCAACATCGGCGGCATCGGTGGCGAGCTCACCGATCCAAGCATCATCGCCGGCATGCGCGGCACCGAGCCGAGCGTCGACCTGAGCTCCATCAGCGACTTCACCGCCCGTTTGGACGGAGCGGTCGAGGGTGGAACCAACGGTGTGTACGCCTACGGCGCCGAGACCTACGACTCCATCGTGATCGTGGCTCTGGCGGCCGAGGTGGCCGGCTCGGACGATCCGATCGACATTGCGGCCGAAATCAACGGTGTGACCAAGGACGGCGAGAAGTGCACTACCTTCGCCGACTGCAAGGCTCTCATCGCGGCCGGCACCGACATCGACTATGACGGCTTCGGTGGCCCGTACGAGTTCGTGGATGCAGGGGAGCCGGCTGCGGCCAGCTTCCGCATCGCCACCTACGACGGCGGCGAGTCCCCGAACACCGATCTCGACGAATACGTGTTCGCAGGCGGCTGAGCCGACGAATACGCGCGTACGTGAGAAGGCCGGCCCCTCGGGGCCGGCCTTCTTCGTTGCGATCCTTGCGGAGACCGGTCGGCGCCTATCCCAGGCACAGGCTCACCTGACGAGCAGCAACCCCATGTCCGCGGCGGCCAAAGCCACGAACTCCGGACGGCGGGCGATCTCCGCCCACGCCATGTCCATCTCCTCCGACCAGGTGATGTCGTCGACGCAGATCACTGCTCCACTCCGACACGATGGGAGCAGTCGGTCGATATAGCGGATCGTCCCGTCGAACGTATGGTCGCCGTCCACGAAGGCGAGGTCGAGCGTGCCCAGGTCGGCGAGGGCCGCACTCATCTCATCATCGAAACGGCCGACCCGGCGCGACACGCGGCCCGTCAGTCCGACCCCGGAATGTAGGCGGCCCGCCAAGCGGCTTCGGTAGGGAGACGCTTCGATGGTGAGGAGCCGACTCCCGGCGGGCATGGCGTCTGCGAGGTAGGCCGACGACACCCCGACGTTGGTACCCAGCTCGAGGACCCGGAGCGGCGCCACTTCGGCGGCCAGGCCCCAGAGCAGCCGTCCTCCGAACCGGTCCTTGCTCACCGCCGCCACCTCGGCGACCGTGTGACCTCGATCCCAGATCCCGCCCGCTCCCAGGGAACCGTCGATGAGCTGAGACTGGTCGGCCAACCACTCAGCACGAACCGCTTCGACCGTCCGGCTGACCGGTTGCGGGGGACGCGTCAGGTGTGCGGCAATCCGGCGGGCGAGTGGCAGGGGGGATCGACGCAACGCCAGGTAGCGTCGGACGGCGCGTTCTCGCTGGCGGATCGGACGCCCGACTCGAACGTGGAGAGGCGGACCCTGGGTCCGCTCTGGGCGGTCGGCTCCATTGTTGGGGCGCTGTGCACTCCGGCTTCGGCGAGGGGACTGCCGCACTCACTCGACCTTGGCCAGCGTCCCCAGGTAGAGCTCGATCACTTTGGGATCGTGGAGGAGGTTCTCGCCGGTGTCCGTGTAGGCGTTGCGGCCCTGATCGAGCACATACCCGCGGTCGCAGATCTGAAGGCAACGGCGGGCGTTCTGCTCGACCATGATGACGCTCACGCCCTGACGGTTGATCTGACGAACCCGGATGAACACCTGATCCTGCAGGATGGGCGAGAGACCGGCCGAGGGTTCGTCGAGAAGCAAGACAGAGGGGTCCATCATCAATGCTCGACCCATGGCCAGCATTTGTCGTTCGCCGCCCGAGAGCGAACCGGCGCGCTGGTTGAGCCTCTCGACAAGGCGAGGGAAGAGGCCTCCGACGAACTCCAGACGATCCTTGAGGGTCTTCGGTTTCAGGAATACCCCCATCTCGAGGTTCTCGGCGATGGTGAGGCTGGGGAAGACGTTGTTGGTCTGGGGCACGTAGCCGATGCCGCGCGAGACCAGTGAGTGGGCCTTCATGCCGGTGATGTCGTCGCCCCGGAACGTGACGGTGCCCGAGCTGATCGAAATGAGACCGAAGAGCGCCTTCAGCATGGTCGACTTGCCGGCGCCGTTCGGGCCGATGATGCCGATCAGCTCGCCGGGAGCGACCACCAGATTGGCTCCGTTGAGAATGTCCACGCCGGGAACATAACCGGCGACCACGTTGTCGACCCTGATGATTGGTTCTGTCATGACTCGCCATCCTTGGAGCTCGATTCGCCCAGCCATTCCGCTTCCTCATCGAGGTCGAGGGGGGCGTCATGGTGGGCCCCGAGATATGCGTCGATGACCGTCTTGTTGGCGCCGATCGAATCGGCGTCGCCCTCGGCGATGATGGCCCCCTCGGCCATGACCACCACCCAGTCGGAGATATCGCGCACCACGTCCATGTCGTGCTCGACGAAGACGACCGTGATGCCCTCGTCTCGGAGGTCCTTGACGTGTTCGAGAAGGGATTGGGTCAACGCCGGATTGACGCCGGCCATCGGCTCATCGAGCATGATCAAGGCCGGCCTCGTCATGAGGGCCCGGGCCATCTCGAGCAGCTTGCGTTGCCCGCCTGACAGCGTGCCTGCGAAGTCGTCGCGTTTCTCTGCCAGCTGGAACCGATCGAGGAGCTCCATCGCCTGCGCCTCGATGCGTTTGTCCTGCGACTTCCACAGCGGAGAAACCAGGGAAGCCCAGAAATGCTCGCCGGTCTGGGCGGTGGCGCCCAGCTTCATGTTGTCCATCACCGACAGCTTCGACAAGGCTTTGGTGAGCTGGAAAGTGCGGACCATCCCGTGGCGGGCGCGTCGGTGCGATGACATCGTGTCCACGCGACGACCGTTGAAATGGGTCGAACCCTCATTGGGTTTGTCGAATCCGGTCAAGAGATTGAAGAACGTCGTCTTGCCGGCTCCGTTGGGGCCGATCAATCCGGTGATGGTGTGCCGTTGGATCTCCAGATGGTCGACATCCACCGCCACCAGACCACCGAAGTGGCGACGCACTTCGTGGGCGATGAGGATGGGATCGGGCTTAGCAGCGCCGGACTCATGCGGCACGTCCTGGAGCAGCTCCGTTCCGGACTTCAAGACTTCATCGGTCATCGAGTGCCATCTCCTCCCGGTTGCCGAAGAGGCCCTGCGGTCTGAAAACCATCAAGAGCGCCAGGGCGATACCAACGAGCATGAACCTCACCGGTCCGATCTGGATCGAGTCCATCACGGTACTCGGGATGATTCCTTCCCCGACCAGTTGTCGGAGGAGGTTGTCGATGAAGGCGAAGAGGCCGTTGAAGATGATGGCGCCAGCCACGGGCGCCCAGACCTTGCCGACCCCGCCGATGATGAGGGCCGTCCACACGAAGAATGTGATGGCGGCGGCGAACGTGTCCGGCTGCACGGTGGCGTTGCCGATGCCGCGGACCATCCCTCCCATCGCCCCGAAAGCCCCTCCGAGCATCAGGGCTTGAAGTTTGTACCAGTAGGCGTTCTTGCCGAGGGCGCGTGCCGCGTTCTCGTCTTCTCGAACAGCCTTGACGACCCTGCCCCATGGGCTGCGCATCAACTGCCAGACCATGAGGGTGGCCAGCAGGACCGCAATCCACCCGAAGAAGACCACGTAGGCCTGGGCGCCTCGGAAGGTGAAGGGGCCGATGCCGTATTCGACCGATCGGGCGAAGAACCGGGCGCCGAAGTCCTGGAACGGTCCTGCCCACTCGTTGAGACCCTCGGCGCCCCGGGTGACGGGACGTGCCCAGGTGGACCTTCCGATCAGCCGCACGATTTCCGCGGCAGCAATGGTGACGATGGCCAGGTAGTCGGCGCGGAGGCGCAGGGTGGGGATTCCCAACAAGAGGGCTAGCACCAGGCCGAAACCGACTCCGACGGCCAAAGCCAGCACGGGATGCAAACCCCAGATCATGCCGAGTCCCACGCCATAGGCACCCACGAGCATGAAGCCGACCTGCCCGAAGTTGAGAAGCCCGGTGTACCCGAAGTGGATGTTCAATCCGATGGCGGCGAGAGCGAAAGCGATCGCCTCCACCCCGACAGCCTGCTGGACGGTCTGGTCGAGGATGCTTCCCCAGTCGATCGCGGCGAAGACCATCAGGTCACCCCACCCTCTCGGCTCGGCCCAGGATCCCCTGCGGTCGGATGACCAACACGATGATCAACATGGCCAGGGCGCCCACATTCTTCAGCTCGATGGGGATGAAGATCGTCGAAACCTGCACCCCGATGCCCACCATGAGCGCTCCGACGAACGCCCCGTACGCCGTCCCCAGTCCGCCCAACACGACGGCCGCGAAGATGAGCAGGAGGATCCGGAAGCCGGTGAGGTAGGAGACCTGCTCGGAGAGACCGATGAAGACCCCACCGAGGGAAGCCAGGGCGCTGCCCACCACCCAAACGGTCCGGATGATCCGCTGGACGTCGATCCCGGACGACTCGGCCAGGTCCCGGTTGTCGGCCACGGCCCGCATGGCCTTCCCGGTTCGGGTTCGGGAGATGAGGATCCCGACCATGACGAGCACGAAGATGGATATTCCACCGCTCACCAGGTCCTTGGGTGTGATGTCCACCACCCCGATCTTGATTGCCGTTTGAGCGGTGAAGTCGGCGAAGAACCGTTGGCGTCCATCGAAGATGAACAGGAAGAAGAAGCGAAACGCCATCGCCAGGCCGATGGTGACGAGGAGCTGAGCGATCAGCGACGTTCCCCGCCTGCGAAGCGGTGCAAAAACCCAGGCGTCCAGGGCCCATCCCCAAGCACCACCGAGAACCACGGCGATGAGCGCGGCAAAGATCAGGTTGACACCGCCGCCGAAGGGAGCGGGCCACCCGGCCATGAAGCCGAAGACGCCGGCGAGTCCGTAGAAGTTGAAGAAATAGGCGACCAGCATGCCGCCTGTGATCATCTCGCTGTGGGCGAAGTTGGTGAGGCCGGTGGTACCGAAGATCAGGGACAGGCCGATCGAGGCCATCCCGAGGAACAGCCCCAGCTTGATGCCCTCCACGGTGAGCTGTAGGACCTGGCGAAGCGAGACGCCGCCGCTGGCGATCGCCGCATCGCCGACCTGCAGGCTGAAGATCACTCGACCCGCCTGTCCGGGGCCGATCGTCACGGTGACTGAGGTCTTGGTCGGGTCACGCAATGAGATGCCATCGGGCAGAGTGGCGGGATCGATCTCCACCGTGTAGTCCCCTGGTCCTGGCAGCGGTACCAGGAAGGTGCCTTCGTCATCGGTGGTGGTGGTGGTGACTTCGGCTCCGGTGGCGTCGAGGATGACGACCGTCACACCGGCCGCCGGGACCCGTTCGTTGGTGTCGTCGCGCGATGTCAAGGTGGACGTCACGCTTTCGCCGCCCTCTTGAGCGCCCGCAGGTACGAACACGCTCATCAGTGCCACGACCACGAGTGCGGCACCCAAGAGCATCCTCTTGATCGGTGTTCCCGTGCGTGCGTTGTCGCGCAACCCTGCCAGCCACATGGAGGTTCACGATACAACACCGCCCGTCCCGGTGGGCTCCGCATGGGGAATTGCTCGGTCGGCGAGCTCCTCGGTGCGGGCCGGTACGCTCAGGACCGTCGACAACCGAGGACGATGGTGTCGCCCAACCGCCATTGCACAACCGAACGCCAAGAAGCCTCCGCCGGTCTCGAACGGGCGAAGTGGAGGGCGGCGTCGTGAACGAGCCGTTGTCCCCCTTCTTGAGGGAGCGAGCCGAACTCGGTGGAGGCGTCCCCGGCCCGTGGACCGAGACCGGGACCACCGTGGCCAGACGCCTCACAGAGGGACTCGACTCCGCAATTCGATCGCTGGCCCCGACCCGGTCAGGGAGTTCGGTGGTGGCGGTGGGAGGGTATGGCCGCGCGGAGATGTGCCTGGCGTCCGACGTCGATCTGATGATCGTGCATGACGGAACCATCGCAGACGACGACGTGCAGGGGCTGCTCTATCCGCTGTGGGACGCTCGACTCAAAGTGGGGCACTCGGTGCGGACGCCGCGCCAGGTGGCCGAGGCAGCCGGCGACAACATAGAGACTCTCACCAGTCTGCTGGGTGCACGACTCATCGCCGGGTCCGGCGAGCTGTGGTCCGAGTCGGAAGCGTTGGTGGCCGCTCTCGTGCGACGAAAACGCGACTGGATCCTCGCCGCACTCAAGGGCGAGGAGCGCGTGCGACGCCTCGCCGAACCCTTCCAGCTTCAGGCGGTCGACACCAAGCGGGGCAGGGGCGGGCTTCGAAGCCTCCACGGCCTGGGGTGGGAGAGGGCGGTCCAGGAGGGTGACGGCACCGCCATCCCCGAGGGGTCACCCGAGGAGGAAGCGTCGCGGTCGGTGCTACTGGCCGTTCGTAACGCCATCCATGCCGTCGCCACCAAACCCATCGACGAGTACGCGTTCGATCTGCGCGCCGCCGTGGCGGAATGGCTGGGGGAGGACGAGGGCACTCTCAGCCGTGAGCTGTACGCCACCACCCGGTCGGTGGAACGTATGGTCGACGACCGTTGGCCCGATCTCATGGTCGAGCTCACCGACCCGATTCGGTCGGCTGGACGGTGGCTGGTGCGCTCCCTCCGGCACAGTAGAACAACCAGGGACGACAGGGGAGCGCTGGCCATCGTCGACGCGGCGCTGGAACGCCCGCCGGGAAGGCTGTTCGGCAGTATCGAAGAGCTGAAACTCCGCACGGCGCCTGGCCCGCAGTGGTCGGAGGACGACCGGGCCACCTTCGTCCGGCTGCTCGCGGCGGGTCGATTGGGACAACGGATCAGCAGCCGGCTCCAGGATCTGGGGTACCTCACTCGAATGCTTCCGGAGCTGGCGGCCACCTACTCCTTGCCCCAAGCAGCCCCGTTCCACGAACACCCGGTAGCGGATCACCAATGGCGCACGGTCTCCGAGCTGCTCGCCATCACGGGGTCGGAGAGCTCAGAGCCGTGGTGTCGGGATCTGGCAGAGGAGCTCGGCTCCCTCGACGAACTCCTGGTGGCGTCGCTGCTCCACGACGTCGGCAAGGGTAGGGGTGGAGACCATTCCATCATCGGGGCTGACCTGGTGGCGGCCTTTGGCGAACGCGCCGGGTTCGGACGGAAAGCCACCCAGCTCATGGCACAGAGCGTCCGCTGGCATCTGCTGCTCCCACAGGTCGCCACGCGGCGCGACATCGGCGACTCTGCCGTGGTGGCCGAGACAGCCCAGACGATCGGCGATCCCCAGCTCGTTCGTATGCTCGCTCTCCTGGCGGTGGCGGATGCGAAAGCGACGGGAAGCACGGTCTGGACTCCATGGAAGGCTGCATTGGTGCGCTCCCTGACCTCGCAGCTGTTGGGAGGTTGGACCGGGGAGTTGGGCAGCGAGACGAATGTCGACGAGATCCTGGCGGCCGCCGAAGGGCGCCACGGCCGTGGCGCGATCGAACGGCATCTCTCCACGATGGGTCCGGGGTATACCGCCCGTTTCGAGACGAAGGAGATACTCAGGCATCTCGAACTCTCCTCCCCTCGTCCCGCCGATGGGGAGGTGGCGGTGGGCGCCGAGCACGAGGGTCAACTCACCAGCCTGGTGGTGGCCGCACCCGACCGACCCGGGCTCCTGGGGGTCGTGGCCGGCGTCCTGGCTTTGCATGGCGTCGACGTGCTGGACGCCCGCCTGATGGTGGGGGACGACGGACTCGCCCTCGACACCTTCTACGTGACCAACGCCCGGCGACCGGGACGGGTATCCGATCACACCGTCAATCTCCTTCGGCGGGACCTGGAGCGCGTGCTGGACGGACGGCTCGATCTCGAAGGAGCGCTGCGGCAACGCCGACGTACCGCCGGTGGGCTCGCCCCGCGCCCGGGTGGAGCGAGCGTCCGTTTCGAGACCGACGCCGGCACAGGCGAGGAGATCGTTGAAGTGCGCGGTCCCGACCGCCCCGGCTTTCTCCACGATGTGGCCCGCCTGATGTTCGAGGAAGGGCTCGACGTGCGGTTGGCCAAGATCGACACCCGAGCCGGTCTCGTCACGGACGTTTTCTACCTTCGTTCCCCGGTGACGGATCGCCACCGGCTCGAGCAGAAGCTGCTCGCCGCCTTGGGATCCGAGTTCGACTGATCCCGGCTGAGGGGCCGTTTGGGCTGCCTTTCTCGCTAGGTGGCCGTCGCCGGCGGGGATGTCACTCTGAGTCGCCAGGAGGGACCTCAGCGCTCCGATGTCGAGTTCACTGCGCGATGCCGGTTGAGCACCGCGCGTCCACCCCCGAAGCCCCTCTCCTGTGGATAACCCTGTGGGGAACCGGTTCCACCCTGTGGAGGGCTGTGGAGAGCCGAACCACTCTCTGTGGAAAGAAAAGGGGTTCACAAGACGGAAGATCTATGTCATATTGGTGCCCGTGGGCGGATTCGGGATGATCCTGGGCCGCTCCGACGATTTTCCCTCGTCCTCAAGGAACCATGTATGCCCCCTGCTCCTAAAACGCGTGCCAAAGCCGACTCCACCGCCAAGGCGGCGAGGGCGAAGGCCACCAAGGCGAGCAAGCTCACCGACGAGCGGGGTCGGCTCACCACCGATCTCGTGTCGCAGTACCTCACCGCTATCGGGGAGTACGACCTGCTCACCGCCGAGCAGGAAGTGGAGCTCGCCCAACGCATCGAGACCGGCGAAGAGGCCGTGGTGGCGATGGAAGAGGGCAAGTACAAGGGCAAGAAGGAAGAAATCGAGCTTCGCCGCAAGATCCGCAAGGGCCGCGAAGCGAAGGATGCCTTTCTCACCGCCAACCTCCGTTTGGTGGTCGCCAACGCCCGCCGATATGCCAACACCTCCGGCATCGACTTCCTTGACCTGATCCAAGAGGGAAACCTCGGACTCATTCGAGCGGTCGAGAAGTTCGACTGGCGCAAAGGCTTCAAGTTCTCGACCTACGCCACGTGGTGGATCCGGCAGGCGATCACTCGTGCCATCGCCGACAAATCCCGCACGGTGCGGATTCCCGTCCACCTCCACGACACCCTGGCCGCGGTGCGCGCCGCCCAGGCCAGCCTCAAGGCCGAACTCGGGCGGGATCCCAAGCCTGAAGAGATTGCAGAAGAGGCCGGCGTCACGGTCGACAAGGTGGAACTCGCCCTGTCGGTGGCGGACACCGTCTCGCTCGAGCAGCCTGTCGGTGAAGACGGCGCCCAGTTGGGCGACTTCATCGAAGACGAAGACGCCGCCGACCCCGTCCAAATCACCGAAGAGATGGACGTGGCCAACAGCTTGCGGATCTCGATCGAACGTCTTCCCGACCGGGAAGGCCGAATCCTGGCTCTCCGCTACGGGTTCTACGACGGTGTGCCCCGCACGCTGGAGGAGATCGGCGAGGAATTCAACCTCACCCGTGAGCGCATTCGTCAACTCGAGAAGCTGGCGTTGTGCCGCCTTCGCCATCCCTCGTTCGGGATCAGAGAACAAGACCTGATCTGAATTCACACGAGCTCGACAGAAGGACCGACGCCCCGGCGTCGGTCCTTCTCGTTTCGGGAGTCTTTCGGCCCTGCTAAAGATCCATTGGTCCCTGCCTGGGGCAGGTGGCGACGCATACGGTGAGTCGAAAGGAGGTTGGTGATGGTCAAGTTGAGGGACCTAGTGCGCGGGACGCCTGAGACGATCACCCCGTCCTCCACGCTGTTCGACGCCGCCAACGCAATGATGGAGGCCGACTGTGGTTCGATGGGTGTCGTGGTGGACGGTGAACTCATCGGCATCCTGACGGAGCGGGATATTCTCGAGGCCGCCGCCATGGGCGTCGAGTTCACCTCGGCCGTGGTCGGCAACCACATGACCCGCAACCCTGACGTGTTCTCGCCGAACATCGACGTCGAGCAGGTGGCGGAGTGGCTTCTCGAGACCGGGTACCGCCACGTCCCGGTCGTGGGCGACGAGTTGACCGCCATCCTTTCGATTCGTGACATCTTGGCGGCCGTCGTGGACCCGGGTCGGATGACAGCGATCATGGGTTGAGGGCTAGTCCCTTCGCCTGATCTGACCGGTACCCCCTAGCCCGGCCCATACTGGGACGATGTTGTATCGGATGCCTGGCGGGCGTATTGCCTTCTCGAGCTGGACCGAGGCCGTCGTTGGCGCCCGGAGTACCGCCTCGCTTCTTCTCGGAGGTGCCGCCCGTATGGTGTGGGCGAGTCGAACCGGCGATCCGGTGGCGGTGTCCGAGGCGATGCGATCGTGGGCTCGGCGGGCCGTGGACCAACTCGACATCGGCCTGGAGCTGCGCGGCCTGGAACATCTCACACCGGGCGAGCGGTATGTGGTGGTGCCACTTCACGAAGGATTCCTCGACGCCGTGGCGCTTCTCCATCTCCCGCTCCAGCTTCGCTTCGCCGCTCGCCGCGAGCTCGCCGAATGGCGAATCGTGGGGAGGGTTCTGCAAGAGACCGACCAGATCGTGATCGACACGGATCGCCCCCGGTCGGGACTGCGGCAACTTCTCCGGCAGGGCCAGGCGGCGGACCGACGAGGCGAGAGTGTCGTGGTCTTCCCGCAAGCCTCGGTGCTCGGCATCGAGGTCGCCTTTCAAGGCGGGGCGGTGGCGCTGGCCCGCCACCTCGGCAGACGGATCCTGCCGGTGGTGCTCACCGGCAGCCACACGGTGTGGGATTACCCGTTTCATCCGCTGGTTCGGTTCGGTGAGCGGATAACCCTCGAAGTGCTTCCGCCTGTCGCCGCCGAGGATTTCCCCGGTGTCGAGGAGAAGATGAAGGCCAAGGCGCTCGGTCCTGACCGAGCGCCGGCGCGTCGATTCGACCCTGCCCGCGACGGTTTCTGGGATGGCTATGCGTTCGAGATCGACCCCTCCTTCGAGCAGGTCGCCGCCACCCTTCGGGCTCACCGGGATCGGTAGGCGGGCGCCTTCCGTCGAGTGTGCTTCAGTGCGTCGTAGCGGCGCATGGAGGCACACTCGACATTCGGTTTGTGATGTATCAGCGGGTTGGCACCCAGACCAAGGCCACTTCCTCCACGCGAATGTCCGTCTTCTCCAGGCCGACATCGAGGGTCTCGACCTCGGCAGCGGCTTGATCCCATTTCGCCACGATCTCGTTCAGATCCTCGGCGAGCTGTATCTCGAGGTCTTCGAGATCGGAGGCCTTGTCGGCCAGCTTGTCCTGGGCCGTCTCGAGTCGCTCCTGCGTGCGGCGTGTCTGCGACCGGCGAGAGGCGACTCCGCTCAGACTGCGCGATCGGCGGCGGCCGCCGAGGAAAGCGCCCAGCAGGTCGCCGGCGCCTGCCAGGAGTTCCTGCTGCTTGCGGCTCTGAACATCCACATCCAGCTCCTGGATGCGGCGTTCGGCGGCCCGTAGTTGATCCTGGACCGAGTTGATTCGGCTCTTGTACTTGTCCTTGAGCTTGGCGACGTCGGCATCGGCGGCGTCCTCGGCAGCGGCGCGACACCGCTTCGTGAACTCCTCCTCGCTCTCGCCAACTCTGCTGTACATCTTGAGAGCGGCGTTCTTGAACACCGTCACGGATTGGTGTTGATACAGCCAGTTCTTGAGACTGCTCTCGACCCCCTTCCAGAAAGTCTTGGTCTCGATCTTGGCCTCCGGCAGGGCGTAGACGATGCCTTCCGGGGGTGCGGTTCGGAGGTCGCGATCGTCGTAGTCGACTGCCCTGGCAGCCTCAGGATCGAACGAAGCCCCCAGAGGGAACACCACCGCCTCCCACTCCTCCTGGTGATTGAGATCGGCGTGCTGATCATCGAACACCAGATCCACCCGGGCCACCACTCCGGCCTCGTGTCGCTTCCCTCCGGCGACGGCACCCACGTCGGCCGCCCACGGAGCGCCAGGGTCGAGATAATACGTCTGGGTCGTGTCCGGCACCGAAGGCGCCACCGGGGTTTCGTCGTCGGCAACCGACGGTGAGACCCCGGGTGACGGAACGGCCGAGGGGGCCGCGACGTCCACGGTTCCGGCGTCGACGGAGGCTTCAGCGGAGGCCGCGGACGGCGCCGCTGCAGGAGGGCTGGCCGGCTCCACCTGGTGGTCGGCCATCAGCGTCGAGACCTGCTCTCTGCTGAGCGGTCCGGCCAGATAGGACATGGCCCAACGGGTGGTGAACACCTTTGGCGCCTTTGCCTTGGTCGAGTGCAACACGAACTGGCGCTTGCCGAGGTCGGAAATGAGCCGGTCGAACGAGGCGACGTCCACGGCGCCCGACGCCGATTTGAGGCCTTCGAGAATCCGGGCTTTGTCGCGTTCGGTCTGGAGTCGCCCGATCATCCACGTACCGGCATTCGACATGGCCTTGTAGTCGAGGTCGACCGGGTTCTGGGTGGAGAGCAGGAGACCGACCCCGAATGCCCGCGCCTGCTTGAGCAGCGTGAGGATCGGCTTCTTCGACGGAGGCTCCGCGGTGGGAGGCGCAAACCCGAAGACTTCGTCCATGTAGACCAGTGCCCGAAGGTCGGAGGTTCCCTGCTGGGTACGCATCCAGGTCACGACCTTCGACATGAGGAGTGTGACGATGAACTGCCGCTCGCTGTCGGACAGGTGAGAGAGGTACATGACCGAAGCGCGCGGCCGGCCATCGTCGGTGTACAGCAGGCTCTGCACATCGAGCGGTGGACCTTCCAGCCATGAGGCGAAAGAGGGCGAGGCGATCAGGCCGTTGAGTCGCATCGCCAGCTTGGTGCGGTCTTTGGGAGGGAAGAAGGTGTCGAGCTCGAACACCCCCAGCTTGCGGATGGGGGGCGCCTGCACCTGGGCGATGAGGCTCGCCAGATCGAGATCGCGACCCTCGGTCCAGGACTTCTCGATGATGGTCGAGAGGAGGATGTGCTCAGGACTCGAGATCGGGTCGACGTCGATGCCCGCCAAGACCAGCAGGGAGGAGACGAATCCTTCGATCTCTGCCCGGATGGTCTCGGCCTCGGTCGCCCAGTCGAGATCCGGCGCGGTGAGTGAGCCGACGATGTTGACCGGGATGCCCGCCTGGGATCCCGGTGTGTAGATCCCGAACTCGGCCTGAACGCCGAGGGTCCGGAGCCGTTCGGCTTCGATACCCCAGCCTGCCAAGCCGTTCTTCCACATCTCGGCCGTCTCTCCCGCGAACACCTCGGGCGTCTTGTCGGCTCGGCGGGCTTCTCCTTCGTCGACCCATGGAAGGAAGTCCGATGCGGCGAACGAAGGAAAGTTGAGCAGCAGGTTGCCCATGTCGCCTTTGGGGTCGATGACCAGGCAGGGGATACCGGACAGGAGGGCCTCTTCGAGCGCCACGACGCCGAGGCCGGTTTTGCCTGAACCGGTCATGCCGACGATGACACCGTGGGTCGTCAGGTGGTGTGCTTCGTAGAGGACATTGCTGTCCTCGAGTCGATCTCCGCTGGACGGGTCGATCTCTCCGCCGAGAAACAGCTCTCCGCGCGGCACTTCAACCATGGCTGACACTCCCTTGATCGGATCTCGATCGCGATTGTAGGAGGGATGGCCTTGGCTCGCTCCGGCACCGAGACGGCTCAGGCGGTAGGGTGCCCCGATGCCACCGTCGACTGCTCGCCGCGTGTGGGAGGCTCTCGAGCCTGTTCACGCTTTCGTGTATTTCGCGCCGGAACCCAAAGCCGAGTATGACGCCCTCGGGCTGGAGCCGATCTCCCAGTACTTCGCCAGCCGGTCGGCGCCGATGGGTGCCGTCTCCCACGGCGTGGTCGCGGCCGCCTTCTACAATTTCAGCCCCGGGCTGGTCCAGCGAGCCATGCGGGACGCGTGGTCGACGGCCACGCCGGCCCAGGTGCTCGAAGCCCGTCACGCGGGCGTGCTGGCTGCTTTGGAACGCTTCACGGCCGGCACCGAAGCGAAGGCCGTCATCGCCGACATCACCGAGCTCGTCACACGGTCCACCGCGGAGCTCGTCCCGGCGGGACGACCGTTGTTCGGCGGGCATCTGTCCCTGCCTGTGCCCGGCGAACCTCTCCTGGCGATGTGGCATCAGCTCACCCTGCTCCGAGAGCACCGCGGTGACGGGCACGTGATTGCCCTCGTCGCCGAGGGTTTCGAACCCATGGACGCTCTGGTGACCTCGGCGGGGTGGTCGAAGTTGCCGATGCCTCAGCTCCGCAAGCTGCGAGGTTGGCGTCCCGAACACTGGGAACAGGGGGAGGCCAGGCTGGTGGAGCGAGGGTGGATCACCCCGGACGGCACCCTCACCGACGAGGGGGCAGCAGCCCGGGTCCGGGTGGAGCGGCTCACCGACGAGCTGGCCATGGCACCGCTCAGAGCCTTGGGTGAGAGAGACACCGAGCGACTGATCGAACTACTCGGACCGGTCAAGGAGGCCGTGCGAGCGGGGGATGGGCTCCCGCCCACCTGAAAGATGCCGATCGACGAGTTCTTCGAGGCCAACCGCGCCAATTGGGACGATCGCGCCGTCGCCCACTGGGCCGAGGACGCCTACGACCCCGAGTCCTTCGCACGCGATAGCCGCAAGATCACCGACGTCGTCCAGACGGACCGCGCCCGCGTCGGCGACGTGACCGGCAAGTCGCTCGTCCATCTGCAATGCCACATCGGGACCGACACCCTGTCGTGGGCCCGGCTCGGTGCTCGGGTGACGGGGGTGGATTTCTCCGAGGAGTCGATCGCAGCGGCGAGGCGTCTCGCGGAGATGGCCGGCCTCGACGCCCGGTTCGTGCTGTCGAATGTCTACCAGGCCCACGAAGTGCTGACCGAGCAGTTCGAGATCGTATACACGTCGGTCGGCGCCATCAACTGGCTGCCGGACATTCGAAGGTGGGCAGACGTCGTCGATCGTCTTCTCGCGCCCGGCGGTGTGTTCTACATCCGCGACGGCCACCCCATGTTGATGACCCTGGATTGGGACCTGCCGGCGCTCACCGCGGTCCTGCCCTATTTCGAGACCGACGAGCCCGCCCAGTGGGACTCGGACGAGACCTACCTGGGGTCGGGCAAGATCGCCAATACGCGCTGCTACGACTGGAACCATGCCCTCTCCGAAACGATGACCGCTCTCCTCGACGTCGGTCTGGTCATCGAGGCATTCGAGGAGTACCGCTTTTGTGAGTGGCAGGCGCACGTCTCGATGGTGGACATCGGCAACGGCCGTTGGGCGTTTCCGAACCCGGACCTGTGCCCGACCATGTTCTCGATCCGGGCGCGCAAGCCGAAATAGCGGTCCCCGGGGCCCTGGCGTGTCACCAGGATGGTCAAAGCAGCGCCGGGGGCTCCAGAGGCGTTCTCTTCCGATATCGGCTTCCCCTACTTCCGCAGTATCTGAAGGAGTGCCTTTTCGAAGGTGGCGAGGTCTTCGTCGGAATTGTAGAAATGTGGTCCAACCCTGACGCCGGCGTTGGGCCGGCTGTCGACGATGATGTCTTGGGCAGCCAGCGTCTCGGCAACGGCCGCTTCGTTGGGCACGCCCAGCGTGACCGTCCCCCCGCGCCGAACACGGTGGCGTTCCGAGGTGACCGGGATCTCGTGCTCGTCGGCGAACTCGATCAAGCGGTCGGTCATCTCCAAGGAACGTTCCCTGATCGCAGGCACCCCCACCTCTTGGATGATTCGGTATCCGGCCGCGGCCGCATAGAGAGCGGGAACGTTCGGGGTGCCAGACAAGTAGCGCCAGATGCCCTCGGCGTAGCGGATCTTGCCGGGCACGAAGGCAAAGGGCTCCTGATCGGCCTGCCAACCCACGAAGCGCGGTTCGAACACCTCCTGGAGGTCTGGCCGGACGTACAGCCATCCCGCTCCTGGGCCCCCACACAACCACTTGACCGATCCCCCCACGGCGAAATCCACGTCGAGGTCTTCGAGTGAGAAGGGAAGGGTGCCGGCCGATTGGTAGCAGTCCAGGACCACGTAGGCCCCCATCTCGTGAGCGCGGGCGATGATCTGTTCGACGTCCTGCAGGTACCCACTCCGGAACAGCACGTGGCTGAGCGGAACGATCGCAGTCCGTTCGTCGATGGCTACCAGGAACGCCTCGGTGGGGACACCGATGCCATCCCAGCTTCTCACGGTCGTGATGTGTGCTCCGGGGACGTTGTGCCAGAGATACATCACAGAAGGGAAGTTGAGTTCCGAGAAGACGACGCGATTGCGGGGTTCGTGCAGGGTGAGACAGGACGCAATCACCTCCTGGGCCACCGCCACGTTTTGGACCATGGCTATGGAACCGGCGGGCGCCCCGACGATGGGTGCCAAACCGTTGCCGACGGAGACCGGCGTATCCCACCAGCCCTCCGACCATGCCCGGACCCCTCGGGTCGCCCACTCCGTGGCGTATTGGGCGAGTGCCTCGGACGATTCGTCCGACATGGCCCCCAGCGAGTGATTCACCAGGTAGGTAGTGTCGTCGAGAATCGGAAAGCGCTTCCGATGGCGCAGAAGGTCGTCGCTCATTGGGCCGAGTGTACGCTCCGACGCCGGCCCGTTGGACACCTCGCTTGGATTTCCAGAGGTCGTCGGTACCATGAGCAATCTCACCCTCGGACCAGGACGGCCATGGCCAGCACCGACATCGACACGCAGGCGAACGAGTTCGGCCCCAATCTCTGGCTCGTCGATGAGATGTACCGAAAGTTCCTCGACTCTCCGAACTCGGTGAGTGAGGCGTGGCAGGACTTCTTCTCCGACTACGAGCCGGGTGGAGCAGTGGTCGGAGCTCGGCTCGCTCGACCCGCCGCGGCGGCGGCACCGGCCGCCCCACCGGCTCCCGAGCCGGTCCCAGCCCAAACGAAACCGAGAACGACCGAGGCGGAAGCCGTCCCGGACAATGCGGCACCCCTGAGAGGGGCGTCTGCTCGTATCGCCGAGCGCATGGACGAGAGCCTGACGGTCCCGACGGCCACGTCCGTTCGTTCGATTCCCGCCAAACTGCTCGAGGTCAACCGCAAGATCATCAACAACCAACTGCGCCGCCTGACCATGGGCGGCAAGGTGAGCTTCACCCATCTCATCGGCTGGGCCACAGTGCAGGCGCTCAAGGACCAGGCGGGTATGAACGTCGCCTACGCCGACTTCGACGATCAGCCTCACATGATCCGTCACGAGACGATCAACCTCGGCCTCGCCATCGACGTCCAGCGCAAGGACGGCTCGCGCACTCTGCTCGTCCCCAACATCAAGGGCGCCGATCAGATGGACTTCCAGGAGTTCTGGTTGGCGTACGAGGAACTGGTTCACAGGGTGCGCTCCAACAAGATCACACCGGAGGACTTCGCCGGGACCACCGTCAGCCTCACCAATCCGGGGACCATTGGCACGGTGCAATCGGTACCGAGGCTCATGCCGGACCACGGCTTGATCGTGGGGGTGGGGGCGATCAACTATCCGCCCGAGTACTCGGCTTCCGACCCGCGGTTCCTGGCCAGAATGGGTATTGGTCGAGTGGTCACCCTGACCTCCACCTACGACCATCGGGTCATCCAGGGTGCCCAATCCGGTCTGTTCCTGGCGCGGGTGCACGAGCTTCTCCTGGGTGAGGGCGGCTTCTTCGACGACATCTTCTCGTCGATGGGAATCCCGTATACCCCCGCCAAATGGGCAGCCGACGACAACCCCCCGGTGGGTAGTCCCGGGTGGGCGGAGAAGCAGGCCCGCGTCTTCCAGATGATCAACATGTACCGGGTGCGCGGCCATCTCATCGCGGACCTGGATCCCCTCCGACAGTCGAGCCCGGTCATGCACCCCGAGCTGGATCCGCTCACCTATGGGCTGACCATCTGGGACCTCGACCGTGAGTTCGCCACCGGAGGATTGCTGGGCCAGTCGATCATGAAGTTGGGCGACATCCTCGGTCAGCTTCGTGACGCCTACTGCCGCACCATGGGCATCGAGTTCATGCACATGCAGGAGCCCGAACAGAAGGCGTGGATCCAGGAGAGGGTCGAAGGCCCGCAACCCGCCATGCGGCGCGAGGAAAAGATCCGCATTCTCCGAAAGCTCAACGAGGCCGAAGCGTTCGAACGATTCCTCCACACCAAATACGTGGGTCACAAGCGATTCGGTCTCGAGGGCGCCGAAAGCCTCATTCCGCTTCTCGATACCCTGCTCAACGCCGCGGTTGAAGACGAGATGAACGAGGTGGTCATCGGAATGGCGCATCGGGGTCGCCTCAATGTGCTCGCCAACACAATCGGCAAGTCGTACAGCCGGATCTTCCGTGAGTTCGAAGGGAACATGGACGTCGGCTCGACTCAGGGCTCTGGCGACGTCAAGTACCACCTGGGCGCCTCGGGCATCCACGAGACCCCTTTCGGCTCCAAGATCGAGGTGTCGGTGGCCGCCAATCCCAGTCACCTGGAAGCGGTCGATCCCGTTCTGGAGGGCATCGCTCGCGCCAAGCAGGAACGGTTGGGCAGCTTCGGGCACAATCTGGTGCTTCCCCTTCTCATCCACGGTGATGCCGCCTTCGCCGGTCAGGGCGTGGTGGCAGAAACGCTCAACCTCAGCCAGCTCCGTGGCTATCGGACGGGTGGAACGGTCCACGTGGTGGTCAACAATCAGGTGGGGTTCACCACCTCGACGCTCGACGCCCGCTCCAGTTTCTATGCAACCGACGTTGCCAAGACGGTGGCAGCTCCGATCATCCATGTGAACGGTGATGATCCCGAGGCGGTGGGGAAGGCAGCTCGCCTGGCGTTCGCCTTCCGGCAGGCCTTCAACAAGGACGTCGTCATCGACTTGATCTGCTATCGCCGGCGCGGTCACAACGAGGGCGATGAGCCGTCGTACACCCAACCGCTGATGTATCGGATCATCGACCAGCGGCGCTCTGTCAGAAAGCTCTACATGGAGACGCTCGTCAACACCCAGGAGATCTCGGTGGACGAGGGGGAGCAGCTACTCGAGGAGTTCCGAGGCCTTCTCGACACGGCGTTTGCCGAGACCAGCGAGATCGCGGCGCGTCCGGCCGATTCCGGTCCCGCCGAATCGGATTCCGTCGAAGCACCAACCGGTGTGCCGGCCGAGACCCTCGAGGTGATCGTGGGAGCAATCTCTACCCCGCCCGACGGGTTCACTCTGCACCCCAAGTTGGTCCGTCTCGTCGAGTCGCGGCGAAAGATGTACGACGAGGGGCTCGTCGATTGGGGTGTCGCCGAGGCGATGGCGTTGGGGAGTCTGGCCCTGGAAGGCCATTGGGTTCGACTGGCGGGAGAGGACTCCAAGCGAGGAACGTTCTCCCATCGGCATGCTGCGCTCGTGGATTTCGAGACCGGGGCGGAATGGATCGCCCTCCAGGATCTGGCCGGCAGCGCTGCCCGGCTGCGAATCGTCGATTCGATGCTCTCGGAATTCGCCGCGGTCGGGTTCGAGTACGGCTACTCGGTCGAGAGTCCCGACGCCCTCGTGGTGTGGGAGGCCCAATTCGGGGACTTCGTGAACGGCGCCCAGGTGATCATCGACCAGTTCATCGTCCCTGGGCAGGACAAGTGGAATCAACGATCCAGCCTGGTTCTCCTGCTGCCGCACGGATTCGAGGGTCAAGGCCCGGAGCATTCCAGCGCCCGGATCGAGCGGTTCCTCCAGTCTGCCGCAGAGAACAGCATCCGCGTGGCCGTCCCCTCGACCGCCTCCTCCTACTTTCATTTGCTCCGCCGGCAGGTCAAGAACCCCGACCGCAAGCCACTGATCCTTGCCACACCCAAGAGCCTCCTTCGCACCAAAGCGTCCTTCGGCGAGGTGGGCGAGCTCGTGGCCGGTTCCTTCCGCCCGGTGCTGGAGGACCCGACGGCGACTGAGAGTGTGCGAAAGGTCCTCCTGTGTAGCGGGAAGGTCTTCTACGAGCTGATGGCGGCCCGCGCCGAGGCCGGCGCCAACGACGTGGCCATCGTGCGCCTCGAGCAGCTCTACCCGTTCCCGGAGGTCGAATTGGCCGAAGCGCTCGGCGCCTTCCCCGAGGGGATCGAGGTGGCGTGGGTGCAGGAGGAACCGGCCAACATGGGCGCCATTCAATATGTGCGGCCCCTCTTGCGGGGGATGCTGGGTCGGCGAATCGGTCTCGTCAGCCGGGCGGCTTCCGCCAGTCCGGCGACCGGCTCGGCCAGGCAGCACGCCGCCGAGCAGCAGCACATCCTCAGCGAGGCGTTGGCCTGAGCGCCGGCTCAGGCGTGAGGAGGCGGAAGGTAGAGGCCCTTGCCGATGGAGCCGTCGTCCTCCGGGTGAAGGACCCAGGTCGACCCTTTCTTGGCTTCGACGGGCAGCTTCAAATGGGCGCCTTTCTTGGCCAACCGATCGAGGGTGCCGAACACGACATCGCCATGGGTGACGAGCACCGAACGGGAATCAGCCACCTCCTCGATGAGCGCCACGGTTTCTTTGGCGGAAGCTCCCTCGTCGAGGGCGGGGTGTGTCTCAACCTCGATGCCGAGGAGTATGGACAGGGGCTCGACGGTCTCGGTGCACCGGACCCGGGGGCTGGAGAAGATCGTCGTCACCCCCTCGTTCTTGAGCTTGTTGGCGATGCCGTCGGCCTGGCGCCGACCTTTGGCTGACAGCGGCCTCTTGCTGTCTTTGCCGTCCCAGGCGGAGCGATCACCGGCATGGGCGTGTCGCACCAGGAAGACTCGTGGCTCCAGCATCCACCAGTGGGTTCCCAGCTCGGTGAGGAACTCGCGATCGCGGGGGTAGGTGAGTTGACGGAGAGCTGCCTTGGGCCGGAGCCAGGCGATCTTGTCCACTTCGCGGTTGGGTTTGAAGGTACCGCCCACGGGGTGCATCGACCAGTAATGCACCTCCTTGAGCTCCCCCCGGCCGGTGGTGTATTCGATGGCTCCCAGACGCGGCCCCATGATGCAGGTGAATCCCGTCTCCTCTTCCACCTCTCGCCGGGCGCAATCGCGCAAGGACTCCCCGATGTCGAGCTTCCCCTTGGCGAAGGTCCAGTCCTTGTAACCGGGCCGGTGCACCAGCAGCAGTTCGACTCCCGTCTTGGTGGGCCGCCACACGATCCCGCCGGCCGCCACCAGTTTGCGAGCACTCACGGCAGACCCACCTGCCGTGGCCGATCTGGGGTCCGGTGCGACGTTCCGGCGGGAAACGTGGGTGACACGGCGCTTCGAGGAGGTGGGGAATCAACCACGATCAACCGACGGGGCTGAGCTCGAGCTGGCGAACGAGTTCATCGACCGCCTCATCGACGCTCGCCACGGTGGTGACGACGGAGCGGTCCGTGTCGAGCGTCTCCGCCAGATGGGGAACCAGGCTGGTCCACGGTTCGCCGATGGTGATCACCGGCTTGGGGACTGCTCCACGGAAGCGCGCCACGAAGGCCGTGTTCCAGGCAGCCATCAGTTCGGTGAGGGTGCCCAGCGAGCCCGTCATGGTGATGCTGGCGTCGGAGAAATTCACGATGTCGTGGATTCGTTCGGTGATGGTGGAATGGGGTCGCTCTTCGGTGATCCATGCATTGGCGCCGGAGCGTTGGGGGAACACCTGCGGTGAGGTGATCCCGATGACTCGTCCGCCCTCCGTGGCGGCGCCCTTGGACACCGCCTCCATCAATCCGGAGTAGCCCCCGTTCACGACGGCGACACCGAACGAAGCGAGGCGAGCCCCCAGGCGTTCGGTCTCGGAATACGCCGGCTCCCCGGGTTGCGCCTGGGATGAGCCGAAGACGGCCACATGAGCTTGGATCATCCCCCGATGCTAGTGCTGTCCTGCCGATTTCCGACCATTGGCCCCCCGTGGAGCGGCGTCGGCGGCCCGATCACTCCGCCAGCGTCGAGCGGATGGCCGATTCGATCTGATCGGCGTCGACGAGGCCGTGGTGTTCGACGGAGAAATGCGGCATCGGACCGTCGAACCCACATACCCGGCGGATCGGAGCCTCCAGTGCGTACAGTGCCTTTTCGGCCACCGTGGCGGCGATCTCGGCCCCGATCCCGGCGGTCCTGGGCGGTTCCTGAGCTATCACCAGGCGGCCGGTCTTGGCGACGCTGGTCAGCACCGTTTCGTGGTCCCACGGGTAGATGGTGCGGAGGTCGATCACCTCGATCGAGCCGGCATCGGCCACCGCCTCGGCGGCGGCCAGGGCGGCCGGCATTAGGCCGCCATAGGAAACGAGCGTCAGATCCGTGCCGACCCTCCGGACGCTCGCCGTGCCGATGGGAATGGTGTAGTGCTCGACCGGGACGGCCTGGCGGTCGGCTCGATAGAGCACCTTGGGTTCCAGGAAGATCACCGGATCGTCTGCCTCGATCGCCGCTGCCAACAGACCCTTGGCATCGAACGGAGTGGAGGGGATGACCACGATGAGGCCCGGCGCGTGAGCGAAGTAGCTTTCGGGGCTGTCGCAGTGGTGCTCGTGGGCCCGGATCCCGGCGCCGTTCGGCATCCTCACCACTACGGGCAACGAAACGGTACCGCGGCTGCGGTATCGCATCCGGCCGAGATGGGAGACGATCTGGTCGAAGGCCACGTAGACGAATCCGTCGAACTGGATCTCGGCGATGGGTCGCCCGCCGGCCATGGCCATGCCGATGGCGGTGCCGACGATGCCAGACTCGTTCAACGGTGTGTCGATGACGCGGTCTTCGCCGAACTGGTCGAGGAGCCCGGCCGTGACCCGGAAGACCCCGCCCGCCGTGGCGACATCCTCGCCGAGCAGGACCGTGCTGGGGTCCGTTTCCATGGTCTGGCGAAGGGCCAGATTGAGGGCGTCGGCCATGGTCAGTTGCTCGGTTGGCCCCTGGGGTGGCGCCCCCTGGGCCGGTCGCCAGCGTTCTGCATCGGCAAAGACGGTGGCGGGTTCGCCGTGGGCGAGTTCGGACTCCCCGACCTGTTGGATGAGGCCATCCGGAATCCGCGTATAGACATGTCGAATGGCATCGGCGCGGCTCGGACGGGGCCACGAGTCGATCTTGCCGACAGCTTCCTCGGCTTCGACCGCCGCCTCAGCCATGATCGTCTCCGTATCCACCGCGATTCCAGCTGCCTCGAGATAGCGGTGCAGTCGGATGAGAGGATCTCTCTCTCGCCACGCCTCGACTTCGGAGGCAGACCGATAGAGCGAGGGATCATCGGCCGTGGCGTGCGGCCCAAACCGATAGGTCATCGCTTCGATGAGGGTCGGGCCTCCACCCGTTCTGGCGCGTTCGACAGCCTCTTGGCAGGCTGCGTAGACGGCGAGAGCATCCATCCCGTCGACCTGGACCCCGGGCATGCCGTACCCGAGCGCCTTGTCGGCGAGGGCGGCCGCGGCGGTCTGTTTGGCGAGTGGCACGCTTATGGCGTACTGGTTGTTCTGGCAGACGAAGACGGTGGGGGCCTTCCACACCCCGGCGAACGTCAGTCCGGCGTGGAAATCGGACTCGGATGTCGAGCCGTCCCCGAAGTAGGTCATCGTCACGATCGATTGGCCGGCGCGCCGAGCCTGATAGGCGTGGCCGACGGCGTGGGGGAGTTGGCTGGCGATCGGGACCGTGATGGTTGCCACTCGGTAGATGCTCGGGTCCCATGCCGGATTCGGAACCCCTTTCCAATAGGCGAGGATCACCTCCATGGGCATCCCGCGGGCGAGCATCGATCCCTGCTCTCGATAGGCGGGGTAGATCCAATCCTGCTCCTCCAGCGCCATCACCGACGCGATCTGAGCAGCCTCATGGCCTTCGAGCGGGGGATACGTCCCGATGCGGCCCTGTCGCTGCAGCGCCATCGCCTTCCGATCGAAGCCGCGTGCCCGCGCCATGTGTCGGTACATGGCGAGAACTCGATCGGTGGAAATGTCCGGAATCGGCCCGATCACCGAGCCGTCAGCAGCAAGCACGCGCAACATGCGTCCAGTATGGCCGAGGCAGGCGTGAAGTGATGGCGGAGGTGCCCGCTCCGATTACGGGTTTCCCTGGCTCCGGCGTAGCATTCGACAGTGCGTCGGATTCCTTCCGTACGCTTGGACTTCGAGAAATCTTGAGAGGGCATCGTGAAGTATTTGGTCAATGGACTGGCGCGCATCGTCGCCAAATCTCCCATCGGGGTGATCGTAGGAGTCGTGCTACTCAGCGTCGTGTTCGGCGTCTTCGCCGGCCAGGTCGTGCAGAGCAGCGGGAATGAGGGTTTCGCTCCCGACGCACCCGAACTTCTGGCCATCGAAGAGGTAGGGGATCTCTTTGGCGAGGAGTCCACCGAATCGGTCATCCAGGTGGTGGTCGGTTCTGACGTTGGCGACGTCCTCACGGGCGGCGGCCTGGCCACGAGCCAGGCGGTCACACAGGCCATCGTCGAGAGCGACATGGCTCCATACCTTGCGGTCGGAGACGGCGAACGCCCCCCGGTGGTGACCTTCCTGCTGCCTGTCGAGGCCGCGGTGGCCCAGGGGCAGGTACCAGCCGATGCGGACACCAACGTCGTCAAGGCGGCCTTTGGTCAGGGCCTCGAGGCACTTCCCCCCGAACAGGCGGGCTTCGTCAACGGCCTGCTCTCCGCCGACCAGGACTTGGCGGCGCCCTCGGCGTCATACGGGCTGATGATCATCTTCGTCAACCCACCCACCGACACGGCGCTGTTCGACGAGTACGTGGCCGATGTCGCCTCGATGGCAGACGACATCGCCGCCCTCGACCTTCCGAGCGGCTACACCGCCGATCCCTTCAGCTTCGAGCTCTTGTTCGCCGACCAGGATGACTTCCAGCAGGAGATCGGCCGACTGTTCGGAACGGCGTTCATCATTATCATCGCCGTCCTCTTGTTCGTGTTCTGGATGGGGCGGCCCGACGCCACCGGCTTCCGCAAGGTCCTCTACGGACTCCGCCGGTCGGCGGCCGACACCGCAGTCACGCTCATCGCCATCGTTCTGGCCATAACCTGGATGAACGGTGTCGGGGCTCTGGCCGGTCCCAAGTACCTCGGGCTCATCGCCGATTTCAACCCTATGCTGCAGATCTTGCCGATACTCCTGATCGGATTGGGCGTCGACTACTCCATTCACCTGACCACTCGATACCGAGAAGAAGTGGGCGAAGGCGCCACGGTGACCGAAGGCGTCGGCCGGGCCATCCACACGGTGGGAATCGCCCTCGTGCTGGCCACCTTGACCACCATGGTCGGCTTCCTCACCAACTTTGTTTCGCCGGTGCCCGCCCTCAAGGATTTCGGGATCTTGGCAGCCGTCGGGATCGGGGCGTCGTTCGTGCTCATGCTCACGTTCGTTCCCGCCGTTCGCCTCCTCCTCGACAGGGCCGGCGAAAGGAAGGGAACCCTGGGGTTCAATGAGCCGCACGACGACACCAAGGATCGCCTGCTCCCCGCGTTGATCGGGAAAACCTCGGCGCTTGCCGAGCGCATCCCGGTCATAACCTTGGTCGCGGCGCTCATTCTGGGTGGGGTCGGCGCGTGGGGGACGAGCCAACTCGAAACGTCGTTCAGCTTCACTGACTTCGTGCCGAGGGACAACCCGCTCCTCGATACCATCAATCTTCTCTCAGATGAGTTCGGAGGAGGCTTCGGCGAGACGACGCAGGTCTTGATCAAGGCTGATGATCTGGCCACTCCGCAGGCCCACAACGCGCTCGCCGCGTCCTACGGCAACATGTCCGACACCACCAACGTTCTCCAGTTCGCAGGCTTCCCATCGGCCGAGTCGCCGCTCTCGGTGATCGGCGCTCTCGTCAATCCGGAGAGCCCCTCGTTCGCTCCGGAGGTGGCGGAACTGGCCGGTCAGGCCGGCTTGGGCCAGGACCTGACCGTGTCCGATGGTGCGGATGTCGCCGGCCTCTACGACGCGGTGCTGGCGGCCGACCCGTCGCTCGCCCAGTACCTGCACAAGAGCGCCGACGGCAGCTATGACGCGGCTCTCTTCACGGTGACCACCCAGGCCGGGGAAACGGGTGCCGTGCAACTCGGAGAAGACCTGACCGCCGACTTCATGCCTGTGGTGGACGCCGGTGGGACCGCCGTCGCCACGTCTGAAGGCATCATCAGCGGCGTGGTCGTCGAGGCGCTCCAGAGCTCGCAGGCCCGTTCTCTGGCGATCACGATCTTCGCGGCGATGCTCATCCTGGTGCTGAACTTCTGGATCGAGTCGCGTCGGCCCCTTCTGGGTGTCATCACGATCCTGCCCGTGGCGTTGATCGTATTGTGGACGTTCGGAGCGATGTACCTGTCGGGGATCCCCTTCGGTCCGGTCACGGCCACCATCTCCGCTCTGGCGATCGGCATCGGGGTGCCGTACACCATCCACATCACGCACCGGTTCCAGGAAGACCGGGTGCGGTTCGCGACGCCAGAAGAAGCCATTCAGTCGACGACCAAGCACACCGGAGGAGCGTTGGCAGGCTCGGCGTTCACGACCATCGCCGGGTTCGGGATCCTCGTCACGTCGTCGACGGTCCCCTTCCAGCAGTTCGGGGCGGTGACCGTGTACGCCATCGCCTTCGCATTGATCTCGGCCGTGCTGGTGCTGCCTTCGATGCTCGTGCTCTGGGACCGCTGGCACCGCAGCCGCGGCGAGGAGGCCGTCGACTCCGACCGTCTCGCCGCCACGCTCAAGGGCTGACCGGCCGTCACCTCTGGCAAGTGAGCCGACTCCTTGGTGTCGGCTCACTTCTTGGCGAGCACCTTGATGGCGGCGAGGAAGCGGTCCATCTCGGCCACGTAATCGGCGGTGTCGGCGGCGATGGTGGGGTGGCGGCCACCCAGGGCCACGGCCGCGAAGCGAGCTCCCCGGAGGTAGGCGCTCAGCTTGTCGAGAGGCATGGCGTGCGGTCCGGGCTTCGGATGTGCGACGGCAGGCGGATCCTGGCTGGTGGGCGGCAGTTCGAGCGACGCCAACTCGACGAGGACATCGTCCTCGGGGATGCGATCCGCATAGTCGCGTGCAACCCAGCGCCACGTCTCGGCCCCGGAGGTCGAGACGACGACGATGGCGGGGTGGGCGATGTTGCG
This sequence comes from uncultured Acidimicrobiia bacterium, assembly GCA_965366365.1. Classification (GTDB taxonomy): domain Bacteria; phylum Actinomycetota; class Acidimicrobiia; order Spongiisociales; family JAENVV01; genus CBDUEV01. The sequence goes on along the minus strand of CBDUEV010000022.1, from coordinate 1,364 downwards.
ACGGTCGGTCGGGTTGGCGACCCCAAAGGGTTCTATGGCTGCCGATCGATCCGGGTCGCTGAGGAGGGGGAACGGCAGCGAGAGCTTCTCGATCATGGCGGCGTTCTGTTGCGGCGAGTCGATCACCACCCCGAACAGGCGGGCGCCTGCGGCGAGGAAATCATCGTGTCGGGAAGCCAAGCTGACCAGCTGGCCGTTGCAGTACGCTCACCAATCCCCGCGCAGAAAGATGAGGACCGCGGCGGAGTCGAGATGCTCGGACAGCCGCCATGGGTGCCCCGCTGGGTCGGTGACTGTGAAATCGGGCACCTGCATCATCGCTCCTCTGTCTCCTGATCGAGCACCCTACCAACGAAGCTCCGGGAGCAGGCGTCCTATGCTCGGGCTATGGACTCTGTGATGGACGGCCTCCGCACGTGGGACGATCCGGCGGTCCGATACCAGGCCCGACTCGTGTTGGACGGAGCGGACCCGGCGTCCGACGAAATGAAGGAGCGGGCCGAAGAGGTTCGGGCCAGTCCGGATTGTGCGGCGGTCATCGAAGGCACTTTCATCGACCCGCGCCACGCCTACCGCAAATGGCAAGGCGCGCACTGGGCTCTCGTGCAGCTGGCAGAACGTGGCCATCCCGGGGGAGACCCGCGTCTCCAACAGGTGCAGGAACTGGTCTTCGCCTGGATCCTGTCGGAGGCGTTCCTGAAGCCGAACTGGACCCACCACCTCGAGGGGCAGCCGGAGCGGATTCGGCGGTGTGCTTCGATGGAGGGCAACGTGCTCTGGGCCAGCATCGAGCTGGGCTTGATGGACGAGCGCCTGCAGGTGCTGGCGGATCGGCTTGGAAGGACGCAGTGGCCAGACGGGGGATGGAACTGTGACGTACGTCCGCAGGCGCGCCAATCATCCGTCGTCGAGACGGTGCTGGGCGTGCGAGGCCTGGCGGCATGGGTGCGGGAGACCGGTGACCAGGCCGCCAAGCGGACCCTCGGACGTGGGACCGAGTTTCTCTTGGAGCACCACCTGCTCTTCCGTCGCAATGGCGACCTGATCGAGCCCACGTGGGGCCCGGCAGCAGACAAGATCGGGTTCCCGATCCGATTCTTCGATGTTCTGCTCGTACTGGAGGTGATGGCCGATCTGGGACGTCTCGCCGACTGGCGCTGTGATCGTGCCTTCGACCTTCTTCTCACCAAGCGCACCGGCGACGGCGGCTTTCCGATGGAGCACCGACGGGCGCGCACCGCCACTGAGATCTGCAGCAATTGCACCTTCGCCCGGTGGGGGCCTGGGGGAAGGACTCGCACCAATCCCTGGGTGACGATCCGTGCCCTGCGGGTTGTCCGAGCCCGCCAAGACTGACCGATTCA
>CBDUEV010000021.1:0-42373 GCA_965366365.1 uncultured Acidimicrobiia bacterium | reverse complement strand
GCGAGCGGGATGGAGGCGAGCGGTATCGAGGCGAGAGGGGACTCGGCGATGCTGATGGAGGCGAGTGGGATGGAGGCGAGCGGTATCGAGGCGAGCGGCGATGCCTCCACGATCTCACCCGAACCGGTGATCTTCTCGATGGGGACGTCGAAGAGGGGAACTTCGATCACCCCGGGCTCGGTGCTGTTGGTGTCGACCGTGTGGGACACATCGGTCAAGGTCGGGAGAGAAGCGGCAACTTCGACGGCACCCATGTCGCAGGCGGCGCCGTCTGGCCGGATCGCCCCCCGCTGGTCGAGAGGCTCGCACGTAGATTGAGTGAGCTCCCAGGAAACGATCTCCTGATGCGCCCAGGCCAACCCACCGGCGCCGGTGAAGCCGAAGTAGCCGGCGCCGCCAACTTCTGAGGCGATATCGACGGAGGCCGTCAACGTTGGCGAGGCGGGCTTGTCAGCCGTGGCGGCGAGGTAGACCTCGATCTGATGGGTGCCGGCGTGATAGTCCACCCACGCCCAATGTGTGAGTCCGTCGTCGAAGGGTTCGGCCACCTCCGCAGTGATGAGCGACAGGACAGCCTGGCTATCCGAAGCGCCGCCGACATTGATACCGACGTGGTTGCCGCTCGGGTCGGTGGCGTTGAAGTACGTGTCGAATTCGACCGCAACCGACGGGTTGCCGGCGGCGGTTCCGATGCCGAGGCGACCGCCTGGCTCTCCGAGGAAACCCTGGTCGGCGACGACGGCGAAGGTGATGCCGTCACCCGACGCGTTGGCTCCCAATCCTTCGACAGGATCGAGCACGAACGCAAACGACGTGGCGAAGCTCTTGGTGAGATCGAATGGGCTGCCTGTGTCCGTGGACGCGAAGAAGCTTCCCGCCTCGAAGAATTCGTCGGTGAGCACGCCGTCGGGGTTGGCGGCGAGGTTGCTTTGGGACATCACGAACCCGCCCGAGAAGGAGGCGTCCAGCTCCGCTCCCACCGAACCGGGATCGGCGGCGTCGATCGCCGGGCTTCCTGACAGGAGGGCGTGTGTGTGCGTGGGGCCGCCGTTGTCCGCGAGGGATCCGATGACGGGATCGATGGGGAACTCGACGCCGGCGATATCGGTGGGCGCAGGAGCGCATCCGCCCAACAGCCGAAAGAAGTTGTAGCCGAGCGACGTGTTGGCCGAGCAGTCGGCCTGGGTTTGCGCGGTGTTGAAGGCGACCAAGCTGTTGGAGATGGTGAGGGCGGCAGCAGGGTCGGTGGAGAAACCACCGCCGGATCCGCCGTCGGCGTGGTTGTCGACCACGGTCGCCTGGTTGAGGTGGATGTTTCCTCCGGCGGTACCGACTCCGCCCCCCGAACCGTTGGCGGCGGAGTTGCCGGAGATCGTGGTATTCAGAACTGTCGTCGTCCCGTCGGAGTAGAGCCCACCGCCGGCCACCACCCCTGCCGCTCCGGTCGCCACGTTGGCGGCAATGGTGGACGCTTCGATGGTCAGATTCCCGAGGGAAGAGACGCCGCCGCCGACCGCCGCAGTGTTGCCGGTCAGTGTTGCTGCCATCAATCCGACGACCGTCGACTCGACGTGGATCGCCCCACCGGAGGATGTCGCGCTGTTGTTCTCGAACACGCTCTCGTTGGACGTGAAGCCGACGGAGCTGGTGCTGTCGGAAAACACGGCGCCGCCCGCCGCAGCCTCGTTCCCCGTGTAGTGATTGGCCTCGTCGGTGAAGTCTGAGGTGGACAGGACGGCGCCGCCATCGTCGGTGGCCGTGTTGTCCGCAAAGCGAGAGTTGGAGACGACCAGGCGCAGTCCGTCGAGAGCGTCGGCAATCGCTCCGCCGGAGGCGGAAGCTGCGTTGGCGGAGAACAGGCTGGTGTCGATGAGGACGTCACCGTCGTCCTGTCCGCTGATCGCTCCACCTGTGGTGGCGACGTTGAGGTCGAAGACCGAGCAGCCGACCGTGATGAGCCCGGCCCCAGACTCTTCGAAGACCGCTCCGCCGTCCTCCGCCGAGTTGTTGGTGAAGCGACTTCGATGGATATCGACGACGCCGCTGCCGTTGTAGATGGCGCCGCCTTCTGAAGCTGCCGTCCCGTTGGAGAAGGTGGTGAGCGCGAGAAACGAAGCCGCTTCGGTGGGGGTGACACACGAGGAATCGGGGGCCTCGATGGTGATGGCACCGTCGTTTGAGATGGCCCCTCCGCGGGTCGCGCCGTTGTCGGTGAAGTCGGATTCGGCGATGCTGACCGTGCCGCCGTTGTTGGCGATGGCTCCGCCCTCGGCGGCGCTGTTCGAGACGAAGGAGGAGTCGTTGACCTCGAGGGTGGTGGCCTCGCCGACGTAAACCGCGCCTCCGCTTCCGGTGGCGTGATTCCCCGAGAACACGACAGAATTCACGATGCCTGCCTGACCGCCGCCGACCACGAAGAGGGCGCCGCCGTCAGCTGCCTGACCGTCGGTGATCGTCAGATTCTCGAGGGTGAAGGCGCCGTCATCTGCAACGAAGACGGGGCCGGACTCGCCGCCGCTGATGGTGACCGCGCCGTCGCCGACCAGTTTCTTGTCCTGGCCGATCGAGATGTCCGACTCGAGGTACGAACCCGCGGGAAGAATCACTACCCCGCCGGGTTCTGTGGCATCGAGCATCTGTTGGATGGTGGCACCGTCGGCTTCGTAGGCGCCGATGTCGCAGGCGGCACCCTGGGGTCGGTTCACTCCGCGCTGATCGACGGCCTCGCAAACGTCGGCAGCGTCGATGGCCGGAGAACCGGGGAGCAGGGCGAGCGTCGAGGTGGGCCCGCCATTGTCAGCCAACACGTCGAGCAGGGCGTCGATGGGGCTGGCTCCGGTGCCGATTTGATCGCCGGTGTTGGCCGTGATCGAGCAGGCCGACTCACCGATCAGGTTGTAGCCCAAGGACGTGGGCGACCCGGAGCAGTCCACCGCCCCGGCCGTGGAGAGGTTGTCCGCCACCAGCGTGCGCGACAGAGACAGGAATCCCGACCCGTGATAGACCCCGCCTCCGTCGTCGCCGTCGTTCCCGGAGATCGTGGAAAAGAGCAGCGCGGTTCCGCCGCCATCCGCCCCAACGCCGCCCCCGGCCTCGGCGAGGTTGCCGGTCACCGTGCTGGCGGAGACGCTCGTGGAGGTCTCGACGCCGGTGGTGGCGATTCCGCCCCCGAGTGAGCCGGTGGCGTCGTTGTCGGCGACGAGGGACGAGGTGATGGTCGCTCCGCCTTCATCGTTCCAAATACCTCCGCCCGGTCCTCCCGAGGCGTTGAACTGGACGAGCGTGTCGACCAAGGTGAGATCGGCGCGGGTCACGCTCAGTCCACCTCCACCCCCGGCAGCCACGTTGTTGGTGACCGTGGAATTGGTGAGTCCGGTGGAGCCGCCCGAGTGCGTGTGGATGCCTCCTCCTGAGGCTGAGGCCGAGTTGTCGGCGACAACGGAATCGACGAGGTTGATGAGACCGCCGTCGTTGTCGATCCCGCCTCCATTGGCGTCAGCCGTGCTCTCCGAGACGATGACATCGACGAGGGTGGCAGCCGCTTGGGTCACTGAGATGCCGCCGCCGGAGCTCTCTGCCGCGTAGCCGCGCCTCACAGTCAGGCCTTGGAGTTCGGTTATTGCGTCGGCCGAGATGTCGATTGCGCGTCCCTCCGCCTCGGTGGCGTCGATGATGGTGAGACCGCTTCCGGCGCCGACGATGGAGACGTCGTAGTCGAGATACATCGGTGAGATCGTGAAGTAGAGCCCTTCGTCGACAGCGATGACGTCGCCAGGAGTGCGGGCCGGATCGTTCGCAGCCGCATCGGGGGTCTCGTAGTCGCATCCGACCGGGCAGACGGTGACAGTGGCAGCTCGAGCGCGTTCGGGAGCGCCCACCGTCAGCAACGTCACCACCATCAGGAAGGCGAGAAACCGCGGCATCACGGTGTGCGCCGTTCGTCGTTCCTTGGCGCCTTTGTGCCCACCGCTCATCCGATTCCCCCCGAAGTCGTAGCCTCGCCGGACACTAGTCACCGAGCGTGGCCCATCCAACCGCCCAAAGCAGGCCCACACCACTAAGGGTGACGACCAGGCGGAAGGCTCACCCTGCTACAGTCGCCGCAGTCCTTTAAGGCGGTCCAGTGAGACCGGAAAGGAGAAGCACGAATGCTCCAGAGCCGAATGCGCGACGAGGCGACCCTGAGGTCGGAACGGATCGGTCATTCTCAAGGTGGTCCATGCCGCAGGTGATGGACGCCACGGACATCAAGCGAGCCCTGCGTCGGATCGCTCACGAGATCGTGGAGAGCAATCGGGACATCGAGAGCATCCTTCTCCTGGGAATCCAAACTCGCGGCGTTCCACTCGCTCTCCGCATCGGACGGGCGATCGTCGAGATCACCGGAACGAGCGTTCCGGTCGGGAGCCTCGACATCTCGCTCTACCGCGATGACCTCGAGGAACGACCTTCCACCGCATCCGTGGAGACCGAGGTTCCGGTCGACGTGAGGGGCAAGGTCGTCGTGCTGGTCGACGACGTTCTCTACACGGGAAGAACCGTTCGAGCGGCTCTCGACGCCGTTTCCCACCTGGGTCGACCTGCCGGCATCCAGCTGGCCGTCCTGGCTGATCGTGGGCACCGCCAGTATCCGATTCGCGCCGACTACGTCGGGAAGAACTTCCCCACCTCGGTCGGAGAACGGATCACGGTGCAACTCTCTGAGTTGGATGGCACCGAAGAAGTGATCATTGCCGGCGTGGGAGGTATCTGATGAAGGTTGTGCTGACAGGCGGAACCGTGCTCGGAACTGGGGGCCTGGTGGAAACCGACGTCCTCGTAGAGGGCAACTTGGTTGTGGCCGTCGGGCCCGGACTGGCGCGCCATGACGCCTACGTGGTCGATTGCGAAGGCTGCTGGATCGGACCAGGATTCGTCGACCTCCACGTCCATCTGCGCGAGCCAGGTCAGGAATGGAAAGAAGACATCGCATCAGGCTCGGCTGCTGCCGCAGCCGGCGGCTTCACCACCATCGTGGCCATGCCCAACACAGAGCCCGCCACCGACTCCCGCGAGACGGTCCGCTTCGTCCTCGAACGCGGCCGCCAGGCCGGTCTCCTCGACGTGCGGGTGGCGGGATGTCTCACCAAGGACCGAGCCGGCAAGGAGCTGGCACCGCTCGATGATCTCGTGACGGCCGGAGTCCGACTGTTCACCGATGACGGAGACAGCGTTGCCGACGTCGTGCTGCTTCAGCAGGCCATGGAGTATCTGGCCGGCGTCGGTGGAATCGTCGCCCAGCACGCCGAAGACCCTGTCCTGGCGGGCGGGGGGCACATGCACGAGGGTTCGGTATCGGAGAGCCTGGGGATCAAGGGCCTCCCGGCCAGGGCAGAAGAAGCGATCATCGAGCGAGACCTGAAGCTCGTTGAAGCGACCGGCTGCCACTATCACGTGCAGCATGTGTCAACGGCGGGGAGTGTGACCCTGGTGCGCTCGGCCAAGGCGGCCGGCCTCCCGGTCACCGCCGAGGTGACCCCCCACCATCTCTCCCTGGACCATTCGGTCGTCGAGGGTTTGGACGCGGTCAACAAGATGTACCCACCGCTTCGAACCCCCGAAGACGTGACCGCCCTGCGAGCCGCTCTTGCTGACGGAACGATCGACGCAGTTGCCACCGACCACGCTCCCCATGCGGCGGCGGAAAAGGATCTGCCGTTCGAAGAGGCGCCCAGGGGCGTGATCGGGCTCGAAACGGCCGCAGCAGTGGTCAACACCGAGGTCGGGATGGATCCGGTGCGATTCTTCACGAGGATGGCAGTGGCCCCGGCGGCCATTCTCGGTGTTGAGCACGGCTGGGTGGCGCCCGGCCGCCCGGCAGACCTGGTGGTGTTCGATCCCTCGGAGCAATGGACGCCAAAGACCTTCGTCTCCAAGTCGGCGAATTCGCCCTGGCTCGACAGGCAATTGCGCGGGCGGGTACTCGCCACCCTGTATCGAGGCGAGATCACCTATTCCGCTGAGGGGGTCTCGTAGATGGATACCGTCCCGGCTCTGGCCGTCACGGCTGATGGAGCGGTGTTCAGGGGCCGGTCGGTCGGTGCGCCTGGAATCGCCGTCGGCGAGGTGGTCTTCAATACCGCCATGGCCGGGTATCAGGAGATCTTCTCGGATCCGTCGTACGCGGGCCAGGTGGTGGTGATGACCGCCCCCCATATCGGCAACTACGGCACGACCGAACTGGACGACCAGGCGGACCGCCTCTGGGCCCGGGGCATCATCCTCCGGTCGCTGTCGCGCCGTGAGTCGAACTGGCGCGCTGAAGGGACCCTGTCCGAGTACCTGCGCGCCAGGGATACCGTGGCCCTCTCCGAGGTCGACACGCGCCGGCTCACTCGCCACATCCGCGATCGAGGGGCTCAACCCGTCGCCATGGGGGTGGGTGTCTCGGAGGCCGAACTGCGCGCCGCGGCGGCGGCGGCCCCGGCGATGACCGGCCTGGACCTCGCCAGCGAGGTTTCCACGAAGAAGTCCTATCTGGTGCCCACCGGGGCGAAGCGGCGCGGATTGGTCGTGGCACTCGACCTGGGGATGAAGCGCGATATCACCCGCAACCTCACCAGCCGGGGCTACGACGTGCAGGTGGTCCCGGCTGACACGGCAGCCGAGAGCATCCTGGCCCTCACGCCCGACGGGGTGTTCATCTCCAACGGCCCCGGTGACCCCGAGCCGCTCGCCGGCGCCATCGCCTGTGTCGGCGCACTGCTCGGCCGCGTTCCGATCTTCGGGATCTGTCTCGGCCATCAGGTGCTGGCGTTGGCTTTGGGAGCGACGACCTACAAGCTGGCCTTCGGCCACCACGGCGGAAACCATCCCGTGCAGCGTCTCGTGGATGGGCGGGTGGAGATCACCAGCCAGAATCACGGTTTCGCGGTCGATCCATGGTCCCTCGCGGATGGCTCCCCACCGCGGCGGGTTCCCGGCCTTCCCGGACCCGAGCTCCTTCCGAAAGAGATGTCGACGCCCTTCGGCCCGGCGGTGCCATCGCACCAGAACCTCAATGACGGCACCCTGGAAGGCATCCGGTGTCGGGATGTGCCGGCCTTCTCGGTTCAATACCACCCCGAGGCAGCGCCCGGCCCTCACGACTCGCTCGGCCTCTTCGACGACTTCGCCACCCTCATGGGGGCCGATCATCAGGGCTGACAGAATCTCCGACGTCGAGGTCTCTACCGCACCGGAGCCCTGGCGTGCCTCGTAGAGACGATATCTCGTCGATCTTGCTGATCGGATCCGGGCCAATCGTCATCGGTCAGGCTTGCGAGTTCGACTACTCCGGAACTCAGGCAGCCAAGGTGCTCAGACGCGAGGGCTACCGGGTCATCCTCGTGAACTCCAACCCGGCGACCATCATGACCGATCCGGAATTCGCCGACGCCACCTACATCGAACCGATCACTCCCGAGGTGATCGAGAAGATCATCGAGACCGAGCGGCCGGACGCCTGTCTCCCCACGCTGGGAGGGCAGACTGCCCTCAACGTCACGACGGCGCTGGCCAAGGCAGGTGTCTTCGAACGCCACGGGGTGGAGTTGATCGGAGCAGGGCTGGAGGCGATCGAACGGGCCGAGGATCGCGGACTGTTCAAGAAGACGATGGAGGCAGCCGGCTTGGAGGCCCCGCGCGCCGTCTATGCCCGCTCGCTGGAGGAAGCCAAGCTGGCCGCGCTCGAAATCGGATACCCGATCATGATCAGGCCATCGTTCATCCTGGGCGGGGGCGGGACGTCCATCGCCGACGACGAGCACGACTTTGTCGCCAAGGCGCGTTTCGGTTTGGAGTACTCGCCAGTGGGCGAGATCCTTGTCGAGGAGTCCGTACTGGGCTGGAAGGAATACGAACTGGAGGTCATGCGGGATGCGGCCGACAACGCCGTGATCGTCTGCTCCATAGAGAACCTCGACCCGATGGGAGTGCATACCGGCGATTCCATCACGGTCGCGCCGATCCAGACCCTCTCGGACCGCGAATACCAGGAGATGCGCAACGAGGCGATCACCTGCCTGACCGCCATCGGCGTCGCCACGGGTGGGTCGAACGTGCAGTTCGCGGTCGATCCGGCCACGGGACGGCGGCTGGTCATCGAGATGAACCCACGGGTTTCTCGAAGCTCCGCGTTGGCCTCCAAGGCGACAGGATTTCCGATCGCCAAATTCGCCGCGCTCCTCGCCGTCGGATACACCCTGCCTGAGATCGCCAACGACATCACCGGGCAGACTCCGGCGAGTTTCGAGCCCGCCCTCGATTATGTCGTGGTCAAGATCCCGAGGTTCGACTTCGCCAAGTTCCCTTCAGCCTCGAACGTGCTGGGGACCTCGATGCAGTCCGTTGGCGAGGCGATGGCCATTGGGCGAACCTTCCCGGAGGCGCTCCAGAAGGCTCTGCGCAGTCTCGAAGTAGGGAGACCCGGCCTGGGCGCAGACCCAGAGGAAGAACGCGATCGGGCGATCGGCGATGCTGACCTGTGGGCGTCCATCGCCGTGCCCACACCGGCCAGGATCTTTCTGGTCGGGGAAGCCCTGCGAAGAGGCTTCCCGACGGTCGCCGTCGCCGAGGCCTCCGGCTACGACCCCTGGTTCGTCGATCAGATGGCCGAGATCATGGAGGTCCGCTCGGAGATCGAACGGGCTCAGCTGTTGGCCGTCGCCGGCGATGAAGCTGTCGGACCGGTGCTCAGAGAGGCCAAACGATTCGGGTTCTCCGATCGACAGATCTCCTACCTGTGGGACCGTGAGGAGGACGATGTGCGCGCCCTCCGCCATTCACTGTCCGTCAGAGTGACGTACAAGACGGTGGATACCTGTGCAGCCGAGTTCGAGGCGAACACCCCCTACATGTACTCGACCTACGAGGACGAGGACGAGGTGCCGGCCGCCGACAAGCCGAGGGTGGTGGTGCTCGGCTCGGGACCGAACCGGATCGGCCAGGGCATCGAGTTCGACTACTGCTGCGTCCATGCGGCGTTCGCCCTACGAGACGCCGGGTACGAGACGGTCATGGTCAACTGCAATCCCGAGACGGTCTCCACGGACTACGACACGTCGGATCGCCTCTACTTCGAGCCTTTGACCACGGAGGACGTGCTCGCCGTGGTGGAGGCGGAGCAGCCTGAAGCGGTCATCGTGCAACTGGGCGGCCAGACACCCCTCAACCTCGCCAGAGCTTTGGAAGAGCGCGGGGTGCCGATCGCCGGGACCTCACCCGAATCGATCGACAAGGCGGAGGACCGCCGGCAGTTCTCCGCGCTGTGTCGCGATCTGGGGATTCGTCAACCGCCGCACGGGATCGCCTCGTCGGCGGTCGAGGCCGAAGAAGTCGTCGATCGGATCGGGCTTCCGGTCCTGGTCCGTCCGTCCTTTGTGCTGGGTGGTCGAGCGATGCGGGTGGTCTATTCCTATGAGGAACTGGTCGAGTATCTCGAAGAGATGTACGGGGACGAACTCGCCGGGGCGGGAGCCGCGTCGACCGGGGCAGGTTTCGATATCTCGGAGGCGCCCCTTCTCATCGACCGCTTCCTCGAGGCTGCCACCGAGGTGGATGTCGACGCTGTCTTCGATGGCGAGGAGCTGCTGGTGGGGGGCATCATGGAGCACGTGGAAGAGGCCGGCGTCCACTCCGGCGACTCTGCCTGCATCACGCCGCCTCCGACGATCGCCGATGAAGCGATCGCCGCCATTCTGCGCGCCACCGAAGACCTCGCTCGGGCGCTGGAGGTGCGCGGCCTCATCAATATCCAGTTCGCCGTGAAAGCGAATGACGTCTTTCTGCTCGAGGCCAATCCGCGCGGTTCCCGGACCGTCCCTTTCGTCTCGAAGGCGTCGGGGATCCCGCTGGCGAAGGTGGCCGCCCGCGTCATGATGGGCGCGACGATCGCCGACCTCAGGGACGAGGGGGTCCTGGGGCCACACACGCAGCCAGACTTCGTGGCGGTGAAGGAGGCGGTGTTGCCTTGGGACCGGTTCCCGGACGAAGACATCGTGCTGGGCCCCGAGATGAGGGCCACCGGCGAAGTGATGGGGATCTCCGCCGAAGGCGGCATCGCCTACGGAAAAGCGCTCATGGCGGCGGGCGTGAAGCTGCCCTCCGGCGGCAATGTGTTCTTCTCGCTGGCCGACCGCGACAAGGCGCTCGGTCTGGCCGCTGCCCAGGCACTCACCATGTTGGGGTACCGGCTCATGTGTACGAAGGGGACGGCCCGCTACCTGGAGCATTTCGGGGTGCCCAACACGGTGGTCGACAAGGTCGGTGAGGGTCCCAACGACTTCCTGGCGCTGATGGAATCGCAGTCCATCGGCATCGTGGTGAACACTCCGCGCGGTCGGAGAGCGCGCAGCGACGGCCGGTTGATACGGCTGGCGGCCCATCACGGGGGGATTCCCTGTCTCACCACCGTCCAGGGGGCGTTGGCGGCTGCGCGCAGCCTCCAGGCCGGACCGGAAGCGCTTGCGGCCGTCCGTTCTCTCCAGAGTTGGCACCAGTGAAACCGAGCGACCTGTGAACCTGGCCACGACGCTCGGACCGCTCTCTCTGCGCACTCCGTTGGTGGCCGCCTCGGGTACGGTCGGTTCGGTGGTGGAGTGGGTGGCTCTGGCCGACGAGAGATCTTACGGAGCAGCTATCGCCAAGTCCGTAGCCAAAGAACCCTGGCCTGGACGTGCGGAACCGAGGTTGGCTCCCACCGAAGTGGGAATGCTGAACAGCATCGGCATCCAGAATCCAGGCGTCGAGCACTGGGCAGCCGAGGTCGGCCCCCAGCTGGAAGGTATGGCCATTCCGGTGTGGGGTTCTGCGGTGGGGCACGCCCCCGAGGACTTCGCCATCGTGGCCGCCGGCCTCCAAAGAGCCGGGGTGGCGGCAGTGGAAGTGAACCTGTCGTGTCCGAACCTCGAAGGCAAGGGGATGTTCGCCTTGGATCCTGCCGCCACCGGGGCAGTGGTGGCGGCCGTCGGTGCGGCGGTGACGGTGCCGTTCGGGGCAAAACTCTCGCCCAACGCCGTCGACATCGTGGCAGTGGCCGAGGCGGCCCTGGCCGCCGGCGCCGACTGGTTGACCCTGACGAACACGGTGTGGGGAGCGGCCATCGACATCGAACGTCGTCGTCCAAGCTTGTCCGGAGTGATCGGTGGATATTCCGGTGTGGGGATCAAGCCGATCGCCTTGCGGTGTGTGATCGAGGTTCGCCGAGCGCTCGGCACCGTTCCGATCCTGGGCCTGGGCGGAGTGCGGAAGGGAAGCGACGTGGTGGAGTACCTGATGGCGGGTGCCTCCGCCGTTGGGGTGGGCACCGCTCATTTCGAGTCGCCCAAGGTGGGCAGGAGGATCATGGTGGAGTTTGCCGAATGGTGCCGGCGTCGCGGCGTGGTGTCTCCCGCGGAACTGGTCGGGGCCGGGCTGGCCGAACTGGACGGAGTCGAGAAGTGAACGGCAATCCGATTCTCGTTGCTCTCGACTACTCCTCGGCAGAGGAGGCCACCCGGATGGCCAAGCTTCTGTCTCCGGCGGTCGGGGGCTTCAAAATCGGACTCGAACTCCTCATGGGCCCCGGCCCCGCCACGGTGGCCGCCGTCGTACGGATGGGCAAACCGGTCTTCGTCGACGCCAAGTTGCACGACATCCCCAACACCGTTCGCGCGGCGAGCCGCCAGCTCGGCCGGATGGGTGCTCGGTGGGTGACCGTGCACGCTTCGGGGGGACTCCACCAACTCGAGGCCGCCGTCGAAGGACTCGCTACCGGGGGCGGCGATCGCCAGACCGGCGTGCTGGCGATCACTGTGCTGACCAGCCTCACCGACGCGGACCTCGCCCAGACGGGGGTGGCGGGCTCGACGGGACGCCAGACTTCGAGGATGGCCAGGCTCGCCGCAGCTGCCGGAGCCGAGGGAGTGATCTGCGCCGTCAAAGAACTGGGGGTGGTCGGCGAAGTGGCGCCCGGCCTGGCCCGGGTCACCCCGGGGATCCGACCAGCAGGCGTAGATGCCGACGACCAACAACGGGTGGCCACTCCCGACGAAGCGATTCGCCGAGGCGCCGATTGGCTGGTGATCGGTCGTGCCATCACCAGAGCCGCCGACCCTCGCGCGGCCGCGGAAGCGATCGTGGAGTCGCTCCCGCGCGCCGATCACCCTGGAGAAAAGCCGGCCTGAGGTGCGAGCCGCTGCCGCAGTCCGTTACCCTCGGTCCGCAGCGAACCGTACACAGGAGGCTCGAGTGGCACCACCGAAGTTGACTCAGGAGCAGCGCGCAGCCGCTCTCGCCAAGGCGGGAGAAGCGCGGCGGGTCCGAGCGGAGATCAAAGAGCTTCTCAAGATGGGGTCGATCACGTTCGAGGAACTGCTCGAACGTGCCGAGACAGATCCCATCGTCGCAGGGATGAAGGTCGCCTCCGTCTTGCCTTCCCTTCCCGGGATGGGCAAAGTAAAGGCAAAGCGGATGATGGAAGCGCATGGCATCGCCGACAACCGACGGATCCGCGGTCTCGGTGGCCGCCAACGAGAATCACTCAGGTCAGCCCTCGCTTGAACGCGGATCGCTCCTGGTCATCTCCGGTCCGTCCGGTGTTGGCAAGAGCACCGTCGTTCACCGGCTGGCCGAACGCCTCGATTTCCATTTCTCGGTGTCGGTGACCACGCGGTCACCCCGGCCGGGCGAGACCGACGGTGTCGACTACCACTTCGTCGATCGGCGCCGCTTCGAGGAACTGGCGAGCACCGGCCAGCTCCTCGAGTGGGCGGAGTACAGCGACCGGCTCTACGGCACCCCTCGGGACCAGGTCATCGCCAGCCTCGAAGCCGGAGAGAACGTTCTCCTCGACATCGAAAACCGCGGCGCCTTGCAGGTCAAGGAGGCGTATCCCCAGAGCTTGATTCTCTTTCTGGCGCCGCCGTCGATGGCAGTCCTCGAGGAGCGTCTGCGCCGGCGCGGGGACACCTCGCCCGAACAGGTGCAGGCGCGGCTGGCGGTCGCCCAACTCCAGCTCGACGAGGCGGTGGAGAAATACGACGCCGTAGTCGTCAACGACGAAGTCGATCGAGTGGTGGACGAAATCATGCGTATACTGTCGGCTCACGAAAGAGGAATCGATGCCGAATAAGACTCATGTAGTCGAACAAGCCCTCGATGAGGCCGGCGGCCGCTTCAAGCTCGTCGTCCTCGGAGCGCGCCGCGCCCGACAGATCAACGCGTATTTCAATCAGCTCGGTGAGGGAATCGGCCACTACGTACCGCCTCAGGTGCACTCCTTGAGCCGGAAGGCTCTCACCATTGCCTTCGAAGAGATCTCAGAAGGAAAGGTCTCGTTCGAGATCGACGAGGACTGAGCCCCGTGTCCGACACCCGCCGCATCGTCCTGGGCGTAACCGGCGGGGTAGCCGCCTACAAAGCCGCCTATCTGTGCCGTCGGCTCCTCGAAGAGGGAGCCGATGTTCGCGTGGCGATGACCCAGGGGGCCGAAGAGTTCGTCGGCGCGCAGACCTTCGCCGCCCTGACCGGACACCATCCGGTCGTCCGACTGTTCGGTGCCCCATCGGTCAGCCCACACACCGACCTCGGGCAATGGGCCGAGCTCATGGTGATCGCCCCCGCCACCCTGCATACCTTGTCGAAGGTCGCCAACGGAATTTCCGGCGATGCAGTCTCCACCACCGCCCTGGCCACCGCCGCCCCTCTCCTGCTGGCTCCCGCCATGCACACCGAGATGTGGGAACACCCGGCCACGCAACGGATCGTCGAAACCCTCCGTTCGGACGGCCACCACCTCGTGGGGCCCGATGAGGGCGAACTCGCCGGAGGAGACGTCGGGATCGGGCGCATGGTCGAACCGGAGGAGATCGTGGCGGCGTGCATGCGGATCCTCTCCGTATCCGCCGGCTCCCCGTGGCCGGGACGCAAGGTGGTCATCACCGCCGGTGGAACCCGGGAACCCATCGATCCGGTGCGTTTCGTCGGCAATCGCTCTTCGGGAAAGATGGGATACGCCATCGCCCGCTCGGCGGCTCGACAAGGGGCCGATGTCACACTGGTCAGCTCCTCCACACTGGAGCCTCCCCACGGTGTGACCGTCATGGAGGTCGAAACCGCAGAGGAGATGGCCACCGCCACCTGGAAACTGGCCGCCGCGTCGGACGTGGCGATCCTGGCGGCCGCGGTAGCCGACTTCCGGCCCGTCGCTCCAGCATCGGGCAAGCTACGCCGGATCGACGGGGTTCCGGATCTCCGTCTGGAGCCGACCCCGAACATCCTGGCCGGTATCGCTCAGATGGAACAACGTCCGTTTCTGGTTGGGTTCGCCGCCCAAACGGGGTCGCTGGCCGATGCCGCCCGCAAGGCCACCACCTACGGGGTGGATCTGCTGGTCGCCAACGATGTGGCCGCCGCCGGCAGCGGATTCGCCACCGACACGAACCAGGTCACCGTGTACACGCCGGACGGTCTCGCCGACCCCTGGCCTCTGATGACCAAGTCGGACGTGGCCGACCGACTCCTGGGCGTCATCGCCGGGCGTCTCGAGCGCTGACCCCGGTTCGCCCAAGGTGGGCTCTGGCCGGCTACCCGCCCGCCCTATACTCGCCCCGTGCATAGATGGTTCTTCACCTCCGAATCAGTCACGGAAGGGCACCCGGACAAGGTTGCCGACCGCATATCCGACGCCGTTCTCGATGCGGTCCTCGAACAGGATTCCGAGGGTCGGGTGGCGTGTGAGACCCTCGTCACGGCCAACGAGATCGTGGTGGCGGGCGAGTTGGGCACCCATGCCCAGATCGATATCGAGGCAATCGCCCGGGAGGCGCTGAGGGACATCGGCTACGTCGGCTTCTCCGATTTCAGTGCCGAGTCCTGTTCGATCGAACTCAAGGTGCATCAACAGAGCCCCGAGATCGCCGACGGTGTCTCGAAGTCGCTGGAGGCGCGCCAGGGGTCCGACGACGCCCACGATCTGCTCGGGGCGGGCGACCAGGGCATCATGTTCGGATTCGCCTCCGCCGAGACCGACAACCTGATGCCCATGCCCATCGACATGGCGCACCGACTCGCCGAGCGCCTCGCCCTCGTGCGCAAGAACGGAACGCTTCCCTACCTTCGTCCCGACGGAAAGACCCAGGTGTCGGTCGAATACGTCGGCGACCGGCCGGTCGGTCTCTCTCAGGTGCTGATCTCCGCGCAACACGACGACGGGATCTCTCACAGCCGCCTCAGCGCCGACCTCATGGAGGAAGTGGTCCGCCCGGTCATTCCCTTCGAGTTCCTCGACTCCGCCGTGCTCCTCGTCAACCCGTCCGGGCGCTTCGTGTTCGGCGGACCGGCCGCGGACACCGGTCTGACGGGCCGAAAGATCATCGTCGACACGTACGGTGGCTTCGCCCGGCATGGAGGCGGCGCCTTCTCCGGCAAGGACGCCACCAAGGTCGACCGATCAGCCGCCTACGCAGCCCGCCACGCCGCCAAGAACCTGGTGGCGGCGGGCCTCGCCGAACGCTGCGAGGTCCAGCTCTCCTACGCCATCGGTCAAGCCCGCCCGTTCTCGATCTACCTCGACACGTTCGGGACCGAGAAGATGGATCCTCGGCGGCTGGAGACGCTGGTCGATCAGTTCTTCGATTTTCGCCCGAGTGTGATCATCGAACGGTTTGGCCTTCGGAGACCGATCTTCTCGGCCACCTCCGCGTACGGACACTTCGGTCGGGAGCTTCCGGAGTTCCTGTGGGAGTCCACAGACGACGCGGCGGCCCTGGCCGCGGCAGCCGAGAGCCTCTGAACGCGCTCGTCGTCCCCGACGTTCCCAGCTTCGCCGTCGACGGCGGCTTCAGATACCGCATCCCGGCGACGCTGACCGTCTCTGTCGGTTCCACGGTGCGGGTCCCGTTGAGTGGGCGGCGCGTGCGCGGGTGGGTGGTGGCCCTCGACGACGGATCGTCAGAGGGGTTGAAGGAGATCCGCCAGGTATCCGGCGAGGGCGCCATCTTCTCCGACTCGCTGCTGCAGACGCTTCGGTGGACGGCTCAACGCTACGTCGCCCCCCTCAGTACCGTGTTGCCCCGATCCGGCCCACCGAACCTTCCGAGGTCGGTGAAGCTCCCCACGCTTCCCCCTCAGGAGGACGTCCCTGGGGACGATCGAGCCGCCTGGTTCGGCTCAGAGGTCGCTGCGAGGAGAAGGCCCAGATCGATGTACGTCCTGGTTGGCTCTACGGCCACCCTCGCTGACCGGTTGGTTGCCGCCATCGGGCCGGTGGTCGCCGCCGAACGATCGGCCATGGTGGTGGCGGCCACCGCCGTCGAGGCTCGTGCGCTGGCCGAATCGCTGCGTGCCCGGTTCGGTCGCAGAGTGATCGAGGTGACACCCGAGGTCAACCCGGGTCCGATGACCACCCGATGGTCTCGCCTGGCCCGCCAATCCGGTCTCATCGCGGTGGGAACCGAGCGGATTGCCTTCTGGCCGATCCTCGACTTGGCCTTGGCGATCATCGTCGACGAGGGCCGGCGCGGAATGAAGGCCCGCCAGACCCCAACGGTGCATGTGCGCGAGGTTCTCCGCTCACGCAGCTCGGTCGAGCAATTCGGCCTCGTGATGATGGGACGGGTTCCCACCACGGAGGCCCTCGCCGCCGGGGTCGAGGTGGTGCACGCCGAGCGGCGGCTGTGGCCCTTGGTGGAAGTGGTCGATCGCACTGAAGAACCGCCGGGGGGAGGCGTGGTCACGGATCGGGCCAGGGTCGCCATCCGTGGCGTCGTTTCCCGTGGCGGCACGGTCTTCGTCTTCACCCACCGTCTTGGCTACGCCCCCGCTTTTCGATGCGTGCGATGCCGTTCGGTCAGGGTGTGCCAGACCTGCGGATCGCGCGCCTCCAGCGCGGCCGTGTGTTCCCGGTGTGGCATCGACCTCGGCCCGTGCTCCTCGTGCTCGGCGAGGCAGTTCGAGCCACTCGGCGCCGCCGTGGGGAGAGTCGTCGACGAGCTGCGAGGCGCCATCGGCCACGATGTGGTCGGCGAGGTTGGCGCAGGGCTGGCGGTTTCCGTGGGCACTGAACGCGACCTGGTCGGTGTCTCGGACGTGGATCTGGCGCTGGCCGTCGATGCAGACGGTTTGATCCTCGGGACCAACTACCGAGCCAAGGAGGAGTCGCTCCGGCTGCTGGCCCGGGTGGCCAGCATCGTCGGGGACGGACGCGGCAGGCGAATGATGCTCCAGACCGCCCAGCCGCACCATCCTGTCGTGGCGGCCCTTCGGCATGGGGATCCGATGGAGGTTCTGCAGGGCGAGTTGGACGAACGGGCTGCCCTGGGGTTCCCTCCGGCGGGGGACCTGGTGGTCGTCGAGGTTCGCAACGGTCCCGAATGGACGGGGAAGCGGATTCGGGAGGTGGTGGAGGGCAACGGAGTCGTTCTCGGACCGGTGGAGACCCCGCGCGGCCTGCGGTGGCTCCTTCAAGGAGCAGACCTCGGTTCCGCCCGTCAGAGACTGCGGTCGGCGGTGCAGGAAATCCGTGACGGTGGCGGTACCGTTCGTGTCGATGTCGATCCCCTCGACCTCTGAGGGGGCCCGGGATGGGGCTCAGGTGCGGCTATCCTGGCGGCCCTCATGGCCATCTATCCGATTCGTACCTTTGGCGATCCCGTCCTGCGGGCGGTGGCGGCGCCTGTCGAGGTGTTCGACGCGGCGCTGTCCAAACTCGTCGAAGACATGATCGCCACGATGTATGACGCACCAGGCGTGGGTCTCGCCGCTCCGCAGATCGGCATCTCCCGGCGCGTGGTGGTGTTCGACGCGGGCGACGGGCCGGTTGAGGTGATCAACCCCATCCTGGTCGAGCCAGGTGACCAGACATCGGTCAAGGCGCCCGGCATGGACGTTCCCTACGATCCGACCGAACCGTTCGAATACGACGAGGGCTGTCTCTCTGTCCCGGGCTACTACTGGCCGATCACTCGACCGGCTTTCGCCTGGGTCACCGGACAGGACGCCTCCGGTGCCGAGGTCGAGTACGTCGGTGACGGCCTGCTCGGACGGGTACTTCAACATGAGGTGGACCACCTCAACGGCACCCTCCTGATCGAGCGTCTCGATGCCAAGCTGCGCAAGCAGGCGCTGCGCGACCTTCGCAACGACGCGTTGGGTCTGGCTTGACCGGCGTCTTTCTCGGCACGCCGGTCGCTGCTCTCCCTGCGCTACGGGCGATGGCCGAACTCGTCGACATCGTTGGTGTCTTCACTCAGCCCGACCGCGCCCAGGGCCGTTCCAAACGTCCGGTCCCCTCCCCGGTCAAGCAGGAAGCCGGCGAGCGGGGATGGCCGGTCTATCAGCCGGCAACTCGGGGCGCCCTCACCGAGATGCTGAGTGCGATCCCTCAGCCCGACATCGGCGTCGTGGTCGCCTACGGGATGATCCTCGACCCGGGTGCCCTGGCCGTCCCGCAGCTCGGCATGCTCAACGTCCATTTCTCGAGGCTCCCTCGCTGGCGGGGGGCGGCTCCCGTCGAGCGGGCCATCCTGGCGGGCGACACCCGTACGGCGGTGTCGCTGATGTTGATGGACGAAGGGCTCGATACCGGCCCGATTCTGGCCGTGGCCGAAACCGAGGTGGGCCCTTACGAAACCGGGGGAGCGCTGACCGAGCGCCTCGCCGAACTCGGGGCCGAACTGCTGACAACGACGCTGCCGCGCTGGATGGCCGGTGAGGTCGTCCCGGTGGAACAGGCGGCGGAAGGCGTCACCTACGCCAAGAAGCTCACCACCAGCGAGGCGCGGATCGACCCGTCCCAGCCGGCCGTCCACCTTCTCGCCAAGGTGCGGGCCTTCAATCCTCGACCCGGGGCGTTTGCCTGGTGGCGGGACGAACGCCTGAAGATCTGGGAGGCGAGGGAGGTCCAGGGCAGAGTCCTCGGCGCCGAGCCTGGCTCCCTGCACCTGCGAGACGATGCGCTCGTGATGCAGACGGGAGCCGGTCTCATCGAGCTGGTCACCGTGCAACCAGCCGGAGGCGTGGCGATGCCTGCCGAACGGTGGGTGCGGGGGAGGCACGGGGACTTGGGCTCGATCGAATGACCCATCAGGAGAAGCCAGGAGTACCTGCCCGCCGCGCCGCGGTGACGATCGTCAATCGAGTCGTTCGCAGTGGCGCCTACTCCAATATCGTCACGGCCACCGAGACCACCAAGCTTCCGGATGCCGAGAGACGTCAGGCTCTCCACCTGGCCTACGGAGTTCTCCGGCAGCTTCCCCGCCTCGACCGGGTCATCGCCGGTTTCAGCCAGCGGTCGAGCCTGGAACCGATCGTCGAGGACACCCTTCGGGTCGCCGTTTTCGAACTGCTGTTTTCGTCGTCGCCCCCTCACGCGGCGGTCGACACGGCCGTGGCGACAGTTCGGTCGTTCGGCTCGGGACGGGCGGCCGGTTTCGTGAACGGGCTGTTGCGTTCGGTGGTTCGGGTCGGGGAACCACCGCTTCCCGACGGTCCGGAAGGGCGAGCCTTGTCAGCCGGCGTGCCCGGCTGGCTGGTGGAGCACCTGGATTCGCAATGGCCGGCTGAGGAGACGGACCGGTTTCTCGACGCCTCCCAGGAGGAGCCCGCTATCGGGGTGCGACGTCGGGGGGACGACGAAGCCGTCCCTGCCGGGGTGGAAGCGGTGACAGGCATCGACGGCGCCTTCGTCGCCTCGCACGTGCCCGAAGGCTGGATCGTTCAGGATCCTGCCTCGGTGGCGGTGGGTCTGGCGGTTGCTCCCCGCGACGGAGAGACGATCCTGGACATGGCCGCCGCTCCTGGTGGAAAGACGATGCACCTCGCCGACCAGGCCGCGGTGACGTTGGTGGCGGCCGACCGGAACCGGCGACGAATCCGGCGGGCTCAACGAAGGATGAGCAAGCACGGGGTGTCGGTCCCGTGGGTGGTTGCCGACGGACGACAATCACCGTTCCGTGAGAGCGCCTTCGACGCGGTGCTACTCGATGCGCCCTGCACGGGGCTTGGAACCCTTCGTCGGCGCCCGGAGATCCGCTTCAAGTCCTCGCCGGCCGACATCGCCCGGCTGGCGGCGCTCCAGGAGGCACTCCTCGAGTCGGCGGTTCGCCTGGTGCGTCCGGGCGGTCGGGTCGTCTACAGCGTCTGCACCGTCACCGAAGCCGAGACGGTCCGAATCGTCGAGGGTTTCGAAGCGTCTCCGCCCGAAGGGCTGCCGGGCGAAGTGCGCGGAAAGGGTCTCCTGCTGGCGCCCCACCTGACGGGTACCGATGGGATGTTCATCTCAGTGATCAAGGTCGGGTGACCCCGGACCCGGTCGATCCCTTTACACTCTCGGCATGCAACCGATCAAGATCGCCCCATCCATCCTGGCCGCCGACTTCGCCAAGCTCGGGGAAGAGGTGAATCGGGTTGCCTCCGAGGTGGACCTGTTGCACATCGACGTCATGGATGGGCATTTCGTCCCGAATCTCACGCTGGGTTTCCCGGTGATCGCCAGCCTGCGGGCAGTCACCGATCTCTACTTCGATTGCCACATGATGACCACCAACCCCGACGAGTACACCAGCGAGCTGCGCGCCGCCGGGGGAGACCTGATCTCCGTGCACATCGAGGTCTTCCCGAACCCCGAACCGGTGGCCGCCCTGGCCCGTGACGCCGGTCTCGATTTCGGCCTGGTGGTGAGCCCCGACACCCCCTTTGAGGCCGTCGCCCCCTACGTCGAGTTGTGCGATCAGGTGCTCATCATGACGGTTCGCCCGGGCTTCGGGGGCCAGTCCTTCATCACCGAGGCTCTCGACAAGGTGAAGCATGTCCGCGAATTGGTTGACTCGAGAGGGTTTTCGACCGATATACAAGTCGATGGGGGAATAACCCCCGAGACTGCCCCGCTTGCCCGGGCAGCCGGCGCCAACGTGTTCGTAGCGGGCACCGCGATTTTCGGGCAGGCTGATCCCGTTGGGGCGGTCCGAGCGTTGCGAGACGCCATTGTCGAGGTGAGATGACACGCAAGAACAAGATCCTGGTCGCAGACGACGACCCCGATATCCTCCAGTTCGTGCGCGTCAACCTCGAACTGGAGGGGTTCGAGGTGGAAACCGCCGCCAACGGCCAGGAGGCCGTCGACAAGGTTCTCGCCTCGCCCCCCGACGTGTGCCTGCTCGACGTGATGATGCCCGTCATGGACGGGATGACGGCGCTCAAGCAGCTCCGTCACCATCCTGCCGTAGCCAACACCTCCATCATCCTGCTGACCGCCAAAGCCCTCACCGATGATCGGGTCAAAGGGCTCGAGCTGGGTGCCGACGATTACATCACCAAGCCGTTCGATCTCACGGAGCTGATCGCCCGTGTCAAGGCAGTCCTGCGCAGGTCCCAGGCCATGCGCGACGTTTCCCCGCTGACCGGGCTTCCCGGCAACTTCCGGATCTCCTCGACGATCGATGACCGTATCTCTCGACCCAGTTCGCTCTTCGCCATTGCCTGGGTCGACCTCGACAACTTCAAGTCGTTCAACGACCACTACGGCTTCATGCGCGGCGATCAGGTGATCAAATTCACAGCCCACGTCCTGCTCGAGGCATCGGCCGAACTCGGCAATCCCCGGACCTTCGTTGGTCATATCGGAGGCGACGACTTCGTGGCCATCCTCGACGCCGGGGAGGCCGAACAGTTCTGCAAGAGCGTGATCCGACTGTTCGACGACGGCATTCTCGACTTTTACGACACCGCCGACGCCCTGCGCGGTTATGTCGAGGTGACGGATCGGCGCGGCGAGCGTCACGCCTTCCCCTTGGTGTCCATCTCCCTGGGAGTGGTCACAAACACCCACAGGGCGGTGACTTCACAGTGGGAGGCCTCGGCTATCGCCGTCGAGATGAAAGAGTTCGCCAAGCGCCAGACCGGCTCCAGTTACGAAATCGACCGTCGCGGCGCCTAGCCTTTTCTGATGGACGCCACGTTCTTGCGTCGAGCCATCGAGCTTGCCCAATCGACCCAGCCTCATCCCAACCCGCGGGTCGGAGCGGTCATCACCGACGCAGAGGGCCGGATACTCGGTGAGGGTTGGCATCTGGGTCCGGGGACCGACCACGCCGAGGTGATGGCGCTGAATCAGGCCGGATCCAAAGCTCAGGGCGCCAGCATCTTCGTGACGCTCGAGCCGTGCGCACATCACGGTCGTACACCTCCTTGCTCCGAAGCCTTGATCGAGGCGGGTATCTCGCGGGTGGTCATCGCCGCCGGCGACCCCGATTCTCGGGTGGCCGGGCGCGGAATCGAACAGCTCCGCGTGGCCGGTATCGACGTCGTGGTCGAGGCCCTCCCCAGCGAAGGGCAGGCGCTCGATCCCGGATACTTTCATCATCGCAAGACCGGTAGGCCTCGGGTCACCATCAAGGCTGCCGCCACCCTCGACGGGAACACTGCAGCCAGAGACCTGAGTTCGCAGTGGATCACCTCCGCCGAAGCCCGGCTCGATGCCCACCGGCTCCGGGCCGAGTCCGACGCCGTGATGATCGGGGCCGGAACGCTCCTCGCCGACAATCCCCGCCTCGACGTGAGGCTGGACGGCTATACGGGTCGGCAGCCGCGCCCTGTCGTCGTGGCCGGGGCGCGTGTTCTACCTCCGAACCGGCGGCTGTGGGAGAAGGACACGATCGTTCTGACGTCACGCGCTTTCGATGCGCCGGCCGAGGTCATCACCGTTGCCGGGGACGAGCACGGTCAGGTCGACTTGAGCGAGGCGTTGCTCACGCTGGGGAGCCTCGGCATCGTCGACCTCCTCGTGGAAGGGGGAGCGGGCTTGCTCGGTAACCTGCTCAGAGCTGGGCTCGTCGACCGGGGCGTGTTCTACCTCGGGGCGAGATTGGGGGGCGGAACCGGAATACCCATCGCAGGTGGCCCGTTCGTCACATTGGCCGAAGCGACCGATGTTTCGATCGTCGACGTGCGTTCGGTCGGTCCTGATGTGAGAATCGAGTTCATACGAGAGGGAGATTGATGTTCACGGGTATCGTCGAGGCGATCGGTACTGTCCAGGCCGTCCGCGAGACCAATCTGGGCA
Organism: uncultured Acidimicrobiia bacterium; assembly: GCA_965366365.1. Lineage (GTDB taxonomy): Bacteria > Actinomycetota > Acidimicrobiia > Spongiisociales > JAENVV01 > CBDUEV01. The sequence goes on along the minus strand of CBDUEV010000021.1, from coordinate 19,317 downwards.
AGGTGTTCACCGTCGAGGCGCCCGACATCGCATCTGAACTCGGGATAGGCGCCTCCATTGCCGTGAACGGCACCTGTCTGACTGCCGTCGACTTCGACGATCGGACTTTCGTGGTGGAAGCGGTGGCGGAGACCCTGGCGAAGACCTCCCTCGGAACGCTCGTCACCGGCCAGCACGTCAACCTGGAGCGCCCGTTGGCGGCATCCGGCAGGTTCGACGGCCACATCGTCCAGGGCCATGTGGACGGCACGGCAGCCGTCGTCGACGTCCGGCCGGAGGGCGACGGTGCGCGCCTGACCATCGGAATACCCAGGGGACTTGCTCGTTACGTTGTCGAAAAGGGCTCCATCACCGTGGACGGCGTCAGCCTCACGGTGGCGCACCTCGACGAGGAGACTTTCCAGATCGCCGTCATCCCCCATACACTCGACGTGACGGTGCTTGGCCAAAAGGCTCCGGGCGACGTCGTCAACCTCGAAGTCGATGTCATCGCCAAATACGTCGAGCGGATGATGAAGGAGAATCGTTGACCTACAGCAGCATCGAAGAAGCCCTCCAGGCAATGCAGGCCGGGGAGTTCGTGGTGGTGGTCGATGACGAAGATCGCGAGAACGAAGGCGATCTGATCATCGCCGCCGAGAAGATCACCCCCGAAAAGATGGGTTTCATGGTTCGCTACACCAGCGGACTGATCTGCCTCCCAGCCGAGGGATCGCGACTCGACGAGCTGCAGATGCCTCTCATGGTCTCCGAGAACACCGACACGATGAGAACGGCGTTCACCGTGTCGATCGACTATCGCCCGGGAACCACCACGGGTATCTCCGCCGGCGATCGTGCCGCCACTGTCCAAGCCTTCGTCGACCCATCCACCCGCAGTTCCGATTTCTCTCGCCCCGGGCACGTCTTCCCGCTTCGCTACCAGCCGGGCGGCGTCCTCAAACGCGCCGGACACACCGAGGCGGCCGTCGACCTCGCTCGTCTGGCCGGGCTGTACCCGGCCGGGGTGCTGTGCGAGATCGTCAACGACGACGGATCGGTGGCCAGAGGACCGGAGCTCGAACGCTTCGCCAAGGCGCACGGGCTGCGCTACATCACCATCGCCGACCTGATCGCCTACCGCAGGGCTCACGAGGCAGTGGTGCGGCGCATGAGCGAAGCCCGTATCCCCACCCGCTACGGCGACTTCCGAGCCATCGGTTTCGAGTCCCTCGTCGACGGTCGCGAACACGTGGCGCTGGTGAAGGGCGACGTGGCGGGCCAAACGGACGTGCTGACCAGAGTCCACTCCGAATGTCTCACAGGCGACGTATTCGGCAGCCTCCGCTGCGACTGCGGTTCGCAATTGGACCTCGCGCTGGAACGCATCGCCGAGGAGGGCGAAGGCGTTGTGCTCTACATTCGTGGGCACGAAGGGCGCGGGATCGGCCTCATGCACAAGCTGGCGGCCTACAACCTCCAGGACCAGGGTCGCGACACCGTCGAGGCCAACGAGGACCTCGGTTTTCCTGCGGATGCCCGCGACTACGGGGTTGGGGCGGCCATTCTCGCCGAGCTCGGCCTGACCTCGCTGCGGCTCCTCACCAACAACCCGGCCAAACGGGCAGGCATCGAGGGATACGGATTGTCGATCTCCGAAAGGGTCGGGCTGGCTACCCCGTCCAACGATCACAATCGCCGGTACCTGTCAACCAAGAAGACCAAGATGGGCCACCTCGATCCGGACACGGGCTTGGCCGACGATGCAACGACATGACGTGACGCCCGCGGCCGATGGAAAAGGTATGCGGGTCGGTGTGGTGGTCTCGTCGTTCAACGCCCCGATCACCGATGGTCTGCTGGCCGGGGTGCTTGGTCGCCTCGACGATGCCGGGGTGGACCACGTCACCGTGGTGAGAGTGTCCGGAGCCCTGGAACTTCCGGTCGTAGCTCGTGCGCTCGCCTCTCATCATCATGCCATCGTGGCGATCGGCGCCGTCATCGAGGGAGAGACCGATCACTACCACCATGTTGCCACTCAGGCCAGTGCCGGTCTGATGAACGTGGCCGTCACGAGTGGCGTCCCGGTCGGGAATGCCCTGCTGACGGTGCGGGATGTGAAGCATGCTCGGGAGCGGAGCGTTCCCGGTCCCGGCAACAAAGGCGCAGAGGCGGCGGAGGCGGCCCTGATGGCCGCCCGTGCCATTGCCGAGCTGCCCTAGGCCACCTCGACGGGCCGGCCGCGTTGACATGGATTGCCCCGACCGTATACTGGCTCACACAATCGAGCGGAAGAGGAAGCCGCTGCTTCCCACCCGGCCACTCAAGGTGCGCCGCGGTACACCAGGACACTGTCCGTGAGGACGGGTGTGATGAGGGCAGCACGGTGTGCTGCTCTTTTGTATGACCAATCGGCTTCGAGAATCCAGGAGGAATGACATCGCCGAGTTACGCGTGAACGGGAACATTCGAGCCCGTGAAGTACGAGTCGTCGCACCTGACGGCTCACAGGTTGGGGTCAAGACGACTCAAGAGGCCATGTGGTTGGCCGACCAGCTCGGGCTGGACCTCGTAGAGGTGGCCCCGGGCGCCAAACCACCCGTGTGCAAGATCATGGACTACGGCAAATACAAGTACGAGAACTCGGTGCGAGACCGCGAAGCCCGCAAGAAGCAGACTCGGACGGTCATCAAAGAGGTTCGGATGAAGCCCCGGATCGGTGTTCATGACTACGAGATCCTGCTGAGGCGCACCATGCAATTCCTCAGCGAGGGCGACAAGGTGAAGGTGACCGTCAGATTCCGTGGTCGGGAGAACGAGCGTCCGGAGCTGGGCTACAACCTGGTTCGGCGTTTGGTCGATGACGTCGGCGAGTACGCCGTCGTCGAGCAAGCCCCCCAAAAGGACGGCCGCACGATGAGTGGAGTTCTCGCTCCGACGCCGGCCGCCAAGGCCCTCGGCAAGGAGGGCGTCCGCCGGTTCCTCGATGGCGGCGACGAAGAGGATGAAAAGGACGAGTCCGAAGAGATTTCGGACGAGACAACGTCACCGTCCAACGAAGAAGAGTGAGATTCGACGAATCGTTTCGCCTCGGCGAACGAACCGGAGGGAAGCGACGGGCTCGGGCCCTTCGTCACCCGCCTCGGCGACCCTCCGTGAGCAGAAAGGAGAGCGCATGCCCAAGATGAAGACCCACAAGGGTGCGGCCAAGCGCTTCAAGACAACAGGATCAGGAAAGCTCCGCCGGCGTCAATCCGGACGCGGCCACCTTGCCCTGGCCAAGGGTAAGAAGCGATACCGTCGTCTCGACGGCGAAACGGACCTCAGCAAGGGCGACGCCAAGCGCATGCGCCGCTTGCTCGGTCAGTAGGAGGGGGAGCGACCATGGCAAGAGTGAAACGCTCCGTCCACGCACGGAAGAAGCACCGCAAAGTTCTCGATCGCGCCAGTGGCTACACGGGGGCGCGCAGTAGACGGTTCAAGACGGCCAACGAGCAGGTCATGCATGCCATGCAGGACTCGTACGACCATCGTCGGGCTCGCAAGGGCGATTTTCGCCGTCTCTGGATCCAGCGCATCAATGCGGCGGCGCGCCAAAACGGCACGACCTACAGCCGCCTGATGGCCGGGCTACGCCTCGCCGAGGTCCAGGTCGACCGCAAGATGCTCGCCGAGATGGCCATCAACGACCCGGGTGCGTTCACCCAACTGGTGGAGCTCGCCGAGCAGCAGGCAGGATCACAGAGCTGACCACATCTGACGAGCCGGTCCGTTCTCTCCGGAACCCTCGGGTATTGGAGGCGGCCCGGCTCAGTCGCGCTCGGGCCCGCAGAGAGACAGGGAAGACCCTCCTCGAGGGCCCCCACTCGCTGGCGGCTGCCGTCGGCGTCGACATGACGATCGAGACGATCTTCGCGCTCAGCAGCGACCTCGCCAGCCGCCAACTGGCGGAACAGCGGGGTCTTCCGATCGTTCTGGTGACTCCCGAAGTGCTCGCCAAGGTGGCCGACACCGAGACTCCGCGGGGTCCGGTCGCTGTGATGCACATCCCGCAACCGGCCCATCTCACCGACGATCGCGTCCTCGTCCTCGCCGACGTCAGTGATCCGGGCAATCTCGGCACGATGATCCGTACGGCCGCCGCCTTCGGCTTCGACGTGTCGGTGGCCGGAGGGGCTGACTTGTGGAGCCCCAAGACGCTGCGCGCAGCAGCGAGCGCCCATTTCCAGACCCGGTTGTCCTGGAGCCGCAGCTTGGACATCGAGTCGCTGAAGAGTGCCGGATACCGAGTGGTGGCCTCGGTGGTGGAGGGCGGCCGCACGCCACACGAGGTGGCGATGGAAGCCAGACGCGACGCGCTGTTGATCGGATCGGAGGCCCACGGCCTTCCCGCCGACGCAGTGAGGCGTTCCGATGCATTGGTGACGATCCCGATGCCCGGCGGAACCGAGTCCCTCAACGCAGCTGTCTCCGCCTCCATCCTCATGTACGCGTGGAGCGCAGCCCAGTAGGGAAAGATGCCCGGACACCCCTCGAAGGCTCCGGTCTCACGCCTGCGGGGAACGCGCCGCCCGAGGCATGGTCCGGCTTCGCCGGGTAGGTTCAACGGAGGAACCACCGGCTGGAGGCAAGGGGGACCTCGTGAGAGTGCGACTGCGCGGCCTTTTCGGCCACCCACTCATCCAGAGGATCGTCTGGCATCTGAAACGGATCGGCAAGAACCTCGATCCCCATTTCTTCTTCGCCATGTTCACGTTTCTGTTCGTCTTCGTCTCGACTGCGGCACTGGCCGTCATGCTCATCGAGAAAGAACGCAGTTTCAGTGGCTTTGGGGAGACCTTCTACTGGGCGATCACGACCGTGATGGGTCAGGGCGATGCTTCACACGTCACGACCTGGGGTGGCTGGGTCATCAGCTGGCTCCTGGTTCTCTTCGGCGTGGGCATCGTCGCCACCATCACCGGCGCACTCCTGGGTTTCATCATCGACTTTCTCATGAAGGAGGGACAAGGCATGGGCGCTTCCGGATACACGGACCACATCGTCATCTGCGGTTGGAATGCAACGGCGCGAGCGCTGGTCGAGGAGCTTCGCTCCGACGACTACAACCACAAGGTCGTGGTGCTGCACGACGTGGATCGGAACCCGTCCGATGGCGATGTCTATTTCGTGCGGGGGGACACGACCAAGGCCGACGATCTCGAACGCGCCGGCATCCAACACGCCTCTGCGGCCATCGTGTGCCCTTCGGATGGATCCGACGAAGCGGACATGCGATCGATCCTGGTCATCCTCGCCATCGAATCGATCGCTTCACACGTGAGGACGGTGGCCGAGGTGAACAACCCGAATCACGCCGCCCATTTCAAGCGTGCCGACGTGGACGAGTTGCTCATCACCTCGAAACTGAGTGCCCACCTCCTGGCGCGGACGTCGCTGTACCCCGGTCTCACCGATCTCGTCACGGACATCGTCTCAGGCGGGGAGGGGTCGGAGCTCTACCGGGTGGCGTTGCCGGATTCCTACATCGGGCTCACCATCGATGAGCTATCGACTCGCATGCGGGCCGAGCACTCCGCCACGCTGCTGGCCGTGAGTCGCAACGGCACCAGCCACCTCAACCCTCCAACCGGGTTCCGCCTCGAGCCCGGCGACAATGCGGTGGTCGTGGCCGAATCCCTTGGCACCCTGGCGCCCCTCTCGCACGTGCCGGCCTTCGAGAGCCCTCGGTAGGGCCCAATGACCAAGTCGCCGTGCCTGGCGGGATGAAGCGAAGTCGCTGAGCCACTGGCCAGGGTGAGGGCAGGCGTCGGGGACGGCGTGCCAGGCGCAAGGGAGATATGACCGGCAGCTCGGCGAGGATCGGGTACTAACCTGAATCGCCTCATGGACGAACTCGAACAACTCGTTCTCTCCGCGCCCGAGCGGGTGGACGCTGCAACCGACCTCGATCAGCTCAAGGACCTCGAAGGTGTGCTGGTTGGGCGAGCCTCGAAACTGGCGGAGCTTCGCCGGGGTCTGGGTGGATTGCCGGCCGAGGAGCGGCCCGTCGTGGGGGTTCGTCTCAACGAGGTAGCCGCTCACTTCCAGGAATTGCTCGAGCGGAAACGTCGCACGCTCGAGCGGCACGCCGAGGACCGGCTTCTCGAGGAGGACCGGGTCGATGTGACCGTTCCGAAGGTGCGGCTTCGCGAAGGTACCGCCCATCTCCTCACCTCCACGATCGACGAGGTCGTCGACATCTTCACCGCCATCGGGTACCGGATCGCCACCGGACCGGAGGTCGAGACCGGCTTTCACAACTTCGACGCGCTCAACACGCCCAAGGATCACCCCGCCAGGGCCGAATCGGACACGCTCTACGTGGACTTCGGCGACCCGGCCGACGAGATGTTGCTCCGCACCCAAACGTCACCGATGCAGATCCGGTACATGCTCGAGAACGAACCTCCCACCTATGTACTGGTGCCGGGCCGGGTGTTCCGCTCCGATGACCTCGACCCGACCCACTCGCCCGTCTTCCATCAGATCGAGGGTCTGGCTGTCGACACTCACATCAGCCTCACAGACCTCAAGGGCACCCTGGAACACTTCGCCAACGAATTCTTCGGCAAGGGTCGCAGGATCAAGCTGATTCCCCACTTCTTCCCGTTCACCGAACCGTCCGCCGAGATGCACGTTTCGTGTTTCGCCTGCGACGGCTCCGGCTGCCGGGTGTGCGGCAACGTCGGCTGGATAGAGCTGATGGGTTGCGGCATGGTCGATCCCAACGTTCTCGAAGCTGTCGACTACGACCCCGACCGCTTGAGCGGGTTCGCCTTCGGCATGGGGGTGGAACGCCTGGCCATGGTTCGCCACGGGATCACCCACATCAGACACTTCTTCGAGAATGATCTCCGAGTGCTGGGACAGTTCGTATGAAGGTCTCTCTCCGCTGGCTGGAGTCCTTCCTCGATCTCCCTACCACGGACCACGCCGAGATCGCCACCGTGCTCGCCAACATCGGACACGAGGTGGAGGGTTTCGAGGTCCTGGAACCGGCGTTCCGTGGCGTGAAAGTGGGGCGCGTGGTGTCGGTTGGGCCGCACCCCAACGCGGACAAGATTCGGGTCTGCGAGGTGACCACCGGCGGCCCCCCTGAGCAGATAATCTGTGGGGCCTGGAACTTCGAAGCCGGGGCCGTGGTGCCGGTGGCAGAGCCGGGGGCCGTCCTCGGCGAAGATTTCGAGATCACTCAGCGGGATATCCGAGGGGTGACGTCCCACGGGATGATCTGCTCGGCCCGCGAATTGAGCCTGGGCGAAGACTCCGAGGGCATCCTCGTGCTTCCCGACGACCTGCCCATTGGTGCCGACTTCTCCGAACTCGTCGAGCTTCCCGATGTGGTCTTCGATTTGGCCATCACACCCAACCGTCCGGATGCCATGTCGATGCTGGGGGTGGCTCACGACCTGGGGGCCTACTGGGACATCCCGGTGCGCCAACCCGAGATTGTCTTCGAGGAGGGACCGGAAGCCATCGATCTGCAGGTCGAGATCGACGACCCTGATCGCTGCCGCCGCTTCGTGGCCCGTCAGGTGACAGGTGTGACCATCGGGCCGTCTCCTCTGTGGATGCAGCAACGGCTCGCCAAGGCAGGCGTCCGTGCGATAAGCAACGTCGTGGACGTCTCCAACTACGTCATGATGGAGTTGGGGCAGCCGACTCATGCCTTCGACTATGACAAGGTGGCAGGCGCACGCATCATCGTTCGTGCGGCCCGGGACGGCGAAAAACTGACGACGCTCGACGGCGTCGAGCGCATTCTCACACCTCGCGACCTCGTTGTGGCGGACGCGGAAGCTGCATCGTCCCTGGCTGGAACGATGGGTGGCGCTCACTCCGAGGTGTCTGCAGAGACGAACCATGTCTTGGTCGAGGCCGCCTCGTGGGACCCGGCCACCATCCTGCACATGAGCCGTCGACACGGCCTGCGCAGCGAAGCCTCGGCGCGCTTCGAACGAAACGTCGATCCGAACCTCCCGCCTCTGGCGGCCGATCGGGTCGCGCAACTCATCGTCGAGGTGGGTGGGGGAAAGATACTGGCCGGTTCACGCGACGTGTACCCACGAGCGATCGAGCCCGTCGTCGTGGAGCTCGAAACATCCCTGGTCGACCGGATCCTGGGGGTCCCTTTCCCCGAGGAGACGGTTGCCACCATGCTGGAGAGGCTGGGGATGAAGGTGGCCGGTTCGTCCCCGCTCTCGGTCACGGTGCCGACGAATCGACCGGATTTGACCAGGCCCATCGATCTCGTCGAAGAGGTTGCCCGGATGCACGGTCTCGACAACTTCCCGTCCACGCTGCCTTCGGGTCAGGCGGGTGGGTTGACCGGTGCCCAACGCCGACTGCGGAGGCTCCGTTCCGTCCTGCAAGGCGCCGGGCTGAGCGAAGCGATGACCTTCAGCTTCCACGGTCATGACGAACTCTCGATGCTCGATCTCCCCGACGGCGACGCCCGTCGGAAGGGAATCGAGGTGAAGAACCCGCTGCGCGAGGAGGAGTCCCTCCTCAGGACGACGCTCCTCCCCGGCCTGCTCAAGGCTCTCCGCTACAACGTCGGTCACGGGAACCGTTCCGTGGCGCTCTATGAGGTCGGAAAAGTGTTCTTCCCGTCCCAGCTATCGGAACTCGGAGTCGTTCCCCATCAACCCGATCAGCTCGGGTTCGCCGCCATTGGCACACTGGGCCTCGCCTCCCTGGACGGCCAGGAGCGCCCCGTCGACGTCTTCACCGGCACGGCGCTGTGGCGACTCATCTGCCAACAGATGGGGCTGGGATCTGCGCAGATTCATCAGGCCTCGATCGCCGCCCTGCATCCGGGCAGAGGCGCCGAGGTACAGATCGATGGGATCCCGGTTGGATTCGTCGGGGAGCTTCATCCCGCCGTTGCCCGCTCCTACGGGCTGGCGGGACGCATCGTGGTGGGAGAGTTCGACGTCGATCACATCGTCCTCGAACGGCCCACCTGGGAGTTCTCGGAACCGAGCGTGTTCCCGCTCACCGAATTCGATCTGGCGTTCGAGTATCCGCGAGATGAGCCCGCCGCTCGACTCACCGAGGTGACGTCTGCTGCGGCAGGAGCGCTCCTCGAGGCAGCAGTCGTTTTCGACGAATTCTCGGGCGGTAGCCTCGAGCCGGGACGGAGGAGCCTGGCGATTCGTTTCACCCTGCGGGCGCCCGATCGGACCCTGACAGGCGAAGAGGTCGCGAAGATTCGCGACCGTATGATCAAATCCGCCGGAGAGATCGGCGCAGTTCTACGAGGAGCACCGGCGTGAATGATTTTCTCACCATCGTTGAGCAGGACCCGGCCACCATTGCGACACTGGTTTCGCAAGGTCTGGCCATCAAAGCGGACCCTTCGGCCACCGCCGGAGAGTTGACCGGCACGGGTGTCGGGCTCTTCTTCATGAAGCCTTCGACGCGGACGCGGGTCTCCGCTGAGATAGGTTCTGTGCAGCTCGGCGCTCATCCGGTCGTGCTCAAGAACGAAGAGGTCGGCCTGGGTGGACGCGAATCGGTCGAGGACGTCGCCCGCACCCTCGACCGCTACCTCGACGCACTCGCCTTCCGTGTATTCGAACACGGACACCTGGTGGCGGTGGCGGAACACGCCGAGGCTCCGGTGATCAACCTCCTCTCCGATATCGAGCATCCCTGTCAGGCGATTGCAGACCTGATGACGATCCGTGAACACACGGACCCCGATGGGGCGACTCTGGCCTACGTCGGCGACGGCAACAACGTCTGCCACTCCCTGATGGTGGGAGCGGCGATGATGGGCATGAACGTACGGGTGGCCACCCCTGCGGGCTTCGAGCCCTCCGCCGACTACGTTGCCGCAGCTTCCCGCTACTCCTCGACGCACATCACCAACGACCCCGCCGAGGCGGTCGCAGGCGCCGATGTGGTCTATACGGACGTGTGGGCCTCGATGGGGCAGGAACAGGAACGGACCGATCGACTTCATGCGTTCTCCGGATTCACCATCGACGAAGCGATGTTTGCGACGGCAGCCGAAGATGCGGTGTTTCTCCATTGTCTTCCCGCTCATCGTGGCGAAGAACTCTCGGCGGGTGTCGCCGAGCACGAGCGCTCCCGGATCTTCGATCAGGCCGAGAACCGACTTCACTCGTTCAAGGCGATTCTGCTCCATTCGCTGGCGTGACCATCGCGCTGACGGAACTACTCGAGGCGTCGTCCCTGCAGGTGGCGCCGCAGCTCCTCGGCATGACCTTCGGCACCGTCATCGAGGGGCGGATCACCTCGGTGCGCCTCACCGAGGTGGAAGCCTACGGCGGCGCAGATGACCCCGCTTCTCATGCCTTTCGGGGACGCACCGATCGCAACGCTCCCATGTTTGGCCCTCCCGGCGTGCTGTACGTGTACAGGAGCTACGGGATACATTGGTGCGCCAACATCGTGACCGGACCGGAAAGCGAACCGCAGGCTGTCCTCCTCAGAGGCGGCACCCCACTCGAGGGACGCTCGATCATGGAGGCGCGCCGAGGAAGACCGGCCCCGCTGACCGACGGTCCAGGCCGGCTCACCCAGGCGCTCGGGATCGGCGCCTCCGACAACGACGTGCCGTTGGGCGCCGGCCGCGTGTTTCTCGAACCGGGGGAGGCGCCGTGGCGGACCGAGGCAACGCCGCGCATTGGGATAACGAAGGCAACCTCGAGGCGTTGGCGCTTTGCGACCGTGGACTGAGCGAGTGATGTTCACCCTCGACTTCGGTTCGGATGGGGTCTCGGCGACACGGTTCGGATTTCGATCCGCTACCGTTCTGGCAACCCCTTCAGGTGGCTCTGAAGGGGACGGCAAAGTTCTCCATCGGAGTCGTTTTCGTTCATGATCCTCGAAACCATCGACAGCCCCGCGGATCTGAAGCAGCTCGATCACGAGCAGTTGGACCAACTCTGTTCTGAGATACGGAGTTTCGTGGTCGAAGCCGTCAACAAGACAGGCGGGCATCTCGGCTCCAATCTCGGTGCCGTCGAGCTGACCGTGGCCCTGCACCGAGTCCTGGACTCTCCGCGGGACATCATCCTCTGGGATACCGGCCATCAGGCGTATGTGCACAAGCTGCTCACGGGACGCCGCGAGGGCTTTGCCCGGCTCCGGCAACGCCCGGGCCTCTCGGGCTATCCGAGCCGGGCCGAATCCGACCACGACTGGATAGAGAACAGTCACGCTTCGACGGCGCTGAGTTACGCTCACGGTCTCTCGACCGCCTTCGCAGCCCAGGGCATCACCGACCGCAGGGTCACCGCCGTGATCGGTGACGGGTCGCTCACCGGGGGCATGGCCTTCGAGGGGCTCAACAACCTCGGCGTGTCGGGAAGCGATGTGACGATCGTGCTCAACGACAACGGACGTTCGTACGCTCCGACGGTGTCACTGCTCTCGGACAGCCTCGTCAAGATCCGCTCAAACCCCGTCTACATGGCTCGCCAACACAAACTCGAGCGGGTCACGGCCCGTATCCCCTTCATCGGTTCGTGGTCGCTGTTGGGCATCCGGGCGGCGAAGGCGGCGATACGAGAGGCACTGGAACCGCAAGTCTTCTTCGAGCAGCTCGGCGTCCGGTACATGGGGCCGTTCGACGGCCATGACATCGCCGAGATGGAATTGGCCCTCCGCAATGCGGCCGAGTTCGAAGGCCCCGTGGTCCTCCATGTTCTCACCACCAAGGGCCGCGGGTATGGCCCGGCCGAGAACGACCTGATCAAGAACATGCACGATACCTCCGGCATCAAGCCGGAGAGCTACACGGCGGCCTTCACGGAAGCCATCGTGAAGCTCGGCGAAGAACACGCCGACGTCGTGGCCGTGACCGCCGCCATGCCTGACTCGACCGGCCTACTGCCTTTCATGGAAAGGTTCCCGGATCGCTGCTACGACGTGGGAATCGCCGAGCAGCATGCGGTAACAGCCTCGGCGGGGATGGCAATGGGCGGGCTTCGTCCGGTGGTGGCCCTGTATTCGACCTTCCTCGCTCGGGCGTTCGATCAGGTGAACCTCGACGTCGGCCTTCACAATCAGCCTGTGATCTTCTGCCTCGATAGGGCCGGGATCACCGGCGACGATGGTCCGTCGCATCACGGAATCCTGGACATGGTGCTCTTGTCCAAGATCCCGAACATGACCATCTTCTGCCCCTCCTCATATCAGGAGGTTCAACAGATGCTGCTGGACGCCTACGAGTTGACGGACGGTCCGTCGTGTATTCGATGGCCCAAAACCGCAGCTCCCTCCGTCTCGGATGACGAGGTAGGGCGAGGGCTGTCCGGGCGACGGGTGCGAGCAGGTTCCGGAGTGTGTCTGATCGGGGTCGGCAAGCTTCTCGCCTCGGCCGAGGAGGCCGCAGATCTACTGCTGGCCGATGGCATCGAGGCAACGGTTTGGGATCCCAGAGTGGTGAAGCCACTCGATCCGGTGATGCTGGCCGACGCGGCCGAACACGACTTGGTGGTGTCGATCGAAGATGGTCTGCGCGACGGGGGAGTCGGGAGTCGAATCGCCGACGAGCTCGGGAGAACGACCCGAGTCGAAGTGTTGGGCGTGCCGACCGAGTATTTCGAACACGACAATCCCGAGGCCATCCTGAGCCGGCTGGGCTTGGACGGGGAGGGCGTGGCGAGAGCCGTCCGGGATCTGATCGGGACGACGCGCTAGGGATTCGCCCAGACGGTGACGGAGTCCGTCGTCGGTGAGCCGCCGGCGGGGTCCTGCTTCCACACCATTCCGCTTCTGCGGAGCGCCGAGTCGGCGTCGGCTTCGGCCTCGATGATCACTTCGACACCTATCCCGTTCTCGTCCAAGAGGATGGAGGCCTGCTCCAGCTGGTAGCCGACGACGGTGGGGACCTCGACTCCGTATTTCGGGCCGGCCACCGTGAGAAGAATGGCGGCGCCGAACTGGGCGGGGAATCCGCCCGAGGGTGTCTGGTTGAAGATCGTTCCCTGGGGAAGGTCGCCGCCGTCGACCCATTCCACGGTCGCTGAGAATCCGCTCGCCTGCAGCTGCCCTGTCGCCTCGATCAGGTTCTCGCCGATCACATTGGGCACCAGGACCGAACCGACATCCACCACGCCGTCAGGGTTGTGAACCGGGCAGACCACACTCGGGGTGTGTCCGGCCGGCAGGGTGAACGACTCGATGTGCGAACGTGGACAGAACGGGCCGGCCAAGAACCCCGTCGAGGTGTCGACCTCCACCGTCACGTTGCCGTCCAGATCCGGCGCCGGCATGGCGCCGAACGCCACTCCGTCGAGAGCCTCGGCGGCGAATGCTGCCCAGATCTGGGCCGGGTAGCTGCCGCCCACCACCGTCACCTCCGTGGTCGGGGGCTCCATGGCGATGGCCCCCTCGGCGAATCCCACCCACACGGCTGCCGCCATTTGGGGGGTGTAGCCGACGAACCAGGCGTCACGATGGCTTTGGGAGGTGCCGGTCTTTCCCGCCACTGGACGGCCGATCTGCGCCCGCTGGGCCGTACCGCGCCGTACGACCTCGGTGAGGGCGGCAGTCACCTGCTGGGCCACGTCCCGGTCCAGGGCCTCGGTGACGACGGGGACCGGTTGATAGAGGTTGATTCCGTCGGCGGTCTCGATCGAAGTGATCAGGATGGGGTCGATGTGGACCCCATCGGCGGCAAACGTTCCATACGCCGAAGCCATCTCGAGCACGGAGACCTCTTGAGCTCCGAGGGCGATGGAGTGGAACGGCTGCAGGTCTGACTGGATACCGGCTGCATGGGCCACCTCGACGACGGCCTCGGGAGATACCGCATTGACGAGCTGGGCATAGACCACGTTGACGGAGAAGACGGTTGCCTCGAGCAGGCTGAGGTCGGGGAAGTTCGACCCGGCATAGTTCTCGACGGCCCAAGGGCCACTGTTGGTCTGAACGATGATCGACGACCCACCCTGGAACACACTGTCGAGGGTCAAACCCGATTCGAGGCCGGCGGCGAGGACGAAGGGTTTGAACGACGACCCAGGCTGCCTGCGGCCCTGCGTGGCGAGGTTGAACTTCGCCACGGGGTCGTCCGGGTCGTAGAAATCGCGGCCCCCCACCAGCGAAAGCACGTACCCCGTGCCCGGCTCGACAACGGCGATGGCTCCCGACGGGCCATCCTCGGGCAGGATCGCCAGCAAGGCCGCCTCGGCGGCCTGCTGCACCCGGGGATCCAAGCTGGTGTAGATGCGGAGACCTCCCCGGAACACGGCGTTATAGCGGTCGGTGGCCGTGGCCCCCAGGGCAGGGTCGTCCAGCAACGCCTGCTTCACCTCCTCGACGAAGTACGGGTACTTGGCGACGTCGGGAGCCTCCTCCTCCGCCAGGACGAGTGGTTCCTGGTCGGCTGCGTCGGCGCGTTCCTGCGTGATCCAGCCGAGCTGGGTCATCTTGGCGAGCACCACCCTGCGTCGCTCCAGTGCGGCCTCAGCATGGTTGCGAGGGTTGGTGGCGTTGGGCTGCTGGATGAGGCCCGCCAACAAGGCCGATTCGCCCAGCGTCAATTCAGAGACGTCCTTGTTGAAGTATGTTCGAGCCGCAGAGCCCACCCCCGCCGCTCCCGCGCCCAGGTAGACGGTGTTGAGGTACCTCTCGAGGATCTCTTCCTTCGTGAGAGTCTCCTCGAGTCGCAGGGCGAGGGCTGCTTCCTCGATCTTGCGGTCGACGGTGACTTCCGGGGTGAGGACGACGTTCTTGATGTACTGCTGGGTGATCGTCGAACCACCTTGCTCCACCGACCCAGCTTCCACGTTGGTGACCAATGCGCGGGCAAGCGCACGAAGGTCCACACCGGGATGGGAGAAGAATCGCTCATCCTCGATGGCCACGGTGGCGTTGATGAGATCATCGGGAGCCTCGTCGAGGGTGATCGCCACGCGATCCTCGTCGATGCTCCAATACGCCAACTCTGAGCCGTCGGCGGCATACACGATGGAAGTGCGGCTGAGGTCGCCGAGCCCGGGATCTTCCAGCGGTGAGATGTTGGTGGTGCACGCGGCGGTGGCGAGAGCCAACGCAATGAACAGCGACAACCAGCGTTTCGTCACTCGTTCTCCTTGGGCCCGCCAGCGTACCGACTCTCGGATTCCTACATCGGCATTTGACGGGGGCGTCGAGCGACTATTCTCGCAGCGCGGCGGAGCATACCCAAAGCTCGGTCGAGCCGATCCGAGAAAGCGACCCTATGGAATCCGTCGAGGCACAAATGGTCCACCTCATGCGCGGCGTCGACACCGTCGTCCCGGAGGCCGAACTCGCCACGAGGCTGGGTGAGGGTCGGCCGCTTCGCGTGAAACTCGGGTTGGATCCGACCGCGCCCAGTGTCACCCTGGGGTGGGCGGTGGTGCTGCGCAAGCTTCGTCACTTCCAGGAGATGGGCCACACCGCCGTGCTCATCGTCGGCGATTTCACCGCCCAGGTGGGTGACCCGTCGGGCAAGAGCGAGACTCGCAAGCGCTTGTCGGCCGAAGAGGTGGGCGGCTACTCCGAAGCGGTGTTGAGCGAGTTCCGTAAAGTACTTCTGCCCGATCAGCTCGAGGTCCGCTACAACTCCGAATGGCTCTCCACCATGGACATGGCCGAGGTGTTGGAGTTGACGTCGAAGATCACCGTGGCGCAGATGCTGGAACGCGACGATTTTCGGAAACGTTACGAGGGTCAACAGCCCATTTCCGTCATGGAGTTCATGTACCCGCTCCTCCAGGGCATGGATAGTGTCGCCATCGAGGCGGACGTCGAACTCGGCGGCGCCGACCAGCTCTGGAATCTGATGGTTGGACGCAACCTGCAGGAGCGTTACGGGAAACGACCGCAAATCGCCCTGACGATGCCGCTCCTCATCGGCACGGACGGCGAGCAGAAGATGAGCCAGTCGCTGGACAACTACATCGGCGTATCGGAGCCGCCTGATCAGATGTTCGGGAAGGTGATGAGCATCCCCGACGGGCTGATGGGGCAGTACTTCTCCCTGGCCACCGAGGTGCCGAGGCCGGAGGTCGAGGAGTTGCTGGCCGGCTTGGCGGACGGCCGCCTGCACCCGGCCAAGGTCAAGAGAAGGCTGGGGCGAGAGATCGTCACTCTGTATTGGGATGCAGAGGCCGCACGCGGCGCCGAGGAGGATTTCGACAGGCTTTTCAAGGAAGGTTTGATTCCAGAAGACGTTCCCGAGGCCGGCCTCCCCGATGAAGACCCGGTCTATCTACCCGCTTTGCTGGCCTCCATCGGCCTGGTGAAGTCGAACTCCGAGGGCCGGCGGATGCTCGATCAAGGAGCCGTCAAACTCGATGGGGTGCGGATCGTCGAAGAGACCCATCCGCGTTCCCGTCTGGCCGGTGGGGTTCTCCAGGTCGGCAAGCGACGTTTCGTGCGACTGGCCGAGTGAGGAAAGCTCACGCTCAGTAGCTGGCGCGCCTCTCTCCGGTCTGGCATCATGCGCCCTTGAACACCGGGAAGGCAAGCGTGCAAAAGGAAGCGGTCGCAGCGGAGCTGTTCTTGAGTGACGGTTCCGCGTTCGTGGGGAGTGTCTACCTTCGGCTTGCCGAAGACCTGCAAGGGATTCACCCGGTCGAGGACCTCCTCACCGGGCCCGACCGTCTCATTCCCTGCCGAGGCGAATCAGGCGAATTGGTGCTGGTGGGAAGGTCGGCCGTCGCCGCCTTGCGGCTCGTGCACACCGGTCTGGTGCCCAACCAGCTGACAGAGGATCTCCCGATGCGAGTGACGGTCGCAGGCGGACATCGTTTCGAGGGCGTGCTGATGGTCCGAAAAGGTGCTCACGATCGCATTTCGGACATCTTGAACCACGCGGGAGCGTGGCTGCTTCAGATCGCCGGTGACCGAGAGGTCTGGATCGCCTCCGACCGCCTGATTCGCACCGAAGCGCCCTGACCCACCGTCGGGCTCAGCGGCCGTCGTCTGGCGCGGCGACCATCGATTCGAAACGATCGAACGACTCGCCGATTGCCTCGGCCAGAGTGTCCTTGCCGAGTTTGAGTAGCGATGCGTGCCCCCCGGGCACGACCTTCAACAACGAACCCGGCCAATGTCGATGGAGACTGTCAACGGCGTGGGCGGGTATGTAGCCGTCCCGCTCGGCGGCGACGATGACCGAAGCGGCCGTCCACGGCTGCGGGCGGAAATGGAGCACCGAGGCCGAACCCAGCACTCGACCCAGCTGGTCGGAGCTCTCTTCCCCGCCCAACGCCTCCCAGGCGACGGCATGCGCAAGTGCTCCGCCGGTGAAGACGGGGCCGGGGGAGTGAGAGGCAGCCAAGGCAGCACATGCGACCGGAAACGGCGCCGTGGCCGCGGCCAGCGCGGCGATGTTGCCGCCCATGGAATAACCGAAAAACCCGATGGTCCAAGGGGCGACTTCGGCGAGGGTCACCGCCAAACTCAGACCCTCCCAGACGGCGGCTGCGCCCATGCTGAGGAGATCGGCCACGGTCCGCATGGGTTGAAGGTCGGGGTGAGGCCGGCGCTGGCCATAGTAGGGATTCTCCAGAAGAACCACGGCCGTGTCTGCTGCGAGGAGCGGTGCCACCACGTCGGACCGAGTCCGGTATCCGTGGTCGTTGAACGAAGCGAAGCCGATCGTGAGCCGGCGCGCCCCATATGGCTCGATGAGTCGGGCGTGCGCCAGCCACGAGGCGTCTGGGAGGTCACCGGCGGGGGTCGGAAACCGAAGGTCGGTGACCCGTCGGCGCCGATCCTCTGAGACGACACGGGCTTCCAGATCGAGCCTCGCCGGGACCGGAGGTTGGAGCGCCCGCTCTTGAAGAGACTGCAGTCGGGCTGGATCACCCCAACCCTCCGAGAAGATCGGCTCATACAGCCTGGGCGTGCCGGCGAGGGCGATCCCGATTCGATCCATCCAGTGGGGCTGCATGTGGTCAGCCTAGAACCACCTCGGTGTGACTTGACACAAGGCGGCCACCCGCTACTCTCTCCCACGCACCGGCCTCGGTCGGTGCACATAGCCTTGCCAGTCGAACCCCCCGGCACTTTCGCTGGGAAGTTCGTTTGGCCAAGGCCCTTCAAGCGGTGGTATACTGCTTGTCTGCCCCTCGGAAGAGCGATGTTGGCACGTCGTACCCTTCACGAGCACGGTAGAGCCCCTCGGGGCACAACGAGCACCAGGCTCCTTGACAACTGAACAGTGTGCCAAAAGCCAGTTTAATGGCAACCGCGAAAGAGCTTGCTCGGCAGCGGTTGTCAGACACAAACAGGTAACGTTTCGATCCGTCAAAGAACGAAACGATATTTAGCTTGGGTCACAACCATTTAACATGATTCCGCGTCACAGGGCATGTCTCTGGGACGGTCGGTGCGGATCTTTGATTCGTCATCGACGGACACCCCTTCGGGGAGGTCCCATGGTTTACGTTGGAGAGTTTGATCCTGGCTCAGGACGAATGCTGGCGGCGTGCCTAATGCATGCAAGTCGAGCGACGCATATCTAGTGAGTAATCACCTGGTATGACGGAGCGGCGAACGGGTGAGTATCACGTGAGCAACCTGCCCCAAAGACCGGGATAGCCCGAGGAAACTCGGATTAATACCGGATACCCTCAGCGGATCGCATGTTCTGCTGAGGAAAAGCCTTTGTGCTTTGGGATGGGCTCGCGGCCTATCAGCTAGTTGGTGAGGTAACGGCTCACCAAGGCATCGACGGGTAGCTGGTCTGAGAGGACGATCAGCCACACTGGAACTGAGACACGGTCCAGACTCCTACGGGAGGCAGCAGCAGGGAATCTTGCACAATGGGCGAAAGCCTGATGCAGCAACGCCGCGTGAGGGATGACGGCCTTCGGGTTGTAAACCTCTTTCAGGAGGGACGAAATTGACGGTACCTCCACAAGAAGCACCGGCCAACTACGTGCCAGCAGCCGCGGTAATACGTAGGGTGCAAGCATTGTCCGGATTTATTGGGCGTAAAGAGCTCGTAGGTGGCTCAGCAAGTCAGACGTGAAAACCCAAGGCTCAACCTTGGGACGCCGTTTGATACTGCTGTGGCTAGAGTACGGTAGAGGAAAGTGGAATTCCCGGTGTAGCGGTGGAATGCGCAGATATCGGGAGGAACACCAGTAGCGAAGGCGGCTTTCTGGGCCGTTACTGACACTGAGGAGCGAAAGCGTGGGGAGCAAACAGGATTAGATACCCTGGTAGTCCACGCCGTAAACGTTGGGCACTAGGTGTGGGGTCCATTCAACGGATTCCGCGCCGTAGCTAACGCATTAAGTGCCCCGCCTGGGGAGTACGGCCGCAAGGCTAAAA
>CBDUEV010000020.1:0-43313 GCA_965366365.1 uncultured Acidimicrobiia bacterium | reverse complement strand
CGTCGCCACGCTCCTCACTGCTCGCGCAGGAAGTCCTCAATCTCGTCGACGAGCTTCTCTTCGCTTCCCGCCGGGATCGTCGAATCGTCAAGCACCTCGTGCAGTTGCTGAACGTATTCTTCGAGTTCCTCGTTGTCGGCGATGGCCTCTTCCACCTGCTTCTCCCACTCCACGACTTCCGGGGAGAGATACCCGGCGTCGACCTCGACGCCGGTCAGGAGGCCGAACTTCTCCACGAGAGCCACCGCCGCCTTCGGATTGGGGGTGGAGGCCAAATAGTGGGGCGAGGCCGCCCACAAACTCTTCGAGTCGAGCCCGGCGTGAGCCAGCCATTGGGTGAGCACACCCACGATTCCCGTCGGTCCCTCGTAGCTGGACGGAAGCAGGCCGTGGCGTTCGCGTGTCTCACCGTCGGTGATTCCCATGATCGGAACCTCCAAAGAGTGGGCGACCTCACCCAAGAAGGCACCCATGGTGACAACCTCCGAGACGTTCAAGCCACGCATCGCCCGCGTGATCACTCGGCAGAATTCCTTCCACCTCATTGAAGGCTCTTCGCCGATCACCACCACCAGATCCCGAGTCCGCCGCGCCACTGCATAGATGCGGGCGTCAGGCCAGTCGATGGCACGGGTCCCTTCACCGTCGATCACTACGTGGGGTCGATTGCTCTGGTGATCGTTGAAATCGTCGTAGTCGATCACGGCCACCAGTTGGGCGAGGGACTGGTCGCGAACGAACTCGGCGGCCGTGCTGGCCGCCTCACCGGCGTCGTTCCAGCCCCGGAAGGCCATCACCGCCACGGCGTCGGTGAGCTCGGGTCGGTCCAACCATTCGATCACGTCGTCCATGGCCTACAACTTAGTCGCGAGGCACAGAAACCAAATCGTCGCCTCCGGAGCTGCGGCCGCCGAGGACGACCTGCATCGGATGTGACGCCCCGCACCGGACCAGCCCGCCCCTCGTAGAACGGCCGAGGCGCACGGCAAATCGACTGCGCAGGTCAGGAACGGCCGGCGGCTACCAGGGCGGCCACGTCGAACTCGATGCCCGTCTCGCGCTCCGACACATCCCACAGCTGGGATGCGTCTCCTGCGCCTCGGAAGACCGGCCGCTGGACGGGGGCACCGAAGTTGGCCCACCGTGGGGCATACAGTTCGCCGCCACTCGCCGCCGGATCGGTGGCCGCGCGAAGCTGCGGGAGCGCCCCCCTGGCGGGAGTCATTCCCGCCTTTCCGGCCAGGATGTGGAAGAAGCGCTGGCTCCCACCCCCCTCGGTTTCGGCCACGCTCACGGCCTGGAGATCCGTGTTGGAGAGGCCCGGGTGGGCAACCAAGCTCGCCACATTGGCGCCGGCCGAGCGCAACCGGCGATCGAGCTCGAGAGCGAACTGGAGGTTGGCGAACTTCGATTGGCCGTAGGCCCTCCACGGATCGTAACTCCCCTGCATGTGGGGATTCTGAGCATCGACCGCACGGCCGAAGTGGCGGGCCGTACTGGTCACCGTCACCACCCGAGCGGAGGCGTCGGAGGCGAGAAGGGCCGGCATGAGGAGGGCTGTCAAGGCAAAGTGCCCGAGATGGTTGGTTCCGAACTGCATTTCGAATCCGTCTGCTGTCTGTCGCTCGGGGATCCCCATCACACCGGCATTGTTGATGAGCAGGTCGATGCGCGGGTGGGTGTCAAGGATCGCCTTTGCGGCAGCCGTGACGGACGCGAGGGAGGCGAGATCCAGCTCCACCACTTCGAGCGAGGCGTCCGGTACTTCAGCGAGAATGGCAGCTTTGGCGGAGGCCGCCTTCTCCTGGTTGCGGGCAGCCATCACCACATGAGCGCCCTTGGCGGCCAGTGCATGAGCAGTGGCCAGGCCCAACCCGCCATTGGCGCCCGTAACCACGGCGATCCGACCGGTCTGGTCCGGGGCGTTCTTCATCGTCCACGACATGCTGACCTCCATCTTCTCCTGAATGAATGCTCGTTCATCGTAGGTCCTCCCCGTCGCCATCGCAATCTGGCGTTGATCGCTGCGCGGCAGGATCCAGGGAGTCGTTCTCGCCTAGTCGGCGTTTGACGATATCGTTCCCCCATGGACCGTGCCACCTTCCGAACGATCGACCGCCGTCTCACGCATTGGCTGGCCGACCACGGGCTGACCAGCTTGCGCATCAGCATCGGCGTCATCTTCATCTGGTTCGGTGTATTGAAGTTCTGGCCGGGGCTCAGTCCAGCTGATCAACTGGCCGCCGCCACCATCGATCGACTCTTCGCAGGTTTCATCCCAGCAGATGCCGCTCGCATCTCCCTCGCCGTTCTCGAAACGGCCATCGGGCTGGGCTTGGTGTCGGGAAGACTGATGCGATTCACACTGCTGTTGCTGGTCGGGCAGATGCTGGGAACCGTGACTCCGTTGCTGCTCTTCCCCGAGGTGACCTGGTCGCAACCCTTCGTCCCCACCCTCGAAGGTCAGTACATCCTCAAGAACATCGTGCTCGTGTCGGCTGCCCTGACGATCGGCGCAACGGTTCGCGGTGGAAGAATCGTCGACGACCCGGCGGACCTGCGCGACGACACCGCCCCTGGGTGGACCGAAGCCCAAGCCGAGCCAGGGGGGATCAACCCTTGAGCGCCGCCATGATCTCCTTGCAGCTGGGGCAGACCGGGTAGCGACTCGGGTCGCGATTCGGGATCCATTTCTTGCCACAGAGGGCGATCACGGCCACTCCCTCGACATTTGCCCGGAGAATGTCCGCCTTCTTGACGTAATGGGCGAACCGATCGTGGTCTCCTGCGTCCGTGGACTGAAGATCCGGTGCCAGCTCCGTGTCAGATGCGTTGATCACAGCTTGATTGTGCCAGAACCGGGACACGGCGTCACCACCTCTCGCCCGTCGGGACACTGATCCACCACGACCCCTCCGAACCCAAGGCGGAGCCAGACGGTTCATTGGTCGAAGAAGGACACCGACGTGAACCAGACGGCGGTCCCGGCCGCCTCGGGCGAGGCACGAGACCAGCCGGGAGTGGTGATCCCGACCTCGAGGAGAATCTCATCGCCGAGCGTCATGACTGCCGCTTCTTCGCCGACCGCCTCATAGTCGGTGGACAGGCCGATCGCCGTGGCGATGTCGGTGACCGCCGTCCGCACCTCGGCGAGGCTCTCGTCGGTGTGCCACTCGTGGTCGGTGGCCGAACACCCGTCCGCGCACCAGCTCGGGTCCGAGCTACGTTCCCAACGCTCATCGAACGCGGCCGCCAGGTCTTCTTCCATGTCGAGAAACGGATCCGAGTCGGACCAGACCATGACGGCGGCGAACAGTAGGCCGGCGAGCACGAGCACGGCCACCAGGCGTGGCCACACCGGACGCGGTTCCTGCTCTTCCTCGGTGGCGGCTTCTTCGGGAATCATCTAGCGATGACGATAGGCGATTTCGCTCGCTCCATGGCCACTCGGGCCGGCAGCCCCCCGACGACCGGTTTGCTCGACAAGCCCGAACCCGGTTACGGCCACAAGTGCCGACCCCGCGAGTCCCGCCCGGCGCCGTGAACGGTTGGCTCGGGCTTGCGGCTCGATGCGCCGGGCTGTCTGGCGGCCGGCGGGGCGAAAGCCAGACGCCTACGGACGGTGGCGATACCAGGCGACGCGGTCGGGCGGCAGGGGTGTCTTGTCGAGAATCAGGTCGGCGGCCTTCTCGGCGATCATCATCACCGGGGCGTAGATGTTGCCGTTGGTCACGTGGGGCATGACAGAGGCGTCGACGACCCGCAGCCCTTCGACGCCATGAACGCGCAGTGAGTCGGGATGGGTGACCGCCATGGGATCCAGGCCCAGGCGAGCGGTGCACGACGGGTGGAGGGCGGTCTCTCCATCTTTCGCCACCCAGGCGAGGATCTCCTCGTCCGTCTGCACAGCCGGGCCTGGCGAGAGTTCGCCGCCGTTGAACGGGCCGAACGCCGGCTGGTTGAGGATCGTGCGAGTGGCTCTGATCGCCTCCACCCACTCTCGGCGATCTTGCTCCGTGGAGAGATAATTGAACCTCAGGGCAGGCTTGACGGTCGGATCGGCCGAGGTGATCTTCACGGAACCGACGGAGTCGGAGAACATCGGGCCGATGTGCAGCTGGTAGCCGTGGCCGCGGGTGGGCACGGTGCCGTCGTACCTGATAGCCAGGGGGAGGAAGTGGAGCATCAGGTTGGGCCACTCGACCTCGTCGTTGGAGCGGATGAAGCCGCCCGCCTCGAAGTGGTTGGAGGTGCCCGGCCCTCGCCTCAGCAGCCATTGCAGTCCGATCAAGGGGCGCCGCCACAGAGCCAGGTTGGGTTGTAGGGAGACCGGTTGGGTGCAGGCGTACTGCACGTAGACCTCGAGGTGGTCTTGGAGGTTCTCCCCCACCCCGGGCAGGTCGACGACGGGGTCGATCCCGAGGGCACCCAGTTCGCGAGCGTTGCCGACGCCCGACACCTGGAGAAGTTGGGGGGTGTTGATGGCGCCGCCGCAGACGATCACTTCGTGGGCGGACACTCGATGGGTTCGGCCACCTTTGGTGTACTCGGCGCCCACCGCTCTGGTCCCCTCGAAGAGGAGGCGAGTCGTGAAGGCGCGGGTGACCACCTCGAGGTTGGGGCGACGCATCGCCGGCCGAAGGTAGGCCTTGGAGGCACTCACCCGCCGGCCGCGGAACCGGTTGGTGTCGAACGCCGCGAATCCCTCCTGCCGAAAGCCGTTCACGTCGTCGGTGATGGGATATCCGGCTTGCTGGACGGCCGAGAAGAACGCCTCGTGGAGGGGGCTCTCGGCGGGTCCGCGGGTGAGCACCAGCGGGCCGTCTCCTCCCCGGAAATCGTCGGCACCCGCCAGGGTCGTCTCCATGCGTTTGAAGTACGGGAGGCAATGGGCGTAGTCCCACCGCTCCATTCCCGGCTGGCGTGACCACCGCTCGTAGTCCATCGGATTGCCGCGTTGGAAGATCATCCCGTTGATGCTGGACGAGCCTCCGAGGACCTTGCCCCGAGCGTGGTAGATGCGGCGCCCCCCCATGTGGGGTTCGGGCTCGGATTCGTATTTCCAGTCGTAGAGGCGACTCCCGATCGGAAAGGAGAACGCCGCCGGCATGTGGATGAATACGTCCCAGGAATAGTCGGGCCTCCCCGCTTCGAGGACGAGTACCCGGTGGCCTGGGTCTTCGCTCAGACGAGCGCCCAGCGCCGAGCCCGCCGAGCCGCCACCGATGATGAGAAAGTCGTAGCGATCGCCGGCCATTTCGATCTCAGTGCGTCGCCGGGGGCTGGAGCCGTTTCGCCCAAGCCTGGGTGAGCCGATCGAGGATCATCGCCATCAGGGCGATCGAGACGCCGACCTCGAATCCCAGCCCGTTCAAGCTGCGGGTGAGCGCTCGGACGGTCTCGAACCCAAGTGCGCCGCCTCCCACGAGGCCGGCGATGATCACCATGGCCAGCACCATCATGATCACCTGGTTGACGCCGGCCATGATGGTGGGAGCCGCCAGTGGAATCCGCACCCCGAACATCGTCTGACGCGGCGTCGCGCCGAACGTCTGCGAGGCCTCGACACTCTCCTCGGAAACGAATTGGATGCCCAGGGCCGTGAGTCGGATTCCGGGCACGACGGCGTACAGCACCGAGGCGATGATGCCCGGGACGGCCCCGACCGTGAAGAGAATGACGACGGGAATGATGTAGACGAGGGAGGGAATTGTCTGGAGGGCATCGAGGAGCGGGCTGAGGAAGGCGGCCACACGCGGTCGCCGCCCGGACCAGATACCGATCGGGAGGGCGATGGCCACGGCGATCAGCACCCCTGTCATGACCTGGGTGAGCGTGTCGATGGAGAGTTCCCACATGCCGATGGCGCCGATCGTCACCAACGACAAGCCCGAGAAGAGCGCCAGTTTCCAGCCCGCCAGGCGCCAGGCCATGAAGGCCGTGACCAGGACCAGGACCGGCCACGCCACGTCGAAGGTGAGGAATTCGCGGGTGGGAATGATCACGTCGGCCACGATGAAGTCGTTGACGGGCCGGGTGATCCACGACAGGTTGTCGCGCGCCCACACCACCGCACTGTCGATGGGGTCGAAGATCCGGGTCGTCCAGACTTCGGGGAAGTCCACCCAACCGAAGGCTCTGCCCACGATGACACCCACCACGAGGCTCGCCGCTCCGCCGAACAGAGCCTGGGGAGGCATGGGCAGCGTGGGGTCACGGTCCGCCAGGCTCCGTCCCACCCGATCGAGGACGATCGCCACCGCCACGATGGCCAGTCCCACGGCGATACCTCTGCCGGTGCGCCGCTGGCTGAGCGTCTGCAGGACCTCGGCACCCAACCCGCCTGCCGCCACCAGGGCAGCCAAGACCACGATTCCCAATGCCATCATGATCGTCTGATTGAGCCCGGTGAGGATGGTCGGCATGGCCATGGGGATCTGCACCTTGAACAAGGTCTGACGGGGGGTCGATCCGAACATGCGCGACGCCTCGACCGCCTGGGCAGGAACCTGGCGGATACCAAGGGTGGTGAGCCGGACGATCGGGGGTAGTGCGTAGATCACCGTGGCCACCGCCCCGTTGACCCGGCCGACCCCGAACAGCACCATGAGGGGAAGGAAGTAGACGAACGCCGGCACCGTCTGCATGATGTCGAGGAACGGACGCACCGTAGCCTCGACGGCCGGCCGGCGGGCCGCCCAGATTCCCACCGGGATCCCGATGAGGGCGGCCACGAAGACGGCCACCGACATGAGCGCCAGGGTCTCGAGCGTCTCCGGCCACAAGCCCACCAGCCCGGGGTAGGCCATGGCGACCGCGGCCACGACCGCCTTCCCCCAGCGACGGGTCCGCGCCACCACGAGGAACACGGCGGCGGGAAGCACGTAGAACGGAAGCCATTTCAGGAAGGCTTCCACGCTGTTCATGGACCAGTCGAGGGCGGACGTGAGCGGGGTGAAGAAACCGGTGAAGACCACATGGCTCCGACGGTTGACACGACCCCACTCGGCCGCCGCGTCGATCGGGTCGGAGAAGAAGGTGTCGAGAAAGGCCGGGAAGCTCTCCACGGTCGAAAACGCCCATTGGAGGAGCACCACCGACACCACGAGACCGATCCAGGGGAGGTGGGGAGCCAGAGACGCTCGGCTGCCGGCTACCTCCACGGGCGGCGACGCGGCGGTCATCGCTCCTCCAGCAGAGCCGAAACAGCCGAACGATCGATACAGCCGACCACCTGGTTGACGTCGTCGATCACGATGAGCGGGCGGGGATCCTCGAGGAGAATCGGCAAGAGGGCTTCCACGGTCGCGTCAGGTCGCACCTTGGGCCCGCCGGTGTCGAACGTGGCGGCCGGGTCCATGACGTCTCTGGCACACAGGACTTTCACTTTCGGGATGTCCTTCGTGAACTCCTCGACGTAGGGGGTGGCCGGCGAAGTGATCAGCTCCGCGGCAGTGCCGATCTGGTCGAAAGCCCCATCCTTCATGATGGCGATCCGGTCTCCGAGTTTGATCGCCTCGGCGAAGTCATGGGTGATGAACACGATCGTTCGTCGCATCGACTCCTGCAGACGGATCAGTTCGTTCTGCATGTCGCGGCGAATGAGAGGGTCGAGTGCCGAGAAGGGCTCGTCGAAGAAGAGGATCTCCGGGTCCACGGCGAGCGCTCGGGCCAGGCCGACCCGCTGCTGCATCCCACCCGACAACTGTTGGGGATACTGGTACTCGTGGCCGGCGAGGCCTACCACCTCGAGCACCTCGAGAGCTCGAGCGTGGCGATCCTTCTTGGACATCCCTTGCACCTCGAGCCCGTAGGCGGCGTTGTCGATGACCCGACGATGAGGAAATAGACCGAAATGCTGAAACACCATCGAGAGCTTCTTGCGCCGCACCGCTCGGAGCGTCGCCTCGTCCATGGCGGTGAAGTCCTCCCCGTCGATCAACACCCGGCCTCGAGTCACGTCGGTCAGTCGGGCGGCGCATCGCACGAGGGTGGATTTCCCGGATCCGGACAAGCCCATCACAACGAAGGTCTCGCCATGTTCAACCGCGAAGGAGACATCCCGAACCCCGATGGTCGCTCCGGTCTCCAACATCACCTCGGCGCGGGAGTGCCCGGCGTCCGACAGTTCGAGCGCCCGGCCTGGTTTGGGTCCGAACACCTTCCAGAGGTGTTCGACTTCCAGCACCGATGGGGTCCCGCCAGCATCAAGAGGCATCCCTCGGTAATGTAGTCGCACGTACCGGGCCCACGCGGCCCGGGCGCGTTTGGAGGAACCACACATGAGAAAAACACTGATTGCGCTCATGGCGTTGTCGCTCCTCGCCGCCGCCTGCGGCGATGGTGATGACACCGGAAGCGAAGAGGCAAGCGGAGAATCGGTTTCGATCAATCTGATCGTCAATCCTTGGACGGCCTCACGGCTCAACGCCGAGGTAGCCAAGGTGATCATCGAAGCCGAGATGGGACACACCGTCGAATTGGTCGACGTCAACGAGAACGATGCGATGTTCACCGGCATGGCCGACGGGACGCTCGACGCGGTCCTCGAAATCTGGCCGTCCGGCGTGACGGAGGCCGAACAGGCGTACTTCGACGAGGGAACCGTCGACAACATCGGCGAGCTGGGCACGGTGGGAAAGATCGGCTGGTTCACGCCCAAGTACGTCGTCGACGAACACCCTGAACTAGCCACTTGGGAGGGCTTCGCCGACGCTGAACTGGCGGGTCTCTTCGCCACGGCCGAGACCGGGGACAAGGGTCGCTTCCTGGGAACCGATCCGTCCTACTCGCAGTACGACGAGCAGATCATCGCCAACCTGGACCTCCCGCTCGAGGTGATCTTCTCCGGTTCGGAGCCCGCCACAGTGGCCGAAGTGGACTCACGAGTGGCAGCCGGTGAGCCGATCGTCCTGTACTGGTGGACGCCGACGGCGGCGGTCGCCAAATACGATCTGGTCAATATCGCGCTGCCCGACCACAACGCAGACTGTGCCGCCTCGGCGGCCGCAGGCGACGGCGGGGTCGATTGCGACTACCCGGAGGATGTCCTCTTCAAGGCGGCCTCCGCCGCCCTGAAGGACAAAGCGGCGGACGTCTACTCATTCCTCGAGAAGTTTACGATCACCACCGAGGATCAGCTCTCCATGCTGCCTCCGGTGGAGATCGACGGCGACGAGCCGTCAGCCGTGGCCGCCAAGTGGGTAGCCGACAACGAGTCGGTCTGGCAGGCGTGGCTCGAGTAGCACCTCGGTAGCGAGCGCCACGACGGTGGGCGGGGAGGGTCTGACCCTCCCCGCCTCCGTCACGTCCGAGGCGATTCTGTCCGATTCGCTTGGCGGCCTCTCCCCCATGCGGATGCGGAGTCCTCGGACCCCGATAGACTTGACTGCGCGGCAACTATGCCCGCACCCGATGAAGGAAAAACCAGGATGTTCCGATTCACCTTTGCATATCTCGATCCCGGCACGAGCAGCATGCTCCTCCAAGCCCTCTTGGGAGGCGCGGCCGGCTTGGCCGTCTACCTCAAGACCAAGGGACGCCGCATCTTCCGGCGCCAGGCAACCGAAGAGGTGCCGGAGCGCACCGACGCCTGATCCGTGTCAACCGAGACGCCGCCGGACGGCAAATTCGATCCCGGATCATTCCGAGACCCGTCGAGTCGTGTCTATCGCGTTGGTGACGAGGTCAGGCGGACTCTCTCAGAGGAAGGGCTGGCCGATTGGCGCGCCCTATCAGGTTCCCCTCTCCTGGAGCGTTGGATGGCGGAGGGTTCCCTCATCGGAACGAGCGAGGCACCGGGGCCAGACGGACGTATCGAACTGCAGCACGAACTGGTCCCGTTCTGGTCCTACCCGTACGAGTGGAGCTTCTCCATGCTGCGGGACGCCGCCCTGCTTCAGCTGGAACTGCAAGCCGGCGCCCTCGACCACGACCTGACCCTCAAGGACGCCACGCCGTACAACGTCCAGTTTGTCGATGGTCGACCGGTCTTCATCGATGTGGGTTCCTTCCGACCGCTCGAGCCCGGCGAGCCGTGGTTGGGGTATCGCCAGTTTTGCGAACTGTTCCTTTTCCCGCTCATGGTGCGGGCACACGCTCACATCGCTTTCCAACCCCTACTGCGCGGCTCCCTCGAGGGCATTCAGCCCGAAACGGCGCGGGCCATGCTGCGCGGCGGACGCGTCTGGCGTCCCGGCATCCTGGCCGACGTGGTGCTCCAGGCGCGCGCCGACCGGGTCGCCACCAACCGCGACGTCCGTTCCGAACTGAAGGCCGCCGGCTTCAGCAAGGAGATGATCAACACCAACCTCCGCCGACTCCACAAGGTCCTCGACAAGACGACCTGGGAGCCGAACGCTTCCACCTGGTCCGGCTACGCACAATGCGGGCACGTGGGGAGCCAACGCTCCGCCAAGTCGGACTTCGTCGGCTCGGTTGCCGCCCAGCGACCTCGGGCGCTTGCCTGGGATCTGGGTGCCAACGATGGTCACTTCGCGCGGTTACTGGCCGCTCACGTTGACACCGTCGTGGCGATCGACGGCGACGAACTCGTCATCGATCGCCTCTATCAAGACCTCCGGGCCTCCCAGACCACGGGCATCCTTCCGCTGGTCATGGACCTGGCCGACCCCTCACCGGGTATGGGCTGGCGCGGTCGGGAGCGGCGACGCCTCGAGGAACGCGGCTCACCGGATCTGGTCCTCATGCTGGCCGTGATCCACCACCTCGTGATCGGCTCGAACCTGCCGTTGTTGGAGGTGGTCGACTGGATGGCTTCTCTGGGCGCTGAGTTCGTGTTCGAGTGGGTCCCGCTCGACGACCCGATGGTCAGCGAGCTGACCTCCAACAAGAAGGACCGCGAGGTCCATCCCGACTACCGAGAAGACGCGCTTCGTCTCGCCCTGAGGGAGCACTTCGAGGTCGTCCGAGAAGCACCCGCCGGAAACCGAACCCTCTTCCATCTCCGACCCCGCTCATGACGTTGGGCAACCGATGGGATAGGTTTGCCATCCTCGTCGTCCTCGTGGCCATGGGGGTGTCGCGGCCCCTCCTCGACCTCCTGGGGGAGAACGCCGAATTCTTCCTGGCGAGGCGATCCCCCCGCGTGGACATCATCGTGGTCGGCTTGATCCTGGGAATGGCGATACCGCTCGTCATCGGAATCCTCGCCCTTCCAGGGGGGAGGATGGGTCGGTTCCTGTCGACCCTCGTGGCGTTTGCGCTGGCCACGGTTCTCGTGAGGTTGGCCCTGGTGGTCACCCCGCTCCCGGACTGGCTCAGTACGGTGGGAGCGATCGTCGGCGGTGTGGCAACGGTATGGGCGCTCGACCGGTACGAGAGTGCCCGTCAGCTGACCCGCTACCTGCTTCCTGCCCCTCTCCTGTTCACCGTGGTGTTCTTCTTCTTCACCCCCACCGCCGCCGTCATGGCGGGAGAAGGATCGTTGGCCGAAGCAGATACGGCCACTCGTGCCGCTCCCCTGGTGTGGATCGTGCTGGATGAACTCCCGGCGGCTTCGCTCATGGACGCCGACGGCGGCGTGTACTCCGAGCGGTTTCCGAACTTCGGGCGACTAGCCGAGGACGCCATCTGGTACCCCAACGCCGTCACCGTCCAGCAACAGACGGAGCACTCACTCCCGGCGATCCTGACCGGCAGCCAGGCTGACCAGGACCTCACTCCCTTCGCCGGCCAGTACCCGAACAACATCTTCATCGCCCTGTCGGAGAGCCACGACCTCGCCGTCTACGAAACCGTCACCCATCTGTGCCCAACCGCCCTCTGCAACAGCACCGCCGAGATCGCTCCCGCCGAAGTGCGGGCCGAACTCCTGGCCACCGACATCGCCATCGTCGCCGGACACACTCTGCTTCCGAAAGTCGTCTCTGACGACCTTCCCCCCATCAATCAGGGGTGGGGCTACTTCGGCGCCGAGGTGTCCGATTTCAATGTCATCGACGAGTTCTGGGAGTCCTTCAATCAGGATCCCCGGCGCCCGCTGGAAGCGGCGGTCAACCGCATCGACGAGGGGTTCGACGGCCGGCCGCCCTTTCTCTTCGTCCACGCCCTGGTGCCTCATCACCCCTGGCAACTCCTCCCTACGGGTTGGAGCTACCCGCTGACCGGAGGCCGGACTCCCGGTACCACCTCAACGGGTTGGGGCTCCGACCAGTGGCTGATCGACCAGGGTTTGCAACGCCACCTCCTCAACGTGGGCTACGCCGACTACGCCCTCGGCGAGATCCTCGACGCCCTCGACGCCGCCGGCCTGTACGACGACGCCATGGTCGTGGTGGTGGCCGACCACGGCATCGCCGTGCGAACCGACGTCGAGCACCAGAGAACCATCACAGAGGAAACCATCGGAGAGATCGCGGCAGTCCCGCTGCTCATCAAGGTGCCAGGTGGCGAGGGCGGCCAGGTAGATCAGCGACGCGCCCTGACCATCGACATCGTCCCCACGGTGGCCGAAGCGATGGGAGTCGACCTCTCCTGGCAACCGGATGGCCGCTCGCTCCTCGGCAGGGACCCGGCCCGCACCACTTCGATCACGCAGACCCCGGCCGGCTCGGTGAGCTACGGGGTGGATGGAGCCGAGGTGCTGGAAGTGGCCCGCCGCACGGCCACCGCCTTCCCGGATCCCGATCCGTTCGCCTTGCTTCCCCCGGGAGCACCCGACCTGCTGGGCAACGAGGTCACGCCGTCAACGCTCCCGGCTTCGAATCTCCGGTTCAGTCTCGACGAACCGGAGTGGTACGACGAGGTCGAGCTGGGTCGCGACGGCATCCCGGTTCGGATCTCGGGACGCCTTGCCGGTGGAGCGGACGGGGACGAGATCTACGCCATCGTCGTGAACGGCACCGTGGCCGCAATGACGCGCGGCTACCAGGAATCCTCCGTCGACCGCCTCCAGGCCATGATCCCGCCCTCCTCGCTGTCCCAAGGCGCCAACACCATCCAAGTCGCGGTGTGGGATGGCGAACAGCTCCTGGCGGTCGAGCGCATCCGCTGACCCTCAGTAGGGCGCTTCCACGTGCCCCGTCTCCACGTAGACGGCCTTTCGCTGGGTGTAGTGGTCGATGGCCGCCAGCGAGTTCTCCCTGCCCAAACCCGACTGCTTGACACCGCCAAACGGCATCTCGATGGGGGTGATGTTGTATGTGTTTATCCAGATTGTGCCCGCCTCGATGGCGGCGGCCACCCGGTGGGCGCGCCCCAGGTCGTTGGTGAATATCCCGGCGGCCAGCCCGAACGGGGTGTCGTTGGCGCGGGCCACCACCTCGTCCTCGGACTCAAAGGTCAACACCGTCATGACCGGCCCGAAGATCTCGTCCTGCACGATGCTCATGTCGTCGGTGCAACCGTCGAACACAGTCGGTTCCACGAAGAATCCTCGTTCTAGGCCGGCGGGCCGCCGGCCTCCACAGACCAGCCTCGCTCCGGCGTCCTTGCCCATCTGGATGTAGGTCAGCACCTTCTCCATGTGGTCCCGGGAGATGAGGGCACCCACGTGCGTCTCGGGGTCGAGCGGGTCGCCGATCTTCATCTTCTCGGCGCGGGTCTGGAGCCGACCGATGAAGTCGGCGTGGAGGGAGGCGTGCACAAAGACTCTCGTGCCGTTGGAGCAGACCTCTCCCTGGGTGTAGAAGTTGGCGAGAAGCGCCGCCGACACGGCATCGTCGAGGTCGGCATCCTCGAAGACGATCAACGGGGACTTTCCCCCCAGTTCCAACGTGACGTGCTTGAGCGTCTTGGCGGCGGCGGCCATCACCTTCTTGCCGGTACCGACCTCACCGGTCAGAGAAACCTTGGCGATGTCCGGATGTCCGGTGAGCGCCTGCCCCACCCGTGCGTCGCCCTGCACGACGTTGAACACGCCGGGCGGAACCCCGGCCTCGAGATAGATCTCAGCCAGCGCCAACGCGGTGACCGGAGTGAGTTCGGCCGGCTTGAACACCATGGCGTTGCCGCAGGCCAGCGACGGCGCCGACTTCCAGCAGGCGATCTGCAGCGGGTAGTTCCACGCTCCGATCCCCGCCGTAATCCCAAGCGGTTCGCGCCGCGTGTAGGCGAAGTTGGCGCCCAGGTCGATGTGTTCGCCGGTGATGGTGGGAGCAACCCCGGCAAAGTACTCGAGGCACTCCGCCCCCGAGATCACGTCGACCACGCTCGCCTCGGAGATCGGCTTGCCGGTGTCCAGCACCTCCAGGCGGGCCAGTTCGTCGTTCTTCTCGCGGAGGAGTCCGGCGGCCCGATTGAGGATGCGCCCTCGTTCCGCTCCCGTCATCGCCGACCACGTGGTGAAACCCTCACGGGCGGAGCGGACGGCCGCATCGACGTCGGCGTCCGATGCCTGGTGCACGGTGGCCAGCACTTCACCTGTGGCCGGGTTGATCGATTCGAATGTCTCGCCGGACGTGGCGTCGACATGCTGACCGTGGATGAAAAGGCGCTGTTCGTCGAGTTGCATGTTCTCAGCGTATCGGAACGCCGACCGATCAGATCCACTCCGCTGCGCCCAGCCGCCGAGGGCCGTGCGATACTCGCGCCATGGCCTTGCGATGGCAGTCCATAGTGGTCGACTGTGAAGATCCCGGAACGCTGGCTCGATGGTGGGCCGACCTGCTGGGCTGGAGAATCACCCATGAAGATCCGGAGGAGACGGTCATCGAGCCCCCAGAGGGCTCAGCCGAGGACGGCGCATCGCCCGACATCCTGTTCGGCCGTGTGCCAGAAGCCAAGCAGGTGAAGAACCGCCTCCACCTCGACCTGCGCCCTGACGACCACGCCGCCGAGGTGGCCAGGGCCGAATCGATGGGAGCACGGAGGATCGACGTGGGTCAATCCGATGACGTCACCTGGGTGGTCTTCGCCGATCCCGCGGGCAACGAGTTCTGCATCCTCCGGCCGCTGCCCGGCGAGGAGCCGGCCGCCGACTGAGAAACGTTCAGCCTCTCCGGCGTCGGCGGAGCCGCGGTTCCGTAGGAATGGTGGAAAGGTCGCCGAGACGCTCAGCTAGCTCATCCTGGTCAGGACGGGCTCCCTCGATCCCGGCGTCGACCGCCTTGCGAATCTCGGCAATGTGCTCGAAACCAGATCCGCAACATGCGCCCACGATCCGTGCCCCGGAGCGGACCGCCAGCTCGGTGTAGGGTCCCATGCCGTCGGGGGAGGTCGGGTAGACGAGGGCATCGTCCTTGTAGAGCGGAATCCCGCAGTTGCCCTTGGTGATCACCACGGCCCCCGGAGCTGCTTCGGCGATCTGGGCAGCGGCCTGGACGTTGTCCCCTGGGCCGACCCCGCAGTTCACGCCGATCGCGGACGGCGGGTCGGGAAAGGACAGCCACCACCGCGCGAACTCGTCGGGGCGGATACCCATCATCGTGTGACCGTTGGTATCGAAACTGAGCGTCGCCGTGACGGGGATCCCCCGTCCCGAACAGGCCACGACCGCAGCCTCCAGTTCCTCCCACGACGAGAGGGTTTCGATCCACAGCACATCGACTCCGGCCTCGACGAGGGCGGCAGCCTGTTCGGAGAAGATCCCAATGCCCTCGTCCCTGGTGAGAGGGCCGAGCGGTTCGAAGAGTTCGCCGGTCGGCCCGATAGAGCCGGCTACGGCCACAGGCCTGCCCGCCTCGGCCACCGCGGCGCGCGCCAGGCCAACCGCCGCGGCGTTGAGTTCCGCCACCCGGTCCTCGAGGTGATGAAGCTTGAGCCGCGCCGCCGTTCCCCCAAAGGTGTTGGTGAGAATGATGTCGGCGCCGGCTTCGATGTAGCCGCGGTGCACCTTCCCGATGAGATCAGGACGCTCGACGTTGAGCAGTTCCGGGCAACCTCCCGACTCGAGCCCGAGGTCGAAGAGCACCGTTCCGGTGGCGCCGTCCGCCACCAGCGTCCGGCCGGTGGTGAGGAGTTCGGTGAAGATGGATGGGTGATTCATGCGTTGGCCTTTCGACATCTCGCCGGCCCACGAAGAAGCCGCCGAGCATGCAACGCTTCAGCGGCTGAAATCGTCGCTTTAGCTGCATTTGTAGAGCGCCCGCAAGCTGACAATTCAAATCAGGCGCATTCGGTTGTGAAGGCAGCATACCGCAGCATGTTCGTGGAGTTCAGCCGAGCCAGAGCCCCGGCCCGAGTGACCAAGGGCACATCCCGGCCGCATCGGTGAGGCACACGCGCCTAGGTTGGGAACGGTGGATCCGAAGCGGGTCCCCAACCAGTCGCTCCAGGAGGCGCAGATGGCAGAGTCGGTATACAAGGTGGTCGAACTCGTGGGTACGAGCACCGAGTCTTGGGAGAAAGCGGCCGCCGCGGCAGTGGCGCGAGCGGGCGAGTCCCTCCGAGATCTCCGGGTGGCCGAGGTGAGTGAACTCGACATGACACTCGAAGACGGCAAGGTGGCCCACTATCGCGCAAAGGTCAAGGTGTCGTTCAAATACGCGGGCGGCGACTGAGCGCCGCAGCCGGGCGGTTCGACTTCCCCGTCGGGCCGCCTCGGATGTATCGCACGTTTCCTTCACGTCTTGACCGGGAGCCAGGTCGGCTCGCCCGGGTGATCGGCCGCCGATCAGCCGAGGGCCGCCAGGTATTCCTGGCGCCAGGCTTCGGTGGTATCGCAGGAGTTGAAGGTGTAGATGTGCGCGGCGCGGATGTCCAGATCGGGGTCATCCAGACTGGCCCCGAGGCCCTCGAGAAGCTCGGCAGGTGAGTATCCACCCGGCTTGACGAACTTGGCGGCCAAGCCCGAGTTCTTCTTCAGGAAGCTGATGGACGTCCCGACCCCGATACGCGCCGAGATCTTGAGAAGCCGAAGTCGATCCGCGACTCCCGGCACCCCCAGCGTGACGGGCAGGCTGATACCTTCCAGGCGCGTGCGGGTCAGCCAGCGGACGATCGACGTCGCATCGAAACACATCTGCGTGGTCATCGAGTTGGCATAGGGCTGCTTGTCGACAAGGGCTTTCGCCAGCAGCGAGTCGGGGATGAAGGCGTGACCCTCCGGGTAGGCGGGCAGACCGATACTGCTGAGCGAGTGCCCCACCTCTTCCATGGCGACCAGCGCCGAGAGGCCGTCCGGGAACTCTCCGGACTCCGCAGCGTCGCCGCCGACGAGAAAGATGCGCCGGATCGCCAAGTCGTCCAGACGTCCGAGAAGGGCGCTCAAGTGGGACCGGTCGTGGATCATCCGGGCCGCCAGATGGGGAACGACATCGAAGCCCATCTGTTGAAGGTCGGCTGCGAGGTCGAGGGTGTCGTCGAGGGTCTTGACCGGCGAGGCGGTGACCGACACCGTGGCCCCCTCGGGGAGGTGGCGGGCCTGGTCGACCACGTTGCCGAGCGGGATCAGCTCGAAGGTGGCGTGCTCGAGAACTCGGCGGATTCCGAGCTTGGCTCGTGGAGTGAGTTCGGCCCCGTCAGACATCGGAGTCAGGAAACGAAGCCTTGCGACGCTCAATGAACTCGAGAAGCGCCGCATCGACGGCGCCGTCGATAGGGGGTGGTTCGTAAGCGGCCAGCTGCCGCTTCCAGATGGCGTTGGCCCGCTGCCCGGCGTCCAGGGCGCCGTCTTCTTCCCACTGCTCGTAGCTGTTGTTGTCGGCGGTGTTCGAACGGTAGAACGCCGTCTCGAAGTTGGCGAGCGTGTGGGCGGTACCGAGGTAGTGAGACCCCGGACCCGTCTCGCGAATCGCGTCCATCGCCTGACCGTTCTCGCTCATGTCCACCCCGTTCACAAACGTGCAGGCCATCCCGGCTTGGTCGACGTCGAGGATGAACTTCTCGTATCCCATCGTCAGTCCGCCCTCCAGCCATCCGGCAGCGTGGAGGACGAAGTTGACGCCCCCCATCACGGCCGCATTGAGTGAATTGGCGGATTCGTAGGCCGCCTGTGCGTCGGAGATCTTACTGGCAGTCAGCGCCCCTCCTCCTCGAAACGGGACTCCGAGTCGCCTCGCCAGAGCTCCGACCACGTACAGAGTCAACGAGGGCTCCGGCGTCCCAAAGGTGGGTGCCCCCGTCTGCATCGACATCGAGGAAGCGAACGACCCGAACACAACCGGCGCGCCCGGACGGACCAACTGGGTGAACGCCATGCCGACCAGCGCCTCGACAAGCGTCTGGGTGGCCACCCCGGCGACCGTCACCGGAGCCATGGCTCCGGCCAGGATGAACGGGGTCATGATGCAGGCTTGGTTGTTCTCGGCATAGACACGGGCCGCACCGAGCATGGTCTCATCCCATGCCATCGGAGAGTTGGCATTGATCAAGCTCGTGACGACGGTGTTCTCCTGGATGAAGTCCTCCCCGAACACCAGCTTGGCCATGTCGACCGTGTCTTGGGCGCGCTCGGGCGCCGTGACCGAACCCATGAAAGGCTTGTCGGAGTAGCGAAGGTGGGCATAGACCATATCGAAATGCCGCTTGTTGACCGGCAGGTCGACGGGCTCGCAAACCGTGCCGCCGGAATGGTGCAAGTAGGGCGTCAGGTGGGTGAGTTTCACGAAGTTCCGGAAATCCTCGATGGTGGCGTACCGTCGCCCACCATCGAGGTCCCGCACGAAGGGTGATCCGTAGGCGGGCGCCAAAACCGTGTGCATGCCGCCGACCTCGACAGACTTGGCGGGATCTCGGGCATGCTGGGTGTATTGAGCCGGAGCGGTCGCCTGGACGATCCGGCGGAGCATGCCGCGCGGAAAGTGGACAGTGAACCCATCGGCATCGACGGAGGCGCCCGCCTCGCGGAACAGCCCCACGGCGTAGGCGTCGCGGACCGCCACACCTTGCTCCTCAGCCAGGGTGTCGGCATTGTGCTCGATGATCTCCAGCGCTTCGACCGAGAGGATTTCGAACGGCTGCATCGCCCGGGTCAGATACGGCTGCGATTCCACCACGGCGGCCGCCCTGGCCTGCTGTCGCCCAGCCCGGCCGCCGCTTCGCCTCCGACGTGGTTCCTGGCTCATGTTGGCTCCTCGTTGGGGACGGACGTCTCGCGTCGTCGTCGCCGGCCGCCGACCTGTGTCGGCGCAGGCTTGGGTTCCGGGATACTGACCCGCCCGGCGAGGTTCGGGAACGGGGCGGTGAGATGCGGAAGGGCCATGGCCTCCACGAAGTGCTCCTGGAAACGCGGCTCGACTGCCGTTTCGATCTTCTCGACGGTGCGCACGACCTGTTCGATCTCCAGCCGCGCCTGGCCGTTGAGCAGGGCGATCATCGCTCCGGCACCCGCCGCGTTTCCGGCCGACGAGACGTTGTCGAGATTGCAGTCCGGGATCAAGCCCAGCACCATGGCGTAGAACACGTCGATGTGGCTCCCGAATGCGCCGGCCAGTCGGATCTGGTCGATGGCGTCGGTCTCGAGACGGTCCATCAGCAGCCTGACCCCGGCATAGAGCGCCGCCTTGGCGAGTTGGATGGCTCTCACATCGTTTTGCGTCACCAGAATGGGCGGGTCTCCGGCCACCAGGACGTAGGAAAAGGTCCGGTCGTCGCTCACCACGCGGGAAGAAAGCCCCGCTCCATCGATGATTCGTCCATCCGAGGTGACGACACCGGCCAGGAAGAGCTCGGCCACGGCCTCTATGATCCCCGATCCGCATATGCCGGTCACTCCCGCCCCCGCTTCGGCGAAACCATCCTCGTCCGACCACAGGTCGCAGCCCACCACTTTGAACCTCGGCTCGAGCGTGTCGGGATCGATTCGCACCCGTTCGATCGCCCCGGGGGCGGCGCGCTGGCCCGAGCTGATCTGGGCGCCCTCGAACGCAGGGCCGGTGGGGCTGGAGGCGGCGAGGAGCCGGTGGCGGTTCCCCAGGACGATCTCTGCATTCGTGCCGACGTCGACGAGCAACTGCACCGGGTCGTGGCGGTGGGGGCCTTCCGACAGAATGGCAGCTGCCGTGTCGGCACCGACGTGACCGGCGATGCAGGGCAGGGCGTACACACGGGCTCCGGGATGCAGCGCCAGTTCGAGTTCGGAGGCGGGAACCGTCAGCGACCGATCGGTCGCCAGGGGAAAGGGGGCTTCCCCCAACGGTCGCACATCCAATCCGAACAGCAGGTGATGCATGATCGGATTCCCAACGATGGTCACCTCGAGGATGTCGCGGCCGGTCACCCCGGCCTCCTCGGTGAGCTCGTCGACCAGGTCGCCGAGCGCCCCGCGCACGGCTCCGGTGAGCGCCCCGGCCCCCTCCGGCTGCATCATCACGTACGAAACCCGACTCATCAGGTCCTCGCCGAATCGAATCTGGGGGTTCATCATCCCGGTCGAGGCGAGGACCTCCCCCGTGGCGAGATCGCAGAGATGCCCGGCAATCGTGGTGGAGCCCACATCCACCGCCACCCCCAGGCAGCGTTCGTGGAAGCCTGGCCAGGCGGCCACCACCGTCCGCTCGTCCCGCACCGCAACAGTGACCTTCCAATCGCCGGAACGGAACGCGTCCTGGAGTTCGCGGAGGGCGCCTGGCTCGACCGTGACGCCGGTCAGCTCCCACTGCTCGGTGAGGGCGGCGAGCAGACGCTCGGCGTCCCCGGACGCCTCGTCCAGAGCCGGGCCGGGGGCTTCAACGTACCGCAGCACGAGCACTGGATCGAGAACCAGCGCGTCCAACTCGACTCGTTTGCGGACCACCTGCCGGTGGAGCTGACTCTCGGGCGGGACGTCGAGCACGAGATCCCCGAGGACTTCGGCCACACAACCGAGCCTCCTGTCGTCCACCAATCCCTTTCGCTGTGCGTAGCGCTCCTCGGTCTCGGTTCCCGGCGACAGATGTCCTGGCAGAGAGCTGATCTCGTGTTTGGCGAAGTCTCCGTAGACCGGCGTCACCTGGCACCGGCCGCAGATGCCCCGACCACCGCACACCGACTCGAGGTCGACTCCCATGCCGCGTGCGGCCGCCAGCACGGTGGTCCCGGGCGCCACCCGGCCCCGTCGCCCTGAAGGGGTGAAAACCACCAAGGGTGAACCGTCGAGATTCACCACCTAGGCGCCGGTCCCTTGGCGCCGGCCGGTCCGTTCGCGGCGCCGGGCCGTGTCCGTTTCACTGCGGTTGGCGGCGATCCATCGACTGCACTCCGGATCATGGCCCAGGAGCACGTCGCCCGCCATCACTGCCGACCTGACCTCAGGATGCAACGGGTTGGTGATTGCCGAGGTCATCCCTGCCCCCATCACCATGGTCAGGAACGCTGCGTTGATGCCGTTGCGGTTCGGAAGTCCGAAGCTGACGTTCGACGCGCCACACGTGGTGTTGACCCCGAGCTCGGTTCTCAACCTGTTCACGACATGGAACACCTGACGCCCCGCCGTGGGCAGGGCGCCGATCGGCATGACCAATGGATCGACCACGACGTCGCTCGCCGGAATCCCGTAGTCATGCGCTGCCGCCACGATCTTCTTCGCCACGTCGAATCGGACGTCCGGATCCTCGCTGATTCCCGTTTCGTCGTTGGAGATGGCGACGACGGCGGCACCGTACTTCGCCACCAACGGCAGGACCCGCTCCATCTGTTCGATTTCGCCGGTGACGGAGTTGACGAGGGCCTTGCCTCGGTAGGCCGCCAGACCGGCTGCGAGCGCCTCCACGATCGACGAATCAATCGACAGGGGGACATCGACGAGCGACTGAACCAAAGTGACCGTCTTGGCGAGAAGAGCCGGCTCGTCTGCCAGGGGGATCCCTGCGTTGACGTCCAGCATGTGGGCGCCGGCTGCCACCTGAGCGAGAGCATCGGCCTCGACCCGGCTGAAGTCGCCGGACTGCATCTCTTCGGCCAGAAGCTTGCGGCCGGTGGGATTGATGCGTTCGCCGATGACCACGAAAGGTTCGTCGAAACCGATCACCACTTCTCTGGTCTCGCTCGCCAGGACGGTCCTAGTCACCGGCCGGCGTCCCGGTGCTGCGGTTTCTCTTGTCGACCCGTGGAAGCACCGGGCCTCCCCGGATCCCCCCGGTGCTGATCATCTCGAGGAGCAGAGCGTCCGTGAATTCGGCCTCGAGGCGGCGGGAGGCTTCTTCCGCCTCCTCTTGGAGGTCGTCGGAGCATTGCACGGATTCCCTGTGCCACTCGGCGAGATACTCGTCGGTGGTTTCCTTGCCGGCCCTTGCGGCGGCCTTGTCGATGGCTATCTGGAACCGATGCTCCAGTTGGATGCTCGCCTTCCTGCGGCCCTGGCGAGCGGTCACCTGGGCTGGGATGTCCCGCCAGAGGATGGTGATCAACTCGGCCATCTCATCCCGCCTTCCGCTCGGCGAGATCCACCAGCGAACCCTCGAGATCTCCGTAACCCACCGGGATCTGTTCGAAGGCCAGGCCAAGTTTTGCGGCGGCCGCCCGAGCCGCAGCCACAAGAGTCTCGTCCGGGGATTGGCCCAGGTAGACGAGCCGGCGGTAGTTCCCGAAATAGGCGTCCCGAAGCTCCGGGTGACGATCGAGACCGAGCCACCTCACCACCAGAAGGTCGAAGTGCCGGGCCAGATAGTCGGTGAGGTAGAAAGTGCCCGGCTCAGCCTCGTGAAGCGCGGCAAAGCGAGGCGCCGTGGCAAGGAACTCGTAGCAATGCGCCCCTGGCAGCCGTTCGATATCACGTCCGGCGGTGTTCTCTGCCTCGATCAACCGGTCCAGTTCTCCCCCCGTGCCGCACTCCGCGTAGCCGATGAGGATCCTGGTGCCCGCACCGGCTCGGTCGATTCGACGTCCGACCTCAGCGGCGATCAGCTCCGGGCGATTGTGGAGCGCAGCAGGTAGGCATTCGAGCGCGACGTTGGTCAGGTCGTTGGCATCGACCACCGCCTGAAACTCCCGCACGAGAGCTCCACAGGCAATCACGAGGAGCGGCGGGAGCTCAGGCATCCTCGCTCGCCAGGATCCGCCGACGCTCAACCAGAGCCTTCCCCGTCTCCGCCGCCACCGCCGCATCGCGGCAGTAGGCATCCGCGCCGATGGCGGCGCCGAACTCCTCATTGAGGGGCGCCCCTCCCACCAAGACGATGTAGTCGTCGCGAATCCCCTTGGCGACCATGCTGTCGATGACGACTTTCATGTACGGCATGGTGGTCGTGAGAAGCGCGGACATGCCCAGGATGTCCGGTTGGTGCTCCTCGAGGGCCGAAAAGAACTCTTCGACGTCGGTGTTGATGCCGAGATCGATCACCTCGAATCCGGCGCCTTCCATCATCATCGCCACGAGGTTCTTGCCGATGTCGTGGATATCACCTTTGACCGTCCCGATGACGATCTTGCCGATGGCTGCGACGCCGGTCTCGGCTAGGAGCGGCCGGAGGAGCGCCATTCCTGCCTTCATCGCGTTGGCAGCCAGCAGCACCTCAGGGACGAAGAGAATCCCGTCGCGGAAGTCGATTCCCACGATGCGCATCCCCTCGACCAGCGCATCGTTGAGCACTCGCTCGGCCGGCCAACCACGATCGAGAAGAATCTGGGTGCCTTCTGCGATCTCGGGAGCCATCCCGTCGTAGAGGTCGTCATGCAGCTGCTCGATAAGGTCGGCGTCGTCGAGCGAGGCGAGATCGAGCTCTTCTTCTTCGGCCATGGCGTCCCTCATGAGACGTGCGAGCAAAGGCGATGTTCCACGATGTGGCACGCGCTGATACTGGGCGAAGATTACCCTTCGCCAGCTTGCGTTGTCCACAAAAACTCTGCGGCGCCGATACCGCCAAGCCCCATGGAGACGCCGCCAAATTGGGGCGATGACGCCGGAGCACGGCGTAGGAAAAATCGGTAAGGTCAAAACGAATTCGCGCGGCAGATGCCACATCGTGGACCGGGCGGCGCCCTGCCTTCGTTCAACACAAGGAGCACCAGGTGAGCGAGCTACCTGAACAGGCCAATGTCGTTGTCATCGGCGCCGGAATCGTCGGCAACTGCCTCGTCGGGCACCTGGCCGATCTCGGATGGACCGGAATCGTCCAGATCGACAAAGGTCCCCTCCCCAATCCGGGGGGCTCAACCGGGCACGCCTCCAACTTCATCTTCCCCGTCGACCACAACAAAGAGATGGCGCTGCTCACCCTCGATTCGCAGCGGCAGTACGAGGAGATGGGCGTCCAAACCACCTGTGGAGGCATCGAGGTCGCCCGAACCGAGGCTCGGATGGAGGAGTTTCGCCGGCGGATGACGTCCGCCAAAGCCTGGGGCATCGAGGCTGAGCTCCTCACACCGGCCCAGATCAAGGAGAAGCTCCCCTTCATCAACGAGGAAATCCTCCTCGGTGGCTTCTTCACGCCTTCGGTCTCCGTCGTCGATTCTCTGCGCGCCGGGACCCTCATGCGGGAGAAGGCCCTGGCGGTCGGGGCGTCCATAGTCCCCAACACCGAAGTCCTCGATCTCGAGACCGAGGACGGACGGATCACGGCTGTGCTCACCGACAAAGGCCGGATCGAGGCCGATCATGTCGTAATCGCCTGCGGAGTGTGGAGTCCCAGAATCGCCGCCATGGCGGGTGCCACCATCCCGCTCACCCCCGCCGTCCACCAGATGATCGACGTCGGGCCAATCGATGTCCTCACCGCCACCAACAACGAGATCGGCTACCCGATCGTCCGTGACATGGACACCTTCTGCTACGAACGCCAGACCGGCGGCTCGATGGAGGTGGGATCCTACGCCCACACCCCGATCTTCCATCGGCCGGAAGACATTCCTTCCATCGCCGAGGCGCGCCTTTCCCCGACGGAACTCCCGTTGACCGAATCGGAGTTCGAGCCGCAGATGGAGCAGGCCCTCGAACTCATGCCCGACATCCTCGAAACCGCCGAGATCAAGTACGGAATCGACGGCTTGCTCTCGTTGACTCCGGATGCGATGCCGCTCCTCGGCGAAACAGTGGAGGTTGCCGGGCTGTGGTCGGCTGCGGCAGTGTGGATCAAGGAAGGTCCGGGCATCGCCAAGCTCATCGCCGAGTGGATGACCCACGGTTATCCGGAGCTCGATCCGCACAGTTCGGATATCGCCCGTTTCTACCCGTACCAGCGGACCGAGACCCACGTCATCGACCGCTGCGCCGAGCATTTCAACAAGACCTACG
The DNA here is from genome assembly GCA_965366365.1 of uncultured Acidimicrobiia bacterium. GTDB lineage: Bacteria > Actinomycetota > Acidimicrobiia > Spongiisociales > JAENVV01 > CBDUEV01. Next base: position 18,265 of record CBDUEV010000020.1, on the reverse strand, counting down.
GCATCGTTCATCCCCGCGAACAATGGGAGTCGAGCCGCGATAGTCGGGTCAGTGCGCTCCACGGTCGAACCAGCGCCCTCGGGGCGGTGTACTTCGAAGCCGGCGGATGGGAGCGCCCCCAGTGGTACGAGTCCAACGCGCCGCTGGTGGAGAAATACGCGGTTGAGGACCGGCCTCATGAATGGGATCGTCGCTGGTGGTCCCCCATCCAGACGGCGGAGCACCTCGCCCTCCGCGAGAGCGTCGGCATGGTCGACCTGAGCGCATTCGCCATCTTCGACTTCACCGGACCTGGAGTCGTCGACTACATCAACTCGATGGCCGTCAATCAATGCGACGTCGAAGTCGGCAGGGCCGTCTACACACCGATGCTCACGGAACAGGGTGGGTTCCGGGCAGACCTCACCATCCTCCGCTTGGGCGCCGCCCACTATCGAGTGGTGACGGGCGCCTTCGACGGTGGACGGGACGCCTACTGGTTCCGCAAATGGCTTCCGAAGGACGGATCCGTACACATGGAGGACAAGACCTCGACGCTGTGCACGATCGGGGTGTGGGGTCCACGGGCGCGAGATCTCGTCGCATCGCTCACCGACCAGGACCTCGGCAACGAGGCATTCCCCTACGGTCGGGTGCGGTCGGGCACCGTTGGCAACGTTCCCGTGACGATGTTGCGGATCTCCTACGTCGGCGAACTCGGGTGGGAGATCTACACCAACATGGAGCACGCCGTGCGGCTGTGGGACCTGCTCTGGGGAGCCGGTCAGGCTCACGGGGTCGTCCCGGTCGGGGCGGGGGTGTACGGCGGGAGCGCCCGCCTCGAAAAGGGATATCGCCTGATGGGAGCCGAGCTCGAATCCGAATACAACCCTGTCGAAGCGGGGCTCGATCGCCCCCGCGTGAAGTCGGCCGACTTCGTCGGCAAAGAGGCGTACGTACGGGCCCGCTCGGAGGAGCCCGCCACCATCGTCTGTACGTTGACCATGGAGAACCACACGTCGGCCGAGGACGTCGAGCGGTATCCGATGGGCGGCAACGAGCCTGTCCTGACGATGGCCGGCGACCGCATCGTCGATCGCCATGGCCGCGTTTCGCGGGTGACCAGCGCCGGGAACGGTCCGTCTGTCGGGAAATACCTGCTCATGACCCACCTGCCGCCGGAATACGCCATGGAGGGCACCGACCTCCAGGTGATGTACATGAATGAGCTGTACCCCGTTCGCGTGGCGGTGGCAGGAAGCCGTCCCCTCTTCGACCCCGACGACGCTCGCATGAAGGGTTAGCGGATCGTGAGGATCCTCGTCTGTGTGAAACGCGTTCCAGCGCCTGGAGCCAAGATCAACCTCACCGCCGACCGGCGCGCGATAGACACGAAGCACCTCGGCTTCGCCATGAGCCCCCATGAGGAGTGCGCGGTGGAGGAGGCGGTCCAGATCGCCCAACGGACCGAGGGGGAGGTGACGATTCTGACACTCGGGCCCGATGAGGCGGCCGAGCAGCTCCGCTATGGGGTCAGTGTGGGCTGCGCACGGGCGATCCTCATCGCCGCGGGGGACGCAGACGTGGACCCCCAGGCGACCGCCCGCGCCATCGTGGCCGCCGTCGGCGAGGTCGAAGCGGCCGAAGGCGCATTCGATCTCATCTTCTTTGGCAACGAGTCGGCCGACTCGGGCGGCTACCAGGTCGGAATCCGGGTCGCACACGCCCTCGACCGACCGATCATCAACGGGATCAAGAGCCTCGAAACGGAATCAGGCAGGGTGATCGCCCGGCGCGAGGTGGCGGCTGGTTTCGAGCAGTACGACCTCCCGCTTCCGGCCGTGCTCGGTATCAAGGAAGGCATCAACCTCCCCCGCTACCCGACGATGAAGGGACGCCTCGCCTCGCGTAAGGTCGAGGTGCAACGCCTCGAGATCCCGCTCGAACCGGGAGGTCAGACATTGGTTCGTCTGATTCCGCCGGTCGAGGAGCTCACCGAAACCGACGTGTTGGGTCAGGGTGCGGAGGCGGCCGGGCGGGTCGTCGACATCCTCGAAGACCTCGGAGCTCTGGCATGAAGGTGCTCGTGTTCGCCGAATCCGACGGAGGTGCGCCGGCGGAGACGTCGCTGCAGGCGATCGCCCTCGGACGCTCCATCGGGCAGGTCGAAGCGGTGACCACGCCCGCCATGGGCGACGACGCCGAACTGTTCGCCTCGCACGGCGTGACCATCGAGCACCGGATCGAGGGGCCACTCCTCGACGACTACGCACCCGAGGCCTGGGCGGAGGCGATCGTTCAGCTGGTCGCGGCAGTCGCACCGGACGCGGTGCTGGCCGCCGGGAGCGAACGGGGCAACGAGATGATGGCCCACCTCGGCGCACGCCTCGACCTGCCCATGGCCGCCAACGTGACCACCATCACCCCGGCCCCGGGACCCTGGGCCGTCACCCGAGTGCGGTGGGGCGGTTCGCTCCTCGAAGAGGCAACCCTCGAGGCAACCGTCAAGCTGGCCACCGTGGCTCCCCACGCGGTCCCGGCCACGCAGGCATCCCTCTCCGGAACGACGGTCCGACAGCCCTTCACGCCCCAGCTCGGCGACCGCCTCGACCGCACCTCGGTGCGCGACCGGGTCACTCTCACCGAGGGCATCACCCTGGCGACCGCTCCCGTCGTAGTGAGCGGCGGACGAGGGATGGGCTCGGCCGAGAACTTCGCACTCCTCGATGAGTTGGCGACGCTGGTCGGTGGGGCAGTCGGGTGCTCGCGGGTGGCGACCAACAACGGGTGGCGATCCCATTCGGATCAGGTCGGCCAAACCGGCACGCGGGTGGCACCCGAGCTCTACATAGCCTGCGGGATCAGTGGGGCCATCCAGCATTGGGTCGGCATGATGGCCAGCAAGCGAGTGCTGGCCATCAACACCGATGCCGAGGCGCCGATGGTGACCAAATCGGACTACGCCGTCATCGGTGATGCCTTGGAAGTGATCCCCGCCATCATCGCCGAAATCAAGCGGCGCACAGCCTGACGGAGCTACTGGGACAGCCGAACGGCCTTCACGTCGGCAGCCATCGCCATGTAGGTGAAGCCGCCGTGGCTCCATCGGTACATCACTCCCGTCGAGGTGCTGGAACGATGCTCTGGTGTGTAGCGCTCGAGGGTGCCGGGATCGACATCGATCCAGTTCCCGTAAATGAGGAGCCCTACGGTCCTTGCCGGGTCGTCAATGTGAACACTCATACCTGACAACCTACTCCAGGCAACCCTGAGCAACCCTGAGACGCTCAGGGGAACCGGAGGGGAACACCCGATAGACCGCCGCACCAGACGGAGCCATGCTGCGGTCATGGACACACACACGGAAATCGAAAACGGGACGGCGACCCGCCGCCGGTTGGAGCGCCCCACCGACGATCGCCTCGTCGCAGGCGTTGCCTCCGGCCTCGCCGACTACACAGGGATGCCAACCGCCTTCGTCAGGCTCGCCGCCTTGGCGCTGACGATCTTCGGAGGCGTCGGCATCCCGCTGTACATCGCCGGATGGCTGCTCATTCCACAACAGGGCGAAAGCCGGTCCCTGGCGGAGCGCTTCGTCGCACGACTCGACACCACCGAGAAGCAGATCGGAGCTGGACTCATGGGGCTCGCCATCGTGATCCTCGTCACCGGCACCGTCAGCCCCGGCCTCGTTGCAGTCGCGCTGCTGGCCGCCGTCGGGTTCGCCCTGACCCGCACAAGCACTCGCACAAACAAGGAGAACTGATATGCGCATCGGAAAAATCGCCGCAGTGGGTCTTGGACTCGTGGCGCTGATGATCGGATTCGGCCTGACCATGGTGGGCGGGACTCTGCTCACGGTCACCGACGGCCCGGACGGAGTCATCTCGACACCTGATTTCGGCTTTCGCACCGACAACGTCGCCCTCGTGGGGGACGACATGAACCTGTGGGTCGAGCCCGACGTGGGCGCCCCCGACTTCTTCGTGAACGACTTCAAGGTTTCGGTCACCGCCGACAGCACCAACGGAAAGGACGTCTTCATCGGGGTCGGACCGGCCGCTGATGTCCGTGCCTACATCGGGGACGCAGACCCTGACCGCCTGAGAGTGATCGGCGACGACCTCGAGGTCGTGCGCGGTTCCGGCACGGATACCTTGCCGCCACCAGGCGACGAGGACTTCTGGACGGAGACCAACGCAGACGGTACCTTCGAGTGGCGACCGAGCACGGGCCAGTGGGCGCTGGTCGTGCTCAACGCCGACGGCTCGGCAGGCATCGACACCGTGTTGGACGTCGACGCCACCATCCCCTTCCTCCGCCCGGTGGCGGCAGTGGCGTTCGGGCTGGGCATCTTCGGTCTCGGTGTGGGCGCCTTCCTCCTCTACCTCGGGGTACGGAGCACACCGCAACGAGAGTCGGCGGAGCTGCCAGTCCCGCCCAGGGAACCGGCCAACGTCGGTTGAGTCGAGCAATGCCGGAACGACGCCCGGTCCTTGCGGACCGGGCGTCAACCGCGTTGGGGAGCTCCGACACCAACAGCATCCGGCCAGGTCAGGATGGCGCCGCGACCGACCCGAGCCTCGAGAAGCGCCAGCGTGAGACCGACGCCGGACCACATTCCGACGGCCAGCACGACGAGAAACGCCGGGAAGAAGCAGCTCACCTGGACTCGCTCCGGCGGCAGCAGGGGATCCCAATTCACCAACCCGGCGATCGTGCTCGACGCGCCCAGGGCGTGGGATGAATTCAAGGCCGTGGTTGGAACCGCCTCGCACGGGTAGCCCCGTCGCAGAATCCCGGTGACCGGCCAATCGGGCTCCTCCCAGCGCAGGGTGAAACAGGTGCCGTCGTGTTCGCCGACGAGCAGTGAGACCGGCGCCGGGGTAGCTGGGGCTTCGTCTACTGCGCCGCCTTCGATCCGAAAGACAGGTGGACCTTCCACCGTTGCTCCGGCAAACCCGTCGGATTCCGCCAAGAAGCCTTCGAGGTCGCTCTCCCCTGCCACCACCGACCGGTACGCCGTTTCGATGCGTTCGGTATAGGACACGGCTGATGCGTGATCCGGATTGGGGATGGTGCGCATTCCCACCAGCACGCTCGACGCCGCCACCACCCCGATCAGGACCAGACCGTTGCGTAGCGCCGAGATGCGAAGGCGGCGAAAGCGCTCCAACCGGTCAGCTGCGCTTCGGGCAGCGGAGGCCGTCGTGTGGAGGGAGCGTCGTTTCCCGCCACTACGCAGCTCCCACTTCCGAGGCTCGAGAGGCTGGATCTCGTAACGACCGCTGTGATCGTGCTGTGCGGGTTCGCGCTGCATCGGCCTGTGTCCATCATAGAGTGGGCCGGGAAGCTCACCCAGGGGTCAACCGCCCGGCACCCGGACGACATAGACTCCCACCGACCCGAGGAAAGGCACCATGGACGCGAATCCTGTCATCGGCATGCTCGGGAGACGGTTGCGGCTCGGCGTGATCGGTGGAGGTCCCGGGAGCTTCATCGGCGAGATGCACCGTGCGGCGGCCCGCATCGACGGCCGGTACGAACTGGTGGCCTCGGCGCTCTCGTCGGATGCAGAGCGCGCCCGGCAGGCCGGCATGGATCTCGGTATCGACTCCGACCGGGCCTACTCGGATGGCTTCGCAATGCTGGCCGAGGAGAGCGAGCGGGAGGACGGCATCGACGTGGTCGCCATCATGACGCCGAACGACACCCACCATCCGTTCGCGATGAGGGCCCTGCAGCTCGGGTTCGACGTCATCATCGACAAGCCCCTCGCCAACACCTTGGAGGAAGCCCGCCAAGTGGCCGGCGCCGCCCGGACAACCGGTCGAGTCGTGTGCCTCACCCACAACTACACGGGATACCCTCTGGTTCGCCAGGCGCGGGCCATGGTCGCCGACGGTCAGCTCGGCGAGATCCAGCTGGTGCAGGTCGAATACGTCCAGGGCGGCAAGGCCGCCACGCGCGATCCCGACCCGGACGGTCCCCTTCCATGGCGCTACGACCCGGTCCGAGGGGGCCCTTCACTGGTGATGGGCGATATCGGAACTCACGCCCACAACCTGATTCGCTTCGTGGCCGGCATCGAGGTTGCCGAGGTCTCGGCCGAGGTGGGCACCATCGTGCCGAACCGGCTCGTGCACGACTATGCCGGGGCGCTCCTCCGCTTCGACCAGGGAGCACGCGGTTCCTTCTGGGTTACCCAGGCCGCCGCCGGGATGGAGAACCACCTCGCCTTTCGCATCTCGGGAACCGGCGGCACGCTGGAATGGCAGCAGGAACGGCCCACCCGACTGATCTTCCGGCCGACCGGCCGACCGGCCGAGATCCGGACGCCGAACGGCCAGGGGACGTTGCCGCTGGCCGCCCGATCGGTGCGCATCGTCCGGGGTCATCCGGAGGGTTTCCACGAAGCCTTCGCCAATCTCTACTCGGATGCGGCGGAGGCGATCGCAGCACGGCGAAGCGACACGGAGCCCGATCCGCTCGCCCTGCACTTCCCCACCGCCGAAGACGGCGTCCTCGGACTCGAGTTCGTGAGGGCGGCCCTCGCCTCGAGCGAGGCAGGAGGCGCCTGGACCCTCTGCTCGCCGCTCGGCTGAGCGGCGAGCAGAGGGGGACGTCCTCTCGCTACTGCACGACCAGTTCGAAGAGCGGGATCTTGCTCTCCTCGAGCTCGATTTCGTAAATGCCGGGTGCGTCGGCCGTGAAGGTGAGGGTGGCCGGCTCACCCGGCGAGACCGCATCCATCACGTCGTAGGCGTGCACGTGCACCGTGTCGACCATATCGGCGGTGACGGTCACCGAAACCACCGAGCCGGTGGCCACCTCCACCCGCTCGGGGCCGGAGGCGATGCCGTCCGCCACCGAGATCTCGACGATCTCGTCTGGGTCGGTCGGGGTGCCTGCCACCTCCACGGTGGCCATGGCCTGGATCGGCTCCCCTCCATGCCCATAGGCCGAGTGGTCGTTGGCGTTGAGGCTCACCATGACCTCGTGCGTACCCGGTTCAGCGATCGAGAAGTGGTAGGAGGTTCCGTACAGGCGGGCGATCTTCTGACCATCCACGTAGAGATGGGCGTGTCCTTCGCCGTCCACCGGCGGTGAGCTGGCATGCTCGGGAGCGAACTCCATCCCGTCAACGGTCAGAAAGGCGTTCCAGCCGCTCTTGGAGTCTTCGCGCACCTCGAGCGAGACCGTCATGTTCTCCCCCGCCTCGACCACCTCGTGGTCCATATGCATGTTGGTCTCACCGGCTTCCGGGACTTCGACGGCGACGGTGGCCTCGATCGGCTCGCCGTCCACCGCCAGGCCGGCGTGGGTGTTGGAGTTGAGGGTCATGGTCACCTCGTGACTGCCGGGTTCGAGTTCGGCGAGGTGGAACCAGGGGGTGTAGACCCGGGCGACCTTCTCGCCGTCAACGTAGAGATGCATGTGACCTTCGCCGGCGACGTGCTCTCCGCCTGCTGCTCGCGGGGCGAGGTCGTGACCGGTGAGCTGGGCGTGCAGGTTGTAGCCGCTCACGGCATCTTCCTGGACCTCGAGGACGATGGTGGGGGCACTGTCGGCCGGAACGTCGAGGGTCGCGTCGTGGGCGTGGTCCGCCATGGCCACTTCGCCGGCCATTGACGTCTCCACGGCTTCGGGATCGGTTCCGCACGCCGCCAAAGTGAGCGTGATGATCGCCGCCGGCGCCAGCCGGCGGATGATGGTTCGTTTCATGGGTTCTCCCGTATCGAGGGCGTGTCCTGCACGCCTGGGTGTGTGCCGGTCAGTGAGACCAGACGGGAGGACCGCGACGCGTGACGGGGGAGAAGAGAGCGGGCTTGGCGGCGGGACGGGCCGAAGCGGAACGGCGCGCCAGGTAGGTGGCCGGCCGAACACGCGAGGCCAGGCCGAGAAGCCGAGGAATGGCCTGCGGCGTCGCCCGCGCCATCCCGAGAACGAAACCCGCCACCAGCAGCTGCGCGCCAACCCCCACCCAAAGAACTCTCTCCACGAAGAGGTCGGCAACGTTCACGCCCAGGGCGGCGCGCTCCACCAACTCCTGAACCAAGAACAAGCCGACCTGGAGAGCAACGAGTGCCCGGAACGAAACGAGGCGCTGCCGGTGCCGGTGCTCCAACCAGGCGACCCGGGCCAGAACGACGGCGGCCAGCGGAACGAGCACGGCGGCCAGATAGGCCAGGTAATCGTCGCCGTGGTGAGCGGCCACACCAGCCTCGTGAGTGTGCGGGGCCGTCCAGTACGCCAGCCGGTGACCGGCCAGCACGCCTGCCGCGGCGAGGATGAGAAGCCGCACCCAATGGGCTCGGCTCGAGGTGAGCGTCCCTGTTCGCATCGGGCGCAGACTACCTGCCTCCACGAGTTGAGCCAGGCGCGATTCTTCAGGGCTGGGATGGGCAGAGCCGGTCACCGGCGGTGCGGAGGAGCCCGAGCCTACCGATATCGGTAGTGGGTCATGTGCGGCCAGGTGACCAGCCGGACGTACGCAGCCACCCAGCGGGGCAATGCCTTTCGCCAGGCATCGTCCACCCGCAGCGTCACCGGCCCCTGCTGGAAACGGCTGGGATTCCCCGAGATGTTGTGCGACGGCGACAGTTGTAGACGGCCGTCCTCGGTGAAGGGAACCGACAGCTCCGGTTCCCCAACGAACTCGAAGACTCCTCGAAGAGTGCCGGCCGGGTCGGCGATGAAGTCCTCGTACCGCACCCGCAGGTATCGACCGGTGTCCCCCCACTCCCACTCGCTGAGCCGATTGCGGTACACCCACGCCAGCGACGAGAAGGTCACACCGTGGCGATCCATGTAAAGGGCCTTGTCGTCGTCCGTGTCATACCGAACTCGCTTGCGGTGGCTGTATGCCACGCCGCGCGGGTCCCGAACCACATGGAGAACGAACACCTCGAAATCGTCCAGCCCGGCGGCCACTGCCGCGTGCCACGGAAGCTTGGAGGCGTCCACCATCACCCTTGCCTGACTCTGTTCGGCGATCGTCCCGTACAGCCTCGTCAGTAGCTCACCGTACGGCGCCTCGATTCCGTCCTGGCGGCTGCCGATGAGCGGGAGGCGGCGCCGGAGCAACCAGGTGTTGCCCAAGGGGACGATGGCTTCAGCCGCTCGCCTGGCCACGGTGTGGCGGTCGACGCCAAACGCTGCCTCGGCGATACCCCGCCACTGGTCACACTCTGAAAACGGCCGCTCACAACTACACAACAGGTTCGAGCCGAACCCCCGATCCCACAGGTTGTTGATCTCCCCGACGGAGAGAACACCCGGCGCACTCCCGAGGGCATTGGCGATGATGGTGGAGCCGCTCCGCTCCCAACCGGCGATCACGATGATCTTCGTCACGGCGCCACCGTACCTTTCGGGTATCGCCCGATCGCTACCATCCTGGCCAACCCATGTCCCGTCTCACCCTTCGCCGTCTCAGCTACTACGTCGCCGTGATCGGGTTCGGCGTGGCGGTGCACCAGGAGTCCGTGGCCGGATTGGTGGGCTCCGCAATCGAGGATTTCCTGCGCCGCAACAGTGAAGCGTATGCCCTGGCGGTGCTGGTGCCCGCCTCCTGGGACCTGGCGGCGTGGGGAGCTCACCCTGCCGACCGGCCTGGCGTCCTGGGCCGTCGCGCCATGAGGGTCGATTGGCTGGTCCTGCTCATTGCCGCGGCGGCGACTACGCAGAGCTCGGCTGCTCGGGAGCTCCTGGGGCTCCCTCAGGCCATCATCACGCTCGGGGAAGCCTTCGTCGCCACCGTCGTCATCGCCCTGTACTTGTGGTGGACACGACGCCGGCCTTCCGATCCGACCACCTCCACGCGGACCGTCCGTGCTTCGTGGTGGTACTACGGCGCCGTCGCCCTCCTGATCGCGTTGTCGTATCAGTCGATTGCCGTCACCCTGCTGGGCGAGACAACGGTCGAGTGGCTCCAGGTGAATGCCGAGGCCACCGCTGCCATGCTCCTCATCCCGGTCTACTTCGACTTCGTGGCGCCCCGCGGACGCTCCGCCGCTTTGTTGGCGTGGTATCTCTCCCTCGTGGCGATCCCCTTGCTGGTGGCGTCCGGCTCCTTCGACGACACCGCTCTCGCCTCGGTGACCGGGTGGCTGGCTCGGACGACGGAGGTGTTCCTCGCCGCCCTGGCAATCACCGCCTATTTCACATGGTGGCGCGACTCCGGGCACGTCTCACCTCCCGAAGTGTCGAACGGCGTCGACTAGGAGGCTCTCGACGGATTCGGCATGCGTCGTCGCAGCCCGCGGACGGCCATCACCGGCGTCCAGAAATCGGAGCGCCAACTCGACGAGATACAGGACGGCGACCGGGACAACGGCCCCTCCGTGGACCCCGAGGCCGGTCAGGAGGGGACGAACCTCCTCGACGGCCGCGGCCAGTGCGCTCAGTGGTCGTTCGGTCTTGGCGAAACGGGGCTGAAAGGCGAAATGAAGGGCATCGAAGCCCACCGGGACGCCCGCTCCGCTCCTTTCCCAATCCCAGACGATGAACCGGTCGCCGGTTCGACGAACGTTCCACGGCGCCCAGTCCCCGTGCCAGTGGCCGAACTCGATTTCCTCATCAGGCCACTTCTGGTCGACCAGGGCCAATGCCTCAGCCACGGCTGCCGAGTCCCCGACCGCAGCGGCGCGCCGACTGAGGGCGGCTCGATACGGTGACGAGCCGAGCCTCGTTCGAAACCGCTCGCTGAGACCGGCGACTTCTTCGAGCGCAGGGAGGCCGGGCCCCCGTGCCTTCCCCAATCGCGCCGAGCCGACCAGGGCCGACGACAGGGCTATGGAGCGATCGTTCCAGGTGCCGGAATGGAGCGGCTGCGGAGCGACGATTGTGCGAAGATTTCGGCCGGCGAGGAGTTCCAGCATGCGCCACTCGTCGTCGACGAGGCGGCGCGTCAACTCGTTCCACCCCACCTTGGCGAACCCCATCGACTGGCCGGCTTCGCCAAAGACTCTCAACACCGGCTTCTGATTGGGACGCTCCGAACCGAAGGCGCCGGCCACCGAGACGTGATTCTGGTTGAGCTCTGCCGCCAGGTATTGGTTGAGGCTGGGGCCCTCACCACCGGAGACGCGAATGTTGACGCGGGAACGAAGCAGTGGCCTGGCCACCCCCGTGCGGAGTCCCACCCAGGCCGCGGCACGCAACACCCCTTCACTGGCGGTGGTGGCGTCAGTCCATCGGATCATGGTGGAGGCCGCCACTTTCGCCGACGAAAGGGGCACGACCGTCAGGGCGCCGCCTTCCCCGCCACCGATGAGGGCGTGGCTCTCGAATCCGTCGGGGGTGGTTCCTGTGGTGAGGTCACCCGGCCGCCACAGCTCGGTGACGAGACGCCGAAGCTGCGGCGTCTCGGCCGTCACTGCCACGAGAACCGTTCTCCGATCAATGCGTACAGCTCTTCGTTGGGCTCCTTGAACACCGACCGAAGGCGTTCGACCAACGAGGCCGGCACGCTGTCCGACTTCGTGGCGTTCATGCGCGGGAACTCGACCGGCGAGAACGGCGGGGCACCCAGGTAGTGCAGGATCCTCTGATAGGCCCCTGTTGGCTGCTCGAAGAACCGTTCGCTCTGCAGCACGAGGACCTGCTCCTCGGGAAACAACGCCCTGGCGCGACGTAACTGATCGACGTAGCGACTGCGAGCCACGTAGGAGAACGTCTGCAATGCCACGCTGTTGTAGCCGGGATCGCGGCGGATCCGTTCAGCCTCGCCGGCGATGCGCTCCGGTTCGGCATCGAGAGCCTCTTCCATCCCCAGCGTCTCGTTGCCGCGCCGCACCTCGTGTTTGTAATGCGAGATGGTTCGCTCGACCGGATCTCGCAAGAGGGCGATGAGCTTCACCTCCGGCAGCGTGGAACGGATTCTCTCCAGGGCGGTGGGATGGAAGATGTAGTACGGGCTGGCCTCTCCCACGAGGAGCGGGGCGCCGGTGGCGCGCTCCTTCCATGCGGCGTATGCCCGCGTCGGGAAGTGGGCCTGGTACCAGTCCAGGCCGTTTTCGTAGCCGGTATCGAAGTAATGAACGCCCTTCATGAGTCTCGCCGAGGTGATGTTGGGATGTTCCGTGAGCACGTCTTGGAGAGAGGTCGTGCCACAGCGTTGCGCTCCGATGATGAGATAGTCGGGCAACGTCCGCCATCCTGCCGTGGGTCGGGCAGCGGCGTTGGCGAGCATCCAAATCGGTTCTCGCACTGTCTTACGGAGGCGTCTCGAGTCGATCATGAGGAGCCGGATCCTACTGGCGAGGGCCGGAACCTCCGCCCGATCAGCGCCCCGAAGGCCGCCAACTGGAGCTGAGATCGCCAGCGCCATACCAGAGCGATGTAGCCGATCAGGGCCACGATCACGTAGACCACGAACACCCAGAGGGTGGCTCCCCAGAGCCATCGGAAGACCAGGCCGACTGCCCCAAAGGTGACCGCCGACGCCACGGCGGCGGCACGCCAACCCCCACCGAACGGATGAAAACCGTACAGGTTCCGCACTTCGAGCAGCGGGAGAACGTTGGCGACGATCCGGCTCACAGCCCAGGCCACAGCGGCTCCGTTGAGACCCATCGATGGAATGAGCAGGAAGTTCAATCCGACATTGAGCGACAGGCTGGTTGCCGAATTCCAGAAGCTCCACATGCTCTTGCCGGCCATCACGAGAAGCACGTCGACCGGGCCAAAGCCGCTCCCCACCAGGGCGGACCCGGCCAGGATGGCGATGACGGTGGTGGCCTCGACGTAGTCGCCGCCGAACAGCCCGAGGATGGCCGGTGCGAAGATCCACATGCCCAGGAACAACGGCCAGGTCAACCCGACGAGCCACCCCGTGGCACCCTTGAAGAGCGCATGCGCCCTCTCTTCGTTGTGAGAGGCGAGGAGGGACGAGAACATCGGCTCCACCGCCTGACCCACCGCATCGACCGCCAGGAAACCGGCCTGAAGGAGCCGGGTGGCCACCGTGTAGATGAGGGCGTCCCGGGGCGACATGAGACCGCCCACGAGGATGATGTCCAGCCACTGCACTCCGACTCGGAACACCGAAGCCAGCGAACGTGGAAGGGTGAACGCCCAGAACTCACGGGCGATGGTCGCCAGGGGGCGACCGGACTGGTCGGGAACCGACCTGTCCTGCGACAACGAACGAAGCCAGAGCACCCCGGCCACGAGGGCGAAGGCCACCCCGCTGGACCAGGCCCACGCCACCGTGGTGGCGCTGGCGCCAAGAAGGGCAGCGGTCGAGACGAGCAGGATCTGGACCAGCGGCCGCCCGATTCGTTCGGCTGCCACGGTCGGAAACATCGTGCCGAACCCACGAGTCGCGCCGAGGACGGCGAGGGAGAGCGCCCCCACCGGGACGAACGCCGCCATGACGAGGAGATAGCTCCTCACCGTGTCGGCGTGAGCCTCCCCGCCCAACCACAGGCTGATCGGGTCGTCGAAGCGGTTGGCGAGGTAGACGACCAACGCGCCCACGACCACGAGGGGCGGCAGGCCCACCCAGAGGAGCCGCTTGAGTCCCACCGGCTCCTGGCGGGCCAGTGAGCCGGCAGTGAAGCGAAGGAGGCCGGTGTCTGCGCCAAACGTCACCGCGATCACCACGATGTTGAACATGGCGATGGCCTCGTAGAAGGCTCCACCCTCATCGGCGCCGAGTCCCCAGGTGACCGCCAGAAGCAGGCCCATCGCCAGGACCGCCCCGAAGGCACTTCCGAAGAGGTTGAGCGATCCGCCGCGGGCAAGCGTGGCGAGGTCGTCCCCATCAGGCGGGTGTTGCTCCGGCATGTCGGCTCAGATACCGCGACCGACCGAGTTGGCCATCTTCACGAGGCGTTCTGCTCCCACCAGGCGGGTGTTGACCGCCAACGACATGTAGGCGCGCGGTTCTCGCCAATCGAGCCGAAGCGTCTGACGCGCGGTGGCGAACGCTTCGCGGCGGCGGCCCATGGCCGCCTGGGCAAAGGCTCTCTGGCCGAGGATGCGGGCCTTGCCCCGTCTCTCGCGGTCGAACTCCGGGGTCTTCTCGAGGAGGTAGGCGAGGGCCTCGTCGATCATCCCGAACTTGTTGCCGAAGTAGGACTGCTTGTGCCACTGGATCAGAGCCACCGCCTTCTCGGCGACACCGATCGGTTTGACTCGGGCAGCTCGCAGGAGCCAGTCGTAGTCTTCGGCGTAGCTGCCGGGGATCTCCTCGTCGACCAGGCCCAGGTAGTCGTCGATGGCCCCTCGGCGAACCAGATAGGTCGAAGGGTGAGCTTCCATGATGCGGTCTCGCAAGAGATCGTCGAACGTGATGTTCGCCATGCCGGCCCGCCGGTTGATCCGACGATCGCCGTAGGCGATCGTCACCGAACCCACCACGAAGTCCAGCTCGGGACGCCGCTCGATCTCCTCGTGTTGATGAGCGAGCTTCTCCGGACGCCAGGCATCATCGTCGTCACACAGAGCGATCCAATTTCCCGTGGATGCCAGAATCCCGGTGTTCCTGGCGCCGGCCAGCCCGGGGGCGCGCTCGTTCGTGATGACTCGCACCGGCAGGGAGGCGAACTCCTCGACGAGACTGGCGTCCGGCTCCGACTGGTCGAACACCACGATCACCTCGGAGACTCCAGGGTCGGTTTGTTCTCCGATCGATCGGAGGGCCCGGCGTAGCAAGTCCGGGCGATTGCGCGTGGCGATGATCGTCGTCACCGAGAATTCATCGCTCATGGGTTCACCTCGTGTCCTCGTGTTGGGGGGTTGCACCGAACCTGACTCGGTCCGCCACTCCCGCCGCTTTGGCCGGCCCGACTCCGGAAACTTCCTGGAGATCTCCGAGCGCCTCGAACGGACCATGCTCGTTGCGATACTCGATCAAGCGTCCGGCCAGACGTGGCCCGAAGCCCGGAAGGGTAGCCAGCTCGGCGAGATCAGCCGAGTTCAGGTCGACCAACTCCGGCCCGGACGTCACATCGCCATCCGTATCCGAGTCGGGCTTCTCCTCGGTGGGGCTCGCCGCGCCCAGGTTCTCGTCGGACGACACCGTGGCGGCCCTGATCGCTTCCGCCAGAGGTCCCTGTCCAACCGGCGTCTCGGGTTGAGACGGCGAGGAGGCGGCAGGCACGGCGTCGCCGGGGTCGGCCGGCGTCGGAGAGGCTGTGACAGGTATCCAGTCCGGCGCAGAGCCGGGAGCGGTCAGCTTCTCGAACGGCCGCTTCTTCCTACCGGGATCCCACGATGTCGAGGCGACGGGCTCGGACCGTTGTTTCCAACTCACGCCCGACGGGGGCCGCGGCTCGTGGCTCACCTGCGCATCCACCGAACCCCCTGCGTCCAGCGAGACGTCGAGGTCCTCGGGCGGGGCCTCCTCGATCTTCTGGCGCATGCGCAGGAGCTTCCAGAGACCAAGGCCGGCCACGGCCGCGGTGGGGACCATCCAGATGGCCATGGGGAGCAGGAGGACAGAAACGAGCACGACGTTCGTCCCCAGCGAGGCTCCGATGGCAAGGAGGAATCGGGCGGCGCGATCCGCAGGACGACTGAGGTCGAGGAGAATGAAACCCGGCACTGTCAGCACAAAGAGCAGCGGAAGAATCGGCTGGACCGGGGGCCCCATTCCCTGCCATGCGGCAAACGCCTGGGCGACTGCGACGGCGCCCACCCATGTGAGCCCCGGTCTCTTCAGGCGCCGGCGCTTCGCCTCCATCAGGACGGTCATGGTTGCTCCACCGGAGCGAAGACCCGGGCGTCGCCCGCTTCGAAGACCACCTCGAACAGGTCAGAGTCGAGGAGCGATTGTTCTATGACGTCGAGCGTGGGCGACAGGAGGGTGCCGAGCGCAGTCACGGATCGGCGCTGCGACTGGGTGATGATGATGTACCCGCTGTTGTACTTGGTGGTGTCGCTCAGCCAGCCGGCCAACCTCTCGGCTGGGTCCTCCAGCAGGCCTTCCATCGTGTCGGGGCGGGAACGGTCGAGCGCCAGATAGACGAACTGCTCGTAATTGCGATGCTGACGGGGGTAGTCGCGGCTGCCCTCGATGATGAGTGCTCCCGGCTGGGCGTTCTCGAAGACGAAGTCGGCCGCCGCCACCTCGTCTTCGTTGAAGACCTGTCGATTGTCGGTGCCGAAGTCGGCGATGAGTAGACCGACCACGAGGGTCACCATCACTGCGGCGAGGGACACCCGACCAAGTCGACGGTGGGGAACGGCTTCGTCGGGGAACCACCAGGAGGCGGCCAGGAACGCTGCGAAGGGAAGCGCGAAGAGATAGGCGCGGAAGAGCACCTCTCCCCCATAGGAACTCACCAGCACCATCCCTGCCGGCGCACCGGCCAATACGAGAACCCACTTGGTGGGGAGGCGATATTTCCGTCGCCGGAGCCAGCCAAGACCCGCCAATCCCACCATGGCAGCACTGAGGAGGCGTGCCACTTGCGAAATCCTCAGCTGCGCCTGATTGAAGAGTTCGGGCGCCACGAGGTTGTTGTTGAGGTTCGAATCGAGCCCGCCCACCTCGTTGATGACCCCTTCGATGTTCTCCAGGAGGAAGGATCTGGCCGGCCCGAGGCCCCACGCCGCCATGAAGGCGGCCATGGCGAACAGTGGCCACCACACCCTGATGGACCGCGTAAGACGGAGGCTGGCGATCGCAACCAGCGTCATGATCGGCGTCAGTTGGTGCGACACGGCGATCGCCAAGAGGCAGACCATGAGCACCCCGCCCACCGCCAGATGACCGGCACTACCGAGGGGAGGATCGTCGCCCTCTGGAGAAGCGGACGCCAGGGCCTCGTCCTGTCGCTGGCCGTACCAACGAAGGAGAATCGCAATCACGACGAGGTACAGGAAGTACGCCATCGCCTGCGGAGCGAAGTAATCCTGACCGACCCAGTTGCCCAAAAGGAAAAAGGTGAGGGCCGTCCAAATGAGCCGTGGATCTCTCGTCAGGCCCCGAAAGAGAACGTACAACGCCAGCAGGAAGAGAAGCTCGAACAGAATCGGCGCCCAGGACGCATAGGAGAGCGCGGAGTCGAGCCCACTCGTCCTGGTCACGATCGCATTCAGCCCGAAGAAGCCCGGCCAGGCGTGGTAGACCGGGAGTGCGTCGATGCTGGGATCCACCGACCCGGTGCGCTGGATGTACTCGACGACGCCGACGTGCTTCCACGCCCAGGAGAACCGGAGATGGTCGTAGACGAAGGTGGGCATGCCGTGGATCATCACGGCCAGGCCGACGACGTAGGTCCCAGGGAGCCGGCTGGCGGGATATCGATAGAGGGCCAGAATGAGCCCGGTCAAGGTGGCGGCGATCGCCAAGAAGGCGGTGATCGGCATGATCGTCACGATCCCGAAGTCGCCCAGGTCGGCTTCGTTGGTCCTCGCCAGTGACCACACCCAGACCACTGCGATGGCCGCCAACAACACCAGGTGGGTCGTGGGCGCCGTCGTCGAACGAGCCCCCTGCGGGGAGGATTCCTCTGCCGGACCCTCCTCCTCAGAAGGCTCCGTCTCGAGGTCGCGCATGTCCACCGCCCTCATGGGCGACATCGTAGGAACATGGCGGAGCAAGCCGGTACTGAAATGGGCAAGTCGAGTGGGAACGTTCATCGTGAACCGCTCCCTTCGGAGACAGGCGAAGCCGGCGCCGGTCCCTCGGCGCCCCGATCCCTCCACAATCTACCGGAGTTCACTCATAGTGAGCAAACATGCCGGAGGGGTGAGAACATGGGAAAACGCCTCAGCCGGCCACATCGGGAAGCACCGAAAGGACGTTGCGGAGGAACCAGGGCGATCCGGGCTGGTATCGCTCCGACTGCTCGAGAACCAGGGCGACGCCGTGAAGCCACGCCACACGGAGAGCGTCGGAGCTCGACGCCCACTCGGGATCCAGAGCCGTGCTCAAAACCGCCCGCTCCTCCTCGGTCCAGGGCCTCTCGTTCAGCAACCCGACCACCGCCGGCCCGGTCTCCTGACCGTCCAGGAGCACTCGGGTGGCCGTCATCATCGACACGAGATCGAGGTCCACGGGACCTTGGGGAACCGAGGCATCCCAATCCAGAACGCCGACCACCTCAAACGAGGTCGGATCGACCAGGAGATTCCCGAGCCAGAAATCGCCGTGCACCATCGACGACGGAAGCTGGGCGACCGCCCCGCCCAATCGAACGCCGAGACGATCGAGGTCCTCGACGAGATCCGGTCGGCCGGAAAGTTGCAGGCGATCCCGAACAACACCGAGGCGGTCCTCGAACCATCCGGACGCTCCACCCCGAGGTCCGGGCGTGAGGTCACCCAG
>CBDUEV010000019.1:0-45832 GCA_965366365.1 uncultured Acidimicrobiia bacterium | reverse complement strand
TCTTCCCGCACCACGAGAACGAGATCGCCCAATCCGAGAGCGCCACCGGGAAGCCGTTCGCCCGCGTGTGGGCGCACAACGGCATGCTCACGCTGGGGGGCGAGAAAATGGCGAAGTCGACCGGTCATGTGATCGGGCTGACCGAGGCGGTCGCCTCGTACGACCCCATGGCCGTGCGTCTCTTCTACCTTCGAGCTCACTATCGCTCGCTTCTCGAGTACGCGCCGAGTCTGCTCGAGGACGCCGTCGCTTCCTACGAGCGTCTGACGGGGTTCGTGCGAAGGGCGGTGGACCACGTGGGTGGGCCACCCGATCCTGTGACGATGGAACGGTTCATTGCCGCCATGGACGACGACTTCAACACCCCCGTTGCGTTGTCGGTGCTGTTCGACGCGGTTCGCGAGGCGAACCGGGCCCTCGATCTCGGTGATGACGCCGGAGGACTCGCTGCCGCGGCGATCGAGATTCTCGAGGTGCTCGGATTGGTGCCATCAGAGGGCCGAGATCTCGACGACCTCGCCGATGCCATACAGGAGGCTGTGGTGGCGCTGCTCGGAAGCGGTGCGCCGGCTGTGCCTGCTTCGACCGAAGAGAACCTGGCGGCGCTCGTCGAAGCCCGTGAAGCGGCCCGTCAGGCGAAGGACTGGGCGCTCTCCGACGCAATCCGGGATGGGCTGGCCGACATCGGAATCGTGATCGAGGACACAGCTGATGGCGTTCGCTGGCATCGGAAGTAGCGTCGAAGGGATTCACCCGGTGGCTGCCGCGCTCGCCGCCGGCCGGGTGCGACTCCTCATGGTGGAGGCAGGTCGATCGAAACGCCCCCCGCTCGACGAACTGATCGCCGACGCCCGCCAACGCGGGGTCGAGATCCGCACCGTCCCGGACGCTCGCAACCATGCGGTCACGTCCACCCCGCAAGGCGTGGTGGCCGAATGCGACCCGGTGCCCACGGTGAGCCCGGCAGAGTTGGCTGCCATGGAACGCCCGGCCATCGTGGCGCTCGACCACCTCGAGGATCCTCACAACGTCGGCGCCATCGCCAGGACGGCTTTGGCGTCCGGCATGACGGGAATGCTCGTCTCCGACGTCAGGGCGGCTCCGCTCGAGGGGACGGCGTTCAAGGCCTCCGCTGGGGCGCTGGAGCGTCTCCCCGTGGCTGTGGTGTCATCGGTACCCGCCGCGCTGGCGCGGCTCTCCGACCTCGGGATATGGGTGGTCGGCCTGGATGCCGATGGCGACCGGTCGTTGTTCGGATTGGAGTTGCTGACCGAACCGGCGTGCATCGTGGTCGGCGCCGAGGGCTCCGGCTTGTCGAAGCTGGCTCGCAAGCGGTGCGACGTCGTCGCCTCCATTCCGATGGCGGCCGGGTTCGAGAGCCTGAATGCGTCGGTGGCGGCGTCCCTCGCCTGCTTCGAGGTGCTGAGAGCCCGGTCGGTCTCGCCCTAGGACCGGGAGCCGACCACTACACTCCCGGGTCTCGCTGGCGTAGCTCAGTTGGCAGAGCAGCCGCCTTGTAAGCGGCAGGTCGGGGGTTCGAATCCCCCCGCCAGCTCGGTGGGGTCGGAGGCGCCGGGAACCCCGCAAGGGCGCCGAGGGTTGTCGGAACCTGCCGGAGATCGGCCTATATTGGCTCCGAATCAGTTCAAGGAGCCTCACTACATGTGCGCACCGGCGATCACATCACCAACCCCGAGCCGGTCCGGCGTCGACAGGCTCGGCACCTGATGGCCGGCCGGCATGCTGCCGAGGGAATGGGCGACTTCGTGCGCGGTTTGACCCTCTTCATCCTCAAGTGGTTTCTCTTCGGAGCGGTCGTCTTCCTGATCATCTGGGCTGTCATCGTGAAGGTTCCGGAATGGTTCCCGTCGGAGGAGGCCGGCACGACCCAGTCGGTGGCGGTCCAGGCTCCCACCACGACACTGGAACGGTCGGTGGTGACCGAGCCTCCGACCACCCAAACCGGTCGGTCGACTCCCTCAACCGCGCCGGCAACGTCTCCGACGACGCTCGCCCCCACCACCACCCAACCGCCATCCCCAACCACCACCACGACAACTCAACCGGTTTCGGTCGATCTGAGCCCCGCCGAGATCACCGTGCGGGTCCTCAACTCGACGACACGGGGCGGCCTGGCCGCCACGGTGACGTCGAACCTCGCCGCGCTCGGCTACCGGATGCTCGAACAGAACAACTACACACCCGCCCTCGACACCACCACCGTTTTCTACGTGCCCGGCTACGACATCATGGCCGCCGATCTGGCAGCCCAGTTGCCGGGAGCCGTGGAGGTGGAACCGAACCCGTCGAGCACACCCTCGGCGGATTTGTTGGTGGTGCTCGGCGCTTCGTATCCGTGACGGATCTCCCGCCGCCGGCGAATGGGCAACCTTCGGACGATGCGGCTCCCCCGCCTGAGGAGGCAGATCAGCGTCTGGAGGGATCGGATTCCTCGGGCGTGAGCCAGACGGACACCCCCGAGGGCACGGCCTCACCGGAGCCCGAACCCGATCTATGGGACGATCCCGCCTCATCGCCCGGCGACGACTCCGACGGTGCCAACGACGAGTCCGACGAAGACACCGAAGAACTGGACATTCCCGAACTTCCGATCTCTCGTCCGGCCTACCTCGACGGTGCAGGCGAGGTGGCGGTCCCGAAGAGCGTGTGGCCGATCTGGGCGTGGATGATGGTCGGCGTGGTCGTCATTGTGATGGGCGTCGGTGTCGTGGGCGGCGTTCTGCTTCCCTCGGTGGTGCTCGACGTCGTGTCCTTCTGGCCTGGTTTCCTCCTGGCTTTCCTGTTGGCAGCCGCCCTCTGGCCCCTCTCGAGGCGCTTCTCGTCGCGCTTGAAGGCGACGGTCCCTTTGCTGGTGCTCAGCTGGTTGGGCCTGGCGGTTGCCCTGCACCTGGCGGGATGGAGCGAATTGCCATCGTCGGCGGGAGATCTGTTGGGTGGACCGACAGAGGGAATCGAGGTCGGGTCGCTCTCGCTCGAAGTAGAGGGCCTCCTGCGGCTCAGCACCGGCCCCCAATCAGACCTGTACTCGGTGACCATGATGCGGCGCGGCGGCCCTGTGGGGGCGCCTCAGGCCCTCGAGACGCTCCCGAACGGGTCGGTGGAGGTCGACATCGTTGAGCGCCCTCAGTCGTTTTGGTATTCGGCCGCGGGTTGGGACGTCGTGCTCGCCGATTCGATTCCGTGGACAGTGGCTGCTTCGGCCGGGAATGTCGAAGCAGATCTGCGGAGCGTGGCCGTACGAGGGGGCTCGTTCGGTGGTGAGGGACGGATCGAGCTCGGCGAGGTAGAGAGCGGCGCCGTCATCGTGTTCGACGGTGCGTTCGACGTGAGCGTGGCTCCGGGGGCGGTCGTCGTGGTCGAGGGGGAGGCGACGGTGCCGGACGGGTGGGTGGTCACCGAGCTGGGTCACGCCTCGCCCAGCACTGGCGACGGGTACACCCTCGTCGTCTCCGGACAGAGCACGGTATCGATCACCGAACGTTGAGGTCTCTTGGATGGGTGGGCCGATCGGTACACTCCAGGGCGTGAACGAGCCTTTCGACAGAGTCCGACGCCTGGGAATTGCCATATGGACCGGGGTGGGGCTCGCCATCTTGCTGGCGATCACGGCATGGCTGCTCGTCCAGGTCAAGATCATCTGGATGCCGGTCATCTTTGCCACCGCCATCGTGTATATCTTGAATCCCCTGGTCACTCGGCTCCGGTCCTGGGGACTTCCGCGGGTGCTCGGTGCGGCCGTCGCCTACCTGGTTGTGGGAGGGCTCGGCACGATGGTGGTCGTCCTTCTTCTCCCGACCGTGACCCAGCAAGCCAACGCCCTCACCGATCAGCTCCCCACCATCTATGACGACTCCATCGCCGGCATCCAGACCCTCGCCGCCAACCTCGGGCTGGGAGGCGTGGAACTGCTCACCTACCAAGAACTCGTCGACCGGGTGTCCAGTCCCGACCAGAACTTTCAAGACTCATTGCAGGAGCTGGCCTCGACCGTCTTCTCCTTTGCTCTCGACTTCGTCGAGATCGTGGCCGTGTTCATCATCACCCCCGTGATCGGCTTCTACCTGCTCGTCGACGTGCCCAAACTGCAGACCAAGGGAACTGCACTCGTCCCGGTTCAGTACCGGGACGAAGCCATCAAGGTGGGATCCAACCTGGGGCGTGCCTTCGGAGGCTTCGTTCGTGGCCAGCTGTTTGTCGCTTCGATCGTGGCGATCCTGTCGAGCATCGGCCTGTACCTCCTCGGATTCGAGCTCTGGCTGATCATGGGCATCGTGGCCGGCCTGCTCAATCTCGTCCCTTTCATCGGTCCCTGGGTCAGTGGCTTTCTGGCGGTGACGGTGGCTCTGGTGCTCGGCGACTTCGCTATGGCTGCCGGAGTAGCGATGCTCTTCCTAGGTGTGCAGCAGCTGGACAATCAGATCATCTCTCCGCTCGTGCTCCGTGCCACCGTCCAGCTGCATCCGACGTTGATCATCTCGGCGCTGCTGGTGGGAAGCTCGATCGGTGGGCTGGTGGGTTTGGTCATTGCCGTTCCGGTGACCGCCCTCGGAAAGGTGCTTCTGGCCCACTTCTGGCGAACCCGCGTGCTGGGCGAATCGTGGGAGGACGCGTCTGATGCGTTCCTGAAGCAGTACGAGCCGCCCTCGCCTGACAGCATGGCTGGTCGCCTCCGACGGGTCGGACGGATGCAGCTCTCCGAGCCGGCGGTGCGGCACCACGGCGACGACCTGTCGGGCGCCATCGAAGAGGCGCGGGCGGCCAGAGGGTCGGCCCCCGAGGCTGACGCGGCCGGCGACTGACCTCAGAGGGCTCGTCCCAGCGCCGTCGTTGCCACGGCGACTCCCACCACCACCACGAAGGGGGCCTTTCGCCAGGCGGCGAATCCGGCCGCCACTGCACCGGCCAGGCGAGCCATGGGGATTCCCTCGCCTCCGTCGAGACTGAGCGCCACGATGAGCCCGGCGAAGAGGGCGGCGGGGATCAGGGCGGTGAGAGGGAGAAGCCGCTTGCCGGTGGGTCCGGATCCGAGCACCGTGACCCCCAGAGCCTTGAGCCCGAACGCCCCACCGGCGAGGAGGAGAATCGCCGGCCACGTCATCGGCTTCTCCCGAACCTGGTGACCAGCCATCCCGGAAGCACGCCACCGGCCGCGGCCAGAATCGGAATTCCGGCGGGGGCGAAGGGGAGGAGAACGAGGGTGAACCCTCCGCCTGCCAGGGCCGCCACTCGACCGGCCTTCGACCGAAGATGCGGCATGATGAGGGCAATGAAGGCAGCCGGGAAGGCCACGTCCAGGCCCCACGCATTCGGGTCACCGATACGGCTTCCTGCCACGAATCCGAGGCCGGTACCGATGTTCCAGAACGCGTAGAGCCACAGAGCCGTGAACCAGAAGGCCCTCCTCGCGTCCCGAGGGTCCGGTTGGGCGGTCGCCATGGCGGTGGTCTCGTCGATGACGAAGTGGGCTGATCCGACGCGGGCCGCCGATCGATCGGGGAGGAGGGGCGCCACCACCGGTCCGTAGAAGGCGTTGCGGACGCCGAGGAACAAACCACTCATCACCGCGGTGACGACAGTGCCGCCCCCTGCGATGACGGTGACGGCTGCGAATTGGGAGGCGCCGGTGAAGACCAGGGCCGACATGGCCATGCTCTGCGCGGCGGTCAAGCCCGTGTCGTGCGCGAGCACACCGAAGGTCATCCCCACCACTCCGGTTGCTGCCGCCAGCAACCACCCGTCGCGTCGATATTCCATGGGGCGGCAGTGTACGTTGCCGCCGCGCCGGGAGCCTGCCGGGCTGGTGTGGTGGGGGAAGGTGCGATCCCCGGGAAGGCCCCGCCGAGCGGAGCGCGGCGGTTCTGTCCGGGGCCGTCACTAGCCTGGAGACCCACAGGAGGACCGATGACCGAAGAGATCTCCTCAACCGATGCTTATCAGACGGCGGTGACGACGCACATCACCGACGTGATCCCCGAAGGCCTCGTGCTCGATCGCACGGTGTTCTATGCGCGAGGCGGCGGCCAGCCGGGCGATATCGGCGTTCTGCGGGGAGACTTCGGGGAGCTGGCGGTCACCGACACCTTCCGGCTCAAAGGGACTCCGGTCCACCAGTACGAGGGCCCCGCTCCGAGGGTGGGGGCGCCGGTCGAGGCAGAAATCGACTGGGCGCGCCGGTATCTCCTCATGCGCACCCACACCGCACTCCATGCCCTCACGGCCATCGTGTACAAGGACTTCGGCGCCAAGGTGACCGGCGGCGATATGAAACCGGGCGTGGCCCGCATGGATTTCGAGTTGGATTCCATCTCCCGAGAGTTCGGCGAGATGGTCGAACGGAAGCTCAACGAGGCGCTCCAGCGCGACCACGAGACCGCAGTTCGCTTCATGGATCGGGCCCAAGCCATGGCCGATCCGGATCTCATCCGCACGAAGGTGAATCTGCTTCCGGAGTTCATCGATCCGATCCGGGTGATCGACATCGTCGGCCTCGACAAGCAGGCGGACGGAGGCACTCATGTGCGGTCGACGTCCGAGGTTGGCGCCATCCGGGTCGTCAAGACGGAATCCAAGGGCAAAGCGAACAAACGAATACGGATCGAGATAGTCGAGTGATCGATTTCGTTCTGGGATTGTTCTTCGCCGCCCTCTTCGTGCGGGGTTGGTTGCGAGGGTTCGTCAAGGAGTTGATGGACCTCGTCGGGCTGATCCTCGGCATCGTCTTTTCGTTCCGGCTCTCCGAACCGATGGGGGAGTTCATCATGAGCTGGACCGGGCTCTCCGCCGGGCCTTCGAGGTTGGTCGGTGGTGTGGTGGTGTTCCTCGGCGTCGGCATTGTCGCTGCGTTCGGGGCGCACTATCTGGGAAGGGTCATGAACCTGCCGGGCCTCAAGGTGACTGACAGGGCGCTCGGCGCCGCGCTCGCTTTGGCCTGGGGTTGGTTCCTGGCCACGCTGGTGCTGTCGATTCTCGTGGTCCTGCCCCTTCCGAACTCCGCCGTGACCGCCATGGAGGAGTCGGCTCTGGTCGACACCCTCACCAACCCGGAGCTCCCCACTCAGGAAGCGTTCCACGCCCTGGCCGGTGACCGGGTGCTCGAGACGGTCCTGGCCCTGCAGCGCTTGGTGGGCAACAAGCAGATCATTCTCGAAGAGGGTGATCAGATGCAGATCGACCCTGCAGAGCCGAGCGAGCTCGCCGACGCGCCTCTGGCGGCCCAAGACATCTTCGTCCTCCTCAACAAGGCTCGTGTCGACGCCGGGGAGGATCCGCTGGCCTGGTCGGACGCTCTGGCGGAGGTGGGGCAGAGCCACGCAACCGAGATGTATCTCGACGGCTACTTCTCGCACGTGTCACCCAAGACGGGCACCATCGGCAACCGCCTGGCGGCCGAGTCCCTCACCTACCGCCTGGCCGGGGAGAACCTGGCGCTGGCCGCTTCCCCGGACTTGGTGCACGAGGGTCTGATGGGCTCGCCCGATCACCGGGCGAACATCGTTCGACCCGAGTTCAGGCGGGTTGGCATCGGCGTCGTCAGAGGACCCTTGGGGCTCATGGTCGTCCAGGTGTTCAGCGGATGAGTTCCCCCGAGCTTCCCCTCCTCATCCTCGAGGCTTTCGTCTCGGCGTATCGCCCGTATGCCGAAACCCGTCTGGCCGAGCGCGGCTGGACCGTGCCCGACGCCGTTCTCACGGTCGGGGAGGTGTGGCTGGCCGAAAACCTGGCCGCGCAGCTCGAACTGCCACTTCTCGAGCAGCGGCGCGGTCCGCTCGAGGTGTTCCAAGAGGCCATGCAGTTTCCGACCGAGGCGCTGGCCGAGCAGGGGATCAGCCCGGTGGCCCGAGACGCCGTCACCACCGAGGCGCTTCCAGGAGACCTGTACGACCTGGCGCCCGCCTCCTCGAGGGACCTCGGCGACGATGTCTGGATGGCCCACATCGCGTGGGGGTCAGCAAAAGCCCAGGCGTTCCTCGACTCTCAGGAGTCCGGCGAGGGTGATCGGTGATCTCCTGTCGTCAACCGGGGGTGGGTGGGCTCCGCCCCTTGCAGCCGATCGGCTAGCCGGAGCCGGTCTCACCGACGAAGCGAGCAACTGCCTCGATGACCTCGGGTCCGGCGACCAGTGCGAGGTCGTTGTGGTCTGCCCCGGCGATGATCTTCAGGTCTTTCGGCTCGGGGGCCGCCGCGAAGATGGCCCGACTCTGGTCGACCGGCACGATCGAATCCGCCGAGCCGGCGATCACCAGCGTGGCGGTCGTCAATCCGCCGATACGGTCGAGCGATGGGAACTCGTCCCGGAGGAGTGCTCGGACGGGGAGAAGCGGGTAGTGAACGCCGGCTATGTCGGCCAGGGAAGTGAAGGGGGACCGCAGCACCAGCGCCGTCGGCGGTTCGGCCACGGCCAGTTCGATGGCGACGGCCGCCCCGAGCGACTCGCCGAAGTACACCAGATCGTGGGCCGCTGCTCGCTGCGTGACCCATTGGACGGCGGCCCGGGCGTCGCGAGCGAGTCCAGCGGCGGTCGGATGGCCGGGGTTGTCCCCGTAGCCGCGGTAGTCGAACAGCAGGACCCCGAACCCTTCTCCCGCCAGACCGGCGCCGAGCGCGACCCGGCCGGCCCTGTTGCCGGCGTTCCCGTTGAAAACCACGACCACCGGGGCGTCTTCCGAAGGCGGGGAATACCAGCCGTGCAACCTCAGGCCATCGGACGTCTCGAAGGCCACTTCCTCCCATCCGGGGAGCTGCTCGTCCACCGGCGGGACCCCTTGGGTCGGGAGATAGATCAACCGGCGCTGAAAAATCCAGAGTGATCCGAGGACGACCAGCGCCGCCACCACGATCCACAACACAAACCTGAGCATCCGGGCTCACGCTCCCCGAGCCGTCACGTCTATCTTCACTCTGCCAGGCCCGGACGATCTCGGTGGCCCCAGGCGGGTGTCATCCGCGGCCCCGGATTGTGGTCCTGACCTCGCCGGCCTCTGAGCCCGTCCGGCGCCGGCGCTCATGGTTCCAGCACGACCGAAGTCAGCACCAGATCACGTTGATGAACAACCGTGATGGGGAAGCTCCGGTCGACCGGGTACTCGGGATCGATTCCGGAGACGAGACGGCCTTCGAATCCCCCCGAGTTCGCTGGGGTGACCCGGGCAGCACTGAATCCGAAGAACTCGCCCACCCGCGGAAAAAAGGCTTTGTAGATACTCTCCTTGGCGGAGAAGAGCGCCGTCACGGCCGCAACGCGGCCGGCGGCCGGGACTGCCTCGAGCCAGTCGAGCTCTTGATCAAAGGCGACATACTCGGCCAGCTCATCGAAGGACCGCTCTTGCGACTCGAGGTCGATACCGATGCCTCCGCAGAACTCCCGCGGGGCGACGGCCGCCCACGCCTGGCCGGCCGTATGGGTGATCGACCCAACCACACCCGCCGGCCAGAGCGGCTGGCGATGGTCGCCACGCAGCAGCGGCCCCGAGTCCTTTGCCAAGCGGTCCAGGGCGCGATGCGCCGCCGTTCGGCCGAGGCGGAAATGCAGACGCCGAGATTCGGCCACCCGGGGGTGGAGAAGCGCCTCCTCTTCTGGCAGCAAGGCGCCGGGTAGCCCGTCCGCCTTCGTCATGCGGACGACCGAGACGAAGGCGGGGAGGGTCAGCTCGAAATCGTCGTCTCTCAGCTCTATCCCTTTCGCCGACGTACCAGCCAGCTCGCTCGCTTCGATGCCCTCTCCGGGCTCCCGACCGCTACTCAGGGTGGCTGTGTACCATGACGATCCGGATCGCCGGGGACTTCCGAAGAGACAACGCGAGGAGCTGGGGTGGCCTCCAAGGGTAGACAGCAAGAGTGGATGAGTGCGTCCGAATTCGACGCGCTCGGCGCGCACGTCGTCGAACATGTCGGCGAACGAGGCGGCATCGAGGATCTGTATCCGCTGTCGCCGGTCCAAGAAGGAATGTTGTTCCACACCTTGGCCTCGGATTCCGACGACCTCTACGTCGTTCAGCAACGCCTGGAAATCGAGGGGCACCTCGACGTGGACCGTTTTCGAGCGGCATGGGCGCTGGTCATCGATCGCCACCCAGCCCTACGCTCCGTGTTCTCCTGGGCGCACGAGGGGCGGCCAGTCCAGGTCGTGTGCAAGGGAATCTCCCTGAGAATCGAGCTACACGATCTCGCCACCGACCCCGATCCGGAAGCGACGATCACCGCCCGTTTTTCGGCAGATCGCCGTCAACGATTCGAACTCGATCGCCCACCCCTGATGCGAATCGTTGTCTTTCGCCAGTCGCCCGACCGACACACGATGCTGTGGAGTCAGCACCACCTCCTGCAGGATGGGTGGTCGGCCTCCAACGTCCTCGGGGAGGTCTTCGCGACATACGAGGCACTCGAGGAGGGTCGCACTCCTGACCTGCCGGCTGTCCGACCCTTCTCGGATTACATCACCTGGCTCCACGAGAAGGACCCAGCCGAAACGAAAGCCTTCTGGCAGGAGCACCTCTCTGGGCTCGCCGAACCCACGAACATGGTCACACGAAAGCCAAGCGCCGATGGGCCCGGATTCACCCGCCGATTTCAGGCTCTCACTCCGGAACTCACCTCGAGCCTGCAGGTCCTGGCCCGCCGGCGGGGCTTGACCCTGAACTCAGTGTTGGTTGGAGCGTTGGCCCTCGTCGTCGGTCGTTACACAGGCAGGTCGGACGCGGTGATCGGATTCGTGGCCGCCGGTCGGCCAGCCTCGTTGGAGGGGATCGAGTCCATGGTCGGGATGTTCATCAACACGCTCGCCGTTCGCCTGGAGATCGATGCGAGCCAGCCCGCTGTCGAATGGCTGGCGGACGTGCAGAGCCGGCAGGCTGCCGTCCTCGAGCAAGAGCACAGTGCCATGACCGACGTCCAAGCCTGGAGTGGACTCGGGCCGGGAACCACCCTCACCGACACCCTTTTCGCGTATTGGAACTTCGGAGGAGAAGGAACCTCACCAAGCGGCGCCCTCAGGTACCGCACTGTCGACGGCTATGGCCGCACGAGTTTCCCTTTTGCGATCACCGTCGAATCCGCCGAACCGATCAATATCGGCCTCGATTTCGACGATGGTGACTTCGACACCCAACGGGCGGAGGAGTTCCTGGTTCACTACGCCAACCTGCTCGGTGCCATCGCCGCGGATCCCGACGCTCCGATCGGCCGCCTGAGGATGCTGACGGATAGCGAGCTGAATGAGCTGGCGCTCTACAACGACACGCAGCGGCCGACCCCACACCCTTCGGTGGTCGACGCCTTCCGCGCTCAAGTCGCGGCCACGCCTGACGCCCCAGCGCTCGTCTTCGGTGACGAATCCGTCACCTACGAAGAACTGGATCGCGGAAGCGACCGTCTCGCCGAGCAGATCATCCAGCGAGGTGGCTTCATGGCCCAGCGAGTGGCGGTGTACCTTCCCCGTTCGCTGGAGCTGGTGGCGGCCTATCTCGCCGTCCTCAAGGCCGGCGCCGCCTACGTGCCGCTAGACCGCCATCTTCCCCGAGAACGCATCGCCTACCTCCTCGCCGACAGCAAAGCCGACATGGTGCTCACCACCTCCGCGATGCAATCGATACTCCCCGAGTCTGGACCCACCATCGTCACCCTTCCTCTCGAGACCGGGCTGTCTGATACTGGGCCGTCAGATCCTGGGCTCTCAGGTAGCGGGCCCGCCGACGCGTTCGAGTTCGACATCCCGGTCGGCTCCGGGGA
Organism: uncultured Acidimicrobiia bacterium; assembly: GCA_965366365.1. GTDB lineage: Bacteria > Actinomycetota > Acidimicrobiia > Spongiisociales > JAENVV01 > CBDUEV01. The sequence goes on along the minus strand of CBDUEV010000019.1, from coordinate 34,087 downwards.
TTTGGCGTACGTGATGTACACGTCCGGCTCGACTGGATCACCCAAAGGGGTGATGGTCACCCATCGGGGCTTGATCAACTACGTGTGGTGGGCTCGGCGCCAATACGGCGGCGACCGTAAGGTCAGCTTTCCGCTCTTCACGTCCACAGGGTTCGATCTCACGGTCACGTCCATCTACGTGCCACTCGTCTCGGGCGGCCACGTGGAGATCTACCCAGATGACGACCCACGGGACCTCGTCGTATTCGATGTCTTCGAACAGGACTGCGTCGATGTGGTGAAGCTGACACCGTCGCACCTCGCGCTCCTCGAGGATCGGCATCTCGCCACGAACCGCATCAGGACCCTGATCCTCGGTGGCGAAGATCTGCGATCCTCTCTGGCGCGATCGATCTGGGAGCGAAGCGAAGGCCGCATGACCCTGTTCAACGAGTACGGACCGACCGAGGCGACTGTTGGGTGCATGATCCACCGCTACGACCCGCAGTCAGACACCGAGGGATCGGTACCCATCGGTAGGCCTATCGACAACACCCGCATCTACCTGCTCGACGACTCATTGTCAGCGGTGCCGGTCGGTGTCCATGGGGAGATCTACGTCGCCGGTGATGGCTTGGGGCGGGGATACCTCGACCGACCGGAGCTCACGGGGGAGCGATTTGTGACCGACCCCTCCCGGCCGGGCGAGCGCATGTACCGGACCGGTGACGTCGCCAGTTGGCGAAGTCCGGGGCTCATGGAGTATCTCGGCCGGACAGACGACCAGGTGAAGATACGCGGCTACCGGATCGAGCCGGGAGAAATCGAGGCCATCCTCGGTGCTCATCCCGCCGTGACCCGTGCAGCCGTGGCGGTGAGAGAGCCGCGTCCTGGCGACCTTCGTCTGGTTGCCTACTACGTGGCCGGCGAGGAGACGCCGCCGAACCAGACCGATCTTCGTCAACACCTCCGCGATCGGCTTCCCGACTACATGGTCACTCGTCACCTCGTACGCGTCGACAGCCTTCCGCTCACGCCGAACGGCAAGCTCGACCGCTCCGCGCTGCCCGAGACCATCGGGGACGTGGCTACCTCGATCGAGTTTGCCCCGCCACAGAACGACGCCGAGGAGCTGGTGGCCCGTCTCGCTGGCGAGTTGTTGGGTGTCGACCGGGTCAGTATCACCGACAACTTCTTCGAGCTGGGAGGACACTCCATCCTGGCGATGCAACTCATCTCCAAGCTCCACGAGGAGACCGGTGTCCGGCTGAGTCCGCGAGTGATCCTGCTCAACAACCTCCGGCACGCAGCCGCCCAGCTCCCCGGAGTCGGCGAACGGATCGAATCTGAAGGGCGAAGCGACACACCATCGACGGAGAGAGCCGACGAGGTGACGACCACTGCCTATTTCTTCGGCGACTCGGCGGAGCCCCTTTTTGGCGTGTACTCGTCCCCCGCAGTCCGCACGCTGCGCAACCGAGCCGTGCTTCTCTGCCCGCCGATCGGCTGGGAGTACATGCGCACCCATTGGACCATGCGCAGGATCGCCCGACTGCTCGCCGCCGATGGTTTCCATGTGCTGAGGTTCGACTATCACGGCACCGGGGATTCTTCAGGGAGTCGGTCCGAAGCTACGTTCGAGCGATGGCTCAGCGACGTGAGCGTGGCCGCCGGCGAACTCGGCGAGGCTTCCGGGGTAGACACGATCTCCGTGGTTGGGGTCCGACTGGGCGCCACGCTGGCGGCTCTGGCCGTAGAACGGGGATTGAAGGTCGACCGGCTCGTCATGTGGGATCCGGTGGTGGAAGGCAGCGAATACCTTGCGGCGCTGGAGCGTATGCATCGGCAGATGATCGCCGAGTCGAATCGTCGCGTCACCCCAGCCATGGTGGGGGATGAGCTGCTCGGATTTCCCTACCCACCGCACCGCCGACGCTCCCTCGAGCCCATCGATCTCACGCAACTCGGCTGGCCCGCAGTTCCGACCGTTATCGTGACTTCAGAATCTCGGCCCGAGTACGACCGACTCGCTCGAGCGATCGGTCCGGGCGTCCGTCACGATCTCGTCGACGACCGGACCGCGTGGGATGAGCTCGCCTCCTCGTTGGGCTCGTTGCTCCCTGCGAAACTGCCCGGCCACCTGGTCGAAGCCCTGGGAGGAGCGTCGTGAACGAGCGAACCGTCACATTCGGTCCCGAACAAAGCCTCCTCGGCATCCTCTCACTCCCGCCCAACCAGGCGAGCGACCCACCCGCCATCATCCTGCTCAATGCCGGCTTGCTCCACCGGGTTGGACCGAATCGCCTCTACGTAGATATCGCTCGCCGGCTGAGTGATCTCGGCTACCCGGGCCTTCGATTCGACATGTCCGGAGTTGGCGACAGCGCGCTGCTCGATGGTCATCAGCTCGATATCGAACGATCGCGACGGGAGGTGATCGAGGCCATGGATGCCGTCAGCGCCGAGACCGGCGTCACGCGGTTCGTGCTCATGGGCCTCTGCACCGGCGCCTACAACGCTTTTCGCGCGGCCGTGGTGGATGAGCGAGTCGTCGGCTGCGTGCTCATGGACGGCTACGCCTACCCAACCCGGCGATCTCAGTTCATTCACTACCGCACCCGCGCCTTCGAACTCGAACGCTGGGTCGGCTATGTGCGGCGCCGGTTTGGCAAGGGAACGCACCGTCCCGAGAAAACGGAAGATCTCATCGTGTTCGAGAACGAGGTGGTGCCCAAAGCGGTATTCGAGTCCGACCTGGCCAAGCTGATCGACCGGGGGACCCGACTGATGATGACCTACACCAAGCTTGGACCACTTGCCTTCAACTACCCGCGTCAGATGCACGATGCCTTCCCATCGCTGGATCTCGATGCGACGGTTACCGTTCACTACTACGCCGACGCCGACCACACCTTCCGCCTCCACGGGAATCGCACGCGACTCCTTGGCGATATCGAGTCGTGGATCAAGACCCAATTCCCCATCTCGGACCGCCCGACGACAGCCCAGCTCGAGGAGACACCGTGAGGACCCGGATCGTCGCAAAAGAACATATCGCTCGCATAGTCTCCGAAGTCGGACTCGATGCGTTGATGGACGAGATGATCGAACTCATCACGGAAGCCATTCGGGGGTTCGATGGAACCCGAACCCTCGTCCGGGCTCGAGACGGTTTCAGCTACACCGAGCCGGACATCGGACTGCTGGAATGGATGCCCGTCATGCACACTGCCGAGTCGACGGTCATCAAGGTGGTCGGCTACCACCCCAGCAACCCGGCCCGACGAAACCTGCCAACCATCTTGTCGACCATCAGCGCCTACGACACCGAAACCGGCCACCTCGCCGGACTGACGGACGGCACTTTCGTCACGGCGGTTCGCACCGGGGCTGCCTCAGCCATCGCCAGTCGCGTTCTGGCGCGACCCGACTCGAAGGTGCTCGGCCTCATCGGGTGCGGCGCCCAGGCTGTCACCCAGATGCACGCGCTGACGAGAGTTGCCCCTATCGAGCTCGTTCTCATCGACGACGCCAACCCCCGGAACGTGGAGTCGTACCCTGGCCGCGTCGCTTCTATCCTCCCGCCCGGGGTCGAGATTCGACCGGCGTCTCGCGCTGAGGTGCTGGCGTCGTCGGACATTTTGTGTACGTCGACGTCGGTCGGGATGGGGAGCGGTCCTCTCTTCGACGACCCCCTCACGCAACCGTGGTTGCACGTCAACGCGGTGGGAGCCGACTTCCCCGGGAAGATGGAGCTTCCCCGAGCGTTCCTGACACGGAGCCTCGTCTGTCCCGATCACGTGGAACAGGCAATGAAGGAGGGCGAATGCCAGCAGCTCGAACTGCACGAAATCGGTCCCTCTCTTGCCGACCTGGTGGCGGATCCCGAGGCCTTCGAGTACGCACGAGAACGAACCACCGTTTTCGATTCCACGGGATGGGCCATTCAGGACCAGGTGGCCGTGCAGCTCCTGCTCGATCATGCCAACGCACTCGATCTCGGGTGGTCCGTCGAGTTGGAGGACATCGGTGTCGAGCCTCTGAGCCCGTACCACTTCGATGAGGAGCGGCACAGCTTGCCGGTGGACGGCCCAACCCGAGGACGGAGGAGCTGATCGATGGATTTCTCTTGGACGTCAGACCAGTTGGCGCTGAAAGACTCGATTGTCGAATTCGCCGCGGCCAACCTCAACGAAGGGGTGGCGGAACGCGAGAAGAACGGCCAGTTCCCCAGGGAGGCATGGCAAAAGGCCGCCGATTTCGGGCTTCTCTCGCTGTCGGTTCCCTCCGAGTACAACTCGTCTGGCGTCGATACCGACCTGATGTCGGCGGTATTGGCGATGGAAGCCCTCGGTTACGGGAGCCGTGACAACGGACTCAATCTCGCATTCGCGGCTCAGATGTGGACGGTCCAACACCCCATCAGCGAGTTCGGCACGGAGGACCAGAAACGGCGGTACCTTCCCGCGATGTGCGCCGGCGAACTCATCGGCGCTCACGCCGTCACCGAAGCAGAAGCCGGTTCGGACCACTTGGCGATGCAAACCCGGGCGGTTCCCGTCGAGGCGGGGTATCGACTCACCGGCCGCAAACAGTACATAACGCTGGGGCCGATCGCCGATGTTGCCCTGGTCTTCGCCACCACCGATCCCGACAAGGGCAGGTGGGGCATCACCGCCTTCCTCGTGGACACGGAAACGCCTGGCTGCGTGGCAGGCCCTGTGCGGGAGAAGATGGGCTTGCGCGCCGTGCCGATGGGCGACCTGACGCTGACAGACTGTTTCGTCCCCGAATCCAACCGCCTCGGCCCGGAAGGAGCGGGGGCCAGTCTTTCGGCCGGAGCGCTCGGTATCGAACGCTGCTTCATTCTCGCCACGCAGGTCGGCGCCATGGGTCGCCAGGTTGAAGAAGCCGTTCGCTTCGCTCGAACCCGGCGTCAGTTCGGGCAGCCCGTCGGTAAGTTCCAATCCGTTTCGAATCGCATCGCAGACATGAAGCTCGCCCTCGACACCTCCCAACTCCTTCTCTACAAAGTGGCGTGGATGATTCAGGACGACCAGGACGTCACTCTCGAGTCGGCGATGTTGAAATGGCTCCTCAGCGAAGCCTTTGTGGAAACCAGCCTCTCGGCGATCAGAACTCGAGGCGCGGCCGGCTACCTCTCAGAAAATGAGATCGAGCGCGACCTCCGCGACGCCGTCGGAGGCCTGCTCTACGCCGGCACCAACGACATTCAACGCAACCTCGTAGCAAGGATGCTCGGATTGTGAGGATGGATCCAGGCGTGAACCCGTTGACCTTGCTCCCTGAAGCCATCACCAGGGTTGCCGAACGACACCCGGATCATCCGGCGCTCCGCTTCGCCGGCACTCAGATGTCGTACGGCGAACTGGATGATCGGTCGAACCGTTTCGCCAACTTCCTCCTGAGTAGCGGCGTCGCCAAGGGCGACCGGATCGGGCTGTACGCCCACAAGTCCCTCGAGGTGGTGGTGGCGCTCCACGGGATCATGAAGGCCGGAGCTGCCTACGTACCCGTCAATCCGGATGCGCCGGCAGCCTACGTTCGACACATCCTCGAGGATTGCGAGATCACCCGGCTCGTCGTCGGCAAGACCACCGCCAAGACGGCGGCGACCCTGGCGCCGGCAGTAGGTCTGGAGTCGCTCATCGGGATCGCTGCGGTGCCTGGCGACGTCGCCACCGTTACTTGGGAAGAGGTGGACACCCACCCGTCTCATCATCCGAAGGTGCCTCTTTCCGGCGACGACCTCGCCTACATCATCTTCACGTCCGGTTCGACTGGACGACCCAAGGGCATCATGCACACGCACCGGAGCGGCCTCGCCTACGGGGAGGTGGCCGCGGCCACCTACGGCTTCCGCGCCGAAGACCGGATCGCCAATCATGCACCGCTGAATTTCGATCTCTCGCTCCTCGAACTCTTCGGCGCCATCGTGGTGGGAGCCACCATCGTCGTCATTCCGGAGGCTCACGCTCGGCTGCCGGCGAGTTTTTCGAAGCTCCTCATGGACGAACGGGTGACGGTCATCAACGCCGTCCCTTTTGCCCTTGTCCAGCTCCTCCACCGCGGCGGCCTGGACCACCGAGATCTGTCGGAGATTCGGTGGGTCCTGTTCGGGGGAGAGGTGTTCCCGACGAAGGACCTGCGCGCTCTCATGCGGTGCCTTCCAGGAGCTCGATTCGCCAATGTTTACGGGCCCGCCGAGGTCAACGGTGTCACGTATCATCTCGTTCCCGCCCTCGCCGACGACGCGAACGAACCGATCCCCATCGGTCGGCTCTATCCGGGAATGAAAGCCATGGTGGTCGACGAGAACGACCAGCAGGTCGAGGTGGGAACGACCGGCGAACTTCTCATCAACAGCCCGACACACATGGTCGGCTACTGGCGCCAGCCAGAGCTGACGGCTCGATCGACCTACGAGCGCCAGGGCTCCTCTGGCCAAGAGCGCTGGCATCGAACCGGAGATCTCGTGGAGCTGCGCGAAGATGGTCTGTTCCGACTCGTCGGTCGAAAGGACCGCATGGTGAAGATACGTGGGCACCGTGTGGAACTGGATGAAATCGAAACCGTGCTCATGAGCCACGAGCTCGTCGAGCAGGCCGTCGTCTACGCCGTTCCCGACGGCGAAGGCAGCCAGCGAGTCGAAGCGGCCGTCATCCTGGTCGACACACCGGCGGGGTCGGGAGAACCCAGCGCCGTCTCCGACGGTGCGGCTACGGACCTGCGACGTTTCGCCGGCAGATCTCTACCCCGCTACGCCGTGCCCGAGAACGTCCGCCTGGTCTCATCCGTCCCCAGGACCTCGACAGGAAAGGCCGACCGAGTGACCTTGCTCCGCGAGGCGCTGGAAAGATCCGAACGCCAAGCGGCCCAATAGGGCATCATGCATCGCTCGACCCGAACAGGAACCATGGAACGCATTCTGAAGGACTATCTCGAAGAACAGCTGCGAGAGCTCGATGAGGAGATCGAACTCGAGGTTGACGACGACCTCGTGCTCATCGGGCTCGATTCGGTTGCCTATGTTCGACTCCTTGCCTTCATCAAGAAGAGGTTCGAGATTCGGGTCCCCGACACGGACGTCACGGTCGAGCAGTTCGGCACGATCTCGGGTATCGCCGCCTATCTCGCCGGGCGCGGGGTGACAGAGGAATCCGGACCATGAGTAGCTCGGTCGATGGATCCAATCTGACCCAATCCCAATCCCTGATTTGGGCGGGCCAGCAACTCCATCCGGACGACCCGCTCTACAACATGGTGCTGGCGTTTCGCATCGCCGGGCCGGTTGATGTCCCTGCCTTCCAATCGGCGTTCTCCGAACTGGTGGCGGGTACCGACACCTTCCGGACCGTCTTCACGCAACACGACGGAGTACCGACCCGCACGGTGCTCGCTCAGGGCCAGGCAGAGCTCGAGTTCATCGATCTCTCAGGTCATGATGACCCGTCGGCCGCATACGCGGCCTGGGCGGAGGAGGCTGCCCGGTTGCCTTTCGATCTTTCGAGGAGCCTCACCCGCTCGGCGCTCGTGAAGCTCGACGCCGAGGACTTCGTGTGGTGGCTGGCCCAACACCACCTGGTCACCGACGGCTGGTCGGTGGCGATCGTGTACCGGCGCATGAGCGAGATCTACTCGAGTGTCAGCCAACCGGCCACGGACGCTGCAACCGATCTGTCCGAGGGCGACTATCCCTCGTTCGACCGCTACGCCGATTACGAACAGCGTTTCCGCTCGACGGAGACGTTTGCCGAGGCGAGATCCTATTGGGAGACCAAGGCGGCAACCGACCGTCCGATACCCGCCTTCTATGGTTCTTCGCCGCCTGAGACCGGTTCGACCCGAACGGATCGACTGACGGTCGACCTCGGACCCGACCGAGCTGCCCGCCTCGAACACCACACCTCTCGAGACGGAGGGTTGATGGGCGGAATGTCGAAATTCGGCTTCTTCGCATCCGTGCTGTTCGCAACCCTGAGTCGGATCAGCGGGCAGTCCGAACTGGCCGTTCTCGCTCCGGCGCACAACCGTGCCACCCCCCGATTCAAAGAGACCGCCGGACTCTTCATCGAGGTTCTTCCACTCCATGTCACTCTCGACCCGCGAGAAACCTTCCACACTCTGCTCGAAAAGGTCGGAGAGGAGACACAGGGGCTCCTCGTGCATGCCCGCCCCGGCACCAGCAGCGCCACCCAGAACCGCTCGTACCCGGTCCTGCTCAACTTCATCAATGCGTCGTTTGGTGAGTTCAACGGATGGCCGATGGAATCCGACTGGATACACCCTGGCCACGGCGACCGCGATCACTGCCTTCGACTCCAGGTCCACGACTTCAACGCCACAGGAGACTTCCAACTCCACTTCGATGTCAGCATCGAGGTGTTCGACCAGCAACGCCAGGCGGCCCTGATTCGCCACTTCCTCACCCTGTTCGACGCCATGCTCGAGGACCCGCACCAACCGATCTTCGACGTGGACCTCCTCACGGCCGACGAGCGGGTTGCCCTCGACACTTTCAACGACACGACGGTTGCCTACCCTGAGGGCACCGTGGTCGACGACTTCCGGGAGCAGGTGAGCAAGACTCCCGATGCTGTTGCGGTCTCCGGTGACGGATCTGAACTCACGTATCGCGAACTGGACGCCGCCAGCGAACGCCTCGCCCGGGAGTTGGTGGACCGGTTCGGCCCCTCTCCTCGCGTCGGTATCCACCTCAGAAGGTCGGTCGACTTGGTGGTGGCGGTCTGGGGGGTTCTCAAATCCGGTGGGAGTTACGTACCGATCGACTCGCAATACCCCCCCGAGCGAGTCGAGTTCCTCGTCGCCGACAGCGGGGCCGCCGTGGTCTTGACCGATCCCGAGTTGGCCGCACGGAGCGGCGCTCACCACGCCGCCACCGTGCTCATGCCGCATGGACCGGTCCCCATGCTCGAGACCTCCCCGCTCGACGGACCGAAGACCGCCGACCTCGCATACGTGATGTACACATCCGGCTCGACCGGCGAACCCAAGGGAGTGCAGGTCACCCACGGAAACCTGGCGAACTACATTCGATGGGCGCAGGCCGAGTACGGGGGCGGTGGAGCCGTCACGTTCCCCCTCTATTCGTCATTCGGCTTCGATCTCACGGTCACCTCGCTCTTCGTGCCGGTCACGACCGGTGGGGCCGTCATCGTCTACACGGAACCGGATGGAAGCGACCTATCTGTCTTGGACGTGTTCAACGAGGATCGGGTCGATGTGGTCAAACTCACCCCGTCACACCTCTCGCTCCTCGAACCTGAACTTCTGGAGACCTCCCGGATTCGAACGCTCATCATCGGCGGCGAGGATCTCAAGACGTCCGCGGCGCTGGCCGTTTGGCGGGCATCAGGAGAGCGACTCGAGATCATCAATGAATACGGACCGACTGAAGCAACCGTCGGCTGCATGATCCATCGGTTCGATCCGGGTGCCGACACCCTGCCTTCGGTGCCGATCGGCCGTCCGGCCGCCAACGCCCGAATCCACATCTTCGGACCAGGAATGACGGAGGTCCCGACCGGGGTGATCGGCGAACTGTGCGTAGCCGGATCCGGGGTGGCCAACGGGTATCTCAACCGACCCGATCTCACGGCCGAGCGGTTTCTTCCCGATCCCAGCCGACCTGGGGAGCGGCTCTACCGCACCGGTGATCTCGCTCGCTGGCGAACGCCCGGAGAGCTCGAATTCCTGGGACGAGCGGACGATCAGGTCAAGGTGCGCGGATACCGCATCGAGCTCGGAGAGGTCGAAGCCGTGCTCCGCCACGCGGAACCGGTCGTCGACGCCGTTGTCGGCGTGGTTGAGACGGAAACCGAACGAGCAGCCTTCGCAGGCGATGTCGATTACTGCGTTCGCTGTGGTCTGGCCTCGAACCATCCCGATGCCGATATCAATGAGGCTGGGATCTGCCGACCTTGCCTGTTCTTCGACGCGCATCGGAAGCACGCAGAAGACTATTTCGGCACCATGGACGAGCTGCACTCTCTCTTCCCACCCGATCGCCCCCGAAACGAGAAGGGCCAGGACTGCGTCATGCTCCTGAGCGGGGGCAAAGACAGCACCTACGCGTTGTATCAGCTCGTGGAGATGGGCTTGGTTCCGTTGGTCTTCTCACTCGACAACGGTTTCATCTCAGACGGCGCCAAAGCCAACATCCGGCGTGCCGTCGACGACCTCGGCCTCGAGCTCGTCATGGGAACCACCCCGGCCATGAACGCCATCTTCGCCGACAGTCTCACCCGGTTCTCCAACGTATGCCAGGGATGCTTCAAGACCGTCTACACCCTGGGAATGAACCTGGCGCACGCCCGCGGTCTGCGCCACGTGGTCACCGGCCTCTCCCGAGGTCAGATCTTCGAAACACGCCTCGCCGACCTGTTCCGGATCGGCATCACCGATCGAAGTGAGGTCGACGAGGCCATCATCGAGGCGCGACGTGCCTATCACCAGGTGGACGACGCGGTCCGGCAGTCCCTCGACACCACGATCTTCGACGACGACCAGATCTTCGACGAGATTCACATCATCGACTACTACCGATACCACGATGTCGGAATGGAGGAGCTGTATGCGTTCTTGGAAACCCGCGCTCCTTGGGTGAGACCTTCCGATACCGGGCGATCGACCAACTGCCTCATCAACAACACGGGCATCTACGTTCACAAGAAGGAACGCCAGTTTCACAACTACGCCCTTCCCTACAGCTGGGATGTGCGGTTGGGGCACAAGACCCGAGAGGATGCCTTGGCCGAGCTGGACGACGAAATCGACGTTGTTGAAGTTCGCTCCATTCTCGATCAGGTCGGATACGTGATCGATACGCCGAGCGAAAGCGAAGCGGGCCTACGCGGTCGGGAAAAGAGGCTCGTGGCGTACTACGTTTCAACCGACCCGCACATGACACCTGTCCAGGCCCGATCGTACCTGTCGAACCGGCTTCCCGATCACATGGTTCCGTCGTATCTCGTTCGCCTCGAAGCGCTTCCGCTCACCGTGAACGGCAAGGTCGACCGCGACGCCCTCCCGGATCCACGGCGTCATGTCGCCTCCGACGATGCGCACTACGTGGCCCCGCGGACACCCGAGGAGGAGGCCCTCGTCGAAGTATGGGAGTCCGTTCTCGGAATCGATCGGATCGGCATTCATGACGAGTTCATTGGACTCGGTGGCGACTCGATTCTCAACATCCAGGTCGTGGCGAGGGCCAAGCGCCTGGGTCTCAACTTCTCCCCCAAGCAGCTCTTCGAACACCAGACCATTTCCAAGCTCGCCACGGTGATCGAGAGAGTTCCCGTTGAAGGAGCGGCCGTTCCCGTCGCGGTACTGACCCGGTCGAAGGACTCTGCCTCGGAAGTCTTCGTCGATCCCGATATGAGTCAGGAAGAGCTGGACGAGGTGCTCGAGACCTTCGGCGAATCGTCGTGAGCGGGTCACGGTGAGCAACGGCAACATCGAGGCCATCTACCCCATCACCCCTGTGCAGGACGGGATCCTGTTCCATACGGTCTACGCGCCTGAGTCCCCCCTGTATTTCCAGCAGTACGCCTGTGTGATCCACGGGGAACTCGACGTTTCTGTATTTCGCCGCAGCTGGCAACACGTCATCGACCGCCACGCGGTCCTGCGGTCTCTCCTGACATGGGAAGGTCGGGACCAGCCTTTGCAGATCGTCCGATCACGGGTCGAAGCCGAATGGCACGAGGAGGACTGGCGCAGTCACAGCCGCGCCGAACAGGAACTGGCCCTGGCATCTTTCCTGGAGTCCGATCGCCGACGGGGGTTTCAGCTCGATGTCGCTCCGCTGATGCGCCTCGCTCTCTTTCGAACAAGGGACGATGCCCACCAGTTCGTGTGGAGTCACCATCACATCATCATCGACGGCTGGTCGATCGGTCTCATTCTCGATGAGGTGTTTCGCAGCTATGAGGTCCTCCTGGGCGGAGACGAACCAGATCTGCCGGATCGTCTTCCCTACCGAGAGTTCGTTCAGTGGCTGAAGGCGCAAACCGGCGCGGAGGCCGAGGACTACTGGCGCGCCGCCCTGGCGGGATTCGAGTCGGCCACCCCACTCCCGACCAAAGCATCGACTGCGGAACGGCGGTGGGCAGAGCGGCATGCTGAAGAGATCGTCCGTGTGGCACCGGATACCACGCAGCGCATCGTCGACTTCGCCCGCAGCGAAGGACTCACCCTCAACACCGTCCTGCGGGGGGCGTGGGGACTCCTTCTGAGCCGCTACGCCAACCAGGACGACGTCGTGTTCGGCACCACGCTTTCCGGACGGCCTCCCGACCTCGACGGATCCCTCGAGATGATCGGCCTGTTCATCAATACCCTCCCCGTCAGGGTGGATGTCGCGCCCGGGCAACGGGTGCAGGACTGGTTGCGAGGCTTGCAGCAGCAGCAGATCGAAGCCATCGCGTTTGAGTCGACGCCCCTGGTCGACGTCCAGGGCTGGAGTGCCGTTCCCGGCGGCGAACCACTCTTCGAAACGCTCCTGGTGTTCGAGAATGTTCCGAACCCCACCCTCACCTCCGGGCGATTGCGGACCTCTGAGGTCCGATACCACCAGCGCAGCAACTACCCACTGGCGATCCTGGTCATGCCAGGCGAAGAGCTCGAGTTGATCTTTCTGTATGACACCGACCGATTCGAGCCTTCGATCATCGGCCGGATGGCTGGCCAGCTCGTCCACCTCCTGGAGACGATGACGGCCAACCCGACGGCTCCGCTCGGCGAGATCTCGATCTTTCCCGACGAGGAGCTCCACGAGATCGTGCACGCATGGAACGCCACAACCGCCGAATATCCCGACCGGAACACCATTCACGAGCTCATCGGGAACGCCGCAGCACGGACTCCCGAGGCGACCGCCGTAGTCGGATCAGGCATTGCGCTGACCTATGCCCAACTCGAAGCCCGGGCCGAAGCCGTGGCCGACCGGCTCAGTCAACTGGGTGTCCGAGCCAACGATCGAATCGCCGTGAGCGTGGAACGTTCACCGGCCACCATCGTCGCCATTCTCGGGGTCCTGAGAGCGGGTGGAGCCTATGTGCCCCTCGATCCTGGCCTCCCACCCGGCCGGTTGGAAGTCCTGCTCGAGGACACCTCGGCCAAAGCCGTCGTTTTCGACGCCCGACCGCAAGGGATCGGCGCCACTCCCGTCGTGGAGCTCGAGAGCGGTGGGGCCCTGCGCCACCCGCCTTCGAGCCCTTCCCGAGGACTTCCCGAGGCAGCGACTGCCGATGATCTGGCCTACGTCATCCACACCTCCGGGTCGACCGGGCGCCCCAAAGGTGTGGCGGTCACGCATCGCAACCTCGTCAGCTCCAACCACGCCCGCCTTCAGGCCTACGGCGACGCCGTCCCGACCTTCCTGCTGCTCTCACCTGTCATCTTCGACAGCTCGGTCGCCGGCATCTTCTCCACCCTCACGCAGGGCGGAACGCTGGTACTTCCTGCGCCTCGGATGGAGCAGGATGTCCACCACCTCGCCGAGCTCATCTCGGCTCATGACGTCACCCACACCCTGGCGCTCCCCACCCTGTACGGCCTCCTTCTGGAGCTCGTCGACCCTACGCAGCTCTCCTCACTGGAGCTCGTCATGGTCGCCGGCGAGCCCTGCCCTCCTGAGTTGGTTCGTCTCCACCACGCTCGCCTTCCTGGGACCCGTTTGGCCAACGAGTACGGCCCCACCGAGGCGACGGTGTGGTGCACGGTGCACCACACCGAACCACCCGCCGAGAACGGTCCAACCCTTCGAATCCCGATCGGTCGACCCATCGCCAACACCCAGGCGTACATCCTCGACCAAGCAGATCGTCCCGTTCCCGTAGGCGTACCTGGCGAGCTCTACATCGGGGGAGCCGGCCTTGCCCAGGGCTACCTGGGTCAGCCGGACCTCACTGCCGAGGCCTTCCCCACCAGAAGGATCGCCGACCTTCCCCCGACCAGGCTCTACCGGACCGGCGATATCGCCAGCTTCGGCAACGATGGCACGATCGACCTCCTGGGCCGAGCCGACCATCAGGTGAAGATCCGCGGTCAGCGCATCGAGCTCGGAGAGATCGAGATGGTTCTGCGCCGGCATGACGCCGTACGAGACGCCGTGGTCGTGGTGCGCGACGACGGCCCAGGATCGGCGAGCCTGGCGGCCTACGTGGAGCCGACGGACACCCTCTCGGCGAACGAGCTTCGGACCTACGTGGCGGGCTTGATGCCGGACGTCATGGTGCCAACGGTCATCATCCAGCTCGACCATCTTCCCAAGGGTCCCACTGGCAAGGTCGATCGAGGGGCTTTACCCGACCCGGCGGCCACCGAACCCATCGTCGGGGCAGAGGCGGTGCCGCCCACGGGCGCCACCCAAGAGAGGCTGGCGGAGATTTGGCGAGAGGTGCTCGGACTGGAAACGGTGGGAGCCACCGACAACTTCTTCGAGCTGGGTGGCGACTCGATCCTCAGTATTCGGGTCATCGCCCGCGCCCACCGCGCCGGATTGACGATCTCTCCCAAACAGTTCTTCGGCGCTCCGACCATCGCCGGCTTGGCGGAGGTGGCTGCGGAGGCAGTCGAGACCGTCGAGTGATTCGCGGCGGGCGAGGTCAGCTAACGCCGGAGCCGCTTGCGCGCCCGACGCCAGTACTCCTTGATCTCCGCCTCGACGAACGCCACCGCTCCGGACGCATCGTTCTGTATGGAGTCAGGAGGGAGTGTGACGGTGTGGACCGTCGCGTCTGGCGTACACGTGAACCTCTGCTCCGTCTCTGTCCGCAAGGGCCCCAAGCCGGCCGAGGTCTTCACGATGACGATCGCCTCATGATGGTGTCGAGCGTGAAGGATGCCGTCGTAGGAAACCGTGATTTCCCGCTCTTCGGGACCGAGCACGTACTGAACCCGGTATTCCACGATGGCATACGATCCAGCCTTGCGTCCTAAAACCCGGAAGCCGGTGAACTCGATCTTCCAGGAGTCACCGACGGTGAGATGCGCGGCTGCGTACCCCTCGAGAGCGTCACGGTGGGACCGGAGAGCCTCCAGAGCGCCCGTCTCGTCCTGGGGAATGGAGAGCCCCAGAATCTCGTTGAGGTCGGCGATCGGAAACTGCACGTTGCCCGTGATCGTGCCTTCGTCGATCAGGACGTACACGTAGCTGTGGGTGCCGGAATGGGCGTGGGCGATCGTACGGGGCCGCACGAATGTTGCCAATCCATCGAGAACGAGCCGGTAGACAGGTCTCACCGATTGCGCGCCCCTCAACATCAGATCTCCCAATCGCCCGTCCTCATCGGTTGCCACCGACGGTGAGGATACCACCACGATTCCCCTAGGCGCGGCCGTTGTCGAGAAGCTCCTCGATGGCGGACAGAGCTCGGTGTTGTCTCTGGTAGCCGTCAACGACAGCCTGCATTCTTCGCGCGACATCTCGGGGACCCGACGCGCTGAGCAACCGTTCGATGCGCCCCTCGATCGCTTCCGAGGTGTCCGATTCCCGATCTCCAACCTCGCCCAGGCCGTGGTAGTCGACACGGGCTGCGTTGCCCGGCTGGTCGAGAAACGCAAAGGGATAGACCACCATCGGCACACCCGCCGCCAAACACTCGTTGACACTGCTGATGCCGGCATGGTGTATCGCCACATCGGCGTGTGCCAGCGTCTCGAGTTGGGGCGCCCACTCGAATACGTGCACGTTGTCGGGGAGGCCGCCGAGAGCGTCCGCCGCGAACCGTCCCCCGAGGCCCACAACCAGATCCCAGTCCGGATGCCGGCTGACCGCGTCCACCACGCGACGAAGGAAGTCGAGGTCGTCACCTTTGTGCCACGCCCCAAAGCTGCAGTAGATCAGGGACCGCCGATCGTCTGCTTCTCGGGCGGCGAAGATCTCACCAAGGCGGTTCGCAGAGGCAGCCGACCACGCTGGAGTCGGTCGATCAAGCGCGAGCACCGGTCCCACATATCTGCAGTTGGGATGTGGTTTGTGGGGGAACTCGAGCTCCAGAGCGTTGAACGAGAGCACCGGCAGGGACCTGAAGGTGAAGGGGACGAGCCAGTCGAAGCGGGCGGCCTCCTGATCGAACGGGAATCCGACTCGCTCGCTCAGCGACCGAAGCACCGAGATGCGATCGGTTCCTCGGCGTTGCAGGCGATTGCGCTGGATGGCCAGCCATTTGCCGGCGCGAAACTTCAGCCATGCCCACTCGATGCCGATCGTGCTCCCGCTCCACCCCTGGCCGGGGATGATCGGACTGTGGAGGGGCGGCAAGCCTGGTCGCTTCCACACCGAGAGCATGGAGGTCCAAAGCGCAATGGGGATCCTCGTCGATGCTGCGGCAATGACGTGCATCGAGAGCTCCATGTCGATGAGGAGGAGGTCGGGTTGGAGGGTATGAAGCGTGCGGAGGAACCCTTCCGAATCCAGCGCCTCGACCGCCGCTGCCCGCCGAGCGGCTATCGAACGGTTCGAAGCGGTGCCAGAACCCACTCGCTCGTCTCGCTCGGAGCTACTCCTCCCCAGACGGACAAAGACACCACCCTGGTCGGCGATCCGCCGCTCGAGGTCGGCGGTGCCGGCGATCGTGACTTCATGCCCGGCCTCCACGAGACGCCTGCTCAACTCGGTGCTGATGTTGACCCGTCCCGCCATATTGCTGGTGAGGATGACTACATGTGCCATCGCAGCCCGATCGATGGTCGCAGAATCTCAACCATCAGGGTTGCTTCCAGACTTCGAACGTTCGACCGGCGAGCTGCTCGAACGCCTCGATCTGCGGTTCGTGGATGTCCCAGAGATAGTCCATGACCTGGGGAACCGAGAGATCTTCCCTTGAGATAGGGCGGTGGAAGCCTCGACGCACCAGGCTCACGACCGGCTCGGGAATCGAAGGCCTCACCCGGGAGCGATAGAAGGCTGAACGGCTCACTCGATGGATGAGATCGGGACCACGAGTGCGGTGGACTCGCGGAGCAAGGGCGTTGCGATCCTTGAAGCGCACTCTCTCGGCAGGCTGCAATCCCAACCACTCGAAGAGCCGATCGAGCTCCGTGTCGGGGTCAGACGCCATCTCCTCGAGGACGCACACGTAGACCTGTTCCGCTCCGAACACCTCGAGGTACGGTTTGATTTGGCGGGCGTAATCGCTCACTGCGCAGTAGATGGGCTCGTCCTGCAGAGCTTCGAGGCATGGGCGTCGTTCGTACTTCTTGCGGACGGCATACCGGTAGTGACTGAGTGTTCGCTCCACCGGATTCCGCACGATGTAGATGATCCGGGCGTCCGGGGCCATGGAGGCCATCCGCTCCGGCACACCGGTGATGCGAGGCAGCTTGGCGTAGTGGGTGCTGGATTCGCCAAGGTAGGTCGCGTCGCCGGCGTTGGCGAAAAGGTCGAGGTAGCGAGATGGATTACCGGCGAAGTCCGCCTCCGCCACGACCGGGCTATCGGTGGCGAGTTGAGAAGGCGGCGCGAAAAAGGCGGGTTCCTTGAAGTCACTCATGAAACACTCGGGATGAGCGCCGAGCGCCTCGTGAAGAGCCGTGGTACCGGCTCGCATGGCGCCAACCAAGAACAGATTCGGAACAGCCACCGCCATGGTTCATGAACCTAGTGGCTCACGCGTCGTACGGGAAGGCAGGGCCCTAACATCAAGCTCCATGCAGGGGGACCGCCAAGCACAATTCGTGGTATCGATCGACCTCGAGATGTCTTGGGGAACCGTTCACCACGGCCGACCCCACGATCCTCAGCCGTTCCTCATGGAACGAGAGATCGTGTCCGACGTTCTGGCCGCCATGGAGAAGTACGACATCTCGGCGACCTGGGCCATCGTCGGCCACCTTTTTCTCGCCGAGTGTTCGGCCGTCGACGGGACGAAACACCCCGAGGTGGTGCGTCCGCGATATCCGTGGCTCACAGCCGATTGGTACGACCTCGACCCATGCCGGTCTCTCGAGGAGAGCCCAACGTGGTACGGACCGGACCTGGTCGAGGCGATTCGGGCCTGCCCGACCCGTCAGGAGATCGGGTCGCACTCCTTCGGTCATCTCATCGTCGGGGAAGAAGGATGCACGGCTGAAGCCTTCCGCACGGACCTGGCGGCATGCCACGCCGTCGCCCGAGAAGCGGGGGAGGATCTCCGGTCGTTCGTCTTCCCCCGCAATTCGATCGGACATCTCGACGTTCTGCGCGAGTCCGGGTTTGTGGCATTCCGAGGCGCCCCACCCGCTCGATTCTCCGATCTCCCGCCCTGGCGTCGCAAGGCCTGGTCGGCCGTCGACCGCGTTCGCCCCCTTGCGTCGTCCGCCGTGTGGCCGACCCGCGTGGCCGGGATGGCCAACATCCCCCACACCTACATGTTCAACCCTGATTCGAAAACCGCCCGACGGGTCGGGACCAGAGTCTGGTCGAGGCTGGTCCGGCGACGCCTCCGTCACGCCGTCGCCACGTCGTCGCTCTTCCACCTCTGGTTTCACACCCACAATCTGGCGCCTGAACGCGAGCGCGCCAGAAGGGGAATGGACGCCTTGTTTGGTGAGGTCCGCCGTCATATCGACGCCGGCCGGTTGGAGAATCTGACCATGGGCCAGCTCGCCGACCGGATGTCGACCACGTGAAGGCCGCCTCGCCCTTCTGGTCTCCCGCCGGGGAAGGGGAGCGCTGATGCGTGTCCTGACGGTGATCGATAGTCTGGCGGTGGGAGGAGCAGAGCAGTCTCTTTCCATGATCACACCGCATCTGGTGGAGCGCGATGTCGATATGCACGTGGCGTTCCTCACCGATCGCCAGGGAATCCAAGACGAGCTCCGCGCAGGAGGGGCCACGCTCCATTCACTGAGCGGCCATCCGGGTTGGTTTCGGTCCCTGGTTCGCACCGTCCGGCTCATGCGGACCCTGCGCCCCGATCTGGTGCACACCACTCTGTTCATGGCCGACATCGTGGGGCGGCCGGCCGCGGGGTTGCTTCGGATCCCCGTGGTCTCGAGCTTCGTCACCGAGTCCTACGGCCCCGAGCACGTCCACAATCCCGAATACCGGGCGTGGAAGGTCCGAGGCGCTCAGCTGGCGGACGCGCTCACTGCCCGTTTGGTGACCCGTTTCCATGCGGTCTCCGCGATGAGTGCCACGGTCATGGCGAAACGTTTGTGGGTTCCGAGTCGGAAGATCGAGGTGATCACGCGCGGTCGTGATTCCGAGCGCCTCGGGACTCGCACCGACGCCCGACGCAATCGAACTCGAGCCGAGCTGGGTGTCGACGACGGGGCAGTGCTCGTTCTGGCGGCCGCGCGCCATTATCACCTCAAGGGGCTCGACGTACTGATCGCGGCCTTCGCAGAGGTCGTTGGGGAGGTGCCCAATGCCGTGCTCTTCATCGCCGGTCGGTCCGGGCCGGCCACACCCGAGCTGGAACGCCTCATTGCCGAACATGATCTGGGTTCCGCCGTTTCGCTGATCGGATATCGATCTGACGTCGCCGATTTGATGTGCGCCGCCGACGTGTTCGTACTTCCGTCGCGCGCCGAGGGAAGCCCAGGAGCGCTGATCGAGGCCATGGCGCTTGAGGTACCTACGGTCGCCAGTGACATCCCCTCGGTCCGAGAACTCGTCGGCACCAGCGGCGAAATCGCGATGCTCTCGCCGGTCGGCTCTTCGGTCGAAATGGCTCGGGCGATCACCGATCTCATCGAGCATCCGGCCAAAGCTGCCGCCATGGTGACCGCCGGGAGGCAGCGTTACGTCGACCGGCACGCCATGAATGCGATCGCCGACGCAACCGTCGCTCTCTATCGAGCCTGTCTCACGGCGCGCTAGCCGAGGGGGAGTCTGGCTGCCACTCGGGGATTCTCTCTCCAAGCAGGTCCTCGACACGGGCGATGCGCGGGGCGAAGAAGTGCTCCAGCCGTCGGCGGATGGCATCGTCGAGAACCGGAGGCAGGGCGGTGCGACGTGTGTTCAGGCGAGCCACTAAGCGTTCGGCAGGTGAGGGGAGACGCCGAGACAAGTCTCGGACGCGCAGGGACCGGAAGGTGACGAAGGCGTTGACTCGAGCTCCGAGATGCTCGGGCACGAACGAAGGGTCCACTCCCAGAAAAACACATAGATCCCGATAGGTGCCGGCTGGATCGGCCGCCATCCGTTCGAAGATCGACACGTGAATCTGCTCCTCGGGAAACAGGCGATAGGCCCGTTCGAGGTGGACGTCGTAGAGGCTGTGGTAGAGGTAGAAGATACCGCCGGCATCTGGCCCGTCGGACTCGATCACCGAGATCTCATCGTCGATGGCCGCCGCAAAGGTCCGGACCTCCCGGCCGCGTGCGGAGAGGAGCCCGTAGTGCGACCAGGCGCGGTCCACGGGATTGCGCAGCGAGGCGATCACACGTCCGGAGGGGAGTACCTCGGCGATTCGAGCCATGGCGCTCCGCCGTGCCAGGTAGTCGGCGGTGGCCTCGCCGAAGACCCGGGCAGACCCGGCCGCGGCGAACTGGGATCGATACCACTCGACGCCCCTGTCGAAATGCTCGGTGAAGAACTCGAGCTCCTTGGGAACCATGAAGATCTCTGGGTGTTCCCCGAGATACCGATACAGCGACGTCGTCCCCGATCGCATGGCCCCGGCCACCAAGAAATCGGGGAGGCGGCCCGGGTTCGACGATGAGGCGCTCACATACCCACCAGGTCGCGGAACGCGGCAGTCCTCGACGCCAGCTCTTCGAATGTACCCAAGGCTGTGATCTTTCCCTCGCTCATCATCACCACCCGATCGGCCGCCTGAATGGGAGCGAGCCGATGCGAGACGATGATGGTGGTCAGCTCGCCGGAGAGCGCCACCAGGCTTTCCATGAGAGCGGCCTCCGTTGCTCCGTCCAGGGCGGAGGTGGCCTCGTCGAGGATGAGGAGGTCAGGGTGGCGATACAAGCTGCGGGCGATCGCCACCCGTTGGCGTTCTCCGCCCGACAGCAGCTTGCCCGATTCTCCGACCTCGGTGTCGAGACCGGCGGGGAGCGTCCGCAGCCATTCCGTGAGCCGGGCGCGATCCAACGCCTCGAGGATGCGATCGTCGTCGGCAGTGGCGCTGTCGCCGAAGGCCACGTTTTCGCGCACTGACGCATCGAGCAACACGACGGACTGCGAAACGATGCCGACCTTTCGATGCCATCCCTCGGGCAGCACTTCGCTCCCGTCGATGATGATCTTCCCCGATTCCGGCTCGAGGAGGCCCAGCACGATGTCGGCCAGAGTGCTCTTGCCCGATCCCGATCCGCCGGCGATGGCGAGGATCTCGCCGCGTCGGATGACGAGGTCCACCGAGTCGATGGCTCGTTGCTCGGATGCGGCGTAGGTGAACGATAGGTCGCGCAGTTCGATGGAGTCCGAGAACAGGGGCCCGAGCGAGGCGGCGACGTCAGGATCGGGAGGTTCTTGAGGTAGGGCAGCCCGCAGATCGTTCTCGACATTCTTGACGGCCTGTTCCCCGTACTTGATCCGGTTGGCCGAGGAGACGATCTTGTTGATCGAGGGAACGATCCGGAGGGTTGCATACCCAAAGGCCCCCAGGATGGGTACGTACTCGCCGAACGTGTCGCTATTGGAGGCGAAGCCGATCAGAATCAGCAACCCGATGACCACCATGTATTCCACGGCCGCGCTGGGAATCTGATCGAGGAGAGACTTCGTGGTTCTCAACTCGGCGAGCGTCTTGCGGTGCCGTCTGAAGCGTCGGTCGAAGTAGGCCTCGGCCCGATAGGCCTTGATGTCTCGGACACTGTCGAAGGAGTCCCGAACGCTGACGATCAGCTTGTGCACCGTGTCCTCGACGACTTTCCCCACGTGGCCCAGGCGTGGCTGAATCATCCTCAAGACGAGAGCGAGCCCCACGGCGAGAACGAAGACGGCGGTGAGCGACAGGACGGGAGCAATGGCAACGAGTAGCCCGAAGAGCGTCGCCGAGATGAGGCCCTGGGTGGCGATATTGATGATCGGTGTGAGGGCGTTGTTCGTCGCTCGGTCCACACTCCACAGGACCGTCCGAAGGGACTCGCTGGAGTTGCGGGACAGGTGGAAGCTGTATGGCGCTTGGAGGTATCGACGATGGATGAGGGTGGCCACCGCAGCTCCGGCATCCTGCACGGCCCGGTTCTGGGCATAGATGCTGAACATCGACAGCAGTCCGCGCAGCACGAACACGACTCCGGCGAGGAAGAGGAGGGGGAAGAGGGTGGCCTCGAGTCCAAACGCCAATGCGATGGACGGCGATTCCGGTTGCGGGTCGGTGGCGTAGCCGAGAACCCGGAAAATGAGCAGAGCCGTCAGTGTCTCGGCGCCCGCCACCGCCAGAGCGATGAGGATCAAGCCGAACCATTTCACCCGCTGGCCCTTGGGGATGAACACCCGGATCGATGTTCGTAGAGTCTCGATCATTGCGGCAACCCCATCCCACCCCTATTTGTCCGCTGCAAGGATAGACCAGCCGCTCTCGATCGCCCGCCGGGCGGTCTGCAACGCATCGCTACCGGGCGTTTCTCCTCATGAGCCTCCAGCGAGAACCTCCAATTGGTCTTCGCTCGATCGTGGCCTCCAACGCTGCGGGCGAATAGCCGATCACCGGTCCTTCCGTCGTTGGCTCAGCGACCGATGCCAGATCTCTCCCTCCAGATCCTGTAGCGGCCTTCGGTCGGGATTGCCGGTTACCTGCGGTAGTGAGTGTCGCTCTCAGAGATGAGGCCTTCCGCGTGGGCTCGGACCACAGCTTCCTCCCGTGTGGAGGCGTCCAGCTTGGTGAGCACTGCGGAGACATGCGTCTCGATCGTTCGGGGTGACACAAAGAGCCGGTCGGCGATCTCGGTGTTGGATAGCCCTTCGTCGAGGAGTTCGAGGACTTCGGCCTGTCTGGCGGTGAGACCGGCGGCGTGGCGCCTGGTTTCGCGACCTCTACCTCGTGGCACGCCGACACCTTCGGCTCTCAGTGCTCCCCTGAGTTTGGCGGCGACAGCGGTTGCTCCCAGTGTCTCGAATACCTCGAGGGCTTCCAGGCGGGCCTTTTCGTCGCCATGCATGAGCGCCAGACCCCGTTCGTACGGAATCCCTTTTGCGTCCCAAATAGCCGCCGCCTCGGTCGGCCTACCTTCCATGACTAGCCGATACGGCTCGGCGATACCGTCGGGTGCCTCCGAGAGTTCCCCCAGCGCCCAGAGCCAGAAGGCGAGCCAGCCTGCGGACCAGGGAAACGCCAGCCTTCTCGTGTCCTCGAGCATATCGATGAATCGGGATGTGAGTGCCGCATCGCGCTCCCCCCTGAGCCACATGTACTCGGCCAGACCGGCGGCGGAGGGAAGGAGGTTGAGCATCTCGTCGCCTGCATCGGCCCGCTGCCAGATGCTGCTGAGGATGGTTCGGGCCCCGGGACGACCCTGGCGGGCCAGCAGAGGTCCCAGTACTTGCCCGGCCACGAGCTGGCTGTAGAAGAGAGCATGACCGAGGGCCCCTGTTGCAGCGTCCTCGGCTTTCGGCCCCTCTCCGTTCCGGTCCATGACCTTCGCAAGATGAGCACCTGCGGCATCTGTTGCCGTGTCCTCGGCCTTCGCCCACTCGCCCCGCCAATCCAGGACCCTCGCATAGTGGGCGATTGCGGCGTTCTCGTTGATCTCAATCTCATAGCGAGCGGCAGTGTCGCGGGCCCGTTGGGATAGGTCGCCCGCCCGTTCGAGGTCACGGTGCTCCGTAGCTATTCCCGCCATGTCCATCAGCGCCAGGCTCTCCTCGAACGGGTAGCCGGCATGCTCGGCACGCGATCGGGCTTCCTCCAGCATGTGGAAACCGTTCGGGTCGCCCCAGAGGAGCGTCATATGTCCCTTCGTGATGAGAGCGTTGATCGAACTCAGCTCGTCGCCGATCTTCTCGGCGAGTCTTATCGCCCGCTCTGCGGTCTCGACGGCTCGTGGCCTATCGCCCCTCATCTTCATGAGCCAGGCACGCTGGCTCACGGCCGCAGCCAGGTCCGCACTGGGTGGATGGGACTCCAGGATCGTGATGGCCTCTCGTGACGCGTCTTCAGCCGAGTCGGGCCGACCGGTTATCTCGTTGACACGCACTGCGAACGTCAAGGCGCGCGCCAGGGCGAGGTCGTTGCCCGTCGAGCGATGGAGGGCGAGTGCGCGGGCCAGAATGTGTGCGGACTCACTGCTGGTGAGGTAATACTCGGTACGAGCCCAGTCGTCGACGATGGAGGCTCGCTCGTTGTCGTCGATGCGATCCAGATAGGGCTCGAGAAGCCGGAAGTGGGCTGCGGCCTCTCGGTGGCTCTCGATGGCCATCGCGGCTCGAGCTGCCCTTGGTGCATATTCGATGATTGAGTCGACATCATCCGCTTCATGAGCGTGGTGGACAAGCCGCGCCGGGTCGGCCCTCCCTGCGAGGTCGTTCAGAACAAGCTGGTTGAGGCGACGACGGTCCTGGTTGTCCAAGGCCGCCTCGATCGATCGGCGTGTCAGTTCATGACGAAAGGACACGCCACTGTCCCCTATTCGGAGCAGACCCTGACGGGAACATTCCGCCAGGTGCTCCCGCTCCGGGCTCAGGATGCTCGTGATGAGCGATCGCTCAGCCTCTCGGGGAATCACCGAGGCAAGATCGAGAACCTCCCGGGCTTCAGGAGAGAGCTTGGCCGCACGGGCGAGCACGGAGTCCTGGATGGAGGTCGGCACGTTCTCGACTCCGGACGCCAGGACTTCGGTGACAAAGAGCGGGTTCCCATCGGTCAGGGCCAGGATCTCGTCAATCTCATGGTCAGCGGTACCGGCAAGGTCTGCGACGGCGCGACGAGAGAGACCGTCGAGATGAATGCGCACCAGGACCTCCGGGGGCAGCCCTCCGATGACCTGTCTCAGCGGATGGTCGTGGTCGACCTCGCCGTCACGATAGGTGAGAAGAAGCAATCCGCTGGTTTGGGCGATTCGTCGGCCCAGATACTTGATCACATCCAACGTCGCCTCGTCCGCCCATTGCGTGTCCTCGATGACAAGAACCGTCGGGCGCAGCCGTCGTGACAGGAAGTCCAGCAGGTTCCCCATCACAGCTCTCCGGTCGCCCATCTCCAGAGGCCGAAAGAGGGCCGTCTCCTCCCTGGCTATCTCCCAGAAAGCTCCAAGCGGTTGTGGGGTCAGCAGATCGTCACAAGAACCGAAGAGAACGAACGCTTCATCCCGATGTTTCTCAACAACATTTCTGACCAGAGCGCTCTTGCCGATACCGGCCTCACCTCGAACCAGGACAACCTTTCCCCCTGACGACCCGACCCCGGCCAGCAGGTCGGCCATCAGTCTCGACTCGGCTTCCCTTTCAAGCAGCACGGGCCGAAGCCTACAGTTGCCACACTCAGTGGTGAGGCGTCGGGAAACCAGTGGGCATGGGCGGTCAATACGACACGGCCTGTGCTTTCAGCACAGGCCGTGCGTCGGCGTCGAGCTGCTTTCAGGAAGGAGCGAATATCGCCGACTGGGACAACCGGCAGGTATTGGGGCCTACCTCGCCATCGGCAAGTGCACTTGCAGGGAAGATGCCCGGGAACGGGCTGTCGTCCGAACACCCGCCCCGGTAGGTCTTGATCATCCCGGGCAACATCGCCGGGATCTTGGGGCCGTGGTCGTTCAGCACCAGATGGATCTCAGCAGTTGCGGCGTCGTCGAAGCTTCGATCCTGTAGCCAGCCCGGCAGGTCACCCTCCTTCAGCGACCCTGCGAATGTTGCCATTCCGGATGCGCCCGCCACCGATCCGGTTCCGAACAAGATCTGGGAGTCGGTTGCGGGGTTCTGAATGATGTCAGGAGCGGTGCACGGCGACGGATCACATGCCGCTGGATTGTTGACGACGACGACCCACAGCGTGTAGGCGCTATTCGCTGTGAGGGAGTTGGTCGCCAATCGGTACGAGATCCCATTCGCATTGCGAATCAGGGTCGCCGAGGCGTTGTCCACCGGTCCCTCATTGCCCTGGGACGCTTGTTGCGGGTGCCAATTCACCCCCACCGTCGAGCTGTCCGCCGATCCGAGTGCGGTCGCCGCGCCAAAAGCGACCACCACCACCAAGATCGATCCGATCACGACGAGTCGTCCCTTCATCGTCCTATCTGGCTGTGTCTGTAGCGCCGCGGGCGCCGACTGTGACCTGTCCATCGTTTCCTCCAGGTGAGTCACTCGTGGACTCAGTTGCGTGAGGCCAAGGTAGGGAGCAGCGATGCAGAAGCATTGGCGCGGACCACTGAGATATGGATAGCCAACCCGGAGATTTGAGTCACAAGCTCGATCTCAGCGGCCCTGGGCTGTCCGAAGGAAGGAGAACCGCACCTGTCGAAGTTCAACGACGCGGCACCAGCAAACATGCAGCACCCCAACATGGATCATGAATCCGGCACGCTGGCGACATCCTTGGCAGCCGCCTCGGCTGCGTTGGAAACAAACCTGCGAATGTATAGCGAGATCGCGTACCGGCTGAGATGCAGGACACGGCAGGACCGGTTGGTTCTTCTGTCGGGACCGGATCGCCACAAGTGCAGACCTTTGTCGGCTACGGGGCTCGGAGGTGGTTGCCATTTCACCGAGGATTGAAGTTGGAGCCCTTCTCCTCATTCATAGCGATGCCCCGGCTCTGGTGACTCGGCGGACCACCAACTCTGGGTGAGGGGCTCGCTTGCGAAGAACTCCAAGAGAAGCCGGCCAGCCTTCTGCTCCCCCAGTGGAGACGGATGGATGCCATCGGTCTCGAAGTCCCTCCTCTCCCAGCGGTGCCCGTCGATGCGAGGTGTTGCGCCGTTAGCCCACAAGTACGGTCCCCACGCCGTCCAAACCGGCGTCGCACCCGCAACAGCGTCGGCGACCAAGGCTTTGACCGCCAGGCCATTGTCGAAACCCGTGACCGGTTCGAGATGAGCGGTTGGTGTCCCGTACGCTGCATAGCTTCGTGACGTCACGAAGGCCTGGCGCAGATTAGGGAGGTGCTCGACCGCCTGTTCGAGAATCGTCGTAAGCCAGCCGCGTTCTCGATCGACCCTTTCGTTGGTGTCCCCGTGGCCGAGGTCAGAAAGCTTGGAGCCCATTTTCAGCCACACCACCTGTACGGACCGAGGTTCGAGTCCCGTTGCTGCGATGCCCTCGGATGCCAGATGCCAGGCCTCGTTACGCGGGTCGATCCAATCCCTCATGGTGAGGCCTCTCACTGCTCCGTTGGCAATCACAACGCTCGGATTGAGGCGACGGCGCGCATTGGCGAGCGTCGTGAAGCGAGCCCATTCCTGCAAACCGTTCGACATACCGAGGGCCGCAATGCCGATGACTCCATCAATCGGTTTGACGACCGGCGCTGCGTTTCGATGGTGGATGGGCATTTCGTTTCCTATCGGGTACAAGCCTGCCCCTCCAGGATCTGTCAACGGCACCAAAACCGATCTGTTCGGCTGAGCTTTTCGTTGCGGTGGAGAATGATGCGCCGAAGACAAACTTGGGGACCGGTGTTCAGGAGTCCGGAGCGATGGTTCGGTCATCATGATCCACCCACTCGGGCGTTCGTCGGTAGCGTCATTCGAATGGTCTTCGTCGTCGGTGCCACCTCGCCAGCCGATCGCGATACGGCTGCTCCTCTCTTGGTAGGGTACCGAAAGGACCACATGCACGGGACAGGCGGGCCGCTCCGAGGCTCTCGCCCAGCAGTGGACGGACGCGATTCGTGCCCTCATCCAGGATCGAGGACGGAAGATCGAGATCGACACCACCGATTGGAAGATCGAGAAGGTGTGTGGTCTTGCCGAAGCGGCCGTGCACGCCGCGCTCAGCGAGGGGTAGAGTCAATCGGGTCGGCTCGAGGTGAAGGGGAGGACGACGTCATGCCGGTCCACTCGTCGTACACGATCCAATGGGGCTCAACGGGTCGTTCTCTGTTGTTCATGGCCCGAGACGACTCTGGAGGGGGCGTCGTTGGTCTTCGCCCCTCTTCGCCAGGCGCCAAAGCTGCGTATGTTCGTGAGAATGAGCCTGCGGTTGCTTTGCCGCTCCATTCACTGACGGAAGTCGACGCTCAGCTGATGCCGGGCGCCTACCGACTCGACCTTCCTGCTGGTGTCGTGGCAGCTGGTTCCCCGCATGTCATGGTGTGGATCGGTTTCGACGAAGCGTGGGTGGCGCCGGTCGATATCGAACTTGTTGCCTACGACCCCAGCGATCAAGCATGTATCGGAATCCATCAACTTCAGGACCACAAACGGCACGAATTCCTGCGACGAGCCCTCCCTAATCTGACCGAGATGGAGTTCGAGGCCGGGATGAATCACGAGAAGAAGCTGGCGGACTTTCTTGCGGAACGAGGAGAGTCCTGATGTCGACGCACATGTACACGATCAGGGCAGGGTCGTCTGGTCGAAGTGTGCTCGTGTGCGGCGAATGGCCGAATGGACTCCCGGCAACGGGTCTCGATCCGGCGTCGATCCGGGTAGCTTACGCCCGCGACGACGGGAGTGCTGCACGCCCGATTTCCCTGCCCGTCCGGGAAATCGATGCGGCCTTGACACCGGGGGTGTACCAGGTGTCGCTGCCTGACGAAGCGGTTGCACCGGGAGCAACGAGAGTTGTGATCGTTCTGCAACACCTGGAGGCTCGGTTCGACCCGGTGGACGTCGACCTCGTGATGTACGACCCGCAGGACTCGGTTCGCCTCGGAATGACCTCGCTGGGACCCGAGGGAAGGATCGACGCGTTGCGAGGCGCGTTCCCGCAGCTCGCTGCGCTCGAACTCCGGGAGCGGGCCGCCATGGGTGAGGATAACGTCTGACAGCCTCTCCAGCGGCCGGGATTCTGAGGGAGAGACTCATAGGGCTCCCTCTTCAGCGATCGACGTTCGACCAGCTTTCTTCGGCGGGCGCGGTCATCGGGCTTGAACATGCACTCCCGAACGGTCTGTTCGGAGCATATCTGGATGACGACGGGAACCTCCGCATTGATCGTCATCACGTCGATGCGCTTTCCGATGCCTTTCCGACCCACCCTGATGCCGAGTTCCTTGGTGCCCTCGAAGAAACGCGTCGCGCCCGCTGCGGAGCACTGGTGGAGACCATGGAGCGATCGAGCGACTTCGGCGCAGGCTCGGCAAGAGACATTGTCGACGTGGCGAGTCTCCTCCTTCAGCAAATCGCCGACGTTTTGCCGTATCCGATCCTTTCGAAATTCGTACCTGCGTTGCTCTTCGAGCGCTTGATTGCCACCGGCGCCACCGTTCTGCCCAGGCCAGCTATGCCGAGCCCCGGGCTTCGATTGACCCGGTCCCTCGAAACACTGGCGGTTTGGTGCGAGCAGAGGGGCTGGCCCCCTCGGCTCCTCCGCGCCCGATGGCCCGACGTCGATTCGGAGGTCTCCGATGCAGTGTGGAGATTCTGTGCCGATCATGCCGGATTCGGACCCGTGGCGTGGGAGGCACCCGGGTTTGATGATCCACGGTATGTTTTGCAAGCCATGGACGGTTTGGGGTCTGGCCAAGTATCCAAGGCCGCCATCCCTTCGTCACGTCTTGAGGATCTGATTCCAGCCCCTGGACGGCCACTCGACCTGCAAGGGGTCCTGGCCGGGTGGCTGGAGTTCATCGAGCTGCAGATCTGGTACGTCCGCTCTGCCTTCTACCGGGGTCTCGTTCCGTTGCTCATCGAGCTGGGTCGGATCAGGGGATGGTCGCCTGTCAAGCTTCTTTTCCTGAGCCGACATGAGATCTCGGGGGCATGCCCATCCGGAGACACGATCGACCGGAGGATCGAGCTCTACTTGAGGGACGTGGCCTACCTGCGCCAGAACTCGGCGGACGTGGGCAGGTTGGACGCTCTCTTCGATGCCCGCCCATGAACGAGGGACTCAGAGGCACCGGCGCGGCTACCGGGCGAGTTTCGGGCTTGGCCCACGTCGCCGACATCGACGGCAGGGTGGCGGACGTGGCCGACGGAGTGGTGTTGGTCGTGCGCGTGTTCCACCCATATTTCGCGCCGGTACTCCGCCGGGTGACCGGGCTCGTGGTCGAGGAGGGCGGTTTGCTCCAGCACGCCGTGATTCTGGCTCGAGAGTTCGGTGTCCCGACCGTCGTCGGGGTCCCTCATGCAACCAATGCCATCGGGTCGGGTGACTTCGTCGAGCTGGATGGTTCGACCGGAGAGGTGATGGTTACCCCGAGGCCCGCGGCCGATGCGCACACACCTGATGTCCGTGGTCAGAGGTAATCGTCTTCGGCTTCGACCCGAGATGGGTCCTTGGTCGAGAGCCTTGCTTCCTGCTCGAACCCTCGACGCCGGTTCTTCACGACCGAGGTGAGCGTCGGATCCATCCGTTTGGGGAGCTTCCGCACAGTGGCGATCAGTTCCGGCGCCTGGAGAAACCAGACGTCGCCAGGTTCAATTGAGTCGTTGGCGATCAGCCTTCGTTCCACCTCCAGAAATATCCTCCGAAGGGGATAGGAGTACTTGAGCCAGAGCACATGGTGGTTCTCCCGCTCGACATTGAGATCGTGGAGAAACCGCACCGCGTGATTGAGCGCGTCTGCCCTTCCGGACGTTTCGGCGAGATCACAATGGAGCGAGAGCCCAAAGAGGTTGCGGCGGAGATTTTCGGCGTAATCGACTGCGATGTGAGAGTCGGTTCGAAGCGCGGTTTCGATGACCTTCGCGGGGGTGTCCCACGGTTCGAACAGAAGATCGCGATCCCGCATCCAGTGCCAGTCGACGAGATGCTCTTCGAGTAGCCGAGCGATCTCAGGGGCCGACCCGGAGGCCAATGCCGAGACCGCGGACGGCGGGGTGGTCAGGCCGCCAGCGAGGAGGGCTTCCCTCAATCTTGCGATGCTGGCCATGTAGTCGCCGCTCAGTACTGGTGTGGTGGGTAGCACCAGATCGGCAGCGGTTGGCCATACGACATCGCGATGGGTTCTCCCGACGGTGTTGAGATTTGCTGCGACCGTCTCCTCGATGAAGGGGTAGAGGATGTCGTCGCCTTGGGCTTGGATGAACCAACACAGCGAGAAAAACTCGACCCATCTGGGCCACCAGGATGTGACGAGGGCGACGATCTCGTCGTTGCGCAGGGCTGCGATGGCGTCGTCTTCTTGCGGAAAGAGCTCGAGCACCTCGGCGAGCTGGTCATATGAGGACCGCACCCGGTGCATGAGATCGGCCATGTATTCGGAGTTCCATGTAGCACGGACAACGCCGGCCCAAACGTCGGCGAAGGCGTCCGAGCGAAAACGGTACCGGCACTGCATCCATTTGATGTGGAGCGGAGCCACGTTAGGGAATCCCAAGACACGCGGCACCATCTCGAATCCAGGCTGAACCAGGGACTTGAGGAGCGCCGAGATCACGAGCTCTGGTCGGACCTCCAGCCAATCGTGGTCACCCTTCGCTTCCGAGGTCTCGTGCTCAGCGTGGAACCTGCCGTACTCCGGAAGCAGCCTCCACCACTCGCGTCGACGTTCGACATCCGGCATGGGTGCGCTTCGTGCGCTTGGCTCGTGGCCAAAGAACTTGATGGTGTCAAGAGCCGCGTCACGCGCTTCGGCCATGGAGGGGAGGCGCCGTCGGAAGTCACCAGAGGAATCCTCTGGCGCAAGTGCACTGCCGAGGGGGGTGGCGTTGACAGGCGAACCGACAACAATCAACTCGGATCCAGCGAGGGTCGACAGTGTCTCAGCGAGCGCAGGTCCGAGACGGTCCGTCGTGATCTCGAGCCGATGCACGCCTGCCGCGGCGGCAGCGTCGGTGACCTTGGCCAGGTATCGCGCCGTCAACGAACGGAGGTCGACGTCTCGCATTCGTTCGAGATCTGCCCACATCCCCTTCAGGTCAGCTCGGAGATCGATTTCCGGACGAAGCACTACACGTTCGAGGCCGTAGGGAGCGGTTGCAAGACTCGAAACTGAGGACACCACCGGGTCGAAATCGAAGTGAGAGTCCATCCACCGGTCCCACACGTCGGTCCACTCTGCCGCCGCCAGGCCATCCGCGACGTCCTTGATCTCAACCAGACCTGAGTAGACCGCTCCACGCGAGCCGTCCACAGTGACCACCTCGCCTTCGGTCAACGTGTTCGTCGCATGCTCGGTGCCAACGACGCACGGCAAGCCGAGTTCGCGCGAGACGATCGCGGCATGGCAAATCATGCCGCCAACGTCGGTGAGAATGGCAGCCGAGTTTCGCATCGCCACCACCATGTCTGGGTTTGTCATCGGTGTGACTAGCACCTGGCCGGCCTCGAGCGCCAGCGCCTGATCGATGTTGAAGACGAGATGCACACTTCCGGCGCCGATACCCCGGCTGGCGGACACACCGGTCAGGATGGCGCCAGAGGTGTCGCCCGCCGTCGGCTGATCCAACCCTGCGGTGATCGGTCGAGTTTGCAGAACGTGTACGGCATCGTCATAAACGCACCATTCAACGTCCTGGGGTCCGCCAAAACGGGACTCGAGATTGTTCGCAAGTTCGGCCAGCCTGCGAGTGTGAGCCGCTGTGAGTGTCACCGTGTCCCCTTCGGGCTCGCCGTTCGTCCGCGCCATCCAGAACCGGGCCGGGATGACTTCACCCTTGACGAGTTTTTCGCACCCCCCTTCGACATGCTCAACCAGGGTCCTGTCGCCGCCGAAAGTCGTGAACATCACGCCGCTGCGAGTCGCTTCGAGGAACACTTGGAGGACCATCGCCATCTTCGGAGCTTGACCGACTCCACTTTCGGTTGAATAGGAGATGGCCCGTCTGGCAAAGGCCGAGCTCCAGACCTCCATGATGGTGGCTTCGAGTTGTTCCGGTTCGCCGACTTGAAAGGATTCAAAGATGCCGGCAAAAGAGAATTCCGCTGAGTCCTCTACGGTCGCAGAGGAGCGAACGATCAGACCATCGCTCGTGATCTCCCACAACCGCAATCGTTCGACCTCTTCAGCGATCGAGGAACGGAGGAAGTCTGGGAGCCTGCCTCCCCGCAATGCTGCCGCGATGAGTTCACCGTGTTCGTAGTTAGGTGTTCCCAAGGCGATCGATTGGCTCAGGTCTCTGTATGCCTCGATGACCCCCAGGTAATCGAGCGTGAGGTCGAACGCCTGGGTCGTGACGACGAGCCCCGGCGGGACTGGATGCCCAAGCTCGACGAGTTGAGCCAAACCAGCCCCCTTGCCGCCGAGCAGCAACGGATCGGGAGCTCTACCCGCCAGGGGCGTGACGAGTACCTCATCCATGGATCCCCCTCATCGGGCGTGGTCCGAGAATCCCTCCTCTCGCCGGCTCAGATCGGGCGCGGCGCTCGGTTTGGTCTTCCAGGCGACCTTCTATTGCATCCGCAAGCCGGTTCAGGTCAGATCCTGTTACCGCTTGGTTCGGGTCGAACCGCGGGAGCGCCTGTCCGTCAGTCACGAAGCCCCCCTTTCAATGTCAACTGAAAACCCGAATTGCCTCGACTCCCAGGTAGCCGTCGAGCCTTCACGATGCTGCTCAATGGTGAAGGGCTGATTCCGACTTGTCCGAGCGCCGCTATCGGTCGCGTCATGGATCTCCTCGCGTCCGTGGTCCATAGGTGAGCCCCCTCGTGCAGCAAATCGGAATACGCGCCCGCGTCGCTTCGCTCCCTCCACGGACACAAGTGGAGGCCTTACCAGTGCGTTCCGTGTGCCGGTCTCGGACCGAACTATCAGCAGGCCCGTGAGCGGATGCCTAGAAGCGCCAGAGGAGGCTGTGCGTAGCTCCATATAGGTGATACTACGGGCAGCCATCTGCCCAATGGCGGACAACCTCACATCCTCGGCTCTCGCTCAGGCTTCAGGACGCCGAGCCTCTCCAGTTCTGTCGCAGCAACGTGCCCGAAACCGACCCGCTCTTCGGAGACGCACAGCATCAACTCCGCGCCTCGGCAGAATCCGCCCAGTGCCCAAGAGGTGGCCGTCGAGCGTTCAACGCACGTTTCCTCGTTCCAGGTCGCATTACACTCGCCGGCGACGCCTCGAGAAACACCGATCGGAGTTTCCAACCGCGTTTCCAACCCATCCCGCCCGCGTAGCTCAGGGGATAGAGCAAC